>JAFLEE010000005.1 GCA_017302015.1 Spirochaetota bacterium | reverse complement strand
GACCTGGAAGCCCAGACGCGCCGCGCCGTCGCGGAAGGCCCGGTAGCGGGCATCGGCGTGGGGCCCGAGGTCCATGCCGAGATAGCCCAGGCGCCGCACGGGGAGTTCCGCCAAGTGGGCGAGCACGAAGTCCATCTCGCGGCGGTGGTCGCCGTCGATGCGGTGGCCGCGGCGCAGCCGGGAGGCCCCGGTGAGCGAGATCGCGGGAAGGCGGGTCTGCAGGGCATCCCAGGCGGCGATGCGGTCGCTGGCCCAGGTGGGCACCACCCCGAGGGCCGCATCGAAGCGCCGCCAGGCGCCCTCGGCGACGAAGGCCGCCAGGTCGAGTTCGGGGCCGGCGACGGTGAGCCGGTCGCCGCGCTGGCAGGCGCCGTCCATCACCCCGCGGCGGAGTTCATACTCGAAGGTGGCGGAGACGCGGGCGGAGGGCGGGGCGGCGTGGAGGTAGAAGAAGAGGTTCATGGGGGCCCCACGCTGCGCGGCCATCGGTCCCCTCATCTCACATAGACGGGAGTGCCGCCCGCCGACCACGGGTCGTAAGTGAGGCAGAATCGGATCCGCTCTGCGATGGGAGGATGGCTATAGAAGAGGAGCACGCGCAGGGCGCTCGGCGCGGGATCGCTTAAGTTCGCCTCGCCGAGTTTTTGGAAGGCCTTCGCGCCGGCTTGGGGGGCGTCCGCGGTGAGGTGGTGCATGAGTTCGAGGGCGTAGCGGTCGGCCTCGTGCTCGATCTGCCTCGAATAGAGATTGCCCAGGGGCTCCCCCACGGTTGAGAGCAGGGAGGCGACGAGGAGGAGGAGCGGAAGGGAGGCCCAATCCCCCGGATCGCGGATCCCCCATCGGGGTCCCCAGCGCCCGATGAGAACGCCGACGGCCCGGGCGCCGATGAAGAGCGCCGCGAGCACGCCGAGCACCGAGAGGACGAGTCCCCCCAGCAGATGGCGCAGCACATAATGCCCCAACTCATGGCTGGCGACGAAGAGGACGCCGGGGGCCTCCATCCCCGACGTGAGGGTGTCCCAAAGGACGATGCGCTTGGAGCCCCCGAAGCCGGTGACGTAGGCGTTGAGGGCGGTGGTCTTCTGGGAGGCGTGCATGAGAAAGAAACGGTCTTCCGGGATGTGGACCCCCGCTCGTTCGACCATGCGCAGCAGGTCGCGGCTGAGCGCCGGGCGGCTTACTTTAAGCGGCTCGAACCGATTGAAGAGGGGCTCGATGACGAGGGGCGTGAGGAAGAAACCGAGGAGGATCAGGGGGATCGATGCGAGCCAGAAGGCGAACCACCAGCGTTTCGGGAAACGGCGGATCAAGGCGTAGAGGACGCCCGAGAGCAGGGTGGAAAGGAGGGCGGTGAGCACCAAGCCCTTCCCCCAATCCCCGAACCAGGAAGCCCAGCCCTGCACCGAGAGCCCGTAGGATCGGCTGAGCCCATTCCCATAGATCGCCAGGGGCAGGGTTGCGACGCCGATGACGGCCATGAGCGCGGGGACCACGATGAGGAGTTGGAGGATCTTCCGGCGGGTGTGGCGCTCCGCCAGGTCGCGCAGCGCGGCCGCGAGGCGAAAGCGCAGGATCGCGGCGAGGACGAGGAGGCCCCAAGCGATGCCGAGGATCTTGACGCGCAGGCGGACCTTGGCGAGGGAGCGGGCCTTGGCGTCGCGCTCCGGAGAGAGAACGTAGGCGCCCACGCGGTCGGGGCTCGCGGCGGGCTTGGCGACAGAGTGGGCGACCTCGCTCCGCGGGGCGGGCCCATCGGAGGCCGCGTGGGAGCTTGCGCACAGGGCGAGGCACCCCGCGAAGAGGACGCAAAGGAGGCTGGAGACTCGGGTGCCCGACGGAAACGTAGTCATCTTAGGAAGCCGCGGGTGTGGGTTCCGAGGGAACCGGAGTCGTTCAGTTATTCTCATCGCGAACTGGGGGGCAGGGGGGGCGATGCGCACCGATGTGGTTGATGGAAGGTGAGTTAAATGAAATGGCGACAAACACACAGGCTCCTGGGCATTTTCATTGGCGGGGCGCACGGCGAAAGGACAACGAGGGGGGCTCATTGTCCCGTCCTCGATGGCAATATTACACTCCGATCGGGATCCCCCATTTGAAAACGACCGTCGTGAACGTTCCCCCCGGGGAAGCCATCGCGGGCAACGCGGCCCCCGAGGGCTCGGTCATCCCCTCGGCGCGTTTTTTCCGCGGCGGATTTCCCCTCCACCTCGAGCGCCTCACGGATGGCCGGATCGGGGCGCCGCACGCCCACGAGTTCCTCGAATGGGTCGTGTTCGAGGAGGGGGAATGCCTCCACGAAATCGGCGGAGTGCGCCACCCCGTGGGCGCGGGCGACGTCTTCATCGTCCAGGCGGGCGAGCGCCACCGGTGGATCATCGGGAAGCCGGTGCGCCTTGTCAACGTCTATTTCGAGCCGGCCGCCCTCGGGGCCTGGTGGCCCGAGTTCTGCCGCCTGCCTCATTTCCGGGATTTCTTCTTCCTCGAGCCCCTCTTCGGGAGGGAATCGGGCGTGGGCAAGGGATTCCGCCTCGGGCGCGCGCCCCTCGCAAGGCTCCTTCGGGAATTGCGCGGGCTCGAAGACCTTCTGGGGGAGCGGCCCGAGGGATACCGCCTCGAGGCCGCGTCGATCCTCATGGGCCTCCTGGTGCGGCTCTTGCGCCAATACGGGGCCGCGCTCGAGGACCGCCGCAGGGCGGCCCGCGGGAAGGTCCGCCGCGACCTCCTCGACCGGGCCATCGCCCATGCGCGCGAGCATTTCGCCGAGAAGATCAGCCAAAAAGAACTCGCCGATTCCATCGCCCTGGATCCGGCCCAATTTTGCCGGCTCTTCAAGAAGAGAACGGGGCGGTCCTTCGTGGATTTCCTCCATCACTACCGCATCGCCCGCGCATGCGAGGCCCTGCGCGCCGGGGACCGGGACATCCTCGCCATCGCAGGCGATTGCGGCTTCGCGAGCCTGGGATTCTTCAATAAAGTCTTCCGCCGGCAGCTGGGCCTCACGCCGGGGGAATACCGGGCGAAGCTGCGCCCGCGGCGCGCGCCGTCCACAGCGGTCAGCGTCGGGGCCCGCCCCCGTCCCGCCGGAGGATCCGCGGGGCCTCGGTCAGGCCGAAGGCGATGACGTAGCGGTCATCCCGCCATAGGCCCGTGTTTCCCGTTTTCCGGCGCTCGTACCAATCGGGTTCCTTGGGGAGGGGGCTGCCCCAGGTCGGTTGGCCCACGAAACTTTCCGGGCCGACGTTCACGAGTTCGCCGTCTTTGTGGTGGTGGGGACCGAGCAGGTTGCGCAGCGAACCCGTGAGTTCGAGGGCGAGGGCGTTTTCGCCCCGGCGCGCGGCGCCTTGGAGGGCGCATTCCCAGGGAGAGCGCGTGAGGGTCCCGAGGGCCGAGCCGTTTAATTCCGCGCGGATCGCCTGGACGGCCGGATGGGCGAAGCGCAGGAAAAGGTTCCCCCGCGTATCGGGAAGGGTGAAGCGGGTTTCCGCGGCGAAGCGCCCCGCGTAGAAGGGATAACCCTGGGGCGTGAGATCGCCGAAGGCTGGGGGATCCTCCTTGGCCAGGCGCCACGAGACGAATCGGTGCACCCGTTTGGGGATGAAAAGGCGAGGGTCCCATTGGGGGCTTCGGACCGGTTCGGAGGAGGGGGTCGCCTCCACCTTGAAATCGCCGATCAAATAAACCGCCTCCAGTTCCGTGCCGTATCGGGCGATGGGATCGCTGGAAGCCGGGATGGGCGGCGTGAAATCAAGTTCTAGTTCGATCCGGTTCCGTCCAAGGCGCATGAGGGGCGCGATGTCCGCGCTGCGCATGCAAGCATCCAGCCAGCCGGCGTCTCGGGCGCCCGTGAGGGGCGCTCCATTGACGCTCCAACGGCCGTCCATGTTGGGGGATTCCCAGGCGAGGCGGCATCGCTGGGGGAGATCCGCCGCCTCCACCTCGAAACGGAGCCTGATCGGACCGCCGAGTTTGCGGGCGGTGAAGCGGTGCATGAGGCCCAAAAGCGGTTCCGCATCCTCCCCCGATTCGCCCGCCAGGCTCCAGGAGGCGAAATCGAGGGGAAGCGCGTTGGGATCCAGGCGGCGAAGCCGCCAAGGGCCCGTGAGTTTCGAGATGCATTTGGCCGGGGCGACGACGGGGCCCAGGCCCTCCACCCCGGCGTCGCCCGATCCCGCGGGTCTCGCCAGTGGCGCATCCAGCGCGAGGACGACGGATTGGGCCGGCGCGAGGCAGAGTTCGATCCTCCCGCCCTCGGTCACGTCGATGGGGTTGGCGACGCCCGTGGCGGGGTCGTAGCACGCCGCGCCTCCCGCGGCATCCCTGAACCGAAGGGCGAATCGGGCCGTCTCGAGGCGGGAGGGATTAAACACCAGGCAGAGCCGGCCGGAATCGGTGCGCCGCATCTGGAGCATCACCGGGGGCGCCTTCTTCCACGGCGATGCGCCGCGGGAGCGTAGGACGCGCACAGCCGCGGGCAGGCGCGCTTCGAGGCCGCGCCCCAGGCGTTTCCTCGAGATCGCGGGGATGCGGGAGAGGACCGGCTCGAGCGCCGCGGGATCGTCCGCCCCATCCACGCGCGTCGGGCGCTCCCCGCAGGAATACACCCGCCCGCCCTGGTCCAAGAAGGCCGCGAGCCATGCGAGGGTTTCCCGGCGCACCGTGGCGAGGGAAGGAAGGAGGACGGCGCGGTAGCGCGCCTCGCCCACCTCGAGGAAACCGTTGCGGGGGACGGCGAGGCCGCAAAGCACGCTCTCATCGCCGAGGTCGTAGTCGCGGCCGGCCGCGCCGAGTTCGGCGAGGAGGGCCTCGAAGTCGCCGCTGCGCGCATCCACGGACTTTTCCGGGAACTCGCACCAGGCGCTCTCGAGGGGGCTCAAGACCAGGAGATCGGCGTCGAAGTTCCCCGCGGTCGCGGCGTAGGAGAGCCGGGCCATGGACGCTTCGAGGCGATGGTTCTCCGGCCACCAGGGCTGGTGGGGCGAGAGGGTCGGGGGATAATCGCGTTTGCGCACGCCCCGGAGGGTGTAGAGGGAAAGGTGGGGGCACGCGTGGTTCACCCCGTGGAGGGCGTGCCAACCGAAGATCCAGGCGCGGTCCTCCGCCGACATATCCTGGCCCGCGCAGCCGAAGAGTTCGGAGAGGCGGCGCCCCTGGCCGCATTGGTTGGCGGTGGAGGAGAGGGTCTTGAGGGTGACTTGGCCTCCCTTAATGCGGAGGCCCAGCCAATCGACGCCGGGGCGCTGCATGTGGCGGTACTGGGCCGCCATGCTCCCCACGTTGTCGGTGGTGCTGCGGAAACCCCCTTCGCCGTTGAAATGGCCGGTCCACGCGAAACCGTGCTTCCCGCAGTATTCGGCGATTGGGCGGGTGAAGGCCGCCTCGAATTGAGCGGTGAGGGAGCGGTGGAAACGCCAGCGGGTACGCTTCCAATCCCCGCGGGGCTCGAAGAGTTCCGCGGCGCGGTCCACCACATCCTCGCCGTGGTCCCCGCGGTAGCGCGCGCGCAGGTGGGGCGACCACGCCAGGGCCCCGTGGTGGGCGATCGGGAAGCGTCCCAGGCTCTGGCTCGGGGAGAGTTGGGGCTCATCGGTGAAGATGCCGCGCACGCAGGCGCGGCCGCGGTAGCGTTCGACGTAAGGTCGGTAACTGCAATCGATGAACGCCGCCACGCAACGGGGGTTCAGGAGGTCGACCCAGGCCGTGCCGTTGAACCAGGGGTCTCCCATGGGCATGGTCCATTCGACGAAGGCCCACTCCCCCGCCTCAGCCAGGACCACGCCGGTCGGGGGAACCGGGTCGCCGCGCTTCAGGCGCAGGAGGGCCTTGGAACGGAAATCCGCATCCAGGCGGGGGACGATGCCCCCGGCGAACCCGCTGGGCCATTTATCCTCGTCGTAGAACCAGGCTTCGAGGCCGAGTTCCCCGCAGGCGTCCACCGCGGCGTCCATGGCGCGCCACCAATCCGCCCCGAGGTACGGGGTGAGCAGGCCGATGCGGCTATGGAGATAGGCGCCGCCGAAGCCGCCCTCCTTGAAGGCGGCGAGTTGCCGCTTGATTTCCGCCGGGTCAAGGCGGTCATTGAGGGACCAGAAAGGGATGGACCGGAACGCCGGCCCGGGGTCCGCGAACTGGGAGGGGTCGAAGTCGGTCTGGTTGGATTCGCGCATGGTCAGGCTTCCGTGGGCGGGGATAGATGAGGGTAGGCGTTATTTCGCCTCGGCGCCGCGCGGAAATTGATTTCAGGATTCGAAAGGCGCTGCCGTCAAAAAAACGCTGGTGCGGACTCTTACAGCGGGCTTGCCCGCCAGCCTCGGATGGGATCCGCCCTACGGTCCACAGACTCGGCGCCACCCCGGCATCTTCGCAAAGCGCAAGTTCCCCCGGGGTGCAGCACTCCCCCTACTCCCCCAATTGGGCGCAGCGCCACAATGAGGGCTCGCCGAACGGCTCGGTGCCTTTCGGCCCCAGGGTGAGCCCCTGCTTCCTTCCCGCGCCATCGTTATCGTTGAGGAGGAGGGACACCCCGAATACGCTGCCCGGCTTGATCGCCAGAAACGGCAGGGTGAAGGAGGGGAAGAAGACCTCGTAGGCGTAGCCATCGGGCAGGGAGCGGCAAGCGACCTTCACGTCGGCATCCAGGCCGGTCTCGACGTTATTAGCGCCGATATACCGGGTGCCCGGGCTCTTCTCCAGGTTGGCCACCGCCCGACCGCTTTCGTCGAGGCCGATGGCGTAGACCACGTCGTCTTTGTCGTAGGCGTGCACCTGGGGCGAGGCGTTATTGCCCAGGTCGAAATAGAGTTGGAGGGAGTCGCGCTCATAGAGCGTGTTGGGGTTCCCCTTCTGGAACGCCACGTCATCGCGCACGCGCGCGGCGAGGTAGAGCCCGCCGTCGGCCCAGCGAAGGGCCACCCGCGCCCCGAAGTCGGCGGCGCCCTGGTGGGGGAGTTTGGCGCTGAAGTTCTTCGACAGCGCTTCTTCCCCGAGCGTCATCCAGGGGGCGTCGTCCCAGTCGCTTAGGTCTCCATCCACGGCGATGGCCTTCGCCGCTTTGGGCACCAGGAGGGAGGGGAGGCGCAGGACGCGGCGCACGATGAGGTCCTCCGATTGGGCGGCGTAGGGCACGGCGTACTGGGCGTTCCACGCCGGCTTCGCGCCGCCGGCCTCGAGGCGTTTTTCCGCCACGGCTCCCGGGGCCAGATCGAAGGGGAGCGTCGTCGGGAAGGCCCACGGGACGGGGCTCGCGTCGAATTTCACGGTGCCCGCGGCGGGGGTGGTGGAGACGTTCTTGAGCGTCAAGCGGACCTTGCCGTCGGCGCCCAAGCTGGCCGAAAGTTCCACCGGGAAATCGAAACCCCGGCAGGTGGCGCTGCGGAAAGCCCGGCGGATGGCCTCGGCGGGGGTCGCCTTGGCAAAACTCCAATAGGTGGGCGTATACCCCACGGGCACGGCGTCTTGGGAGATCGGGTTCCCGTTGGGGTCCCACGCGGCCTCGGCGGCCAGGGGGAGTTTCACGGTGCCCTTCACCCCGAAGATGCGGGTATTGGCCGTCACGAGGCGCGATCCATCGGCGAGTTCCAGCAGGAAGACGCGGAGAGATTTGTCGCAGGCGAGTTCCTCGCCCCGCGCCAGGCCCCGGGTGAGGCGCCCGAGGGTCCGCAGCATCCCGAACGAGTGGTAGAAGTAGCGGGAATCGGAGATCCCCTCCTTCCCGACCATGGCCCCGGGGGCGAAGAGGGAGAAGGGGACGGCCTCGGCGGCGAACCCGTGGAGGGCCGTCTGCAGCAGGCGCCCCGCTTGGTCCTCCTCGGAGTCGGCGAAATAATTGCGTTCGTGCTCCATCTGGTAGACGGGGTTGCGCACGCCGAAATACTGCTCGCTATTGACCACGGGGATGCCGGGGCGCGCCTTGTCGAGAATGGCGCGCAGTTTCCGGTAATCCTCGTAGAGCGGCGGGTTCTCGGCGGTGGCCCGGTAGGGGTGGACGGTGAAGACGTCGAAGAAGGCGGCGCCCCCTAGTTTCACGAGTTTTTCCGCGTATTCGAAATCCATGCCGTTCATGTCGGCGGCGAGGCGCACGTTCTGATTGACGGCGCGCACCGCCCGGTGCGCGGCCGAGAGCGCTTTCACGTAGAGTTCGGGCGGCATGCCCTTCTCGCCGCCGATGACCCAGATATTGGGCTCGTTGAACACCTCCACCATGTCGAAGACGTTGGAGAGGGCGACCACCCAGGCCGCCAGGTTCTTGGCGAACTCCGGGATGGCGGCCTCGCGCTCCTCGAGGGGGATGAGTTTGCCGTCGCGCTTCATGTTGCGCAGGGAGAGCGGCGAGGCGCGCCCCGCGTCGAAGACGACCATGGTGGATTTTCCCGAGGCGCGGGGGATGGCGTAGGCCTCGCGCAGCGCGCGCACGTGCATGGGATCCTCCACGCTCGTGTTCTTGCGCTCGCCCACGGGCCAGCCGCCGCTGGTGGAGAAGAAGGAGCGCCCCATGCCGGCGGCGAACCCCGCGGCGAGGCCCTCTTCGGACAGGAGCGTCGGCAGCGGCGCCCAGGCCGGGGCCGTGTCGAGGCCCAGGAGCGGGTTGGGCGGGAGCGCGTAATCCCCCGCGATCACCACCACGCGCCATTGGGCCGAGGCGATGCTCTTTCCGGGAGCGGACTTCGCGGCGATGCTCGCCCTGAGGTCGATCACCCCGAGCCTTTCCGTGGGGAGGGCGAGGGATTCCCTGACATCCTTCGCATCCCCGGGGATCTCCACGGACTTCGTCCACTGGACGGCCCCGTCGGCGCCGCACCCTTGGAGGGTGAGGAGATGGGCCTCGCCCCAGGGCGCATTGCGGGTGGCGCTGACCCGCACGGTGCCGGGCTGGCCCGCCTTGTAGATGCCGGACGGGGGATAGGGCTCGATGCCCGCCTGGATGCCGGGATCGTAATCGGTGGCGGGGCCCTCTTCGAGTTGGAATGAATCGACCCAGACGGTGCTGCGGGGGTCCACCCTTATATAGAAGGAATTGCCGTAGGCATTCCCTTGGCTCGGGGCCTTGAAGGCCACCGAGTAGCGCTTCCAATCGCGGCCGAGTTCCCGGGCGGGCACTTCGGTCTTGAAGATCTTCCAATCCGGGGTGATGAGGAAGGCGCTTAGGCCCTGGCCGGAAGCGTCGTCGCTGCGGGCCCAGAACGAAGCCGTGTAGGCCGTATCGGGTTTGAACGCGTAGCGTCGGCTAATGAGGCTCGTGCCCGGGAAGGGCAATTTCAAGGAGCAGGCGCCGCGATGTTTCACCGCGAAATCGCGCCCCATGCGGTTGGAACTCACGGCCCAGGTGGGCGCCCACGATTCGGCGAACCAACCCGAGATGCCGTCGTCGAACCCGGGGTTCTCGAGGAGGGAACGCTGGGCGGAACCCCCATCCTCCTTCACGACCGCCGTGAGCGAGACCTCGTCGAGGAAGACCGAACCGTACCCGATGGAAAACCGGATCGTGAGCTTGCGGCCATCCCATTCCGCGGCGCCGGGGATGCTTTCTTCCAAGGCGTATTTTTTCCACTCGGCGGTGAGGGGGACCTCTTTCTTGCGGTACCAATGGGCCCCCACGGGCCTCCAGGCATCATAGATGACGGTGAGCACCTGGCCGCTTTTCTCGCCTTTGGCAAAGAATGCGAGTGCGTAAGTGCGCCCCGGTTCCGCGCCTGGTACGGGTTGCGCGACGGTGGCCCCCGCGCGCACCGCCGCGTTGGTGGAAGCACTGCGGATCATGGCCGAAACCTTCCCGCGGATAAAGGCGCCCTCCGTGGAGGCCTCCACGACGGCTTCCTTGCCTTCGGTCGTCCAACCCGAAAGGGAAGCACCGCCTAATTCCTCGAAGTCGCCGTTCTTGAGGAGATTCTCGGCGGCGGCGAGGGGAGCTGCGGCGAGCAGGGCGATGACCGCGATGCCCAAAAAGATTGGGAATTTGGGGGATGGGAAGACGGTCATCAAGGACATGCTTGCGCTCCGTGCCGGGGGCGGATTCGAAATAGGGACCTATAATTTTATTCTGCTTTTCTGCCGGATTCTTGGGGGGAATGAATCCTGTGACCCCCTCCCAACCCTCCCCCTTGGCCGAAAGCCAATGGGGAGGGCAAGAAAGAGATTGCATATCTTTCCCCCTCCATCCGCTTTCGGCGGAGGGAGGGGGCCAGGGGGTGGGTCAAATCCCTTCCCTCCTACCCTTATATACACCGGAGCGTTACAGGAGCCAGTCGCAACGGAGCAGAAACGGAGCTGAAACGGACCTGAAACGGAGCAGGTAGGGGGCCTTTCATACCTTGACGACCTGAAGAACAGGGGTGAAAATCGGCCATGAATCCCCGTTTGACCTCCGTTCCCATCCCGCTCATCCTCCTCGTCCTCTCCTGTCACCTCGCCACCGCCTTCCCCCAATCGTCTCTGGCCGAGCGCATCCGTAAAGACGACGCCGATGGCGATGGAATCGTCACCCGCGCCGAGTTTAAGGGCCCCCCGCCCCTATTCCAACGCCTCGACGTGAACGGAGATGGCCGTCTGTCGCCGGATGAGATCGATGCGGCCGGCAAGCAGCGCCCCCCGGGCGCCTCCAATACGGGGGGATCCGGCGATCCCTTCGACCAGACCAAGGGCGCCCCGCCACCCCGAAAGATTCCCGTTTCGGTCATCCTCACCCGCGCCATCGCCTATGGCAGCGGCGGGGGCAAGCCCCTCCTCATGGATACCCTGAAACCCAAGGAGGCCTCCAAGCCCCTGGCGGCCATCGTGTTCATCCATGGCGGCGGGTGGCAATCCGGTTCCCGGGAGCAACCCCTACTCGGCCAACTCATGACCTATGCCGAGGCGGGCTTTTTTTGCGCGAGCATCGATTACCGCCTCACGGGCGAGGCGATCTATCCCGCGCAGATCGAGGATTGCAAGGCGGCCATCCGCCACCTCCGCGCCAATGCCAAAGCCTATGGCATCGACCCCGATCGCATGGCCGTGTGGGGATCCTCGGCCGGCGGCCATTTGGCCGCCCTGGTGGGCACCACGGCGGACATCGCCGAATTGGAGGGCTCGGGCGGAAACCCCGGGGTCTCGAGCCGTGTGGCGGCCGTGGTGGATTGGTTCGGTCCCACCGATCTCGGCTTGTCTTACGCGGGCCATCTCTCCCCGGCTTCCCCAGAGGGTAAATTGCTCGGGGGCGATTTTCCCAATGACAAAGACCGCATCCAACGGGCCAACCCCATCGCCTATGCCAGCGCCGACGACCCGCCCTTCCTGATTCTCCACGGCGACGCCGATACGGTGGTGCCGCCCCTCATGGGGCAGCGGCTCCATGAAGCGCTCTTGGCCAAGGGGGTTTCTTCGACCTACCGCCTCTTTCCCGGGGAAAAGCACGGGGGTTTCCGCGACCCGGTGGCGGGACAGATGACGCGGGAGTTTTTGGCGAAAGTTTTGCTGGGGAAGTGAGAGGGCATTCGGAATCTGATTCGCGGATGTATGTGAACGGCGAGCAAGAACGAGCATTTCAAAGATCGTGTCGTTTCGTCGGCGTAAGGGTTGTTCGGCCGAGCGATTTGACTTCGATTTAGAGTGTCACTAAAATGACACTATGAAGACTGAACTCGTCACCTCGCTTAAGCGGAAGGCAACCAAAATCATCGGGGACCTCGCGAAGAAGCGCGAACCCGTGCTCATCACGGAGCATGGCAAACCCGCGGCCTATTTGGTGGATGTGGAAACCTTCGAGCATATCGAGGAGAAGATACGAATCCTCGAGGGGATCGCCCGGGGCGAGAGAGACTTCCGCGAGGGAAAAACCTATACGGTGGCCGAAGCAAAGAAAAAAATGGTCAAATGGCTCAAGTAATCATCGCTCGTTCTGCGATGGAAGACCTGAATCGGGTCGCGGAGTATATTTCGCTGGTCAACGAGCGGGCTGCGATCGAATTGGTTCGTCGCGTCTTTGTCGCCATCGAAAAACTCGAAACCTTTCCGAGGATGGGTTCCTATCCGCTCGAATTCCAGGACAAAACCTATCGTCAAATCATGGAGTCGCCGGTAAGAATTTTCTACCGACAGGCGGGGAGCGCAATCCTCGTGGTGCATATTTTCAGGATGGAGGAAAATATCACGCCCGAAAAAATGAATTGACCGACGCGATCCTAAGATGATTGGGAATGGGCCAGGAATCATTTCTTCGAAATTTCACAGATTCATCCTAATGCAGTCGCTGGCATGCGGAAGCGCCCCGGCGCCTTCGAGCCTCTCGCTCACCGCCACCCCCTCCGATACTCGCTCGGCGTCGAATGAAAATGGGCCTTGAATTGGCGCGAAAAGCAGAAGACATCCGGGTAACCCAGGGCCTCGCTCACCGATGAAACGGACGTGTCGCCTTCCGTGAGCATCGCCGCGGCCGCGGCAAGTTTTTTTCGCAATCGGAACTCTTTGGGCGCCATGCCGGTGGCGGCTTTGAAGCGCTTGCGGAAGAGGTCGTAATCGAGGCCCAGGCGCCGGGAGAGTTGGCGCATGGAAAGGTTCTCTTCGAGGCCTTGGGAGAGGATTCCCTTGGCCTGCTCGATGCGCCGGAGTTCGGCGGCGCCCAGCCGGGTGCGCTCGGTGCGCTGCTTGATGAACGAGAGAAAATCGCCGAGTTCGGAGAGGAGGGGGGCGAAGGATCTGGCCCCTCGCACGGCGGCGCCGATGCCGGCCATGGCGCGTTCCATGGAGGCGTCGAGGCCGAGGGGGTGGTAATCTCCCTCGGGGAGAAGCCCCGCCTCTTCGAAGGCGGCGGCTAGGGTGGGCGGAAGGACGAGATAGAACTCGCGCCAAAGTTTGCCCCCGTCGGGGAGCATCTGGTGGTCGAGGCGCGGGCGGCGGCAGACGAGGTCTCCGGGCGAAAGCCGTAGGCGTTCCCCGCGGGGGGAGACGAAGGTTCCCCCTCCTTCCAAAAGATACATGAAACGGAAATCAGGGAAGCCCTTTCGGGTCGCCAGGCGCTTGGCGTCGGGTGCGGGGAAGCGGAGTCTACCGGCGGCGACGTAGAATTCGGCGCTTTTCCCGTATTGGAAGCGGTGGCGTTCGTCGAAGAGGATTTCGGGGGGGGAGGGGGGCAATCGACCAATTCTAACATAACAAGTTTCCAAACTGGCGAAACGACTATGACCTAAGAGCGGAACTCGGTCTATTCCTAAAATAGCCAGTGGGTGCGTTGGATCGGTCAATCACAACTTCTGACTATTCGGGGTTGCCGATGTGACAAAAGGACTTGCGGTTGGTGCTGAGAGTATAATTAATCCATGGGGATTAATGGTGTGTCGGCACGGAGTGAGGAAGAGCGAACTGAGAGTGCCTGGGATGGAATCGTAAAGATGACTTACGTGACAGGAAGGATCGGGATGTTACAAAACTTGTCCAGATGTGAATGACCCATGGTTCTCATAAACAGAAACGTCGGGCTCTCGCGCATGGGTCGGGTTTTAATTTCCCTGGGGCACGCTCAACTTTATGTGTAACCATGTCCGTCACAAACACGAGGCTATTTCTTCAATATGAAGTAAAAAATAGGCAATGCTTGTGATGATTGACGCCTATGTCGATAATTCCACCGTAATTCATGCCTGATAAACCAGTGGAACAATTTGGCCGGATGATTAACGGAAGGTTCTTAGGGCAGAGCGGATCGCATCGAATATCAACTCGCTATTAAGTTTACTTTAGGAGTACTTCTTTGAATACAAAAATGCACAGCACGGGCATCTTGCTTAATAGCATTGTTCCATTAATCGCCTTATTGGCAGGTCTTTGGTGGATGAATGCAAGGGGGCCATCGTGGGCCGTAGAAAATAGCGATCCTGACTACATCTACTTCTTCAACTCCCTTCTGCTGGCAGATCATTTTAAGCCCGTGTGGCATACCGATCATCCAGGCACGCCTTCCCAGGTTTTTGGAGCAGTCACGTTGCGTTTGTCGCACTTGCTTCAATTCCATGGAAACGATCCTTTCGTTTTTTCTGTCCTGAAGAATCCCGAAAGTTACATGAGGAATTTAGTCGTAGTTGGAGCTGCTTTAAATGCGGCCATGCTTTTCTTTCTTGGTTTTGCACTTGTAAAAATAGGGATGAGACCCATTCTTGCAATAGCCTCCCAAGTTTTTTGTGCGCTCAGTCCGGCGGTCGTCATGCATTCGTTTGGAAGATTTGCTGCCGAACCCCTTTTGTTCTTTTTTTCTCTCGGAAGTTGTATTTTTTGGGCATATTCTTTACGAGAAGATTCAGTTGCCATTGAAATAAGGGTGGGCAAGCGAGAAACATCGATTCTTTTGTCGATCGCGTTGTCATTAATTTTCGCGGGATTTGCATGCGGGGTTAAAATTACTGCATTTCCCCTTCTCTTACTTGGAGTTTTCACGCTCCGCACCATGGCGCAAAAAATCATCGGCGCATCGATTTTTGTCATTTCCTTTTTTGTGGCAACGGTCGTCACTACCCCGTGGAGAACCTTTTTTGGCTTTTTTGCAAAGCTCCTTACTCATAAGGGACGCTATGGGGGGGGGGGAGCGTGGTTGGGTGGATTTGAAAACATATGCAACGAATATGGCTGACCTTCTTTCAAGTCAATGGATCTTTTTCTTTGTTCTCATTTTAGTTCTCTTTGTGCTGGTTGTCCCCAAAGTTATTACAAACAAACAGTTGCGAAGGCTCCTGTGGGGCTCGTTTGTCGCGATGGTCACGTCATTGCTAGTTGTTGGCAAACATCCTGCGCCACATTATTTAATTCCCGGTTTGCTTGTGGCAGGGGTGAGCCTCTCTGTGATTGCGATGGAAATCACAAAGTCGTTTTCTGTATTGAACAGTAGAATGATGTCCATTGGCGTTGCGTTCCTTGCTCTCTTGAGCATTGTATTTCTCTCGACTTCACTCTATGGAAATTATAAGAGTCGCAACGTGCATATCAGTGGCCTGATAGAATCGGAAAAGGCTCGGCAAGTCTATGCCGATAAAAACATCATTAGTGTTTTTCTTCCGGGGTCCGATTGCCTTGAGCAAGGGCTGTATTTGGGGAATAGTTGGGCTTGGTATACATATCGTAAGCAGTTGGCGGAGATTTATTCAAACACACTTTTTCTTCCCTTTGGTGCGACCTCATTAAGTGGTTTTGATGGTGAGGAGCAGGCAATCTCTCTGCTCAAGTCAAAAAAGATTTTTTTACTTATAGGAGACAGCATTCCTGTTTCAAATTTTAATTCAAACCTTTTTTATAAGAAAAAGAATTTTTATAGAAATAGTCACTGGGTCATGCGAGGTTCGTGACGATTCAAAGAGTTCTTCTTTCGAGTGCATTTACAATTCATTCCGATTTGCCAGCAATCGACGGAATCATGCAATCGACAGCCCCGTCTGAGAGTATCTGGTGGTCGAGGCGCGGGAGGCGGCAGCCGAAGTCTCCGGGGGAAAGGCGCAGGCGTTCTCCGTGCGGGAAGACGAAGGTTCCCCGCCTTAAAAAAGATGCAAAAAATGGAAATCGGGGAAGTCCTTGCGGTTCGCCAAGCGCTTGGCGTGGGGTGCTGGGAATCGGATTCTACTCGCGACAGCGTAGAATTCGGCGCTTTTTCCGTATTGGGAGCGGGGGCGTTCGTCGAAGAGGATTCCGGGTGGGGAAAGGGAACATCGATGGCCCGCAGCAATCACCCCGTCAGATTCCAGAAGAATATTTTGACACCGACA
This sequence comes from Spirochaetota bacterium, assembly GCA_017302015.1. GTDB lineage: Bacteria > Spirochaetota > UBA12135 > COTS27 > JAFLEE01 > JAFLEE01. Next base: position 100,940 of record JAFLEE010000005.1, on the reverse strand, counting down.
GACCCCCAGCGGAGAATTCGCCGTTCCATTCGGGTCAACGAGGTGTCAGGTGACGGGGAAAGAGCGGCCGAAAGCGCGGGTGTATTACGATGGGGGCGTTTTTGTACCGATTGATTCCTTAGACCCCCTTGACTTGGCCAGCGGGGAATACGATCTGGTCATCCTGCCGCGCCCGACGCGGGAAGAGTTCGAGATGGGCGTGCGGTTGCGTCGGGGGCCGCCGACGCCGCTTTTGGAGAAGATCCTCGAGCAATATGAGCGGCTCTCGGCGAACCAGTTGGAAGAACACCAGATTTGGCGCTTCCGCCTCGAGAACGAGGTGCGCATCCTCAAGCGCCGCGGACGATCGTGCCCGTATTGCCTCGACAACGAATGCCAGAATACCAAGATCCGGTGCGGAGAGCGCCAGCAATACCATCGGCGAGAAAACCCGAACGAAGAAAGCACCCCCCATGCCTGCCTCTATCGCCCAGCGGTCTCCCAGGGCGCGTGTTCCATATTGGTGGTCGACGATGAGCCGGAAGTGGTGGATGTCTGCGTTTCGCTCCTCACGGCGGTCGGGATCGCCAGGGAACGCATCGAAGTCGCCCATAGCGTGGAGGCGGCGGAGGCCGTGCTTTTCGAGGGCAAGAAACGGGGGCGGACCTATTGCGTGGTCATCAGCGACGTGCAGATGGCGGGGCGCACGGGGTACGACCTGGTGAACCACCTCGTGGAGCGGAATTTCAATTCGCGCATCCTCCTGGCCAGCGCCGCTCCCCAATCCAAGAACCTCCCCGAGCATTACCTGGGCGAGAAGGAAGTCGTGCCGGGCGAACCGGTCGTCAGCGGTTTCCTGAGAAAACCCCTGACCGTCATGGATCTCACAGCCCATCTGGAGCGGGTCGGGCAATCGCTCTCGGGTTCGTAGTCGAGTGAAGGGTGGAAGGCCGCCAGCCGGGGCTGGCCGGGGTTCCACACAGCCCATTGGGGTTCGCTGAGTATCACGCTTTGTTAGCGGTTGTATGGCCGTTTACGAGCGACCACGGGAAGATGACAAACCCCCGTCAAGCCATCAGTCCCGCCCATTGGACCCGGTACGCTCGCGGGGTCATGCCGCGGCGTTGGAGGAATTGGCGGTTGAAATTAGACAGATTGGCGTAGCCGCACTCGAGGCCGATGGTGACAATGCGCTCTTCCCCGCCTGCCAGGCGGCGGCAGGCTTCTTCGATGCGTAGTTCGCCCAGGTACTCGATGAACCGTTTATTCGTCGCCGCGCGGAAAAAACGGCTGAAGGAGGCGGGGGCCAGACCGGCCACCTTCGCCGCATCCTCGAGGCGGAGTTCCCGGGTGAATTGGCCATGCATCCAGCGCAAGACTCGATCGATGCGGTGGTTATTGTTGGCGGGAAAATCGCCGCCGTGGCGCAGGGAAAGGGCCGTGGCTCCTTTCGACTCGGCGAGGGTGCCCAGGAGTTCGAGGAAAAGGCCGAGCCGTTTCGGTCCGCGGGTTTCCTGGAAGAGCGCTCGAATCTAGGCCGCCGCCTTCATTCGCGTGGCGGGGGGGAAACTGAGCCCCCGCGACGAGCGGCCTAAAAGGGCGCGGACGGGCCGTAATTCCGGAAGTTCGAAGAAATCGGGGCCGAAGCAATGGGGGGCGAACTTGATCGCATAGGAACGCGCCCAAGTCGGAGATCGGCTGTCTTCGGCGCGCCCGTGGTAGAGGTGGGGGAGGCCGCTTCCGATGAGCACGAGGTCGCCTTCGCCGTAGGCGCCGAGATGGTCGCCGATGAGGCGGCTGCCGTGCCCCCCGTCGACCAGGGTGATCTCGAACTCCGGGTGGGTGTGGTAGGCGCAGGTGAGCACCGGTACTTTCCAGCGCTCCATGGCGAAGGAATGCCCGGGACCCGGGAGGACTTTTTCCCCGCGCGGGGCAGGGGCGCGCGGGGGCTTCTCATGCATGGTTAAAATAGTATCATCCGAGGTCATCGGGTAGGAGGACGGGAAGACCCCCCGGGATTAACATCCAGGTGGATCCTGCGGGGAGCGGAGGTCGGGTTGGCCTCCCCCGCGTCCTATCCCTTGCATCGAGGTGAACCCATGCCTTGTCCCGTTCCCCCGCCCACAGGCCCGCGAAGGATTTCGCTCCTTCGGTTCTCCCGTCCCCTGGCCATGGCATTCACCCTCGCCTCGGGTCTCATCGCGGCGCCAAGCGGAGAAGTGAAAACCGCGCGCATCGCGCCGTGGTGTTTGGCGACGGTTCCAACCGCGGTCGCGATCGGGGAAACCCTGCAAGTCGCGCTCGCCCTCGAGAATCCGCCCAAAGGCATGAAGGTCAGCGCCCACCTCCATTATGCGAAAACCGGGGGGGTCTATGGGGGCGTTTACGCCGGCGCCCCGGCGCAGGAAGCCCGGGATGGCGCTTCGAATCGGTTCACGTTTTCCATCGCAGCGAAAGAAGGGTTGGAATCCGTCTCCCTCGTGGTCTTCCTCTCGCCGACGGGCGATTTCAAGGACCGCACCGCGCTGGTATTCGGGCCGAGCATCCCGGTGAAAATCCCCGGCGCGGTCGATGCCCCGGGGAAAACCGCCACCGCGCCCATTGCCCCGACGACCCTGTTCGCGGATCCGGTTCCTCTCCTCGACAGTAATGGGAAGAAGGGAACCTGGTGCGACCTCAGGCTCCTTTCCGCACCCCGCCTCGGCAAGACCCTCCGAGTCGCGCTGCGATACGGGCCCCTGACCGAGAAGACGCCCCTGCACGTCGATCTCCATTGGCGGGATGTCTTCGGCGATTACCGGGGCCACCTCGTCGCCTCGACGCGAGGCGAACTCCAAGTCGAGGGCCAGGGCCAACTCGACTTCGATTTCCCCCTTCCCGAGCGACCGGAGCTGCGCGGGCTGACGGTCATCGTCTTTTTAGGCGAGAAGCGCTTCTTCAGCGAAAAATTGACCCTCCCCGCCGAGGGCCTCTCGGCGCTTCCCGCGATGGATGCGGCCTGGGGGAAAACTCCCGAAGGGAATTGGAATTGGAACGCGCCCCAGGCCAAGGTCATGGCGGGAGGCGATTACGAGTGGCAGCCACGCCCCTTCGTTTACCGAAAGGGCCGCGGGGTGCGCTACATCGATTTCGAAGGCGGAGACGACGCGAACGACGGGGAATCCGCGGCCCGTCCCTGGAAACACCACCCTTGGGATCCCAAGGCTGCGGGTCGTTCCCACCTCGGGGGAACGGCGGATACGTTCGTGTTCAAACGCGGTGCCATCTACCGCGGCACCCTGGTCGCGTCGCCGATCGGTGCCGAGGGGCAACCCATCCGGCTCACCTCCGATCCGTCCTGGGGGTCCGGTGAGGCCTGGCTTTACGGTTCGGAGAGGCTCCAGGGTACGTGGCGCAAACTGGAGGAAGACGAGATCCCCCAGGCGCGGGAGCGCGAAAAGATTTGGTGCCTCCCGATGGGAACCGAGAGCGTCCCCCGGGCGCTTTGGGAACTCCGCGGGGGAAAGGCCGTTCGGCTGAACCTGGCGCGAACGCCGAATTGGGCCTTCAAGAACCCCGACGATCTGCGGGCCGATTGGGGTGTTTGGAAGCGCGTGGAACCCGCCGCAGTGCCCAAGCGTTTCCTCGGGGTCGATTCCGCCCTGGATTCCTGGCCCCCCGGGTCGCTCCAGGGCGCCCTCGTCTATTGCGATTACCCGGGCGTGGTCGGAAGGCCGACGCCGAACGTGGTGCTCGGCAATAGCCCCGATGGGTTATCGTTTCATTTCCAGCGGAACCCGCCGCCGGTGACGGGCTGCCGGTATTTCATCGAGGGCGCGCCCGTCCTCCTCGATGAGCCGGGCGAGTTCTGGTTCGACGCCAAGGCTGGGCGCCTCTATGCGCGGATGCCCGGGGATCGTGATCCCGCCTCTTGCGTGCTCGAAGCGGCGATCCGACCGAATATGATCGTATTGGCCGACCCCGCCCACGTCGAGGTCAGCGGCCTCTCCTTCGCCTTCGCCAACGCGGGCGATCCGATGGTGGCCTACTGGTCGCCCCAGTACCGCCGCCCGGGTTGCGTGGTGGCCACCGGGCGGGTCGAAGACATACGGGTGGCCCATTGCCGCTTCGAGCAGGTCGTCTGCGGCTTCCTCTCCGAGGCCTCCCATCCCGGCGCCGTGCACGACCGTATCGCCATCGAGGATAACGACATCGCCGACGCCGAACTCGGCGGCGTCCACATCCTCGACGCCTACCGGTTCAACCAGAGCGCCTTCACCCCGCCCATCCAGGTCTGGCGCGTGAAGGTCATGCGCAACCGCATCCTGCGCGCGGGGCTCGGCTTCCGCCCGGTGGAGAGTTTCGCCCCCGCGATCTGGGTGGAATACCCGCGCCTCTGCGAAGTGGCCGGCAATTGGATCGAGGACGCGGGCGCCTCGGGGATCATCGTCGTCAGCGGGAAATCCGACGGGTATCTGAACGATTTCCGGGAAGTCCCCCTGGTGCGCACCCTCGTTTACCAGAACCACGTCGTGCGGGCCCTGCAGACGACCTGCGATTACGGGGGCATCGCCACCTGGCAATTGGGCCCGGCCTATGTCTTCAATAACCTCTCGGGCAATCCCCTGGGGCCCAAGCGGCTCTATCTCGGCCAGCAGGTCCCCGGGTTTACCAACGACTACGCCAGCCGCTATTTCGGCTACGCGTACTACCTCGACGGCGCGTTCAAGAACTACGTCTTCAATAACATCGCCTGGGGCAAGGGGAACGACCTCGGGGCCGATCCCTGCAACGCCTCGGGCTTCATGGATATTTACGGCCTCAACCACTTGATCTTCAACAATACCTTCTCCCGTTTTGGCGCGGGGGTGCGCCGCCAATTCTCGGTGATGGAGCAGTTCACCAACGAGGGGCGCATCCCGGTGAAGTGCGTCTACACGGGGAATCTCTGGTCCGACATTTCGGACCTCTTCCTCGACCTCGACGCCTGGAGCGCCAAGGCGCGCGATCCCCTGCGTCCCCCCTTCGATTACGGCACCTTCTACTTCACGCGCAACGCGCTCTACGGCTCCCCGACCCACTTCGCGCGTACGGAGTACGGAAACCCCCTCTGCGAGGGCCTCCCGGAGTTCCAGGGGGCGCTGCGTTCGCGCGGGGCGCCCTTCACCGATGCCGCCCGCGTGCTCACGGCGAACCCCCTGATCGACCCTGCCCGGGGGGATTTTCGGCCCAAAGGCGGCGCGGGCCTCGCGGGGATGGGAGCGCGGTGTTTCGTGCCCTGGGGCCTCTCTGGCGTCTGCGGCGAGTGGAATTTCCACCCCTTCGCCGAGGGCACGAACCGCGTGGTCATGGGCGAGCATATGAACTTCTCCGACGAGCATTTCGACCGCTACCAATACGGCCAGGTGCCCAGCAACCCCCTGCAATGCCGGGGGATTTCCCGCGAAGATTTCGTGCCCGGGATCTTGGAGGATTGGGCTTTCGACGCGCTGCGCTTCGATGGTCGGGACGCCTATTGCGTGCTCCCCGACCGGGAGATCAAGCGAACGGTCACCTACGCGGTGCGCGGGCGCGGCGACCTCGTCTACGACGGCAGCCGCCGGAAGAACCTCGATATGGACACCAATAACCTCCTCATCGAACTCGTGTTCCGAGCGGAAAGCGCGAAGGGACGCGGGGGCGTGCTGGTGGAGAAAGCCTCGCGGGAGGCGGGCTACCGGCTGCGCCTGGATGAACGGGGTGCCCTCGCCCTGGACCTGGTCGCCAGTGGGACCCCCTATACCGTCTTATCCCGGGACGCCTGGGATGACGGAGCTTGGCACCACGGCCTCGTGGAGGTCGACCGCGCGGCGGGTGCGGTCCGCCTATATCGCGACGGAAAGCCCGCGGAATCGGTGGCCTCGGGTTCCTTCCCCGCGCGCTCCCTCGCTCTCTCGAACGCGTCGGATTTCTTCGTCGGCCGCGGAACCGCTGGGGCGTACTTCAAGGGCAGTCTCGATTACCTGCGCGTGGCCCGGGGAACCCTCGCCGACGCGTTCACCAGTATCGAAGAACTCTACGCCTGGGAGTTCCAGGGGCCCATGCTCCGGGACTTCGCCGGGCGCGCCCCGAAGGGCGGCGCGCGGGGCGCCGGGGCGATTTCGGGGGAATGACCGGTAGGGGGGCGGGGGGGATCTTTCAGGCTGGCCAGCCAACCTGATGGATCTCAATGCCCCGACCCAGTCGTAGAATTTGATTTCGCGCTTGGTCAGGTCATGGCCGACTGCCGCGGGATGTTGAAAAAGCCCCAGAACCGTTCTAGGCAGATGAAAGCACCTTCGTGACCTCAGGAAAGGACTGGGAAGACAACGGCACGGTGCAATTCCTTCCGGAATCTTGCAAGAGGAAGACTGGCGCCAAGGAGTATAATTCGGTCAACCCACTGCTTGAGAGGACCGCCCCATGAAGACTTTTTCTAGTCTGGTCCTGCTATTCGGCATGCTTTGCGCCTCTGGGCGGTTTACGGTGACGGACTTCGGCGCTGTCGGCGATGGCGAAACCATGGATACCGCCGCCATCCAGCGCGCCATCGACAAGGGAAGCGAGGTTGGTGGGGGGGAAGTCCATTTTCCCAAAGGCCGCTTCCTCTCGGGAACGGTGGCGCTCAAGAGCGGCATCCGGATGGTGCTCGATCCAGGGGCGGTGCTCCTCGGTAGCGCCCGGGTGAAGGATTTTCCCAAAGGCGCCCTGGTAACGGCGACGGACGCGACGAATATCGGCATCGAAGGCGGGGGAACCATCGATGGCCAGGGAGATCGGTATTGGGTGAAGAAGGGCGAAACCCTGGAAGGCCCCGCGTGGCAGCATACGGCCCAGGTCCTATTCCAAGCCTTACCGAGGCCCAGTTTCATCCAATTCACCCGATGCCGCTCCGTCGCCCTCCGCGATATCCTCCTCACCAACTCGCCTTCTTGGACGGTGCACCTGCGGCATTGCGCGGGGGTGACGGCCGAACGGGTGGTGCTGAGAAATTTCCTCTATGGGCCCAATACCGACGGGTTCGATATCAATGGCTGCCAGGAGGTGGCCTTGCGGGATTGCGATATCATCGCCGGCGATGATGGCATCGTCCTCAAGAGCACCGAACCGGGCCGCGACCACCCCTCGCGGCGCATCCTCGCCGAGCGGTGCCGCATCTGGTCGTCGTGCAACGGCTTCAAGATCGGAACCGAGACCCACGCCGATTTCAGCGACATCACTTTCCGCGACAGCGTGGTGTATAGCAGCGCCGAACGGCCCCTCGACCGCACGCTCGCGGCCATCGCCATCGAGTCGGTGGACGGTTCGCGCCTCGACGGCATCTACGTCTCGAATATCGTGATTTCCAACGTGAAGGCGCCGATTTTCGTGCGCCTCGGCCATCGCGGCGGAAATAGCGAAAAAACGCGGCAGGCGGAGCCCCGCGTCCCCGGCGTCATCACCAACGTGGTCATCCAGAACGTGCGCGCCCTAAACTGCATGTTCGAATCATCGATCACCGGCATCCCCGGCCACCCGGTCACGGGGATCCGGCTCGAGCAGATCCAGCTCGAGTACGAGGGGGGCGGCCTCGCCGAAATGGCCCTGGGCGAAGTGCTCGACGAACCCAAGATCCGATCCTATCCGGAAGCGCAAATGTTCGGGCGTCTTCCCGCGTGGGGGCTCTATCTCCGCCATGTGCGGGGCATCCACTTGCGCGATGTGCGTCTCGATGTGCGCGCTCCCGATGGCCGCTCGGCGCTGGTGGCGGACGACGTGCAGGGAATACGCATCCACCAGATGCAGGTGGGATCCATCTCGGGGGAATTGCCCGTGGTGTGGTTCACCGGGGTGAAGGATGCGGCCCTCCAAGGGTGCCCGGCGCCCCGCGGGTCCGGTATCTTTCTGGCCGTCGAGGGGGATGCGGAAAATATTTCTGCTGTTTCGATTGCGGGCTGTGATACGCGCCTGGCCCGAACGCCCGTGGCCAAACTCGGGCGCGGCGAGATTTTGAAGGGGTTGCTGCCGTGCATGAGCGAAAGCAAGCCGGGCAAGGTGCTGATCGAGGCGCGAGACCTGAAGATATATGCCCCCATGGTCCTCGGCGAGGATGCCAGTTTGCCGTCGGGGAATTTTATAGAAGTCCCCTGGCGCGGCGGGCGCGATGCGGGGGGAGCCTCGTGCCGGTTCATCATAAAAGAAGACGGCGAATACCTCGTGCGCGTCTACGCCTATTCTCCGCGGGGAGAATCCGACACCTTTTACCTCAAAATCGATGAGGGACGGACGGTGTTGTCCGATCTCCCGCGCCAGGGCGCCTGGTATTGGGACCTCGTGCGCGACCGGATCAACGACAAGCCCGTTCCGGATTCTTTCACGACCTACAATCTGACGGCCGGAGAGCATGTCTTGAAACTCAAAAATCGCGAAGATGGCACGCGCATCTCCAGAATCCTGATCATGAAAAAAACGTTGCCCTTCGACGCCGAAGGCGGCCCCTGAATCATGGGGGGCCTTTCCTTGGCCTCGCAGGGAGCCTGGAAAATTGAGGATATCGCCCGGATGCTAGAATCTCGGCAGAGGGTATGAAATCCCGGTGCCAATGGTTCTTCCGTTCCTCTTTCTCTCCCTTGGCCTCTCCTTCCTTTCGTGCGCGGGTATCCTCGAACTGATACGCGCCCGATTTTTAAAAGGAGCGCGGCGAGCCCAAGGGACGGTCGTGGGCCTTGAGAGAAGCCAGGTGGGTTACCTCATCTACTATCCGGTCATCCGCTTTTCGGGCCCAGATGGAAAAGAATTCATTTTTCGAAATCCCGTGGGCGCGAGGCCGAGCCTTTTCGTGCGGGGGATGTCGTGGGACTCTTTTATGACCCCAGCGCCCCCGAGAAGGCCATCCTCGATACCTTTTTCTCCAAGTGGCTATTGCCTTTTATTTTCAGCACCGTCGGCTTTCCGCTCTTTATGACGGGCATAGGTCTGTGGTTCTCAGCAATGAGCACGGCGTCGCATTGATCTTGATGCCTTGGCAGAAAGCCTATTTACAGTAGTCAATTTTTTTCTTCCTACCCCAAAATATCATCGTCAAAATAAGCGAGGTCGTATGCACCCCTTTCGACTCCTCTCCGCGATTGTCCTCCTCTCCTCCTGTCTGCTCCCGGAAGGCAAGCCCCTCTTTCCCGGAGCGACGGAGTCTGTCTGGGTGAAATCGGGCGAGGGGATCGAGTGGGTCGCCTCGGCCGATGGGGGCGCCCCGGTGCTTCGGGTGAAAGTGCCAGAGCGCCGGAAGTCTGCCTGGGACGTGCAGGTGGAGGCGAGGGCCCCCGGGGAAGTGCCCAAGGGCTGGGTCGAGATCTCGCTCTCGGTGCGCGCGCTCAAGACGGATTCCGAGGGCGGCCTGTGCACGGTGGGCCTCAAGCTCCTCACGCGGCCCCAGAACGACGGCATCGGGCGCTGGGAGGCCCGGGCCGGAAAGAACTGGACTTCCTTCCGTTTCCTTTGCCCCCTGGAACGCGATTTCCCGGCCGACACCCTTGCCCTCGCCGTCATGTTCGCGGGAGCGGCCCAGGATCTCGAGGTCTCCGGCCTATCGGTGATCTGGCTTTCCGAAACCGAAAGCGCCCAGCGGCGGGAAGAGGCCCGCAAGAAATTGGATGAAGAAGTCCGCCTTCGCCCCCGCATCGCCGGCTTGCCGGCGGTGTCCAACGGGCAGCATTGGGAACTCCGCTTCCAGGACGAGTTCAGCGGCGACAAACTAGACGAGACGAAGTGGAAGGTTCGGGAGGGCGCGCGCCACGACGCCATGCGCACGGCGAGGGCGGTCACGGTGGAGAACGGCGCGCTGCGCATGGGCATCTTCCGGGAGGGCGACAAGGTCTACAATAGTTGGGTCGATACCGAGGGGCTCTTCTCCCAGACCTACGGGTACTTCTGCGCCCGCATGAAGATGCACGGCTCCACGGGGCATTGGAACGCCTTCTGGCTCCAGGCGAAGACCGTCGGGAACGTGGACGGCAGCGGCCGCGACGGCACCGAGATCGACATCATGGAGAAGCCCTGGCTCACCGATGAGGTGAACCACGCGCTGCACTGGGACGGCTACGGGAAGGACCACCAGAGCTCGGGCATCCGGTCGACCACGCCCGGGGTGATGACCGGCTACCACAATTTCAGCCTCCTTTGGACGCCCACCGAATACGTCTTTTTTGTCGACGAGGCGGAGGTTTGGCGCACCCACGCCGGCGGCGTCTGCCAGGTGCCCGTCCACCTGCGCATCACCGACGAAGCCCAGGCGAGCGAGAAGAGTTGGGCGGGGGATGTGCGCAAGGCCAAACTTCCCGATGCGTGGTATGTGGATTGGGTGCGTGTGTATTCGCTTGTGGATGGGAAGGGGAAGGAGGTGATGAAGCCGTGAGGGAGGGCTATATCCGTACCGTTTCACCCGCCCGATCGCTGTATCGCACCCGGTGACCTGCCAAACCGCCGTCGAATTATCTTTGAGAAGTAATTGGCATCATGGAATGCGAAGCGCCGCCCCACCTCCCGCACTGAAGCCTGCGGGAAATTGATCAGTTCGGCGTATGCCGAAAGTAATTTCCGCTCCAGGAGGTATTGGTGGGGCGGAGGCGCCTGGTTCCTCGCGAAGGCCCGGGCCAATTGCCGTTCCCCGACGCCGCAGGCGCGGGCGAGGTCGGCGACGCTTAAACTCCCGCGGAGGTGGTGGTGGGCATGTTCGGCGGCGGCGGCGAAGATCGGGTCACGGGGCACGACCGTGGCGGGGCTCCCGTTGAACGCTGGGATTTCCCGGAGGAAGAGGTGCATGAGCGCGCGGGTGAGGTGCGTGAGGATTTCCCGGGAGACCTCCCCACTGTTGCGGCGTTCCTTGTCGATGAGGGCGAGGAGGGATGACAACGCCTTGCCCCCCGGAGTTTTTAGGATCTGGGGCGCTTCGGGCGCCGCCACGGGCCCTTCGGCCAGGAAGAGGATGCTGTGGACGAGTCCCGCGCTCTGGTGCACCCGCTCGTGGGGCACGAATGGCGGGATGAGGAGCGCATCCCCCGGGGCCAGGGCGATGGAGCGCTTCCCGCGCAGGAGGTACTTCACCCGGCCCTTTTTCACGGCGATGAGTTCGAAGTGGGGGTGGGAGAGGAGACGCACGCCGCCGCCGCGCCCGCGGCCGCTGGAGGTGTAATTGATGACGAAGACCTCGTGGCAGAGATAGCGCAAGTGGAGGGGGAAGACGAGATCGTGGTCTTCCTCGAGATAGGCCCGGTGGGTGCCGAGCCGACGCGCGGGATCCTCGGCGGGGAGGCGTTCTGCGGGTCTTTTCAGTTTTTTAGCGGGCGGTCGTTTATCTTTTTCGGGTTTCACGAGGTCGCGCGTATGATCAGGGACGACTTCCTGCCCGAATCCGTGGGCCGGGTGGAAATCCCCATCTTTCGCCCACCGATCTTAGCATCGCGAAGAACTTCGTTTGCTTGCAGAATCCATCCCCGCGGGCTCTGGTGGCCCGCGTCGCGGCGGTGACGTAAAAGGAGGGGGCCTCAGGCCCGGGTCCAATCGAGGGTTGCCTTGATCGAGTCGCGGGAATCCCGGGTATGGGCGATCGCTTCATCGAAATGAGGGGCGGCGACCGTAAGGGTCACCAGGCGGCCGAGGGGAATGCCCCCATCCACGGCGATCTTCACCGCTTCCGCCCAGGCGCCGGAACTGGCGTTCGAGCCGATGAACGCGAGTTCCCGGTGGAGGAGCGTATTCCACGGGAAATCCGCGCGCAGGGCCCCGTAATCGCCGATGCAGAGGAGCTTGGCGCCCCGATCTGCGACCTCGAGGGCGGTCTGGATGCCCAGGGGAGAACCGCTGGCTTCGAGGACGTGGAGGCGAGGGGCGGGGTGCCGCTTTCGGATTTGCTCCGCCAAGGCATCGCCGCAGGCGTGGTAATCGATGGTTTCGCTTGCCCCCAAAGCTTCGGCGAGGCGCAGGCGCGGGAGCCGGCCTCCGACGAGGGTGATCCCAGAGAAACCGCGGAGGTGGAGCAGGGCCAAGAGGAGCAGGCCGATCGGCCCATCCCCCAGGATCACGGCGCCAACCCGCCCGACGGGCGCCATGCGCATGAGACCTCGCACGCACACCGCCAAGGGCTCGATGAGCGGGGCGCTTGACAGGTCGAAGTCCTCGGGAAGCACGTGGACATTCTTCGCCTCGGTGAGGAAATATTCGGCGTAGCCCCCGGGGTGCTCGAAGCCGACCTCGCCCCCGTCGCTTAACACGTTCTCGGCGACGCAGGGTTTGCCGCGGAGCTCTTCTCCGACCCCGGGGCCGAGTTCGTCCACCCGGCCCGACCATTCGTGGCCGGGGATCGACGGGAACCCGGTGCGTTCCCAACCACCCATCATCTCGAGGTCCGTGGCGCAGATGCCGGTATAGGACGTGCGGATGCGCACCCAACCCGCCCTGGGCTTCGGCAATGGGAGTTCGCGCCACTCCAGGCGGCCCGCCGCGGTATTGACGATGGCTTTCATGGGTGGATCATCACCTTATTCCGCTCGGGGCCGTCCATGGCCTCCATGGCTTTGTGGATGTCCTTTAGGGGGAAGCGGTGGGAGATGATACTCTCCGTGCGCACCAGGCCGCTCTCCATGAGCGCGATGGCGCGCTGCATCGCCTGGGGCGTGGTGCCGAAGCTCGCGTCCATTCGGCCCTCGAGGAAATGGGTGAGGCCCCCCTCGAGTTCGAATTTCTCGGGGGTCGTGATCCCGAAGATATTCCACCGCGTCCCCCGGCGCCGCAGTTCGGTCATGAGCCTGACGGCGGAGATGTGGCCCGCGGCCTCGAGCACCAGGTCGGGCCCTCGGGGGAGGATTGCCGCGACCCCGGCGAGGGGGTCTCCCGCGTTCGGATCGAGGGCGTGGGTGGCGCCCAGGGCCAGGGCGTTCTTGCGCGCGTAGGGGCTCGGGTCGATGGCGAGGAGGCGTCCGGCGCCGGCGGCCTTGGCGACCATGAGGCACAGGAGGCCGATGCCCCCGACGCCGATGACGACCACGTCGTCGGCCACCTTCATCTCGCTGTACTGGATGACGCCCTTCCAGGCGCCCGAGAGCGGTTCCGTGAGCGCGGCCGCGTCGAACGAGAGGGAGGCCGGCTTTCGGAAGAGGCAAGTCTCCGCGGTCACCATGTACTCGGCGAAGGCGCCGGGGCGCACGTCGGCCGGGCCGTCGCCGCCGGTGGTGAAGGCGGTTTCGCAATAATGGGAGTTTCCCGCGCGGCAGGCGGGGCAGACCCCGCAATAGCCGGAGGGCTGGCAGATCACCTCGTCCCCCTCCTTGAAGTGCCGCACGCCCGCCCCGATGGCGGAGACCACCCCCGCGGGTTCGTGGCCGGCGATGAAGGGAAACTTCACGTTTCGCCGGATGCCCTTGATGGCCTTGTAGTCCGTGGCGCAGAACCCCGTGCTCTTGATGCGCACCACCACCTCGCCGTATCCGGGCCGGGGAACGGGCACGTCTTCGAGGACGAGTCGGTCGAAATCGTGGAGGACGGCGGCGAGCATGGCGGGCTCCTGGGGAGGGTTCGGCGTTTTAAGCGGGTCGGGCTTCACCAGCCCGGGAGGTATTTGGCGTTGGCGGCGAAGAGTTCGGCGGTCATGGCGCGGATCTGGGGCAGGGTGCAGACGGCGGCGGTCAGGGGATCGACCATGAGGGCTTGGCGGATGAGTTCGCGGTCCTTGGCCAGGGCGCCGTCCACCGCCAAGCGGTGCACGCCCACGTGGGCCCTTTGGAGGGCCGCGAGGATCTCGGGGACGCGGCCCACGCGGCAGGCCCGGATGCCCGCGCCGCTGGCCACGCAGGGGACCTCGACGACGGCCTCGGGCAGGTGGTTGTCGATGAGACCGCGGTTGGGGACGTTGCCGTAGAAGAGGGTGGGTTCGTCGGCGACCATGGCGTTGACGATGAAGGCGCCGTATTCCATGCCCCGGGCGTAGGAGATCGGCTTCTCCCCCCGGATCATGCGGGGCACCTCGACAGCCATGCGCTCGGCGTTGGCCTTATCGTTGTCGTGCCCGGCTTTCGTCGGCGCGCGGCAGGCGTCGATCTGCGCCTGGGTCCGGCGGAAATAGGGGTAGTACTCGCTCTGGTGGGTGCCCGCTTCCGCGGGGAAATAGCCGGTCTCCCGTAGGAGTTCGAAGGAGGTGGTCATCTCGGGGCGTTCCCTTAGGATCTTCGCCTCGTGCTCGAGGACCGCGGGGTAGAGGTCGCGCGTCCCGTGGCGCAGCGTGTGGTAGAAGTTCACGTGGTTGATGCCGCCGGCTGTATAGGTCACCTCGTCGGGGGCGACCCCGACGGCCTCGGCGAGGTAGCGGTAGGTTCCCTGGATGCTGTGGCAGAGGCCCACGGCCCGTTCGAACCCCGCGGCGTGCAGGCCCCAGACGTTCATGGCCATCGGGTTGCTGTAATTGAGGAGCCAGGCGTCGGGCGCGACGGCCCGGATATCGTCGGCGATGGCCTGAAGCACCGGGAAGGTGCGGATGAAGCGGAAGACCCCGCCGGGCCCGATGGTATCGCTGATGGATTGCTTCACGCCGTACTTCGCGGGGAGGTCGACGTCGAGGGCGTAGGTCTCGAAGCGGCCCACCATGATCGTGACCAGGACGAAGTCGGACCCCTCCAAGAGCGCGCGCCGATCGGTGCCCGCCACCACCCTGGCCGGGAGGCCCAGGTCGAGGATCATCTTCTTGACGAGGCCCTCCGTGAGGCGAACCCGCGCTTCGTCCACGTCCATGAGCGCGATCGTGGCGTCGCGCAGCGCCGGGAAGGTGAAGAGATCGCGCACCAGTTCGTGGATGAACTTCGAACTGCCGCCGCCGATGAAGGTCACTTTTTTGGGCATGGGAACTCCCGCACGAGGCGCTTAACGATGCCTAACCTTAGGCCACGGGCGGCGGCGCATCAAGAGGACGGGGGCGACATATCGGGTAAAAACCGGACAGGCCCCCCTCAAGGGGGCGGGCGTTCGCCGAGGGCGAAACGCTTGCGCCAGGCGATGGGCGTGGCCCCCCGGGATTGGCGGAAGCGGCGGATGAAATAGCCCTCGTCGGCGAAGCCGCATTTGCGCGCGATCTCCCGCAGGCGGTGATTCGTCTCGCGCAGGAGACCCTCGGCGTGGGTCAGGCGGGAATCGAGGATGAGTTCGGAGGGCGTGGATTGGGCCTCCGCCTTCACGGCGAGTTCCACGCTGCGCGCCGATATCCCCAATTCCCGGGACAGGGCGGCCACGCCAAACGCGCTTTCCATGAACCGGTTATCGATGATGTCGCGGATGCGCTTCAAGAGGAGGCGGGGATTGGGGGACGGGCTCGCGCGCGGGAGGGCCATGGCCCGGAGCACCTGCAGGCGCAGCAATTCCAGGGAATGCCTTAGGAAGGGGGCCGAATCGGGGCCGGGATGGGCCTGCTCCTCCACGAGGCTAAAGAGCAGGGCTTTGATGGGATGGCGCGCGCTGAGGCGGACGACCGTGGGATGGGGGGCCCCCCAATCGAAGCCGTCGATCTGGGCGTAGAGGAGGAACGCGCTTTCGCAATGGTCGAGGCTCTCCCGGTGGGAAAGCCGCGGCGGGATGAGGAAAAGGGAATGGGTCGGGCATTCCAGGCGCTTGGAATCGGTATGGAGCGCGATGGCGCCCCGGGCAACATAGCCCAACTCAACGACGGAATGCCGATTCTTCTTGGCGTTGCGCGTGAGATGGAAGGTATTGATGAGGCAAAGTCGCATGGCGGACGGGGCGATCGCGGGGTTCGGCATGGCCCCCCCTTCGGCCCTTCGCGTTTCTACCATATAATTCGGAATCCCATCATGATTCCTTTCTTGCGGGATCGCGGGGAGCCATCACGGGCGCCTAAACTATCGGGGAGGGGTTCGGGCGCGGGGCTCGCCGAATGTCCCGCGGGCGGCAAGCCCCGATTGCCCCGATCGAACCCTTCCCCAGGAGCGTCCATGGCGATCCGATCCTCTTTCACGTTCGCCGCCTTCGGGCTCTTCGGCCTTTTCGGCGGCGCGCTTTCCCCCCAGGAACTCCTCTCCAACGAAACTTTCCGCGCCGCGGAAAACGGGAAGTCCATCCCGGGCTGGACGGCCACCGGGGACAGTGTCTCCAAGGGGTTCATCCGCCTGGTCCCGGATGAGCGCGGGGAAACGGCGCTTTCCTTCAATACCCGCTTGGGGTCTGAAAACTCGTCGGGTTTTGCGCTCCGACAGGAATGCCCCATCGCCCCCGGCACCCGCGCCCTGCGCTTGAAAGCGCGAATGGATTTCCTTTCCGTGGCCCCCGGCAAGGAAGCCTGGCAGCAGCCTCGGCTCTTCCTCATCTTCAAAGACGGGGCGGGAAAGCAAACGGGGCATTTGGCCTGCGCCTTCGAGGGCCGCGACAAATCGGAGGGCTGGAGACCTTTCGAGCGGGAGGTCCCCGTGCCCCCGGAGGCCGCCTCTGCGCTCCTCGCTATCGAGTGCTACGGGGCCGTGGCGGAGTTCCGCGTCTGCGGCCTTTCCCTCTCGGCGATCCGAGAAACGTCACAAGCCGTGACCCAGCCCATTGGAGCCGCCCCGCAGAAGCCCTGCTGGGGAAGCGAACCCGTGGAGACCTTAAGCCAAACGCGCGGGTTGATTTGCTTAAACGGCCTCTGGCAATATGCGCCGGTCCAGGGCGGGGAAAACCCGGAGCGCGACCAAGAGGCCTGGGGAACTCTTTGGGTTCCGGGGGCTTGGCATTCCCGCGCCGGGCTTCTTCCCGGCCTGGAGACCGCGGGCACGGGCGCCGCTTGGCGCGGCTTGAAGATGGATAATCGGGATGCCGCTTGGGAACGCGTCGAACGCGGCTTGTACCGGCGGTCCCTTCAAATCCCCGAGGAGTGGGCGGGCCGCGCGATCCTCCTGGATTTCCGAAGGGTTTCCACGGGGGCGAAAATCATCGTCAATGGAATCCCGTGCGGAGCCATCACTTGGCCCCACGGGCGCGTCGAGATCACCTCGGCGCTGAAGCCCGGCAGCGAGGCGGAACTCCTCGTGGAGGTTTCGGCCTCGATGGAAGCCACCGAGGCGGCGGAGTTCACGGGGGCGGCGGCCGAACAGGTCCTGCGCAAGAAGATCCAATTGGATAACCGGGGTATCCTGGGGGACGTTTTTTTGGAGAGCCGACCCATGGGCGCCCACGTGGGGGACGTCTTCGTCAAGCCCTCCACACGTGAGAAGATCCTGGGCCTCGCGGTGGAACTCGCAAATGTTTCCGCCCCGGGGAAGGCGCGCTTTTTCGCGCGCCTCCTCGACGAGGCGGGCCGCGAGGAGAAAACTTTCCAAGCCGAGCGATTGGTAAGCCGCGCTCCCCTCCAAACCCTCGATTTGCGCTTTCCCTGGACCGACCCGCGGCTTTGGGAACCGGAGCATCCCCATCGCTATACCCTCCTCCTCAAGGTCGAGGGCGCCGCACTCGTCGACGAGTACCGCCAGCCGTTCGGGTTCCGCGAGTTTTGGATCGAGGGCACCCGCTTCATGCTAAACGGCACCGAGATCCGCTTCCGGCCCCGGGTGACCGGCCCGCCGGATCCCCGCATCACCTCCCTCGAGCGCGTCGATGGCGCCATCGAAGGGATGCGCAGCCTCGGGGGGAATCTCCAGGAGTTCTGGCCCTGGGACCACCACCAGCGCGGCACCGTGCTTTTCACCGACCTATGGTTCGACCGGGCCGACCTCAAGGGATGGCCCCTCATGGCGCCCCTGGGGAACATGGCCGCCTTCGCCGAGCGCTGGGCGGAACATTCGGCTGATACGGAAGAATGGATCCGCCAGGCGACTGAGGATATCCGCCGGGCCCGAAACCACCCCTCGGTCTTCATGTATATCCATTCGCCCAACCGCTTCATGTCGAAACAGGACCAGAATCCGATCCTCATCGGGAACCTCGCCGCCCAGCGGAAGAACGGGAATCCCTGGATCGACGCGGCGATCCCCGGGGGCCTGGCCGCCAACGCGGTGGTGCGCGCCCTCGATCCCACGCGGCCCGTGACCACCCATTCCGGCGGCGCGGTGGGGGATCTCCAGACGATCAACCTCTACCCGTGCTTCCAGCCGCTCCAGGAGCAGCTCGAATGGCTCACCGAATGGAAGAAGACGGGCGACGCGCCGATCCTGGCGGTGGAGTACGGGTTCCTGCCGCCCTACGACCTGAAGCGCGGGCGCAATAATTACGACAACGCCACCAAGAGCGAGTATTGGGCCACCGAGTTCCTCGCGGGGATCTTCGGACCCGAGGCCTACCGCGGCGAATCATCGGCCACCCGGAGGTGGAACCCCGAATACCACCAACGGGGCCAGTCCTACCGCGCCTCGGGGTGGAACCAGAACGATTTCGTGCACGACCCCCTCGTCGACGAGTATTGCTACCTCACCGCCTTGGAGGTCACCCGGGCCTGGCGGACCCTGGGGATTACCGGCGGCACGATCCGCTGGGATGCCTTCCACGATTTCGACCCCAAGGCCCGCATCGACGGACGCAGCCCTTTCCTCGAGAAGGAAAGCCTGGGCCCCTTCCAACCCGGCCGCCGCGGGGCGTACGTGAAGGCGCTGTCGCGCAATGAGCGCTACGGGGATAATCCATTGGGGGCCGCCACGCGCCGGGGCGGGGAATTCTTCCGAGAAGCCAACCGCTCGACCCTCGCCTGGATCGCGGGGAAGGATCTCGCCGACGACCGCGGGGCGTTCACGGCCAAGGACCATCATTTCGCCTCGGGAACCCGGGCTGAGAAGAGCGCGGCCCTCGTCAACGATGCGCGGGAGAAGCTTCCGTTCCGGCTGAAGTGGGAAGCGAAATTGGGCACGACGCGCATCGCCGAGGGCGCTGAGAGCGGAAGTCTTGAGGCCATCGAGACGAAGTTCCTTCCGATCGCCTTCGGGGTGCCGCAGGTGGCGGTGAAAACCGAAGGCCTCATCGAACTCCGCGTGGAGATCGGTACCAACCTCCACCGCGACGTTTTTCCCTTCCGCGCCTATCCGGCGCCCGTGCCGACGACCGCCGAGCTCGCGGTATGGGATCCCGTAGGGCTGAGCACCAAGCTGCTACGTTCCCTGGGTTACGGGGTGCGGCCCTGGGACGGCAAGGCCCCGGCGTTCCTCGTGGTCGGCCGGGGCGCCTTCACCTCGGGGGAAGCGCCTCCAGGGATCCTCTCGCGCTTCGTCGAAGGGGGCGGGCGCCTCTTGATCTTCAGCCAGGAGGAAGCGTGGCTTCGGGACGTCGCCGGCTTCCGCGTCGGGCACCAGGTGCTGCGCGCCGCGTTCCCGGTCGCAGCGAACCTGGGCCTCGACGCGGTGGACCTAAGGGATTGGACGGGGCAGGGCACCCTCCTCGAGGCCTATCCCCGCAAACTCGAGGATACGGCGGGCATCCCCTACCCGAAGTACGGCTGGCATTGGGGAAACCGCGGGAGCGTGGTCTCGCGGCCGGTGGAAAAGCCGCACCACGGATCTTGGCAGCCCCTCTTGGAATGCGATTTCGACCTCGCCTATTCGCCCCTGATGGAAATGGATTACGGGGCGGGCCGGGTGGTCCTCTGCCTGCTGGATGTGGAGGACCATGGGCAAGCCGACCCCGCGGTGGCCCTCGCGGCGCGATCGGCGATCGAACGGGCCCGCCTCGCCCCTCTTCCCACGAAGGAACTCAAAACCGTCTACCTCGGCGGGCCGAGGGGAGAGGCCTTGCTGCGTTCCATGGGGCTCCGGTTCGCGACGCAGACTGCCTTACCCCCCGCGCCCGCCTTGGCTGTGTTGGGGGAGGGAACGCCGGTGGACCGCGATACCCTCGCCGATTTCGTGGGCCGGGGAGGTCGGGCGCTGGTCTTGTCCCAAGCAGCGCCGGGCACGCTCGGGCCCGAACTCGCGGTGCGAAAGGATTTTCCCGGGTCCCTCGCCGTGCCCGATTGGGACGCCTGCCGCGGACTGAGCGCCTCGGATCTCCGCTTCCGTTCTGACCTCGACACTCCGGTCTTCCGCGAGGGAAGGGGTTTCGACGTCGGTGCGGACGGCCTCTTGGCGAGGCAACGGATCGGCGAAGGCCTCGCCCTCTTTTGCCAGTTCGATCCGGGTCGATTCGATGCCGATGGTAAAACTTATTTCCGGTTCACCCGCTGGCGCCAAACGCGGGCGCTCAGCCAGATTCTCGCCAACCTCGGGGGGCGCTTCACCGTGGACGGGAAGATCTTCGCCGAGGCATCGGAAACGGGCGGGGCCCGGCCCATTGCCCTCGCGGGCGAATGGAAGGGGTACCAGACCTCGCCCATCCCCGAGACAAAGGAGGGGCAAACGCCTCCGGCGGACCCCGGCGTCAGCGCCGCCGCGCGCCAGGCCGCCCAGGTCGGCTGGAGCGAGCGCGAGGCCACGTCCATCCCTTGCCCCGGCCCCTTCGAGCGCGCCGGGGGAAAATGGGGGCATTACGACGGCGAAGCGGTCCTGCGCAAGACCGTGGTGATCCCCGAAGCCTGGCTGGGGAAAGACTTGGACTTGAGCCTCGGCGCCTGCGACGATTTCGACAACGCCTTCTTCAACGGGCAAGAGGTGGGCGCCACCGGGGCGGGCCAGAAGGATTGGTGGACCTATCAGCGTCATTACCGCATCCCCGGCATTCGGGTCACGGCGCGCACCAATCTCATCGCCATCCGCATCTACGATCAATTCCGCGAAGGGGGCCTCTTGGGTCCCGCGGAAAGCATGAGCTTGGGACCGGCGGATTCGGGCGCCTCGGTGGGTTTTTATCACGTGGATTACCTGAAGGATTTCCCATTGGGAGACGATCCCCACCGCTATTACCGTTGGTAAAGTACAGGCACCGCTGATTGCGGGTGGCGCACGGGTACGGAGGTGGGCCGCTTCCATTTATGACATATAAGTCCAATTTCCCTATTTTCCTGGGGCCCGGGTTGGAGTATCCTTCAGGCATCCCAACGGAGTCCTCCCCATGAACGCCTACCCCCATTATCCCTCCCGGCAAACCCTTTGGCTCGATGGCATTTGGGAGTTCGCCTGGGTCGAAAAGGGCGAACTTGCGGATCTCAACCCCTCCCAGCTCCGTTTCGCGCACCGTATGGCGGTGCCGGGTTGTTTCGATAGCACGCCCGATTGGAACGGAAAGCGGGGCATCGGCGTCTACCGCCGAAGGGTCACGCTCGCCACGGCGGAAAAGGAAGCCTTGCGCTTGGATCTCGGGGGGATGGGGCTCTCGGGGAAGCTGTGGTGGGACGGGAAGGCCATCGGCGAATACGCCCTGCCCTATAGCGGCGCCCGCTATGATTTCGAGAGCGCGGCGGGGATGGACCACGAACTCGTCATCGCCCTCGACAACCGGTTCCATCCCGAGAACATGCCCCTCTTTCCCCCTTATAGCGATTTCTACGCCTTCGGGGGGATCTACCGCACGCTCTCGGTGACGCGCCTCCCGAAGACCCGGGTGGAACGGGTGAAGGTGGCCACCGCGGACCTCGCCGCGGGCCGCGTGTCCCTCGAGATCGAACTCTCGGGAACGCTCGGGCCCCGGGCCCAGTGCGAGGTGCAATTCGACGGGGAAGAAGCCTCGGTGGTGGATCTCGCCCTTGAATCGGGCAAGGGAAAATGGGCCCACACCCTTTCCGACAAGGCCCCCTGGTCGCCCGAATCGCCTCGCTTGCGCACCGTGCGTGTGACCGTCGCAGGCGACACGATCGTGGAACGATTCGGACTTCGGACCATCGAAACCCGCGGCACGGAACTGCTCCTCAACGGCAAGCCCCTGCGCCTGCGCGGGGTCAACCGGCACGAGACCCACCCCCAATTCGGGGCCGCCGTGCCGCTCCCCATCATGGTCGAAGATCTCCAGCAGCTGCGGCGCCTGGGGGCCAATTTCGTCCGCTCGGTGCACTATCCCCAGGACCCCCTCTTCTTCGACCTCTGCGACGAGACGGGGCTCCTCGCCTGGGAGGAAAGCCTGGGTTGGCAGATCCGCGCGAAGGAATTGGTGAAGCCCGCGGTGGCCGACGCCATCGCGGAGGAAACCCGGCGCATGGTGGTCCGCGGCGTCAACCATCCCTCCCTCATCTTCTGGGGCTTCCTCAACGAATCCGATTCCTTCGCCGAGGAGGTGCGCCCGCTCTACCAGCGCCTCTTCGCGCTCATCAAGGCCGAGGATCCCACGCGCCTGGTGAGTTTCGCCTCCAACCACGTCCAGCGGGACCGCTGCTTCGATTTCGTCGACGTGATTTCCCTCAACCTCTATCCCGGTTGGTTCAGCGAATTGGATTGGAACGAGCCCGCGGTATCGCGCATCGCGCCGCGCATCGCCGCGGAGTCCGCCTTCTTCTCCAAGGCCCCCTGGTCGCGGAAGCCGCTCCTCATCTCGGAGATCGGGGCGTGCGGGATCTACGGCATGCACCATCCCGCCCGGGCCCAATGGTCCGAGGAGTTCCAGGCCGACTATATGGCCGAGGCGGCACGCGCCGTGCTCTCCGACGCCCGCTATTGCGGGGTGACCCTCTGGCAATTCGTGGATTCCAGGTCCTACGGCCCCTCGGGCGAGGTACGCGGAAAGCCCAATGGGGTCAATTATGCCGGTCTACTCGATGAATACCGCCGTCCGAAACTGGCCCTGGAGGCGGTGCGCTCGGTATTCGCGAAGTTCCCCGGAGAACCTTCGGGAAATTTACCGGTCCAGCCTAGACGCTACTGGTTTTCGGGATAAGATCTCGATTGCGCTTCGAATCTTTCCCCAAAAATCGGGAAGGGTCGCACCCGAGGCCCGCGCGGCGGGGCCCGCTTTAGCCCAATTCCCAAAGCGCGAAGGAGGCCGGCTGGTCCAAAGCGAGCTCGAGGCCCCCTGCCGTCTTGACGATGCGGCATTCGGCGCCAGGCCGATTGGAAAGCAGCAGCCGCGCCCCGCTCGGGAAATCCCCCTCCAACGAGAAGGCCTTCCGATCGTTCCATTCGCGGAACACGAGGAGCTGCTCCGCCCCGTCGCTTCGCAGGCGGAATCCCGTCCACGAGGTGCCGTCGGGGAGTTCGCCGATGGGCTCGATCTCGGGGTCCTTGGCGAAGAGGGGCTTCAGGGCGGAGAGCACTTCGCCGAGATCCCGGCGGTCGCTTTCGGCGAGATGCTGCACTTCCATCCACAGGAGGGGTTGGGCGAGGGCGGCGGTGGCGGCCACGTACTTCATGCCGTACTTCATGGGGCGGAGTTCGTCGCCCTCGTATTTTTCGGGGCAGCGCCGCGGGTTGAGGATCTCCATCTGGAGCCGCGCGGCGGGGAGCCAACGGCCCAGTTGCCAAAGGGTGCGCAGGGTGCGGTGGGGATGGTAATTGCCCCAATCGGTGTAGCGGTTCTCCACGAAGAGGTGCACGTGCTCGGGCCAGGGGAGGAAGCCGGGGCGGATCTGGGCGGTGACGTCGAGGCAGAGGACGACCCGTGGCGCCTCCCGGTGGATGGCCGCGAAGAGCCGCTCGAGGTGGGCCTCGCCGATCTTGCTGCGCAGGTGGATGCCGTCGAGTTTGAACGCCGAGATCCCGTAGCGGCGGTGGAGGGCCAGGAGGGCCCCGGCGTCGCGCTCCCAATTAACGAAGTGCTTGCTGGAATCGGGGGAGTACCAAAGGGCGAGGGTCGAGCCGCGCTCTCGGGCGGCTTCGACGAGGGGTTCCAGGCCTCGGGGAAATTTTCCCGTATCGGGCGTCCAGAAATCGGGCTGGGTTTCCCAATAATTCTCCCAGACGCCCCCCGTCGCCAGGGCGCTATTGGCGGTGCGCCCCGTCTGCCAACCGTCGTCGATCATGATCATGTCGGCGCCCGCCCCGGCGGCCGCGTCGATCTCCCGGAGCATGAAGGCCTCGTTCAGCGCCGCGTCGCGGTTGCGGTCCCCCCAGGTATTGCTCATGGAAAACCGCGCGGGGCGGCCCTCCACCCGGGAACGCCGCGCCTGGAGCCGGCGGTACTCCGCGCGAAGCCCCGCGGCCGGCCCGGCGAGGATCGTCCACCCGTAGGCGGCCTGTTCGAGGGCGGGGTCATAAACGGTCGGGTCGAGGCCCGTGCCGGAGAGGCGCGCGCTCCCCGTGGGGATGAGGACGAGGTCGCCGCCGCGGCGGGAGAGTTGCCCCTCGGGCGTCGGGCCCTCCTTGGCGAGGAGGAGGCCGCTCCCCCCCAGGTGGTCCTCCAATAGGAAAAGGTTCCCGTCGAAGTTTTCCCGGCGGATGGGATGGCAGAGGCGCAGGCCCTCGTCGACGAGTTGGTCGTGCTCGTCGGAGCGGTCCCAGAGGAGGACGGGGCGGACCTTGAGGTGCGGCAGGCCCAGGGAAATGGCGTCGGCCCAGTCCTCCTCGGCTTCGCGGAGTTTGGCGGGGTCGGTCTCGAGGGGAGCCGCGGGGCCCCTGGCTTGCGCCGCCGCGGCCGCGCTCGGCGCTGCGGCCACGAAGGCCTGGGTGCGCAGGGCACTGAAGCCGGGGAAGAGTTCAAAGACGAGGCGGAGGCGCGCGGCGCCCTCGACGAGGCGGGCTTCGACCCGGAGGGTTTCCATGGCGCCCGGGAACGGCGCCCCATGGCCCATGGTGATTTCAAGCTTCGGCGCTGAAAGGGAGACGCCGGGAAGGCGGAACAGGGGCACGGGGGAGACGGGCTTGCGTGGCCAGACCGAGGGGCTCAAGCGGTCGGTGAGTGGGCCGGCAATCGGCACGCCGCCGGCGAAATCGATGCGGCGCTGGAGGCCGCCGCAGGACAGGTCTAGGAATTTTCCGTCGAAGGAAGCGCGGGCGCCCTGGAACTCGTGGGTTTGCATGGGGCCATCGTAGCAGAAAAACCCCTCCGATGAAACCCGGAGGGGCCTTACGGTTTGTAGGCGGCCTCGAGGATCGGGCGGACATGGGCGTTGAGGCGTGCGTACCCGTCTTTATTGAGGTGCAGCCCGTCGGAGGCGAAGAGAGACGGGTCGGGTTCGCCGTCGGCGCCCCGGATGAGGGGGCCGATATCGATGGTGCCGAGGCGGGGGTCGGTCTTCGCCCATTCGGCGATGAGGGCGTTGGCCTTGGACATCTCTTCCCAACGCGCGGCGCGCTTGAGGCTGGGCTTGATGGAGAGGTAGAAGATCTTCGCCTCGGGGAGGGCGGCGTGGACGCGCAGGGCGAAGAGCTTGGCGTTGGAGACGACCGTCGCCGCGACGCTATTGGACGAGCCGAGGTCGTTGTCGCCCTCGTACACCACCAAGACCTTGGGTTCGTAGGGGAGCACGATGGTGTCCATGAAGAAGAGGAGATCCTTGAAGGACGACCCGCCGAAGCCCCGGTTGATCACGGGGAGCGGGAGGAAATCGTTGGTGGCCGTGCGCCACATGCGGATGGTGGAGCTCCCGACGAAGAGGATGCCGCCCTTCGTCGGCGGGGTGGTGGCGTCGCGTCGGAGATAATTGCTGATCTCTCCCTCCCACCGGTTGGTCGCCGCGGGAAGCGCGGCCGCCAGGAAGAGCGCGGCGAGGAGGGCCAAACGGAGGGAACGGTTCATGGGTGCCTCGCAGATGGGGCGATTTAAGGGAGCATTGAATTGTATCCCGCCCTCCTTGGATTTTCCAAATTCCCCAATGGAAGGCCAATGGAGACCCGCGGCGATCGCCTCCGGGTGGCAGGATGGGAGCGGGGGATGCCACAATCGCGCTCCCGGAAGGAGCCCGCCATGAAGACCTCCCTGTTCCCTGCCCTCATCCTTTGCGCGGCGCTATGGGCCTTGGAGCGCGGCGATCTCCGCACCTTCAGCGACGGCGAAGAGGCGAAGACGAGCCTCACGACCATCCAGGTCGACCTCGCCGGCGAGGTCGTCACCGCGCGTTTCCGCGTGCCAGACCACCCCGCCATCGGCTACGCCTACGCGGGCATCCAGGTCGCCCTGGGCTCCGCGGAGGGCATGCGCAGTCTCGGTTTCCAGTGGCGCCGGAGCGCCGAGGCCCCCGCTCCGAAGCAGCTCACCCTGCGCACCCGCGACGGCAAGCGCCTCAAACTCGATCTGGCGCCCTACGGGGCCCCGGGCCCCGCGTGGACCGCCGTGGGCATCTCCTTCGATGATTTCGGCCTCAGTCCCTTCGACGCGTCGAACCTCTCCAGCGCGAGTTTCACCCTCGCTAGCCACACGGTGAAAGACGCCATCCCCCTCCAGGAAGGCACGGTCGAGTTCCGTCGCCTCGCCTGGTCCGCCGCCCCCGTGCCCGGGCGCGTCTCTCGGCCCGAGTTCGCCTCGCTCCTGGGGAAAAAAAAGGCGCTGCCACCGGGGCACGGCGCTTGGATCTACGATCCCTCCGAGGCCCACGTGGCGCGGCTTCGCGCTTATAACCAAAGCCACCCCGTCCCCATCCGCCATCTCTTCGTCTACGCGGGCTCCATCTCATGGGGCGCCGACGGGAAGGCGGCCTTAAGCGCCCTGAAGGGGGAGCGTCTCGCCTGGTTCCAGGGGCGTTTGCCGGGGATGCAGATATGGGCCAATATCGACGCCCTCGACGCGAAGAAACTCGGCGCCCAGCCCTGGGCGGAGCAGGAGCGCCTTGCCCGCGAGATCGCGGCCGCGGTGGACGGCCTCGAGGCGGCGGCGGGGGCCCACTTCGATGTGGAGCCCTACGACGGGGCCCAATTCCCCTTCTACGTCGCCATGAAGCGCCTTTCGTCGAAGCCCGTGAGCGCGGCCTTTGGTTCCTGGGATTTTCCCGTGCTCCAGGTGGTCGACCTGCCCGTGCTCATGGCCTACGATTTGGCGAAGGCACCCAAGGCCTACGGCGAGGCGTTCGCGCGCCTGGCCCGGCCCTTCATCGCCGATTGCGCCGCCGCGGGGACGACGGGGCTCCTCGGGCTTCCCTTCGCCGCGGCGATGATGGAGTACGAGTACCGTGAACATCGAACCAGCGGCGCCCGTGAAAAGGCCCCCTATGTAATGGAAGATTTTTTATCGGCCGCCCTCGCCGTCTTCGACGGAGACCCGGGGATGCGCCGCAGCCCGGGTTACGCCGGGGTTTCGGTCTGGGCCCTGCCCACCGAGGGGAAAAAGGGGATCGGCCCTCCCCGAAGCGAGTGGGGATACTACCCGAATACGCTCAAAGAGGGCTGCCTGGATCTCTTGGAGCGCTTTAGCCGTTAGCGGCCGAGCTTCACCGTCCAGGTCAAGCGCATCTCCCCGCGGGGTTCGAACGAGACCTGGTGCACGCGCTTCACCGTGCCCCAGACCGTCCGCCAATCGGTGAGGCCCTCCACCGGAATCATGTTCTGGGTGTAGGGGGAGGCGCAATCGACCTTCAGGGCGAGGGGAAACTTCGCCTCGGCCACATCGAGCGCTACGGCGGCGGGAAGCACGTCGAAGCGCCAGAACTCTTCGATGACGAGGGTGCGCCCCGAGACGCGTAGGCGCACTTCCCTGCGGCCGGGGAGTTCGCGGCGCTCACCGGTCTTTTTCGGCAGGAAAGGAATGTAATGGCCCCCGTAGGGGATCTCATCGGCCGCCACCCAATGGTCATAGACGAGGGCGAGGCCGTTCTTTTCCTTCTTCACGGAGTCGGGGCGCCCGAGGCTCGTGTACTGGCGCCCGTCCAGGAGGAGGTGGGGCGCGCCGCAGACGATGAAATTATCGCAGGGATTCTCGAAGGTCCGCGGCGCGTGGGGGAAGGGGAGGTAACTGGCCGGGTCGTTGGCGGCCACCACCGGGAGTTGGAACGCCATGTCTTTGCTGCGGAAAACCCACACCCCCGCGCCGTCGGGGTCGAAGGGGATCCACGTATCCTGCGCGGGCCAAAGCGACTTCGGTTTCTTCGCGAGGCGGGCCTCGGCGGGGTCGAGGCGCGAGAGCGCATCGTCGGTGAAGGCGAATTTTCCAAGGAGGTCGGTGGTGCTCTCGAAGATACGCCAGCCCAGCCGGTAGCGCTCGATGCCGAGGTCGCGTTGGATGCTGGTATAGCCGTCGCGGAAGAGTTTCTGGAGCGCCTTGGAGCCCTCGGCTACGAGCGCCAGTGCGCGGGGCCGATCGGCGACCCAGCCCTCGCGCAGGCCGATGGACATGAGTTCCATGAGCATGGACTGGCTATGGCCGTTGATCGAACGGCCCCAGGCCCAACTGATCCCGCCTTCGAGGGGGAGGGCTTCGCCCAGGGCGATCATGCGGCGCAGCATCCGGTCGAGGTTCCGCCCCGCCGCGGCGTCTTTGCGCAATTCGGGCCAGAGGGGTTCGAGGAAGACGAGCACATCGGCGGAGTAGATGTCGTAGCGCCCCGCCCGCTCCTGGTGGTCGTCCCAGAAGCCCTCGGGATTGAGGGCGAGGAACTCCTTGACCTTGCCCAGGCATTCGTCGAAGAGGGTGCGGTCGCGGATGAGCCCCAATTGCAGGCGCCCCCACTCGCAGCGGGCCAGCACGCCCCAATAATTATTCGGCCTGCCGCCCAGGGGTTTCCCGTTCTGCATGCGGATATGGCTGGAATCGCAGCCCTCGGCCACGTTCCGGCGCTCCGCGTCGGTGAAGCCGGCGAGCAGGGGATTCCCCTCGAAGGGCCCCGCGGCCAGGAGGAGTTCACTGAGCGTGAAGGAATTAAAGACTTCCATGGAGGGGCCGTCGATCTGGCGCAAGAGCCGCTGGGTGGCCGTCTCCACGGGAACGCCCGCCACCGTCTTTTCCCCCCGCTTCCCGAGCCAGGAAACGAGCTTCAAGAGGGGCATGGCATCGGCGGTGCTCACCGGGTAGCCCGCGAGATAGGCGGGGATTTTGAACCCCGGCGCGTAGCGCGAGACGAAGGACCCGGTCTGGGCCCGCACGAACGAGAAGAGGTCGCGCCGTAGGGCGGAGACGGGGGCTAAGGTTTTGGGCATGCTCAATCCTTCTCTGGTTTTCCGCTCGGCCTATGGGCGACGCTTCGCCGGGAGAATATATTTTGCGCCAAGCTTTATCCAGCCCGCCGCCGCACGCATTTCGCCGGCGGCCGTTTGAAGTCGGAAATGCGGAAACGCTGGATCGCCTCGCCGGGGAGCGGGATTTTCGAGAGGTCCGCCACGCCCAGGCCGCGGGCCGCGCCGGCCTTCGTGGTGGGCACTTCCCCCGGCTCGAGGCCGATGACCGAGCCGCAGACCGCGTCGAGGGCCACGCCATCCGCCGAGGCGGCGATGAGGCCGATGGCGCGCATGTCGCCGTCGATGGGGCCGTCGCCCTCCATGCCGATTACCCCGTCCATCACCGAAAGCGCGGGGCGTGCGAGGCCGTAGATGTCGATGAACATCTCGGCCATGCAGCCCGCGAGGCGGGAGAGTTCGTGGTATCGGCCGCGTCGCGAGCCGGGCACCAGGCCGAAGCAATTCTTCACGGCGCCGGTATAGCCCATGAGGTTATGGGTCTTCAGCCGCGGCACGTTGAGGAGCACGGTCTTCGGGGTGAGGAGCTCGGTGAGCAGCACGCGCTTGAGGAAGACCCCGTCGGGCCGCGGCACCTCACGGCGGGGGAGGGCATCGAGGGCCACGCAGCGCGCGCCCACGCGTTCGGCCTCGTCGAGGTACTCGACGCGGGTGAGCTGCTCCCGCACCAGCGCCTCGCTGCCCAGGTCGGCCTCGGTGAAGAGCGGCAGGCTCGCGCCGGGGGGAACGAGGCCGAGGACCCCGTGGGGGTCTTCCAGGGCCTGGAGTTTTTCGATGAAGCCGCTGGCCGCATCGTAATCCAGCCCCTTGAGGCGATCCTCCACCTGGGTCCAGACGCGTTGCCAAAGCCCCCCAAGGTGCTCGGGAATGGCATCGGCGATGAGGACCTCGCCCCCGGCCTCGCGGGCGAGGCGGGCCACGGCGCCGACGACGAAGGGGTGGGTGCACGAGGCCGGGATGCGGATGGACGTCAGGTTCGCCTTCAGGAGCACCGGGTCGCCGGGCTTGACGAAGCGGCCCATGCCGCCGACGAGGTCGACCGCGCGGCGGACGGCCTCGAACACGCGCTCCCGTTCGTAGTGGGGGCAGGGGACGAGGGAGACCGCGCTGGGATGGTCCATGCCCGATCATACCGTGGGCGGTGGTTACGGGCTCCTCCCCTTCGGCTAGGGGCGAACGCGCTCGGGCGGCCCCGGGGGCCTTCGGCTCGACCGGGGGGTTTTCCCCGTGTAGCGCTTGAAGGCCGTGGCGAAATATTGGGTGGAGGAGAACCCGAACCGGTCGGCGACCTCGCCGATGGAGAGGCCGCGGGATAAGGCGTCCGCCGCCGCGTCGATGCGCCGCCGAAGGACGTACTCCCCCGGGGGTAGGCCCAACTCCCTGGCGAAGTTCTCTTTGAACCGCGAGGGAGAGAGGCCGACGGCTTGGGCGAGGCGGTCCACCCCGAGGGACCCGCCCAGGTTCTGGGAAATGTATTCGCAGGCGGCTTCGATGGGGGCGCTCCGCGAGGGCCCGGTTCCCCGGCTCTCGCAGGCCAGCGTTTCGAGGAGGAGCGCGACGAACCGGTTCTCGAGGAACGGGACCGCGCCCTTCTCGCGCGGCGCGGAAAGGATCTCGTCGAAGAGGCGGCGGAGCGTCTCGCTCCCGGGGAAGTTTCGGCGCTTGAGGCCCGCCATTGCGCGGAGGAGTTCCCTGGAGCGTTCCCGGGAGAGTCCGGAAAGGGGCGGCGCCCCCCGGCCTAGGCGCACCTGGTACCAATAGAGGATATTGCGTTCTTGGGGGCGTTCCCCGCTGCCGTGGACTTCGCCGGGGCGGATGACATAGACCTCTCCGGCGGCGAGGGGGTGGTATTCGCCCTCGTTCCAGAAGGCCTGGCGCCCCCGGGCGACGTAGAAGATCTCCATCGTGGCGGGATGCTGGTGGCGCACCAATGGGCCGAGGGCCTTCAGGTAATAGGTGCGGGCCAGATAGACCGGATTGCGGATGCCGAGTTCGCCGGGCCGCCATTCGATGCGGCGCTGGAGGAAGAAACGCGCGGAAGCCACTCCCGATTATAACCAGCGGAGGCTTTGTATGAAATGGGCCGGCGGATGATCTCGAAGGTAAGGGGACGGCGGATGGTCTATACTTCGGGGGCCCGATGGAGGGTTTTATGGCGAAATTTGCACCGATCCCCGCGCTCCTCCTCGCCCTCTCCTTGGCGTTCCCCCAGGCGGCCGTGCGCTTCGTGCGCGTCGAGAGCGGCGCGGCCAAGGATTTCATCCACTTCGCCGAGTTGGAAGCCTTGAGCGCAGGGAAGAACATGGCCCAAGGGAAGCCCGCCAAGGCCTCCAGCGCGATGGGCGCGTTCACCCCGGACAAGGCGGTCGACGGCGTGATCGCCTACGCCTGGGGCAAGGATGCGAGTTTCTGGAGTTCCGCCGGGAAGGGGAACGAGTGGTGGGAAGTGGATCTGGGCGCTCCGGTGCGCCTGGAGAAACTCGTCCTCCATAACCGCTCCGATTGCTGCCAGGACCGCATCAAGGGGGTCGTCATCAAATTGCTCGACGGCGACCGCAAACCCGTGCGGGAGTTCCCCGTGGAAGGCACGGGCCTCGTCCAAGCGTTCCCCCTCGCCGAAGCGAGGGAGGCGGCCTTCGTGGCGAAGGGTTCGCCGCTCGCGCTGCGCTACGTGCGCATCGAGCAGGGCGACACCCTGTCGCTCGCCGAGGTGGAGGTGCTCTCGGGTTGGAAGAACATCGCCCCGGCGGGGAAGGCCGCCCAATCCGCCACCGCGGCCGGGGGCGCGGCGGAGCGCGCCATCGACGGGAATACCGACGGAAATTGGAAGGTGAACTCCACGACCCACACCCCCCAGGGCGCCCCGGGTTGGTGGGAACTCGATCTCGGCGCGGTGAAAACCGTGGAGGCCGTGCGCGTATGGAACCGCACCGATTGCTGCGGCGAGCGCCTCCAAGGCGCCGTGCTCACCCTCCTGGGCGGCGACCGCGCCGTCGTCTACAAGAAGACCCTGATGCAGACGCCGAACCCGTCGGAAATCGCCTTCGTGGTCAAAGAGGAACCCCCCGTGAATCTGGATGAAAAGCCCATCGCCCTGCGCCTGGCCGAGATCGCCCCGCGTTTTTCCGCGCCCTCGGAGGATCCCGCCATGGTCATGCCCGTCGGCGGCGGCGACCTGTCGGCCATGCTGCGCTACGGCAGCGCCCTGGAGATCCACCTCTCCAAATCCGATTTCTACGCGGTGGAGGCCAAGCCCTACCACAAGAGCCCGAATATCCACTCGCCGGGCCATGTGAGCCTCGACTTCGGGATCCCGACCCATGCCCCCGTCAAATTCGAGCAGCGCCTCGACCTCGTTCGGGGTTCGGTCGCGTTCTCCCTGGAGACCCCGGAGGGGAAGGTGGCGGGGGAAGCCATCGGGATCATGGGGAAGAACGCCCTCGTCGTGTCGGTGACGGATACGCGGCCCGTGCGGCGGGTTTCGGCCGCCTTTTCCTGCGGCCGCCCGGGGATGGAAATCAGCGGAGCCGGCGGGATGCTCCTCGGGAAGGAGATCCACGATTATGATGAAAAGGGGAAGATTCCCCCCGATCCCTCCAAAGTCGACCCGGCCGACCGCATGTTCCGCCTGGGCGTCGCCACCGCCGTATCCCTCTCGGAGGGACGGGCTCCCCTCGGCCTCGACGCGAAGGAGATGGGCGAAGGAAGCGCCCGCGTCGTCTCGCTCGCCGGCGCCGCTCCGGGAAAATACCGGCTGATCATCGCCACGGAGACGAGCTATGACGGGAAGCCCGAGGCGGCGGCCAAGGCGCTTCTCGAATCCACGCGCTCCACCGACCCGGCCGCCCTCATGAAGGAGCACCTCGCCTGGTGGGACGCGTTCTGGAAGCCCAGCGAGATCGACCTCTACGGGAAGGACGCCGATTACCTCATGCGACTGTGGTATGTCACCCTCTACAATTACGCCTCGACGCGGGGCCCCGCCCATGCGCCGACGAAGTTCAACGGGGGGCCGGGCTTGGTGCGCGGCGACGAGCGCAGTTGGGGTTGGGGCTATTGGTTCCAAAATACCCGCGAACTCCTGTGGCCGATGTTCGCCGCGGGCCACGGCGATTTCGCCCGCGCCTACCTGGATTTCTACGACCGCATGTACATGGACTGCAAATCACAGACCGCGAAGGAGGGCAAAATCGGCATCCGCATGTGGGAGGGGACCCTGCCGTCCAAGCCCGGCGCCGCGGTGCGGGAGAAGGCCCTCTCCGCCTTCGATGCCGCCGCCCTGGACAAGGCCATCCTCGACACACGCATGGAGGAATGCAAATCGGGCTATAACGCCCGCAGCCTCACCCAGGTCGCCGAACTCGTGCAACTCATGTTCGATTACGCCGCCTATACCGGGGATGAGGCCTACCTGAAAAAGACCGCGGGCCCCTGGTTCAAGGAGGCGGTTCTCTTCTATCTAAGCTACTTGAAGAAGGGCGAGGATGGGCTTTGGCACATGACCCCCTCCGATGCCATCGAGATGTGGTGGAAGGTGAAGGATCCCATGACCGACCTCTGCGCGCTGCGCTACCTCCTGTGGAACGCGGTCCACCAGGGCGCCGCCTTCGGTTTCGAGCCGGCCCTCATCGCCCTGGCGAAGGAGCGGGCGTCGAAGCTGGCCCCCATCCCCCTGGGGCTCTGGAAGCGCCGAAAGGCCACCCCCGCCGACCTTCCCCCCGGCTCCCCCTCGTACTATACCGAAGTCCTCGATGCCATCGACCGCGCCTCCACGAACTTCGCCCCCGCCGGCGACGTGCTCGACGACCGCATCGTGCACAACCAGGAGCATCCCGAACTCTACATCGTCTACCCCATGGCCCTCGTCGATGCCCGCTCCCCGAAGGCCGACGTGGAGCGCGCCGTGAACACCTTCCGGGCCCGTAAGCACCCCAATTCCGCCGGCTGGTCCCAATGCCCGGTGCAGGCCGCCCGCTTGCGCCTCCCCGATACCATCGATGTCATCCTCGACCATGCGCGGCGCCACCAGCGCTTCCCCTACGGCGGTTGGAATTCCCCGGCGAGCGCGCTGAAGGGAAGCGCCACGGGCGCCACCGATACCCCGTACTTCGACGCCGCGGGGGTGAACATGACCGCGCTCCAGGAAGCGCTCCTCCAATGCCACGAACTTACCCGCGACCAGCGCGTCGACCTGATGGGCAGCGGACCCATCGCGGTGGCGCCCGCGGTGCGGGAAGATTGGGCCGGGAAGTTCCGCCTGCGGGCACGGGGCGGCTTCCTCGTGGAGGCCCGCTTCCAGAAGGGGCGCAAGATCCAGCGCCTCGTTATCCACTCCACCCGCGGCGGACTCCTGCCGGTGGAGAACCCCTTCGGCAAGTGCCGCGTGACGGCCGACGGGAAGGAGATCCTCCTCTCATCGGATGCCGTGGTGAAGGTGGAGTCGAAGGCCGGGGCTGTCTACGAGTTTTCGGGGATCTAATACCAGGAAAGCGCGCGCGAAGCGGCGCCCCAGGGGGAAACGGGGGCCTCGTCAGGAGCGTCAAAAGGTACCTCCCCGATGGATCAAGATCGGTGAGCGTCTCCGCGGATCGGCCGCGAAAGAAACATGAGGTGTTTCCTTCGCGCCTTCTAACATCGCCTGGCCGGTGCGTGGGTACAGAGACACGGCCGGGGACCGCCCCGTGCGGGACCGATGCGAAAATCGCATCATCGAATCGCCCCCTCGGCGACGCACCGAACAGGAGACCCCATGGCGCGATCCATTCCATCCCCCAAGATCTACCCTGGATTTTCTCTTTTACTCGGCGGGATGATCTTCCTTGCGGCATTCGGGTTCGGCCAACCCGCCACGGAGGCCATGGTGGCCAACGTGCTGGCCAAGCGCCCGAAACCGCTCACCAATCTCGCCATCGCCAATGTGCTGCGCATTGCCGATTTCGGGGCCAAGGCGGATGACGGCCTCGACGACCGGCCGGCGGTCATGGCGGCCCTCGAGGCCGCCCGAACGAAGACCGGGCCCGTGGCCGTCGTATTCGGCAAGGGGCGCTTCCATCTCGGGGGAACCAACCAGCCCATGATCCTCCTCGAGGGCTACCGCGACCTGCTCCTCGACGGCGACGGGGCCGAGGTCATCGTGACGCACCCCGTCTCCGGGTTCATCCGCGTGCAGGGCTGCACCAACGTGATCGTGCGCCGGTTCACCCTGGACTGGGATCCCATCCCCTTCGCCCAGGGAACCGTGAGATCCGTGGACCCCGCCGCGGGGACCTTCGAGGTCGAGATCGAAGCGGGCTTTCCGCTCCTCGATGCTCCCCCTTTCACGCTCAATAAAAACGGCTTCGGCATGCTCAAGCACCCGACGATCCCCGGGCGCATGAAGGAGAAGGTCGCCGATTTCTTTATCGCGCAATATTCCCCCGTCGGAGGTCGCCGTTTCTCGGGGAAACTCAAGCGGCCCGAGGAGGCGAAGAATTTCCAGGCGGGAGACCGCCTGGTACAGGTGGTGCGCGCCGGCGGGGTGGCGTTCACCTCCGCCTCGCTGCAGACGACCTACCAGGAACTCACGGCCTATAGCGCCCCGGGGGGCTCCTACACCGCCAGCGCCTCTTCGCTGGTGAACCTCTTGCGCTGCCGCACCCTCATCAAGGCGGGCCGGTGGCAATCGGCCAACGCCGACGCCGTGCACATGCAGGCCCAGCGCCTGGGCCCCTGGGTCGAGGGTTGCGTGTTCGAGGGGCAGGCCGACGACGCCATGAACGTCTATACGCTCCCCTCCTACGCCGCTCCCGGCGGCGACGCGCGCCGCCTCATCATGAACCCCTGGGCGGCGTCGCCGCTGCGAAGCGAGGTCGGGGACCAATTACGCTTCTTCAATCCGCGGGAGGGCCTCCTCCTCGGTGAGGCGACGGTGGTCGCCATCGACCGCGCCACGCGCATCTTCACCTTCGACCGCGACCTGCCGGCCATGGGCCTGGGCGACCAGAAGACCCACGACCACGCCTTCAACGTCTCGGTGAACAGCGGGGCCTTCGTCGTACGGGGCAACGTGTTCCGCAACTCGCGCCGCTTCGGCATCTACGTCAAGGCCGGCCCGGGCCTCATCGAAGACAATGTGTTCGAGGGCCTCAGCGCCAGCGCCCTCTGCGTGCGCAACGAACCGGGCTGGCCCGAGGGCTTCCTGGCGGACGGGGTCGTCTTCCGGCGCAACGCGGTGCGCGATTGCGGCTTCGCCGGCGGCTTCCTGTGGGCCGGGCCGACCTGGGCGGTGCTCTCCATCGGGGCCGAGAAGACGAAGGGCCCGTCGCCCCGGCGCCTCCAGAAATCCATCGCCATCGAGAGCAACCAGATCGACGGGTGGCAAAAATTGGCGATCTACGTCGGGCAGGCCGACGGGGTGCGCATCGACGGGAACCGGTTCGGCGCTTGCGCGCCCTCGCTGAGGCCGGAACTGACCAATACCGTCCTGTGGTTGGAGAACACGCGCGGCGTGCGCCATACCGGGAACCGCTACGCCACGAACGCGGCCGGGTGGTGCGAGGTATTCCTCGACGGGACGGAGAATGAGAATTTTGCGGCGAACGGGAACCGCTGAGGGTGGGGGGGCGGGGATCGACGAATTCCCGAAGGCTCCCAGGCGCGTGCCTAGGGCCATCCATTCCTTCGGATCGATCTAGGTCCGGGCGGTGACGCCAAGATCGCCCGCGTATCCATGGGATGGCGAGGTCATGGCTTTCCCCTTCCCGATCGGCGCGATATTGGTAGGCGACCGCATGTTTGGGGCACCGTGGGCCTGCACAGGTCCAAATGCACGGATGATCCGCATCGCGGCGAACCCGGTTGCACATCCCCCCATCCGGCGGAGCCAGCCGCCGAAAGGTGAGATGGAAGCATCACACTCCTAGGTAAAAATGGGGACGCGTGACCATCCCCGTCCATCATTGCGAAAGACCGAATACGAAAGGATTTATTTGGAATCGATCTCGTTTGAGTTCGTCCCATTCGCAGGATAATATGCCCGCTTGAGAATATGGTTTTCCAGCGTTCCTTTCCTTCTCGGGGGCTTGGCCCTGGGACTCGCCTTTCTTTCCGGGTGCAAGACCGTGCCGCCGCCGCTCGAAGTGCTTCCCATGGTGTTCGGGCGCTACGTATCCGAGGGCCAGAAACTCCTCAAAGATCCCGCAGAGGGGCGTTTCCTCGACCATTTAAACCGCCATGGCGACCGGTTTCCTGAGGGGCGCGCCAAACTCACGGAGGGCTACGAAACCCAACAAGAGGCCCTGGCCCAGAAGGCCCTGGCGAATAATCGCCTCGACGAGGCCCTTTTCCGATTCCGTAACGCCCAAGCCACTGGGCTCGTCGCTGACGAGGCCATCCAGCGCTTCCGCACGGGCCTTCTTGAAAAACTCGACCGCGCGGGGCGGGGGGCCACGGCGAAATCGCTGCGTCTCGATGACGGGCCGAATGCCGACCTCTTCGAGGCCATGCCGGTCGACGACTATTTCAAGTACCTCGTCGAAGTGAGGGTGCTGGTGCGTTATTACCACGGCGCCGCGGAAATGGAGCGCACGACCCATCCCGGCGCGACCGGAACGGGTTTCATCGTCGATGGCCGGCACGTGCTCACGGCCTACCATGTGGTCGCGGGCGTCCTCGCCACCAACGCCCGGGGCCACGACGCGCGGATCTACCTGGGGAACCGGGTCGTCACCAACGGGCGCGTCATCGGCTGGGACAACATCACCGATCTCGCCCTCATCGAACTCCCCGTGGAAGTGCCGGCGCCGTCGAACGCGTGGAAGTGCTTCGGCGATAGCCGCAGCCTCACCCGCGGCTACGAAGTCTTCGGACTCGGAAATCCTTTCGGATACCGGAGCACCCTGACCCGCGGCATCATCAGTTCCCTCGACCGCAAAGGGTCCGAGGGCGGGGCGTGGATCCAATTCGACGCCGCCCAGGCCCCGGGGAGCAGCGGGGGCTTGCTCGTCGGAAAAGACGGCCTCATCTACGGCCTCCTCGTGGCGGGGGTCGAGGGTTCGGCCCTCAATTTTGCCGTGCCCTCGCGTTCCATCCTCGGGGCCCTCGATCGCTTAGCGGCGAAGGAGAAGCCGGGGAAGGCCTGGCTCGGGATGGTGCTCGAGCGCTCACTGAAATACCCGGACCGGGTGGTCATCGGCAGCATTTTCCCGGTCTCGCCCTTGGCGCCCCTCGAAGTGCGTCCCCAGGCCCTGCTCATCGAAATCGGTGGCCAGCCGATCCGCAGCATCGAGGCGGCGCAGCAAATTCTTTCCGGCCTCGAACCCGGGAACGCGGTCTCGCTCCTCATCTCCAACACCGAGCCCCGCCTCCTCACCAATGGGCAGGTCGATCCCGCCCGCGAAGGCGAACACCGCTACCTGGTCCAGGCCGGTCGCCGTCCCTCAAACCCCATCTATTGGGCCGGCCGCGAAGAAGACCGGCTGTCATCCCTCTATGCCCACTTCGGGTTCGCCGTCGATGAGAAGCCCCTGCCGCCGCTTTCCTACCAAGTGACGCCGGTGCGGCGAATCCAACTCACCGGCTATCGCGTCCGCCGCGTCGAACCTGAAACCTATTTCGACCGTATCGGCATGCGCGAGGGCGATAAGGCCTATCTCTTTGAAGATGTCTACCGCGAGGGCTCGCGAATCATAAAGGTCCTCCACCTCCCCCAAGACAAGGCCTTCGAGAAGGTCAAAGATTTCGAGCCTTTCGTCCACAGCCTGCGCCGCGGCCCGGGAGATGACGATGTGCTTTAAGGCTCGTCTCCTCCTCGCCTGCCTGCTCCTCATCCCGTTTGCCGGGGCCCAACCGCTTCGCGTCAGCGCGGTGAGCAACCTTTCTCTCTACGCTGCCGTGGCCACGGGGGACCAGACCAACGGACTCCTTCCCGGCGAACTCTTCGACCTCTACCGGGGTTGCGAAACCAACGAGAAGCGCATGTCGCTCACCGGCTTCGTCGACACCGTGGCCTATGTGGGAGCGCGCCCGGGTACCGCCTCATTCCGCTACCTCTCGGACGAGACCCTCGACCTCGCCCAGTCCGGCATGTTCCTCGTTCCCGCCGGACGGCGGATCTCCAAGCCGCAGACCAACCTCCAATTGTCCCTGCTGCGGCAAGGCGGGCCGTTTTCCGTCTTCGTCAGCGCGGACTTCGACTACCATCCGATTTTTACGCCCGTGATCCTCTCCGGTGACTTGAAGCTTTACATCCCGAAATGGTTTGTGTTCGGGGTGCGGATGGGCACTGCGTATGTCTTCAGCCCGAT
This sequence comes from Spirochaetota bacterium, assembly GCA_017302015.1. GTDB lineage: Bacteria > Spirochaetota > UBA12135 > COTS27 > JAFLEE01 > JAFLEE01. The sequence continues at coordinate 61,804 of JAFLEE010000005.1, read as the reverse complement.
CGGGAATTCCAATGGGAGCCGCGTCGGTGGATTTCTCGCCGCGAGCGGCGGCATCGGGGGACGAACCCCGTGGAAGGCCCTTTCCGCCGTTGAATTAGGGGTCGAAACGGGCACCGTGTTCCCCATCGGTTGCACCATCATACGCGCCTATATCAACGGCGAGTTCGGGGGTCGAATCCTGTTCGAAGCGAGTTTCGGCATCATCGGGTTAGACGATATCGTCACCCAATTCTTGGGTGCCAAGGTCGGCTATCGCCTTTTCTGAGGATACCCGGGCGAGGGCCGGTTTCGGCCCGCTCGGTCCAAAACGTAGATGGGAATGTGCCCGCATGCGCCAGCGGAGCCCGGCCGCCTCCCATGGGCTCCTCGCCCCCGGAGACTGGCGTATTCCCCCCGATCACCCTAAACTGTTCCATGATTAAAATCGCCTCCGCCGCGGCCCTGGTCATCGCCCTCGCCTTTACCTACGGTTGCCAGAAATGCGTGGCCTCCGATTCCTGCAATGGGGTGGTTTCCGCGGGCGTCTCCCTCCTGAATGAATCGGGGGGCTCGGCGACCCAACGCAAGGCCGCCTGCGAGGCCATCCAGGCCTCGATGGATACCTTCCGGATCACGATCCTCGGCATCGACGTCTACGCCGTCGCCTACGGTTCCGGATGCCAGGTGGCTTGGAAATAAAACCGCAGCCCCGGGCCTCGCCGCCGCAAGTCCTTCATGGAATGATCGAGCATCCTTCCAGGAGCGCGCATGGAATTATCCAACGTCTGGGACCGTTTCTCCGCCTGGGTGAAGCAATCGGTGCTGCTTCGCATCGCGGTGCTGGGGGTGATCGTCGGCCTCCTCCTCATCCCCGCGTCCATGATCCGCGACCTGGTGCGGGAGCGGGAGGGGCTGCGCTCCCAGGCCGAAGACGAGGTGAGTTCCAAATGGGGCGGGCCCCAGGTTTTGGGCGGACCCGTCCTCGCCATCCCCTATCTCCAGGAGGTCAAGAATAGCGAGGGAAAAGTTTCGGTCGAGAAGCGCACGGCCTATTTCCTGCCCGACGAACTCGCCATCGGCGGCACGGTGGCGCCGGAGAAGCGCTACCGCGGCATCTACGTGGTGGCCCTCTATAATACGCAACTCACCTTCCAGGGCCGCTTCCCCTCGCCCGATCTCGTGGCCCTGGGCATCCCCCGGGGCGCCTTCCTCGTCGACGAGGCCTATCTCGCCTTCGGCATCAGCGACATGAAGGGCATCCGCGACCGCCTGGCCCTGAAGATCGACGGCCGCGGGGCCGAGTTCCGCCCGGGCATCCCCACCGACGACCTCTTCGCCTCGGGCGTCAGCGTGCCGGTGGCCTTCTCCTGGACGAAGGGGGTCGATTTCGATTTCAAGGTGAACTTGAACGGCGCCCGGGAATTGGGCTTCCTGCCCTTCGGGAAGGAGACCCGGGTTTCGCTCTCCTCGCCCTGGGCCCATCCCGGCTTCGAGGGCGATTTCCTCCCCGCGGAGCGGACGGTCGACGGCAAGGGCTTCACGGCCCAATGGCGCGTCTTCCACTTGAACCGCAATTATCCCCAGCAATGGACGGGCGAAGCCCAGAAAGCCCGCTTCCAGGCCGCGGGGCGGTCCTTGAAAAGCATGAAATACTCCTACGGCGACGACGCCGAGGCCGTGGCGTCGAAGAAGGCCGCGGGGGCCTTCGGCGTGCGGTTCCTGCTCCCGGTGGACGAGTACAAGAAGACCGAGCGCGCCTCCAAGTACGCCGCCATGCTCATCCTGCTCACCTTCCTCGCCTATTTCTTCGTCGAGGTCATCCAAAAGACGCGGGTGCACCCCATCCAGTACTTCCTCGTGGGCGCCGCGCTCTGCCTCTTCTATCTGCTGCTCCTCTCCATCAGCGAGCACCTCAGTTTCGCCTGGGCCTATCTCATCGGGAGCGCCGCCATCCTCTCGCTCATCGGGCTCTATACCCGGGCGATTTTTTCCAGCGCGCGGGTCTCGCTCCTCATCACGGGCATCCTCGCCCTGCTCTACGTCTTCTTCTACTCGCTGCTCCAACTCCAAGACTATTCGCTCCTCATGGGCAGCCTCGGCCTCCTGGGGATCCTCGCGGCGATCATGATGCTCACGCGCCGCGTCGATTGGTACCGCCTCGGGGCCGACGGCGCGGGAAAGGGGTGAGCGGGGACGTTCGGGCGTCCGCGGGGTCCCCGACGCTTGAACGCGTCGGGGTTGTCTAGTATCATTGGTCTCCCCGATGTGTCGCCCGAGGCCGGGGAGGCTTCCATGATCTCCCCTCGCCGTTCTCTCAAACTCGCGGGCCGCCTTATCGGGCGGGCGCCGGCCGTCCTCGCGGCGGCGGTGGCCCTCGTCATCAGCGCCCCTGCGGCGGAGGTTGAACTCAATGCCCCGAGTACGGCGTGGCGCGCCGAATCCACCCGGGGCGCCCTTGCCCAGGCGGAGGGGGGATCGCTCCTTCTACAAAGTCCTTCCGAGACCGAAGGGGCTTCGGTCGGGCGCCCGATTTCCGTGAAGCCCATGGCGCGCTACCGGCTCAGTGGCCAGGTTCGCGGGGCCGTGATTCCCGCGTCCCGGGGTCGGGGCCTGGTTTGGGGCGTCGCGCTGGATGGGGGGCCCCGCTTCCTATTCCCGATCCGCCAGGCGCTCACCAACGGGAGTGCGCCGATTCGCGCGGAGTTCCGCTTCGAGACTTTCCGCGACTCGAAGTCCAATGCCCAGATCTTCCTGCGCCTTGCGGGGAAAGGCGGCCAGGTCCGCATGAGCGAGCTCAAACTCGAGGAACTCGGGGGCGCCGCGGATCCCGATCCCGACTTCTCCGAAATGGGGAAAATCGGGGGACGGGCCGCCGCCCTGCGGCACACGTGGGCGCTCCTCCTCGATGCTTCCCGGCGCATCGACCTGCCGCTCTTCAAGAAACTCCACGCCAGCCTGGCCCAGCGGGGCGAAGCGCTCCTCGCCACCCAAGAGAAAAACGGAGCGTTCCCGTCGGGCTTGGGCGAGAATCTCAGGCTCTTGGCGATCCTCGGCGCGCTCCCCGAAACCGCCGCGCCCCGGCGCGAAGCGTTCACGGAAGGGGCGAGGCGGGGCTTGGTCTACCTGGTCTCCAACCAGGAACCCAGCGGTCGCCTCTTCCGAAGATCCGCGGCGCAAACCATGGATCTCGCGCAGGCGTCGCTGGAGGCCTTTGTCTGGATCGAAGCGGGCCTTGATGAATCCACGCGCGCCCGATTCGCCGCCGCGTTCGCCCGGGCGGCCCATTTCAGCCGGGAGTGCTACGCCATGGACCGGGGATCCGAAGCCTTCGGCGAAGCCCTGGCTTCCTCCTACCCCGCCCTCGACGCCTCCTATGCGGCCTTCCTTTCGGTTGCCGGAAAACTCCTCGGTCGCGAGGCATGGACGCGCGATGGGCTAGCCCAGTACCTCGAGATGTGCCGGGCCTGCCAACGCCCCAGCGGCGCCTTCGATGCGGTCAGCGGCCTGCCCCAGGTGCCCGCCCTCCAGGAACAGACCGTCCTGTGGTCGATGCGCCTCCTCGCCGTGACGAAGGACGCGGGCGTCCAGAAAGCGCTCATGGCGGCCGCGGGCTGGGTGGAAGCCTACGCGTATCCCGGCGGGCTTTCAGAATCCGGCCTGACCCGGATCCTGCCCGGGGAGCGCTTCGCGACCAGTATGGCGGCCCCCGCCGCCTTTCTCGCTTCTCTGGGAGATGGGCGCTGGCGCCAACGTTTCGATGAAAGGCTCACCGGGGAGCAGCCCCTCGGCATCGTCGATGCCGATGTCCTTTGTTGGATTCCTTCTATAAAAGAATGCGAGGCCATCCCCTCGCGCTTCTTCGAGCCCAACCCCGACACCGGGGGCCTCCTCTTCCGCCGCGACGGGCTCACCATCCACCTAACGGGATCTGACGCGCCCACCCCGACGTTGCTCACCGCGGTCCACGTGGATTGGCCCAATGGTCCCTGGCGTGGGATGCTCAAGGGGATCTTCGCCGAATCCGCGCCGTCGGCCAGCGAGGCCCGCGTGCCGTTCGAACGCCCCGCGCTCCCCGCGGTTCTCCAACGCCAAGCCTCTCTCGAAGGCCGCCTCATGGCCCAGCATAGCCGAGGGGAACTTGTCGCCGCCCCGGAAGGACGTGCGCTGCCACCCGAGTTCGGCTCGGGGGCTTGGGATCCCGGCCCCGTCTTTCGCGGCGTCGTGGGCCCCTTTTCTGTGGCCCAAACTTGGATGGCCAGCGGCGGCCTCTTCCTCGGCCAAGTGGAGTTTATTTGCCGCGACGAGGCCGCGGGTTCCGGGCCCAGATTGCGCCTCCCCATGGAACTTCGGGAGAGGATCCTCGAGGCAACGAACGCGGGCGCCGACGGGATCTACCGCTTCGGTACGCTCGGCCTCGCGCTCCTCGATGCCCAGGGCGCCTGGAAGGCTGAACTCTCGCCGGGAGCCTATGGCGATGCCTTCCGCCTTCGACTCCCCCCGGGGGAGTACCTCATCCGGGCCAAATGCGGCGATCCGTCCCGCGGAATCCCGAGCCCCGGCATGCGGATCTCCTGCGGCGGCGTGAGCAGCGAGCCGCTGATCTGCGCCATGGGCGGGTTCACCAACGCCACCCTCGCCGTGCGCCACCCCGGCGGCGAGATGGAAATCCTCTTCACCGCCGGGGGGCTCCATGCGTGGGCCTGCCGTTCCCTTTGGGTGGGCCAATCCAACGGAAAAGAAACCAGGCTCTTCGAAGCCGGCCCCCCGGGTACGGCGGCGGTTCCCGATCGGCTGCGGTTCACCGGCGAAGCCTTCGATGCGTCCCGGGGATGGGGCTGGTCGCGGGATCTTTCCTCGGCCCTCGTGGCGCGGAGCACGACGAATCAGCGCGAGGGCGTTTGGCTCTTGACCGCCCACAATCTGCCCGTCGAACTCGCCCTCGTGGGCGCGGCGAAAACCTGGAAGCGCGGCGAGCGCCTGCGCGTTGGCATCGCCCTCGGGCTCGCTGGGGAGGGCGACGCCTTCCGCCGCAGCGTGGCCTCGGTGCGCCGGGGGCGCCTGGCCACGGGGGTCTCGTGGATGGGAGCGCCCGATGGCGGCGCCTTCCACCTCGCCCTCTGGAACGAAGGGAGCCTCCCCGCGGATTTTTCCCTTCCCCTTCCTCCGTTCCCCGGGCCGCGACGCGCTGCCTGGGCCTCTTCCGATGGAACCGCGGGGGAAATTCCCGCCCTCGGGGAGCGGATGGAGGGGAGAATCGAGGGGGATGGGGTGCGGGTGCTTCGGGTGGGCGGGCGATAGGGCGCCGCCAGGAGGTCGTGCATGAAGCGGGTACCCGGGCGAAAAACGGCTGTCAAGACGGAAGGCATCACGGGAATCAACCATATCACCTTCTCGGTGAAGGAACTCGGGCCCGTGTTCCGGTTCTACCGGGAGGTGCTCGGGGCCACACCGGTGATGGTCTCCGACCGCAGCGCCTATGTGCTCCTCGGCGGCGTGTGGATCGCGTTCGTCCTTGAGGCGACGGCCCGCCCCGCCACCGCCTATTCCCACGTGGCCTTCTCGGCCGGGCCCCGGGCTTATCGGAGCCTCGCCGCGAAGATCCGCGGCTCGGGGGCGGAACTTTGGCAATCGAACCAAACGGAGGGCGACTCGACCTATTTTTGCGACCCGAGCGGCAACCGGCTGGAACTCCACCGTTCCGATCTGCGCCGCCGGCTCGCCCACATCCGAAAACACCCCGAGGGGCGCGCGCGCCTTTTCCCCGGCGCCCTGGGGCGTTCCGAAGGCAAGAAGGAGCGAGCATGAACGGCCCCGATCCCCGAGAGAAGCACCCGATGGCGGGCTTTCCCCAGGTCTGCTTCATCAAGAACACGGTCAAGAACCCGAATATCGTCATCGGCGACTACACCTATTACGACGATCCGGATGATTCCGAGAATTTCGAGCGCCTGGTGCTCTACCACTACCCGTTCGTCGGCGACAAGCTCATCCTCGGGAAATTCTGCGCCCTGGCCCGGGGGGTGCGCTTCATCATGAACGGGGCGAACCACAAGATGTCGGGGCTCTCGACCTTCCCGTTCTCGATCTTCGGCAACGGCTGGGAGAAGGTCCAGCCGGCCATGGCCGACCTGCCGATGCGTGGGGACACCGTCGTCGGCAACGACGTGTGGATCGGTTACGAGGCCCTGATCATGCCCGGCGTGCGCATCGGGAACGGGGCCATCGTGGCCTCCCGCTCGACGGTGGTGAAGGCGATCCCCCCCTACGAGATCTGGGGCGGCAACCCGGCGGTAAAACTCCGCTCCCGCTTCGCCCCGGAGGAGGTCGCACGCCTCGAGGCGATCGCCTGGTGGGATTGGCCCATCGCCGCGGTCACCGAGCACCTTCCCCTCATCGTCGGGGGAGACTTGGACGCCCTGCAGGCGGTCTCGGATAAAATCCGGCCTACAGGCCGGGGAACATGATTTGCGCCATCGATTCCATTCGCTGACAAGCACGCGGCCGCCGGAACGAAGAGGATCCCCATGAAGCCCAAGAACGCGAAAGAGCTGCTCGCCGTGGCGATGACACCGGAGCAGGTCGGGCATTGGGAAGCCATCCGCGCCGGGGGCCGGGCCCGCTTCATCCTGTTCCGCGGCACGGCCGTGGTGGGGGCGATCCTATTCGCCGTTTCGGCCCTGGTCTTGTGCGCCGCCCTGCCCGCCGTGTTCTTGCATGGGAAAAGCCTCCTCATCCTCGCCGCTTCGTGCGCCGCGCTCGGCACGGGTTATGGCGCGTTCATCTGGAACCACCTGGACGGGAAATACAAGGCGCACCTCGCCGCCGACCCCACGCGCCGCACCCTCTAGCGCCGCATCCACCTCGCGAAGGTTTCCCAGACCCGGTCGAGGCGGTTGGCCTTCTCTCCGGGCGCGGCCGCGATCTGGGGGGGACCCTCGAGGTGGAAGAGGGGAATGAGCGTGATCGTCGCCGCGAAGCCCCACGCCATCCCCCAGAACACGGTGATGGCGAGGCTTCGGATCCACTCCCCCCCCGCCTGGGAAAAAAAGAACATGGGGAGGAGCCCGGCGAGGGTGGCGCCCGTGGTCATGGCGGCGCTGCGGAGACGGAGGCCGAGGCCTTGGCGAACGGCCGCCTCTCCCGAAAGGCCTCGAGCCCGGGCCGAGCGGATGGCATCCAGCAGCAGGAGGGCCCCGTTCACCGAAAGCCCGCAGAGGATCATCCATCCCAGGTAGACGGGAAGATCGAGGGGGATGCGCAGCGCGAAAAGCGCGACGACGCTCCCCGCCAGGGCGATGGGGACCACGCACAGCACCTGGAGCGGCAGGCGCAGCGATTGGAAGAGGCTCGCGAGCAGCATGAAGATGAGGAGGGCGGAAAGCAGCACCCCCGTGGCCAATTCCTCCCGGGCGAGGGCCCGCGACCTCGTTTCGCCGCCCCATTCGAGCCTCGTCCCCGCTTCCCGGGGCAGGCCCTTCCACACGGCCTCGATGCGGGGCCCGAGATCCGCGCCGGAAGCGCCCTTCGGGCGGACTGAGAGGCTCGCGAGGTACTTCTTGTTCTTGCGCCAGATCTTGGAGGCCTCCGATGATTTCTCGGATTGGAAGAACGAAAGGAGGGGGAGCGGGGGCCCGTTGGTGCGCAGGACCGGCATGGACAGGAGGGAGGCGAGATCCCCCACCTCCCGGCCCTCGAGGCGCACCCGCACGTCCACCTCGCGTTTGGCCTCCAGGTACTTGATGGCCACGGGGCCGTAGAGGCAATCCCGAAGGAGGCGCCCCGCATCCTCGGGGGTGAGATCCCAAAGGGCCATGGCGCTCCGGTCCGGGCGGAGGATCCAGGAGGGCCTCCCTTCCCGGAAATGGAGGAGCACCTCCTCCGCCTCGGGGAGGCGCGAGATTTCCGAGCCCAGGCGGGCGGCCAAGGCGCGCACCCCCTCCGCATCGTCGGCGAGCACGTCGAGGGTGAGGGATGCGTCCCCGTCCCCCGCGGCGCGGCTCTCCTCGAAGTGGACGAAGCCTTCCCCCAGGGTGCGGACCTTCCGGCGCAGGTCCGAGGCGATGCGCCGCCGTTCCCGGGCCGAGGCGTTGGAGAAGGCGATGACGTAGGAGACGCGGCCCGTCTCGACCCGGGCCTGGATCGTCCCCAGGCGCGGCCCGCCGCTGGACCGCAGGAGGGCTTCGGCCTCGCCGGAGAGCGTTCGGCACCGCTGCAGGGTCGTGCCCGGCGGCAATTCCAGGTAAGCCAAGAGTTCGCCCCCGGTTCCGATCGGGGCGCTCTCGCGGGAGAGGAACGGGAAGAGGGCGAGGGCCAGGAGGATGAGGAGGACCGCGGCGCCGGCGACCATGAAGCGCCGCTTCGGCAGGCTTAGGATCCAGTCGACCGCCGCCGCCTCGAAGCGGTCGATGCGCTCCCGCAGGCGGGCGAGGCGCCTTCCATCCCGCAGCGGAGGCGGACGCAGCCAGATCGGCACGGGTTCGGCGGGGGATGGCGCGCCCCCCGGGGCCGCGCGGCGGCGGGCGAGCCAGAGGGTGGGCGTGAGCAGGAACGCGAAGAGCAGCGAGAGGGCGAGGCTGAAGACGATGGCCAGCGCGAGGTCGCGGAAGACCGCCGAGGCGTTCTCGCGCATGGCCAGGAGGGGGAGGAAGATGATGAGCGCGCAGGCGATGGAGACCGTAAGCGGCCCCGCCGCCTTCTCGAGGGCGCGCACGACGGCGCGCCTGCCCGGTTCGATCCGGGAGAGCATGGAGAGCACGACGATATTGGCGTCCAGGGCCATGCCCGCGCAGAGGCCGAGGCCGGAGAGGGAGACCACGTTGAGCCCGACCTGGCTCAACTGGAAGAAGAAGAAAACGGGCAGGATGGAGGCCGGGAGGGTCAGGAGGGCGAGGGCCCAGGGTTGCCCTCGCCGGGTGAAGAGGAAGAGGAACAGGGAGGCCGCCGCGGCGGCTTCCAGGAGCGTCCGCGCGAGGGCCCACAGGGCCCCGCGGATCCCCCGGGAGGCGTCGAAGAGGACCTCGGTCTCGAGGGGCGCGCCGAGGGAAGCGCTTATGCGGAAACTCTCGAGTTCTCGGCGCACCTTCCCCGAGAGTTCCAGGAGGCGGGCGCTGGCCGATGCCTGGAGGTAGACCGTGATCTTTTCGCGTCCATCCAGGGTCGAGAGGGTCTCGGGATCCTTGGCGCCGTCCTCCACCTGGGCGAGGTCCTCCAGGCGCACGAGTTTGCCCGGCAAGGCGAGGATGGGCGCGCGGCGGAGCGCGCCGAGATCCTTGAAGCGGCCGTCGAGCACCACGGGCCATGATCGCGCGCCCCGGTCGACGGCGCCGAGGGGTCGGCTCACCTGCTCCTCCTGGAGGGCCTGGATGACGCGGTCCGGGCTGACGCCCCGGGCCGAGAGGGCCCCGCGGTCGAGGGCGATGGTGATCTCCCGGGCTTCGCCGCCGGAAACCTGGACCTCGCCCACCCCGGGGAGTCGCGCCAAGGCGGGCTTCAGCGCGAGGTCCACGGCTTCCCGGAGTTTTTTCGGATCGAGCCGGGCGCGGACGGGGGCCACCGTGAGGATCATGGCGCTCTGCTCCCCGGCCTCGAGGGGGAGGAAGACGGGCTTCTCGCAATCCCGCGGGAACGCCGCGCTCACGGCCTCGACCTTATTGCGGAGTTCGGCCCCGAGGCGGCGCGCATCGAAGCCGCGCTCGAAGCGCAGGTGCAGGCGGCTGGATCCCGCTTCGCTCATGGAGACGAGTTCGCGCAGGCCCGCCGTGCCGGTGACGGCCCCTTCGATGGGCCGTGTGATCGCCCGTTCGATCCGCTCCCCATCTACCCCGGGCCATCGGGTGAGGACGGTATAGCCTTCACGGGCGGACGGGGGCATGAGCGAAACGGGCAGGCCCAGGAGCGCCACGAGCCCCAGGCAGGCCAGGAAGGCGAAGAGCATCCACCCCGCCGTGGGGTTGCCCAGGAAGACGAGGAGGATCCGGCGCAAAACTAGTTCCGCGCGGCCGGGAGGCTTCGCGCCAAGAGCGCCGGCAGATAGAAGAGCGTGAGGAAGGAGGAGACGGCCAGGCCGCCGATCATGGTGACGGCGAGGCTCGACTGGATCTCGACGCCCTCGCCCAGGCCGAGGGCCAGGGGCAGCAGGGTGAGCATGGAGGTGAGGGTGGTGGCGAGGATGGGGCGGAGCCTCGAGGAGGCCGTCCGCACCAGATCGCCCCCGGCCTCCCGGGCGCGTTCCCAGAGCAGGACCCCTTCGCGCACCACGGCCCCGGAGAGCAGGATGATGCCGATGCCGGAGAAGAGATTCAGGGTATGGCCGGTGAGGAGGAGGGCGCCATCGATGCCGAGGAAGATGAGGGGCACCCCGGACATGATGATGAGCGGCGCCCGTAGTGAGGCGAGTTGGGCGGCGAGGAGCATGTAGATAAAGAGCACGCTCAGGCCGAAGGCGAAGGCGAATTGCCGAAGATTATCCCCAGCGGCGAGGGCCGAAGCGGTGGGCCGCAGGGAGGCCCCGGTTTCCCGCTCCAGGGCAGCCGCCCGCCCGGTGAGGAGGATGTCGGCCGCCCTTTCCCTCGCCCGGGGATCCTCCGCCTTCAGGAAGATCCCGGTGGTGCGCGCCTGGTTGAGCCGGCGCAGGCGCACCTGCTCGCGGATGCGTTGTTCGTCCACGAGGAGGGCGAGGGGGACGGGGGGCCGGTCCTTCGCCAGGGCGAGGATCTCGTTCGGGCCGCCCGCGAGGTCTTGGCGAGCGAGGCGAAGGCGGATGGGGATGTCGCGATTGGGCTGGCGGAAGGCGCCGGCCTCCACCCCGCCGATGGCGGCATGCAGCTCATCCCCCAAAACCTTGGGCGTATGCCCGGTGAGGGCCATGGCATCCCGCCGCGGCGTCCAGAGGAGGGTCTCCCGGGTGGTGTCCCAATCGAAGCGCATCCCCCCATCGCCTCCTCCGCTTCGGCGGAGCCAGGCGATGCCCCGGCGCAGGGTCTCGTCATCGGGCGCGCTGAGTTCGAGGTCGCTTCGGGATCCGCCCGCTTCGAGCCACGCCACCGAGGCGTCCCGTTCCCACGCGGCGTCCATCCACGAGCCGGGGGGGCCTTGGAGCGTGCGGATGCGGGAAAGGGCGCGGCGGTTTCGGGAGCGGCCGGGACCTAGGGTGACGCTCAGGTCGGCCCAGTGGGAGCCCTTCTGGTCGAGGTCCTGGTCGCTGGGGTCGAGCCCCGCCCGAAGGAGTACGCGCTCGACCCCGGGGATCGACTCGATGCGCTTTGCCAGCTCTTGGGCGTTTTGGAGGGTGACGGGGAGGATGGTCCCCTGGGGCATGGAGAACTCGACGGCGATGCGGCGGGATGGGGCCTCGGGAATGAGTTCCCGCCGAAGGCCGAAGAGGAGGACTCCCAGGGACACGAAGAGCAGGGCCGGATACGTATAGAGGAGGCGCCGCCGCGAGAGGGTCCATGCGAGGGCCCGTTCGTAGAGCGCGGTGAAGTTTTCCCAGGCCCGCCTCGAGGCGCGAAAGAGCGCGCCCGATCCTCCACGCGATCCCTCCCAATCGGGGCGGGCGTCCAGGAATCGGCCCACGCGCGGCCGGGTGACGAGGGCCGGGATGAGCGCGAGTGAGACGAGGATCGAGGCGAGGAGCGCGAAACTTACGGAGCGGGCGAGGTCGACGAAGAACTCGCCCAGCGCGCCGCGGATGAAGAGGAGGGGGAGGAAGACCACGAGCACGGTCAGGCTCGAGGCCCAGACCGAGAGGCCCACCCGCCGGCTGCCCATGAGGGCCGCATCGGTCCACGAGAACCCCTCGCGGCGCTTCTCGAAGAGGGCGTCGAGCACCACGATGGCGTTGTCGAGGATGAGGCCCGTGGCGACCGCCAGGCCGCCGAGGGTGAGGGCGTTGAACCCGCTGCCGGCGAGGTAGAGCCCGACGGCGGCGGCGAAGAGGGAGGCCGGCAGCGCCAGGCCGATGAGGAGGGGGAAGACCGGGTCGCGGAGGAAGAGGATCAGCACCAGGAGCGCGATGACGGCCCCGAGGATGCCGTCGGTCACCAGATTGCGGATCGTGGAGACGATAGCCCGCCGGTCGTCGCCGATGCTCTCCAGGCGGTAGCGGGGCGAGGCGCCCTCTTTGGCGACCAAGGCCGCCACGGTCTTCTCCACGGCCTCCACGACGCGCACGGTATTGGCCCCGCTCTCCTTGAAGATCTCCACCACCACGCCTTCCCCCGCCCCGAGGAAGACCGCCGATTCGACCTCGCGGGTGGTGTCCTCCACGCGCGCCAATTGGGAGAGGCGCACGGGGGCCTTCTGCTCGCTGCGGGCGACGACGAGTTCCCCGAGTTCCGAGACCCGGCGGAACTCGCCGGCCGTCTTCACCAGCACCGAGAAGCGCCCCTCCACCAGATCGCCCGCCGGGGCGCTGGCGTTGCCGGTCTTGAGGCGATCGCGCAGTTCGGACAGTGTGAGCCCGTGGGCCATGAGGCGCGGGGCCTCCGCCTCCACCCGGATCTCGCGCTCCCGGCCCCCCTTGATCGCCACGCGGGCCACGCCCGGGGTGCGCTCCAATTCCCCCTTCAGGTTGTCCTCGAGGAAGGGCCTCAGGCGCTCCAGGGGGATCCCGGCGGGCGCGGCGAAAAATGACAGCACGGGTTTGCCGGCGGGGTCGCGCGGTTGGATCTGGGTGCGCCCCGCATCCTGGGGCAGGGCGTTGCGCACCAGGTCGATGCGGTCGCGCGCATCGAGTACGGCTTGCTGGGGATCCCGGCCGAAGTCGAAGGTCAGGGTGAGGATCGAGCGGCCCTGGACGGAGAGGCTCTCCATCTTCTCCAGGCCGGGCGTCGTGCCCAGGGCCTCCTCGAGGGGCCGGGTGATCTGGGCCTCGACCTCGGCGGGGGTGGCCCCCTCGTAGGCGGTGACGAGGCTCAGCACCGGAAGTTTGATGTCGGGGAGGATGGAGACCGGCATGCGCAGGGCCGCCACGGCGCCGAGCACCGCCAGGGCCAGCACGGCCATGGCCACCGTGATGGGGTAGCGGAGGGACGCTTGGGTGAGGTTCAAGGCGCCTCAGGTTTGGAAGAAGAAGATCCAATCTTCGGCCAGGAGATTCCCGAAGAGGTCGCGGGCCCCGGCGCTGCCCGAAGCGAGGACGAGCTTGTACACGTTCCCCGGGGCCAGCCCGGCGATGGCGAGGCGAACCGTTTGGTCACCGTCCTCGAACACGAAGGCCTGGAGCGTCGCGCCGCCGCTGCCGCTTCCAGAGACGCGCGTGAGGGAAAGGGCGGAGACGACGGTCGCCGTCTTCACCGCCGCGCTGAAACGCAGCACGGGGCCGTTCCAGGAAGGCACGGGCGCCACGGCATTTTGGGCGAGGGCTCTACCCATCTCGTCGGCGATCCCCGTCACGCGCAGGGGCGCGGAATGGGGGCCATCGAAGGTCGCGTAGGCCGAGAATCCCGCGGCGGCCCGATTGCCGCGGAGGTCTTTCCAGCCCTCGCCCAGGGCGAAGCGGTAGGTGCTCCCGCCGGAAAAGGAGGGGTCGGGCCGCAGCACGGCGCGATCGGAGGAAGGCCAATGCCAGACCATCCCCAGGTAGGGCGAAAGGGAGAAGGCCCCCTGGACGGACGGCGCATCCACCGCTTTGGAAAAACTCAGGGTGAAGGAATCGTCCTTCTCGAAGGCCACGGCGGTCTGGCCGTCGCGGAGGGCCATCCCCCGGGAATTGGTGGCGGCGAGGAGCGCCGGGGGAACGAAATCATCCCCCACCCAGAACGAAGCCGCGTAGGCGCTGGCGAGCCCCTTTCCGTTCCTGGCCTTGGTGCCGGCCGCCAGCCCCACGGTGAGTTTGGTGCCGTAGGCGAGGTTCTCGCGGAAGACGACGGTAAAGCATTTCTGGGCCGCATCGGCGGTGATGACCTGGCCCGGGCTGGGGGAAAGGGTGAGGGCGCCTTTCACCCCTTCGACGTCCATCGCAGTGCTGAAGCGGATTTCCAGCAGGTTCGTGGGCACCGGCGCGGCGCTGCGGTCGGCGGGCGCCATGGAGACGATCTGGGGCGGGGTCGGGTCGCCGGCGAGGGTGAAGCGCAGGGTGCTGGCGAGGGCGAGATTATTCCCCTTCTCGTCTTCCGCCCGCGTCGAGAGCACGGCCTCGCAAAGGGCCCCGGGCGAGAACGGGACGAGGGGTCGCCAGGTGAAATTGGAGGGGGAGTCCCAGGTGAACTTGCCGCCCACCTTGCCCCCGTTCTCGCTCACAGCAAACGCCTCTTCGGTGGAAAGCATATCCATGGCGGCGGAGAAGGAGAACTTCACCGCCGCGTTGGTGGCGACTTCGGTGGCCTCCGCGGAGGGTTCGGTGGCCCGCACCCAGGGCGTGTCGAGGCCGAAGGGGGAAGTGCAGGCGGCGAGGAGTAAGAGGAGACTCCCTCCCCACAGATTCCTCCCTCTTGATAAGTGACGAAGGGGGAGTAGGAGCGAGGAGAAGCGTGCGTTTCGAAGCGGCGCTTTGGAGTGGAGGAGATCTTTGAGAGTGGATCGGCTTGCGCCCAGACGCGACATGGTAGATCGGAGAGAGGATGGGAGCCGAGATAAGAAGAAGGGCGCTTTTGCTGTCGCTGGCATGGGGTCAATCGTGGTAGAAGAGCCACTGGGAATCGGCGGCGAGGGTGTTGGAGCGGGTGTCGCGGCAACCGCTTACGCCGGAGGCGAAGCGGAGGCGGTAATAATTGCTGGGGGCGAGATTGGTGAGGCTGAGGGTGGCGGTGCGATGTTCGCCATCCCAGATCCAGCCCCGGATGGTCCCCTCGGAAACCGGGCCGCCGACCCCGGCGAAGCGCGAGAGGGTCGTGGATTGCTGGACGGCGGCGATATCCATGCCGACGCCCGAGGCGGTGCTCCAGCGCAGGACCAGGTCGAAACCGCCCACCGCGCCGCCCCAGGCGTTCACGGCATCCAACGCCCAGGCGAGGCCGCCCCCCGTCAGCGTCTCGATCGCGGGCGGGGTGGAGTCGGCCCCGTCGGTGGTGAAGGCGAGGGTCTGGTCTTGCCCGAGGCTTTGGCCCTCGGCGTTTTTGATGGAACCGGAGAGGGTGAGGCGGTAGGTCTTAAGCGCCGAGAGGGGGGCCGAGGGATGGAAGAGGATCTTCGGCCCCTCGAGGTCGTTGGTGGCCTCGAAGCGGCCATCGATGGAGGGGTTGAAACTGAGGCCGGACTCGAAGGAGGACCGGTCGACGGGCGCGGAAAAATGGAAGACGAAGCCGAGATAGCGCGAGACGCCCCCCTGGTCTTGGCCGAAATACCGCTCGGAGACCGGAGCGCGCGCGTCGCCCTGGGCGAAGACGCCCAGGAACCGGGGGGCGGCGGCCGCGAAACCGCAGGTGAAGGAGGCGCGGAAATCCGCCTCGAGCCCGTAGCCGTCGGCGTCGCGGGCCGCGGCGCCCAGGCGCACGACGACCTCGGTGAACCATGAAAAGTCGCCATGGAGGACATAATTGAGGGTCTGGGGGTCGGCCCAGGCGAAATGCCCGCCGGGATCGGGGGAGATGGAGAAGGCCTCTTCGGTCTTTTTGGGGTCCATCGGGCGAGAGAAGGCGAGGGTAAGCTGCGGGCGGCGGTTCGTGGTCATGGCCCCCGCGGGGGAGGCGAGGAGCGCGCCGGGATGGAGGCCGGGCGTGCCCACCGTGAACCAGGAGGCGTGCCGATTTTTTAGGCGCATGCCGCGGGTATCCACCGCGTCGGGGAGCACCTCGATGGCGTAGCGGAACCCCGCCTGAAGCGGGGCGCGGGGCTCGGCGACAAGCACCGCGTCGACCCAGCGGAAATCGGTCTCCACGCGGGCGCCGCCCACGGTGAGGGAGAAAGCCTTCTCGGTGCGGGGGCGGTCCATGGGCGCGCTGAAGGCGACGCTCACCGCGAGGTTCGCCGCCGAGGCGTTGCTCCCCTCGGCGGGGGAGACGTCGAGGATGCGGGGGATGGCGGGGTCGAAGAGTTCCGCGCAGCCCGCGAGGAGGAGCGACGGCAAGAGGGCGGCGAGGAGGGGCCTCGCGCCCCGTCTCGGGAAGAACCACATGGCGATGCGTCGCATGGGGGAACCTCAGAGGACCGAGACGGCCTGACCATCCTTCAGGTTTTCCATCCCCTCCACCACGACGCCGTCCTTCTCGGTGAGGCCCTCGAGGATCTCCACCGTATTCTCCTTCTCCTTCCCGAGGCGCACGGGTTTCTCGTAGGCCGTGCCCGCGGCCACCACGAACACCACGGGCTTGTCCTTCTCCCGGGTGAGGACGCACGGGATCGGCACGCGGAAGGCGGTGGTGTCGCCCCCGGTCTGGATGACGGCCTTGGCGAACATCCCCGGGCGCAGGCGCTCGCCGGGATTGGCGAGGAGGAGGCGCACCTCGCCGCTGCGGCTCTGGAGGTCGAAGAGGGGGGTGAGGAGGTCGAGGACGGCCGGGTACTCGTTGGAGCCCAGGGCCTCCACGCGGATGCGGGCACGTTGGCCCCGGGCAAGGCGCCCATGGTCTTTCTCGCCGACGGAGACGACGATATGCACGCGCGCCATGTCGAAGAACACGAAGAGGGGCGTGCTCTTCTGCACCTCCTCGCCCTCCTCGAAATTGCGCTGGCCGATGACCCCGGCGCGGGGGGCCTTGATGGTGCATTCCCCGAGCAGCAGGCGCACCGATTCTTCCCGTAGGCGCGAGGCCTTGAGGTTGGCCCGGGCCGCCTCGGCCTCGGCGGCCTCGATGCGGGTATTGAGGGTGCGAAAGGATTCCAGGCGCTCGGCCTGGTTGCCGGGGGCGGGAAGGCCGGCGGCGAGGATGTCCTCGTCGCGATAGCCGCGGGCGAGCATCTCCAGGTCTTTGCCGGCCTGGCGCACTTCGATGGAAAGTTGGCGCTCTTCGGTGCGCAGGTTCTCCACGAGGTCGGCGGTGACGCCCCCCGAGGCCAGGAGCACGACCTGGTTGCTGAGCTTGCGGTGCATATTGTCGAGGGCGATCTGGCGGCCCTCGAGGGTATTGCGGGCCTTGTCGATGGAGAGGAGCGTGTTGTCGACGCGGCGGCGGGCCTCCTCGAGTTTCACGGCGGAGAGCCGGGCGGCGGCCTCGGCCTGGACGATCTCGGCCTGCACCTTGCGCTCCTCGATCTCGAGGGGCAGGCGCTCCATCTCGGCGAGGGTCTCCCCGGCCTCCACGCGGTCGCCGATGCGCTTCAAGACCCGGCGCACGCGGCCCTCCACCTGGGAGGAAACGGCGATCTTCTCCACATAACTCACGCTGCCGAAGGCGGAGATCTCGTCGGGGATCCGTTCGCGGGAGACGTTGGTGATGCGCACCCGGGGCGCGCCGTGGGCCGAGCGGCTCTCTTCGCCGCCGCAGGAGGCCAGGGGGAGGGCGGCCAAGAGGAGCGGGATGAGGAAGCGCGGGCTCATGGGCCCTCCCCGGAGCCGCCGCGCACGAGGGCGAGGCCCCCCTGGGGAAGGCCCAGGAGGGTTTCCAAATCGGCGGCCTGCTTGGCATAGGCGAGGCGGGAGGCCAGGCGTTCCAGGCGCTTCATCTGGGCGTCGTTCATGTCTTTCACGTAGTCCAGACGTTTCGCCTCGCCGAGGCCCACGCGGGTCTCGAGGATGGCGAGGCGCCGCGTGAGGAGCGCCACCAGGTCGTCGGTGGTCTTCAGTTCGCGCCAGGCCATGCGCAGGGATTCGCTTAGGGATTCCAATTGGACGGCGAATTGCTTGCGGGTCAGCTGCTCCTGGCGACGCGCGGTCTCGGCGGCGATCTTCTTCTCTTCGATGGCGGCGAAATAGCGCGGGTCGTCGAAGAGGCCCAGTTTCACCGACTCGTTCTCGTCGAGGGCGGCGGTATTGCGCCGGGAAGCGAGGCCGTAGGAGCCCTGCACGCTACTCCCGAAGAAGGGGGTGCTGAACGAGAGGGTGGCGCCGAAATCCTGGCTCAGGTTCTTCTGCGCGATCCCCCCGAGTTGCCAATAGCCGCCCAGGGAGAGCACGGGGAAGGAACCCAGGCGCGCGAGGATGAGCTCGTGCCCGGTGCGCAGGGTCTCGAGGTGGCTCTTGCGGAACGCCGGGTTCCCCGCCTCGCCCAGGGCCTTGAGGCGGGGCAGGTCGACCTCGAGGGGGAACAGCGCGAGGCCCGTCTCGAGGTCGCCCTGGACGGTGAAGGCGGCCTCGGCCTCGACCCCGCAGGCCAGGCGCAGGGCGTAGAGGGATTCCTTGAATTGGCGCTCGGCGGTGAGCAGGTCGCGCTCGGCCTCCCGGGTCTTGGAAAGAATATAGAGGAAATCGGTCTCGACCAGCAGGCCCAATTCCATCTCTTTGCGGGAGATCTCGGATTGCCGCGTGGAGGCGTCGAGGTACTTGCGGGCGAGGTCGAGGGCCTGGCGCTGGCGGAGGGCGTCGAAGTAGAGGAGGCGGATCTTATTGGCCAGGTCGGATTCATAGAGGGTCAGGGCCTCTTTGTCGGCGAGATAGGTGAGGGAGGTGACTTTGCCGGCGAGGCCGGTCTGCCCGCCGTCCCAGATCAGCTGGGTGAGGTCGGCGCGGACGCTGCGGTCGCGGGAGTCGTCTTCGCGGAGCACGCGTGAGACGTAACTCTGGTAGGAGACCGAGAGGGCGGGGAAGTATTTGCGCCGCAGGGCGAAGAGGGAACTCTCGGTGAGGTGCAGGCCCCGGGACCGGAGTTCCCGCTCGACGTCGTTCTGGACGGCGAGGGCGATGGCTTCCTTCAGGGAGAGGGCCCGGGGGAGCGGGCCGCCCTGGGAAAAGAGGAGGGCTGTCAGCAGCATCATGGCGCACCCGAACCGGAACACGGTGGCCGTCAGGGGCGGCCGGGGCGGTTCGCCGATGACGGCCCGGGCGCGGCGAGGGCGAGGCGGAGGTGGCGGGCGGCGGAGCTGAAGTAACCCATGAACGCCCCGCCCACATCGCCCCAGGGATGGCGGAACATGAAGGTGTGGGAAAAGACGATGGCCCCCGAACGGCGGCCCTCGACCACGAGGGCGTAGGAAGCCGGGGCGCTGGAGAGGATCTCGGGGCGGGTGACCAGGAGGGTGGTGAAGACATCGACCCCTTGGGCCGCGGCTTCGGCGTTCGACTCGGAGGTCAGGACAATCGCGGGAAGCCCCCCATCATTGGAGGCCATGGGCGATTTCGCGGGGATGGGCGCCGCGGAGCGCAGATCGAACCCTTCGAACCGGAGGGCTTGCTCGAAATAGAGCCGCGCCGATTCATCGAAGACGGGACTGAACCCGGAACCCTCGATGCGGAAGCTCCGAAGGGTCAGGGGAAGTTTTTCCAGGCCCCTCTGGAAGACGAGCCCCCGTTGGTAGGAGAACACGGCGCAGCCCCCGAGGAGGGCCAGGGCCGCGGCGAGCGCCAGGAGCCGAAGGAGGCCGCGGCGCGGGAGGGAAGGGCGAAGGCCGGCCGCGTTCATCGAGCGAGGGCGGCGATCTTGGGCTGGATGGAATCGGCGAAGCCGCCCACGAAACCGATATCGAAGAGGAGCCGCTCGGCGCGATAATGCTCGAGGGGGCTCTTCGTGAAGTACTGCACGAAATGCTCGCGGCCGTTCTGGAAGACGGAGAGGGCGCCCACGTTATTGTCGATGGCGTTCATCTGGAGGAGGAAGAGGGCGAGCTCGCGGGAGGGCTCTTTCGTCCCCTTCCACGCCGTCGTGCCCACGCTGATGAAGCGGCCCTTCTCGCCGGTGCCGGTGATGGCCACGGCCACGCTCCAGGCCTGGTTCATGCCCGGCCCCTGGAACGCGACGATCCAGGAACGGGCGTCGACCTGCCGTTCGTAGCGGTAGCCCGCCTGCTTGAGGTTCTGGAGGTAATGCCCCACGTCGCTTTCGTCCATCTTATTTCCTTTCGCGCAGGAGAGCGGGAGGAGGAGGGCCCCCGCGCAGAGGTATCGCATCATCGTTTTCATTTGGAGGCCCCCTTTCGCTGCGCCAGGCCCAGCTTGCCCCGTACCTGCTCGAGGCGCAGGCGGATCTGCTGGGCTTCTTTTTCATAGACGAGGCCGCGCCCGTAGGCGTCGGCGGCCTTGGGCCAGTCTCCCCGGGCTTCGGCGATCTGGCCCAAAAGGAACCAGGCCGCTACGTTCTCATCGTCGCCGAGGACGACGCGGCGCAAAGCGGCCTCATCGCCCTTAAGCGGTTCGCCGGTGACGAGGTGGGTGCGGGCCAACCAGAGTCGGCCGGTCATACTGTCTTTTTTGGCGGCCGCGGAAAACTCGGCGGCGGCCTCGGCGAAGCGCTTCTGGAAGAAGAAACTCTTGCCGCGCATGAGGCGGGAGGGAAGATGCCCCCCGTCGGCCTTCAGGGCGGCGGCGAATTGGTACTCGGCGTTGGCGAAATCGCGGCGCTCATAGGCCTCGAGGCCCCGGGAAAAGGAGGCATCGCATTCCTGGCGGACGGCGCAGGAGATGAGGAGGGCGATGAGGAGGGGGAGGGAGGCGAATGGGATGTATCTCATGGGTTTGGGGAAGGGGTTTGGACTGGTTGCGCCTGACGGGGGTTCGGGTGGTTTTGGGGATGCGAGCCCCCCAACGCTCTATGCAGCGGAGAGGCGGGGAGAATTGTATTCGGCATCGGTGGGGAAAAGAAGACCGTTTTGTCCCGGTGTGCAGGAAATGAAAACGATGGCTTGATGGGCGCCGATTGTTCAGACCACCGATCGGCAATCACGACCCGTCAAACAACCACGACATCACCCCGTTCCATGAAAAAACGCTCCCCCCATTCCCCATACCTTCTTCTCTTGCTCCTGCCGTTCTTGTTCTCCGGCTACATCCAAGACCGCCGCTACGACGCCGCCTCCTTCCGCTCCCAGATGGAATATGGAAGAAGCCTGCGCGACGAGACCGCATTTCGTTCCCAGCAATCCCAGGTGATGAACCAGGCCGCCTCCGAGTGGGAGGCCCGAGACCTCGCAGCGCTTATCAGCGAGGGACGTGAGAAATACCGACTGGTAAACGGAGAGGCCACGGATGCGGGGGCGCAGGCCCAGATCGAGCAGGAAGCGCGAACCCTCGTGTCCTCGTGGGAGGCTCAACTCACGGCCGACCTCCAGGAAGAGTATGGGGCCTTCCGGGCCCGGGAAAGCGAAGGGCCGGGTGCAAGTGCGATCACAGACGCCATCGCCGCAATCAAAGGGGCGATCCTCGGGAAATCGGGTGAAGCCGACGCCATTCAAGGTAGCGATGTCGAGGGGGATCTCTCCGCCTGGCGCGCCATCGTGGATGGCCCGGCGGACGACGCGGTGGCCCGGGCCAAGGCGGCGCTTAAGGCCCGCTACGACGGCGTGAAGGCCTCCACCGACCTCACAGGGGGTGCACTAGGCGCCTACCTATCGGCGATGGAGCGGCGCGAGGCCAGCGACGCGCTCGCCCTGGAGCAGGCGGGGGCCTGGGTGCGCGAGCGGGCGTTTAACGCCTATGCGTGGAAGCGCCGCAGCGCCCAGGCCCTCCGGGGCGGGATCTCCGTGGGCGGCACGGTCTTCTCCACCAACGGCGACCTCTTTTCGGGGGAGAGCCCCGATAAGATCGCCCTCGGGGCGGCGAGCGGGATGGCCGCCGATTTGGGCCGCGGCCTCGAAGGCATCCTCTCCGACATGGGCTATCGCCTGAATGCCGTCGGAGATGCCCAGATCGATATCACGAGCCTGAAGGATGATTACCAGAAACGGGTGGCGGAGACGATCAATCGGGGGCTTCTGCAATGGGGCGAGGCGGAAGATCGTCTCTCGAAGGCCTACGCGGCGTGGAACACGCAGAATAACGCCCAGTACATGGCCGGGGCCGAACAGTGGCGCCAGGCGGTGGAGACCTTCGAGGCCCAAAAGACGGCCTGGGTGAACCTCATCACAAGCCAGGTCGAGACCGGGCGGCAACTCTGGGACCGCGCGCTTTCCACGCTACAGACGCAGCAGAACGCGGCACTCGATGAACTGGGCAATTTGGACGGCGCGCGGCGCGAGAGTTTCGAGAATTATTGGGGCACCCTCTCCCAGGATTTGAGCACGGCGGCGCGCATCGACGCCTATTTGGCCTCCACGCGGGCCGGATACGTGAACCTCATCAAGGACGCCTGCTATAACCGCACCCTTAATTCAACTTATTTCGCGACCCTCCAGGGCGATTTCGGGGTGACGGGAAGCGTGCCGCCGAAAACTGCGATGGTTCTCACGCCGACTTTCCTTGATCTCGAGTTTTCGATGACGAAGGCCAACCCGTCGCTTAACCTGGTCGTGCCGGGCACCTATGTGACGATGCGGTGGGTCGGCGGGGCCTGGCGCCACCAGACGATCTATTACGACCAATACACGATCACCCCGGTGGAGGCCACGGTGGGCATCGCCTATGACGAGGCGAGAAACGGCTTCACCTATTCGGTGGATTACGCCTACGACTACCAGCAATACTATGAGGACCAATCCAGGGACCTTTGGATCGCGCCGCATTGGACCGATGCCCAGCGCTTCCACCAAGGCGGTTCCCGCGCACTAACCTCGGACCCCGGCATTCAGGCGAAATACGGAATCTCGTATGAGAACCTCTACTATTATCAAGGGCAGATCGCGCTCCTGGATTCCCTGCGGTCGCGGGCCTCGGGGGTCCTAAGCCGCGCGCTTTCGGAGAATCAGAATCTGCTCTACGGAAGCGGGAACGAAGAGGGCCTTTTCACCGACAACGGGAATCCCCAAGACCTCTATTTCCGCACCGCGGACGAATGGGAGGTCCGCCGCCTCACCCAAGAACTCGCCCAGGCCCGGGAGCGGGAGGACCGCAAACGCGCCGTGATCCAGGCGGTGAGCAACCGATTCTGGGACGCGGCCCAACTCGCCTTGGCCGAGTCGTCGTGGACTTCCGCCCGGGATGATTTTCAGGCCAAGCAGGCGGCCTACCAAACGGCCCGAAGCAACGCCGATGCGGCGCGGGAGGGATCCCTCGGGTCGCTCATGGCCCAGATGGGCGCGGTGGGGTCGAATCTGGCGGCCCTCCAGAAGCGTTTTTCCGAGGTCTCGAGCAATTTCATGGACGCCTCGGTGAAATTATCCAGCCGCCTGATGGGGATCCCCGAGTTCCAGGTTGTCGAGGCGCAATTTAACCAGGCGAAGGCGGACCTGGACGGCACCAACGCGGCGATGGACGCCCTACGGTCCCAGTACCACGGGGCCATCGCGGGATGGATGAGTTCCCTCGTCGTCGCCGACGACGCCTACCGGGCCATGGAAGCCGCGGAAAGTGTGTTGCGCCGGCGGGAAGATATCTTTGACACGCTCAAGTACGTGGACTATGTGGATGGGGATCGCCTTCTCGCCGAGTACCAAGCGGCTCAGGCGGCGCGGGCAGCCCTCGAGACGGCGATCCTCGCGGTCCAGAACCGCATGGCGGGGGAGACGCCCTTCATTCTCACGGCGTCGTACTCCGGCCTGGCGGA
The DNA here is from genome assembly GCA_017302015.1 of Spirochaetota bacterium. Lineage (GTDB taxonomy): Bacteria > Spirochaetota > UBA12135 > COTS27 > JAFLEE01 > JAFLEE01. Next base: position 38,381 of record JAFLEE010000005.1, on the reverse strand, counting down.
CCTGAAAGCGAAGATCGAAAAACTCGCGCGCATCGAGAAGCAGAAGGGCGAGATGGGTTCCTGGCAGCCGGGCACCTTTCTGCCTGCGGAGATGAGCAGTATCTTGAATCGTTACGTCGCGCCAACGGCCGGACTCCAAGATCTGGCGTGCACGGTGACTACGAATATTGGCCCGTTCAGGACAGAAGAGACAGCCCATTATCTCGACCCCGCCATAGTGCGCCAAGGGGAAGGGAGCGCCGACTCACCATGGAAGGGCTGGACGAACGCAGACGGGCTCTGGGACCTTCTGGAGCGCAAGATGCGCGGGGAGTCGGTGGAAGCCGCCTTCGCCCGATCGGCGGTGCTCACGAATGGGGGGTTCACTTGGGTTCGGGTGGAAGATAAAGACTTGGAGAGCGACGTCGTCACCCAATATTGGGAACAACGGACCTGGCAAGGCGCTTCGGTGACGAACGTCTACAATCCTGCCCAGGGCCTTGACGCGGCCCTTTCCGCTTTCCTGGGGTCTTTCACCCTCGACTATGGCAGTTATTTCGAACGCCTGCGCGTGGCAAGGACCCTCGGGGTCTCGGTGGCGGCGAGTTCCGCCGATTTTCGCACCGCGCTCTCAAGCGCGGTTACGAGCGCGCGCGCCGAAGAGGAAGCCGCGCTTGCGTCCCTGGATGGGGCCGTAAGCGGCGCGCTAGCCGCGGGAGTCCATAACCAGCGGCAGGTGGAGAAGGCCCGGCTGGATGCGTTAAACGAATGCCTCACGACCGCCCGCAGCGTCTACCAAGCCGGGGAGGCCTTCGCCCTCGTCTACGGAGAAATGGGGAAGGTCATCCCCCGCCTGGTCTTCCAGAACCAGGCCCAGGAAGTCACCAACCAGATGGCCGCGCTGGATCTCAAGATCGCCGCGGTCATGGAGGAGCGGGACCATTGGGAGGCGCTCATCCAGGACGTGCAGACCGGGGGGATGGCCGCCTGGAGCGCGAGCGAGGCCCACCTCATCGGCGCCATGAACGAGTGGGACGCCCAGTACCAGGAGAAGACCTACCTGGCCAAACTTTCGTGGAAGGCGCGCAACGAGCAACTCAACGCCCACAAGATACTGTGGGTGCAGAGCGCCCAGAAGAACCTCGTCGCCAGCCAGCAAGACGCCTTCCTGCGCGAACTGGAAACCCAGGCCGAGGAACTCATGGGGCGGACGCTCCAAGACCTGCCCGGCCCGGTGGAGGTCGACGGGGCGCTCCTTAAGACGAAAGAGCAGGTGCTCTCCCGCATGGAGTCCCTCTCGCGCCTGCGCTTAAGCGCGGCCCTCGCCGAGCGGGCCTCGGTGGTGAACGTGGCCCTGGCCAATACGGAAATCGGCAAGATGGTCTTCACCGCCAACGAGGCGCTGCACAAGGAGATCATGGGGGTGGCTGCCGAAGCCGACGACCTGGCCAAGCGCCTCCAGATCGCCCAGGCCTACGAGGCCATGGAAGCCAGCAGACGGGCGCGGGAAGAGGGCATCAACGGGATGGACGAGGGCACCGCGGAGAGCGTGGACGGCATGCTCTCGGGGGCGGGGTTTTCGAGGAAGGACGGGAAGTGGTATCGGCGGGCGGCGGTGGATGCAACGCTGTGGGGTTCGAAGGATCAAGACCAATACGTAAACGCCTATTTAAGGCATGAGAAGGTCCGTCTCCCCGCGCGATACGGGCTTAAAGAACTCCTCGCCATGGGAACGGATGTGGCCGAATACCTCGTGAAAGCCTTCGGGGAGGAGATCACCCTGGCCTGGGAAACCTGGATGGGAAAGTCCGACCAATACGAGAACGGAAAACCCAAAGACAGCATCTACACCGCCGCCCAGATGTTCTCCCATGTGGGCCGGGCCCCGGAGTTCACGGCCGATAGTTCCCAAGATCCCATGACTGTCACGTTGGCCGGGGTTGGCCAGATGGGCGACATCATGACCATGTTCCGGGCGGCCCAGATCGCCAAGGGCCGGGGGGACGAGGCGCTGCGCACGCCGGTGTGGAAGAAGAAGATGTGGGACGATACGGACCCCGACGGCAAAAAAGACCCGGCAAAATTGGCGGCCCCCAGTTTGGCGAGCGTGGTGACCATCGTCGTCTCGGTGGCGCTCACCGCTACGGGGGTAGGCGCCGTCGCCTCGGGCGCCATCCTCGCCGGCATGTCCGCGGCCGACACCATCGCCACGGGCGCCTATTACGGGAAGTCCGCCGGAGAAATTGCCCTGGATACGGCCAAGGGCCTGGCCGTCGCAGGGGTGGGCATGCTCACCGCGGGCATCGGTAGCGCCATGACCACGGGTCTTTCGACGGTGGCCAACGTCGCCACCCAGGCGGGCTTCGGGGCGATCCGCGGCCTCGTCAATTCGGGGGCCAGCGCCGTGGTGAACGCGGTGCAATTGAATAGCAGCGGGCAACTCACCTTCAACACCACCTCGGCGTACTGGAATAACGCCGGGGCCAGCATGCTAAGCGGTTCCCTCATGGGAGCCGCGGCGGGGGCGGCCAGTTGCCTGGGCGGCAACGCGAAGATTGCGGGCACCGAAAGCGGCATGGTAAAAAACATCATCGGCTTCCAGACGGGCAGTTCGGCGCTAAACGGCTTCCTCAATGGCGTGACGCGCGGCGTCCTCACCACCGCAGCCAATTACGGGATTCAAAATGGCGTCGCCGCACTGGAACAACATTGGAACACGGGCTCCTTCGACGGCTACAAGGCCACAAAGTTCAGTTGGGGAAGCGGCCTGGCGGATGTCCTCGGCGAGGGGGTCGGCGCAGGCATTTCCGCCGCCGGCGGGAGCGATTTCTTGAGTCAATTGGGGACCATGGGGGCCCGCAAGGTCGCCTATCTCGCCGGTAACACGGCCCAGCACTTCCTCTCCGGGGGGAGTTCAGATGAGTTTATGCGGATGAAGGGCATCGACCTGATCGGAGGTCTAAGTGCTTCGTTCGGTATGCGCAACCAGAATACCGGGGCTTTTTCTCAGATTTTTGGGTTAAGCCTTACGGGGGACGGGTTGGAGGCCTCTTGGGGGCCTTCGTTTAAGAAGTCGGACATGACGTTCGCGGCGGAGCTGGGGTTGACGCAAGCGCAGCGGATGCTGGCGGAGGAGAGGGAGAGGAAGAAGGAGGAGGACGAGGATTCGAGGGGGACGGCGGGGGTGTTGCCGAAAACAAGGAAAATTAGGGAGAATGAGGAGCCTGACGTTGAAAGGGGTAGCGAACCTGAAGATACTGACCCTGTCCGACAAAAGGAAATAAGCGATAACATGAGGGCCGATATGGATGAAGTATTGGTTGGAACAAGTCGAAGTGACTTATCCCAAATACTTCGAAATATGACGGGCGGAAAAGAATTATCCGAGATGAACGACCAGGAGAAAATCGCCTATGAGTCGGTGATGAATCGAGTGGATGAACTAGATAGGATGCACAACATTACAGAGGGTATTAAAAATGGTGAGGAGGTCGGTTCTGAGGACATGGACTTTCTCGAAAGAAATGCTCTTGCGCAACATGATCGTCAATTGGATGCAGCAGTTACTGATGCTCTCGATAAATTGAAAAATCCGGCGACAAGTAACGCGGATCGAATAAAGGAATGGAAAAAGCTTAACCCCGAAGCGCAGCGGGTTTTACAGACTGTCTTAGAGGGCTCGGGTGCGCCTAACCAAAGAATCAACCAAACTGAAGAATGGGACAGGCGAATGCCTTGGTATGCAGACCCGGTCAATGGCGTAGATGCTTGGGATAGCACACTCAGGCAGCGAACGGCGGACAGGACGTGCAATTTGACGACCTTAGGTGCACAACTTCAGCAGGCTGGAATTCAAAATCCCACTACAACTCAAACATACGCTGATTATTTGGATTCCGTGATTCGGGGGGATGCTGCCTTGAGTTCTAAGGCTAGTCCCGCTGATCGCCAAGCGGCAAGAGAAAGCGACGAAAATCGAGTCGAACTGGCAAAGCGGATGGGTGCAGTGTTGACTTTTCTTGATCCTCGAAGTCCAACTACGCCTGCAGAAGCAAAGCAAGTATTCGATAGTCGGGTTAGTGCGGGTGTTTCTTTTGCTCTTTCGTTTAGAGACAATCATTGGGTTAATTATGCCGGGCATGACGCAAATGGGGTGTATGTCAATAACCCTCTTGGATATTATGAACCTGGCGTTGGATATCGTCCATCTACTATCAATTCGCGGACTGCTAACTACGGATTTTTTAATTTCTATACATGGCAACAGGCGATCGACTTAAAAATAGGACTGGGGCCGAATGGTAAGGTTTCGATTATTCGATAAACGGAATTTTTCGAAGTAGTAAAATGAGAAAACTTTTAACAATCAGCGCGACATTTTTTTTAGTTGTTTATGGGCAAGTGGATTTCTCATTGCATGGAATTTGGACTAATCAGATTTCATATGACTATCGAAGCGGCCCCTTTTCTGTACTTGGGGATTCTAATTGTCTGTTTGCAAACTTGGTCGATGAAAAAATTGATACCTGCGCCATAATTAAAGCTGAGAATTCACCGAAATCCTTTTTTATTTTTCAGTCCAAAGTGGAATCAGTTTTTGGCATGAATGATCGTGCTGGGAGGACCTGGAATGAGACTAATGCTTCATATAATAATATATTCGGTCCACATCGCCTTTACTTTGCAAACGGGAATTTCAAATCCCAAAAGTTGTGGATGGAATATGGCAGAGTTAAAAAACTTCAATATTACTTGATCAGGCCAGTGGGCGTAAGGGGGTGGAAGTATAATTTAAGAGGTGCTAGTGTTGTTTATTCCACCAACCTCCTGTTCCCAGATCGGCCTGGTATGGATATTTTTGAAATTAAGAAAATTCAAGTTTATAACCCAAGCATTCCCAATCTTGAAATGCTGATTAATCTATTCATAATTGACGAAATATATCCAGGCCAAACGCATCCAGACGATGTATGCATCAGTGAAATTAATTTCCAGAATCATGATGGGGTTTTTTATTATGAGCGCGGCATTCCCCTTGCAATGAGTAATAAATAGAGAGATTGATTTCCGGCATTATAATCATCTGGTCTTCGTAAAAATTGGGAAGCGATGAGGACTGGGAGCGCAGCGCAACCTGTGAGCGAAGCGAACCGGGAGCGCGAGTATTTCAGTCGGAGTCGCGGGATGGGAAAACCAGACCAGTACTTAAACGGCAAGCCCAAAGACAGCATCTACACCGCCGCCCAGATGTTCGCCCATGTAGGCCGGGCTTCCGAGTTCTCCACCAATAGCGTCGAAGACCCCATGACCGTGACGAAATTGGGCCTGGGGCAGATGGACGCCCTCATGACGGCCTTTCGGGCGGCCCAGATCGCTAAAGGCAGGGGCGATGAGGCCACCCATACCCCGTTTTGGAAAATGAAGATGTGGGACGCATACGGATGCGGACGGGAAGAAAGACAAGAATAAACTCGCCGCCCCCTCGCTTTCTTCCGTCGTTTCCATCGTGGCCAGTGTGGCACTGGCGGCCACGGGTGTCGGTGCCATCGCCTCTGGCGGCATCATGGCGGCCTTCACGGCGGCGGATACCATCGCCACGGGCGCATTTTACGGGAAATTCGCCGGGGAGATCGCCCTGGATAACGTTAAGGGGATGGCGGTGGCCGGGGTGGGCATGCTCACCGCCGGCATCGGGAACGCCGTGACCACGGGGCTCTCGACGGTGGCCAATGTGGCGACCCAGGCGGCCTTGGTAGTGCCCGGATTCAAGCAGCAAGTGCAACAAACTCATTGGGCGTCAGAAAACCTAGACACTTTCTGGGTCGGTTGTTCAGATGTGATTCTATCCTGTTGAGTTCCTGACGGGTGACCTTGGCAAAATCCGTCCCCTTGGGAAGAAAGCGTCGCACGAGACCATTGAGTTGCTCGACCGTCCCCTTCTCCCAACTGTGATACGGCCGGCAGAAATAGACAGACGCGCCGCTGCTTCGCTGGATCGCCGCGTGGTCGGCAAACTCCAAACCGTTGTCGAGCGTGAGAGTGTGATGGGGCAATTGAGGTGCCCGACGTAGATTCCGGATCATCGCCCGGGACACCGTTTTCGCCTCCCGACTGGAAGTTCGGGCTAGCCTAATCTGGCGACTTCGACGTTCCGCGGCTACTACCAAGGTGGTGCGGCTTGCCCGGGAAACCAGCGTGTCGCCCTCCCAATCGCCGAAGCGCTTGCGGCTTTCAACATACACAGGACGCTTGTCGATCATCACCCGATTGGGAATCTTTGCTGCCCGCTTGCCCCGGGCCGAGCCACGTTTTCGTCGAACCCGGTGGGCGAAAGGGAGGGTGGGGATTAAATCTCGACGCACGGTATAGACGTATTGGTAGATAGCTTCGTGCGAGACATAGCGCTCCGGATGGACAAGTCGCAGGCGTCCAGCGATGAGTTCGGGGGTCCAGCCCAAGGCCAATTGCTTATCAATGCATGTGCGTACGGCAGCATCCGCTATGCGAACTCGTTGATGGGTGGTGTGCCAACGCAATTGGGCCCTTTCCTGGGCACGGTGGGGAAGATAGCAAGACGTGTAGACTGGCGCATGATTGCGCCTGAGTTCCCGGGAGATGGTCGAAGTGTTGCGGCCCAGGCATTGGGCGATCATACGAAGAGAGAGCGACTGGGCCCGACCCAGTGCGATTACACCCCTTTCATAAGGCTGGAGGTGGGAATATGGCTTTCTTGACGTCGTCGGGGTGCTGGTAGTAGGCTTCATGCGGGCGTCCTTGTGGTTTGGTGTTTGTGGTAAAACAACCTTGCCATCAAGGGCGCCTATTTACTACGCCTTCAGGAATGCCTCCGAATTCCTAGGTGTTGCACTTAGTTCTTGAACCTGGGGTGTCAATATTCTTTCGCATTTTTTTTTAGGCGACCCCTTCGGTTTCCTCCTTTTTTTTGGATGAGATTCATGTTGAGATACCTTTTTGTGCCCCAGGCTGAGGCCGCCACGTATCTGAGTCGGGCGCAGACGAGCATCAGGGCTGATTGACCATCGGGGAAGGTTCCCACCACCCGGGTCCTTCGTTTCAACTCCCGGTTGATTCGTTCCAAACCATTGGTGGTTCTAATTTTCATCCAATGCTCCCGGGGGAAGTTCATGTAGGTCAGGGTTTCCTTGATCCCAACCGCCAACTTCTCGGCAGCGACCCTCAGTTTCATAGATTCCAATTTTTCAACAATGCTCTTCGCCTTCTGTCTGGCGCTCTCAAGGTCTTCAGACGCATGGATAGCCTTAAGCATAGCCATGACCTCTTCGGTTTTACTATACGGCAGTGCCGAGAACATGTTCCGGTAGAAGTGCACTGCGCACCTTTGCCATTTGGCATCTGGATAGACGTCCCTAATGGCCTCTTCCGCACCCAGGCACTTGTCCGTTATGAATAGTTTCACGCCCGTTAGGCCGCGCTCCTTGAGGTGTACCAGGAAATTTCTCCAATTGTCCTTGTCTTCTCTGGCACCCTCGCAAGCTCCGAGAATTTCACGGAAACCAAGCTTGTTCACTCCGATGGCGACCAAGACGGATACATTTTGGTATTCGCCGCCAAAGTTTCTTTTGAGAAACACGCCATCGGCATAGACGTACGGGTATTCGACCTCATCGAGCCGGCGGTTGCGCCATACCTCGATTTTTCCATAGGCCTTTTGGTTGAGATTGCTAATGGTAGCGGGACTGACCTTTGAACCCCAGAGGGCTTCTGTGATGTCCTCGACTCTACGAACAGACACTCCTGCCAGATACATTTCAATGAGAGATTCTTCAACCGAAGACTCCGGACGCTTGTATCGTTCAATAATTGCAGTCTCGAACTTGCCGTATATCAGTTTTGGGACCGCCAGATCGATTTCTCCGGCCTTCGTTTCCAACTTCCGATGATATTTTCCTGCACGGGAGTCTTTCCGTGCCTCCGTGGGCTCATACTTGGCCGCTTGGCAGAGTCTGTCATCTTCTTGGTCGAGAAGGGCGTTGAGGGTATCCTCAACAGTCTCCCAAACCATTTCGCCGAGTTGGCTCTTGATGAGTCCCTCGTTGACGCTGATGAAGTTGCTTATTTTGATCTACCGAATAAATAGGCTTCCTAAAATGCGCGAAAGATATTATACGCTACCAGCGAAATACGAGCACCCTGATGCTAGTCAGCGTTAATCTCCGTTATGTGGCGACCCCGACCTGGGAAGCGAGGAAATGTCGCAATATGGATTTAATAAAAAAGGGAGGACGGAATTGGGGCTGCCTAAAGAATGTGCCAAAAAATTTAATGCCACCCCCTCAATACAAAAACGCCACCAATTTCCTCACCCGCCTCCGGTAAGCCCCGTATCCCGGGTATTTCTCCACTAACCATCGCTCCTCGCGCGACGCTTTTCGTTCGAAAAAAACGAACACGCCGGCGCAAGATAAGAATGGAAGCGCGCTGTTCCAAAGAAGCGCCCAGGCCAGGCAGAGGCAGATCAAACCCGAGTAGATCGGATGACGCACGAAGGCGTAAACCCCCCGGTCCACCAATTCGCCGGATTCCAGGGGCCGTGGAAATGCGGTGAGATTGGATCCCAATTTGAAGAATCCACCGAGGGTAAAAAAGGCGCCAAGGAGGGCGAAGGGGAAGGCAATCCATGCCATGGGAGGTTCCAGGAACTTTCCCCAGGAATAGGGCCCCTTCCAGAAGAAGGGCAAGGCGAAGTGAAGGGCGAGGAGAAGCACTTGGGCGAGTACCCAATAGCCGCCGCGGTCTTTGTTCATGATTGTGTTTCCTTAATTGGGCCTCGGAATCGCGTTTTGTGATTGGGTGATTCAATATCGGGCATCGGCGAAATCCACCCAGCCGCCCGCGTCGACAAGTGCTCGATCAAACGGGGAGAGTCGGAAGGGGAAGGTTGCGACCGATGAATCAACCGTAATTTCCACTACGGAAGCCTTCAAGTCGATTTGGACTCGGGCAGTTTTCCCCTTGAATCGGGTGAAGATTTCCTCGATGGTCGGCTTGGGAAGTTCGATGGCGAGGAGGCCGCCATTGGCCATGTTTTGCCGGAAAATCCTGGCGAAACTCTCGGCGATCACCGCGTTTATGCCGTTTACTTCCAGGGCCCAGGGCGCATGTTCCCTCGAGGATCCGCACCCGAAATTAGCCCGGGTCAAAATGACCCCCATGCACGCAAGATCGACTGCGGCGTCGAAGCCGGGGAGGTCGAGGTCCTCCAGGAGGTGGGGTTTAAGGGCTTCTTTCGTCGACTCGGTGAGGTAGCGGGCCGGGATGATTTCATCGGTATTGATGTCGCTGCGGTCGAGGAAGAGGGCTGGGCCGCCGAATGGTTTCACGGGGGTCTCCTTGATCAGGTTTCGGCGCGGGTGATCGCGCCAGCGAGGGCCGTGGCGGCGGCGCTTTCGGGGCCCATGAGGTGCACCGTGCCCCCCTTGCCCATGCGGCCGGAAAAATTGCGGTTGGTGGTCGAGGCGCAGACTTCGCCGGGGGCGAGCACGCCGCTACTCATGCCGAGGCAGGCTCCGCAGGTGGGGTTGGTAACGCAGAAGCCCGCCTCCATAAAGATCCCGATGAGCCCCTCCTCCAGGGCCCGGGCGTACACGGCCGGGGTCGCGGGGGAGACGATGGCGCGCACGGCGGAGGCGACCTTCTTGCCCTTGAGCACGGCCGCGGTGGCCCTCAGGTCTTCGAGGCGCCCGTTGGTGCAGGAGCCGATATAGACCTGGTCGACCCGGGTGCCTTCCATGGCCGAAACGGGCTTCACCTGGTCGGGCTTATGGCCGAACGTACATTGGGGTTCGAGGGAGGACAGGTCGATCTCGGTGACCGAGGCGTAGGCCGCGTCGGGATCGGAGGCCCACTTCCCGTATTCCTCCAAGGCCGCTTCCTTCGAGGCGAAATCCCCCTTGAGATGGGGCCAAAGGTATTCCACCGTGGTTCGGTCCGGGGCGCAGATCCCCGAGGTTGCGCCCGCCTCCACGGCCATATTGCAGAGGGTCATGCGGCCCTCCATGCTGAGCCGGTCGACCACGGGCCCCGCAAACTCCATGATGTGGTCGGTGGCCCCGTTCACCCCGATGCGGGCGATGAGGTGGAGGATGACGTCCTTGGCGCCGACGCCCCGGCGGAGCTGGCCCGTGAGATGGAAGCGCATGGTGCGCGGGGCGCGGAAAGCGCACACGCCCTTGAGGATCCCCACTTCAAGGTCGGTGGTGCCTACGCCCGCGGCGAAGGCACCGAAGGCGCCGTGGGTGCACGTGTGGCTATCCCCCATGATGACGGTGAACCCCGGCCTGACGAAGCCCTTCTCCGGGAAGAGGGCGTGGCACACACCATTCCTGCCGATATCGAAGAAATCGCGGATGCCGTGGCGCCGGGCCCATTCGCGCAGGACCTTCCCCTGCTCCGCGGTCTTGGTGTCCTTCGCCGGGGTGACGTGGTCGATGACGGCCTTGATCTTCGTCGGGTCGAAGACGCGGTCCTTCCCCCGGGCCACGAGGTCGGCGATGGCGAAGGGCGTGGTGATCTCGTGGCAGAACACCCGGTCGAGTTTGAGGACGAAGCATCCTCCGAAGGGTTGCTCCACCACATGGGCATCGAAGATCTTTTGCGCGAGGGTCTTTCCCATGGGGGCTCCTAGGAACGGTTTCGGGGTCGGGCATCGGCCATAAAGACGCCACGGGGCGGAGTGACCACCCAGAGGGCGCGCAGAAGGGACTTGCCCGTGTTGCGCAGCGCATGGGGCACATCGGAGGAGAACGAGATGGAGTCGCCGGTTTCCAATTCCCATTCCTGGTTGCCGATGCGGAACGAACCGCGGCCCTCCAGGACGAGGCCCAGTTCCTTCCCCACATGCCCGTACCCGGTGGAGGCTTTTTCGCCGCCGGGGTCGATCTCCAGCAGGTAGGCCTCCATGCCCCCCGCTTCGTCGTCCCCCTGGGTGCGCGATAATTGCTCGTAGCGGACCTCGGGGAGGATGAGTTTTTGTCGCTCGGCCCGCCGCACCAGGTGCACCGCCCGGCCGCGCTTCAGGTCGGCGAAGAGGTACTCCAGGTCGATCTCGAGGATCTCCGCGATGGCGATGAGCGTGTCGATGGCGGGCGAGACCTTGTTCGTCTCGATCTGGGAGATCATGGATTCGCTGAGGGAGGCCCGCTCGGCTACTTCTTTCAGGGTCATTCGTCTGCGCTCGCGCACGGCGCGTAGTTTTTCCCCGAACCCGTGGCGCGGTGGGGACGGGTTTCTGGGGGGTGTTTTCTTTTTCGGGGTAGGCATACTTAACTCTGGATAAAGATACTTAAGTATATGACACTTTCGCTTAAGTGTCAATTAAGAGAGTTAAGTCATAACCCCGAGGAATTCCATGCTTCGAGCGCGAAATGGGAGGATGCCTAAATCTGATAAATTCCCGGGATTCCTCGGGTATTCGGGACTCGCCGCGGCACGAGATCCAGTGATCGATTGGAATGGCCCATCGACATCGGGAATGGGTATTCGGTGGTTAAACGGTCTGCAGGCTTCCGAAGGTTTGTATTCCCGGTGGGCGAAGATTATATTGGGAAGAACGCCTCGAAAGGCATCCCCCCTGGAGCTCCCATGCCCGATCCGACCATTGCCGCCAAATTTCCCGCCGTCCAAGAACTCGACGCGGGAACCTACCATTGGTGCGCCTGCGGAAAATCCTCCAAGCAACCCTTTTGCGACGGGTCCCATAAGGGAAGCGGGTTCACGCCCCTGGCCTTCACCCTCGACGCCAAGAAAAAAACGGCGCTATGCCAGTGCAAGCACACGAAGAACCCGCCGTTCTGCGACGGCAGCCATAAGGCCCTCTAAATAGGTAGCGCCCCGGCCTCGGCCGGTGCGTGGCGGGTTCAGACCGCCATGGCCGGCCGCGACGTGGCGCGTGCCGAAAGGGTCTTCAGGGCCGCGAGGGCCGGGGGAGCGTCCTTGGCCGGATCCTCGCTTTTCCCCTCGACGCTCATGCGCTCGTGATATCCCGCCTTCGCGAGAACCGAAAAGAAGGCACCATAGGCGGATTCTTCGACGTCCCTGGGGAAGACGCGTCCGGCCGGATTGGCGATGTGCACATGGCGGAGGGCTCCCGGATGTTCGAGCAGGACGGCGGAATCCTCCTCCTCCACGGCCATGTGGTAATAATCGATGAGGGTGCGCACGCCGGGATGGTCGATTTCCTCCGCCAAGGCGGCCCCGTCCTGGAAGCGGTTGACGAGATTGGTCTCGCCGCGGTTGAGCGGTTCGATGACGATGAGGATGCCGTGTCGCAGCCCCGCATCCCCGACGATGGAGAGGGCCCTCGCGAATTGATGCCGGCCGCGCAGGGGGTCGAAACCTTCCGGCACTTTCCGGGCCCCGCCGCTGCCGACGACCGCGACCTTCACGCCCAGGCGCGCCGCGCGCGAAAGCGCTTTTTCCGCGTGGGCGGCGATGGCCTCGGGGTTTACGCCCTCGCCGGTGAGGCGCAGGCTCCCGGGGAAGAAGCAATTGACGGCTTCGCAGGGGATGCGACCGCGCCCGACCTTGGCCGCGATTCCCTCGAAAGCTTCCTCGTCCAGGTCGACGTAGGAACCCACGGGGATCTCGAGGTAATCATACCCCATGGCGCCGTAGAACTCGGCCTGGTCAAAATGGGCGCACATTCCGAAACGCATGGCGACTCCTGGGGATCGTCGGCGAAGGCGGTCTCGCGCGGCCTTACGCCCCGCGACCTTCGGCGTCGATGACATGGGTAAGCATAGGCCGGGAGAAGCGGAATGAAAATGGAGGATTTCGACCGCGATTTGTAAGATTTCGACGAAACGCCGCGTTCGGGATCCCGCCGATCTTCTCGAGCGGGTGTCGGCGGGTCGTCTATTGGAACGAGGCGGAGGATGCGCTCTTTATTTTGCGCCCCCAGGCGATGAGCATGGCCAGGAGGAACGTCTCGCCCAAGATGGCCAAGGCGGCGACCGCCGGGCTTCGGGTCAGGAAGGACAGTCCGAGGAAGAGCCAAGCGCAGGCGCCGTAGACGATCAGGGGAACCAGGGAGTCTTTCATCCCCTTTTCGGCGCGGAAGGCGCGCAGGCGCCAGATGAGCCAGCCGGTGAAGAACGCGCCCACGGGCGCGCCGAGGCCGGGGATCAGGGCGAGCCAAACGAGGCTCGGGGGAACCTTCCCATCGTTCCCTAGGCGCGTCAGCGTTCGGTATAGGGTGAGGATCAAAAGGACATAAAGGAGGCAGATCGCGAAGAGGATCGAGCCGAAGACGAGCAGTTCTCGGGTGCCGAACATGGGGGTGCCTCTCGGGATTCAGGGGGCCGGCGTGGCTTGGCGAATGGAGAGATCCTTGAACCAGACCTGGCCGCCGGAGACCGCGAAACCGAAATCGCCCTTTTTCCCATGGGCGATGCCCTGGGAGCGGAGGGCGGCGATGGGTTTGCCGTCGAGGTGCACCCGCATTTCTTCGCCCACGAGTTCGGTGAGGACGGTATGCCAGGTGCCCTTCGGGAGGGGGACGGCGGCGGCGAGGGAGCGGCCCACCAGGCGCCGGGCCAATTCGGCCTTCATGGAGGCGTTGGTGCGGTTGTCGAAGATGTCGTTGCGCATGGCCCCTTCCTTGTCATCGGCCAGGCGCACGCCATTGGTCGTGAAGGCGACCCGGCAGATGTGCCCGGCGTGGGAACCCTTATAGGTGCGGTCGTCGAAGACCAAGTTCCACGAGGTGCCGCCCTCGAAGCGGAAGGAGACCTGCACGACCGCGTTGGAGAAGGGCACGGCGATCTTGCTGACCGCCCCATGGTCGGCGCGGCCCTGCCAGGCGACGAGCATCCCGTTGGAGACGACGAAGGCGGGGATGGGGAATTTCCAATCATTGGTGCGGGGGGCCGAAAAATCATCCTGGAAGAGCGTCTTGCCGGGGGCGGCCAGGAGACCAGTGGGCGGGGGCGGGTTCGCGGGCGCCTTGGCGGCGGCGTTCGTCTTCGGGGCCTGGGCGATGAGCGCGGTGGAGAGACAAAATAGGAAGGCGATGGATGATTTGCGCATGGCCAAGTATACCCCGAAACGGTGTCGGGCCCCCGAGCCGCGGGGAGCCTCCGGCCGCGCCCTTCTATCCCCGCTTCAGGGTTTCGAGCCAGTTCCTCGGCGACATCCCCGCAGTCTTCTTGAACATCTTCGAAAAATAGTAGATGTCGGAGAAGCCCAAGCGTTCGGCGGTCGCCGTGACGCTCTCCCCGGCGGCGAGGAGCTTGCACGCCCGCTCGATCCTCGCCTCCAGGATGAGTTGGAGGGGGCGCTTCCCCGTGAGGCGCTTCATCTCGCGCTCGAGCAAAGGGAGCGTCATGCCGAGGATGCGGCGCAGGGGTTTCGGGTCTTCGAGGCGGGCTTCCAGGGCGCGGTGGAACGCCACCAGGACGGAGAGGCGATCGGCGCGGCCGAGGCGGCCCGGTTCCAGTGGTACGCGGCTCATCCAATCGGCGAGGAGCCAGGTGAGCAGGCCCCGCACCCGTTCGCGCCCCAAGGGGCTCTTGTCCTCCGTGGCCGAACGCAGGAGAGCGAGCGCCGGCCGGAGGCGGGGGTGGGTGAGGAGGGCCGGCGGCCCCAGCCAGGCCATGAGGTCGACCTCTCCGGCGAAGAGCAGGGTGAAGTGCACCGAGACGTGGTCCATGGCGGCCCGGCCCCTATAATGGAGGGAATAGGGAGACTTTGGGGCGCAGAGGAGCACGTCGCCCGAGGCGACCTCGTGCTTCGCGCCCGCCTGCTCAAAGAGGCCCCGGCCCGAGGTGAAGGCGTAGAGTTGCCAGTCGTCGATGCGGCGATCGTCCATGCCCCAATCGGGGTCGGGACGGAAGAAGGCGGCCTGGTGCACCTTGAGCGCCGCGTGCTGGAGCAGGTACGCGGCGAGCGCCCCCGGGGGCCCGGGGGGAGGCGCCTCGGCCATTATTTGATCTGGTCGGCGAGGGGCAATTGGCGCTCGCGGATGCCCGTGAGGATGAGCTTGGCGATTTCCATCGCGCCGGCCTCGCAGAAATGCGAGTCGTCTTTATTCCCCTTGGGCCAGCCCGGGAATTGGCCCGGCTCGCAGTAGTTGTAGAGTTTTTTCGCGCCCTCGGCGCCCAAGGATTGGAGGAGCGCCCCGCTCTTTTCGGTGAGGTCGATGCAGGGGGCCTTCGTCTCGGCCGCCACCGCCTTCATGGCATCGGGATAGACGCCGTGGGAATTATAGAAGCGCCCGTCGGAAGAGAAACTCCGGCGGGCGACGGGGGTCACCAGGACGGGGTTCGCGCCCTTCTCCCGGGCCTTCGCGATGAAGAGGGCGAGGAACTCGCGGTAGGCCCCGTCGGGGGCGGCGTAGACCTCGGGCTTATCCTTCTTCTCGTCGTTATGGCCGAATTGGATGAAGAGCCAATCGCCGGGGGCGAGGGCGGCGAGCACGGCATCCCAACGCTTCTCGTCGATGAAACTCTTGGTGCTCCGCCCGCCGACGGCGTAATTGACCACTTCCACGGCGGGCCCGAAGAACCGGCCGAAGACCTGCCCCCAACCCATGAGGGGGAATTGGGCTTCCTTATACGTCGCGACGGTGGAATCTCCCATGAGATGGATACGGAGCGTGGCGCCGCTCGCCCGGGTGGCGGGCTGCGTGGCGGCGACGGAGGGCGGCGGTTCGGGATCGGAAGGCGCGGGGATCGCGGCGGGAATTTTCGACGCGGCGGCCTTGAGGTCGGCGGCCGATTTCGCGCCGGGGCTCAATGTGACCCCCGCGAGTTCGCCCCGCAGGCGATTCCCAAGAGTAAAGGGCCGAGTCGGCGCATCGATTTCTCCTTCCATGGATTCTCGCACTTCATAGAGGCTATCCGCAAGGGGGGCCCCATCCACCCAGAAGGTGGCTCGGCGCGGGCTCCCCTCCACCACCAGGGCGAGGTGGTGCCACTGGTCGTAGGCCAAGAGTTGGGCGGACTTCACCGTGCGCTGCTTTTTCCCGCTCCACGAATCGAAGACGAGTTTGCCCTTGCCGTCGGGGTAGATATAGAGGAACCATTGCCACGATTCGTAGGAACCCATAAGCAGGATATTCCCCGTCTTTGGCAATTTTTGGGGCCGCACGCGGGCTTCCAGGGTGAAGGCCCCGGAAGGGACCGGCGCGGCTGCGGTGGTCCATTGCCCGTCGCCTTTGAATGATGCGATTTTCCCGAGGACCGCATCGTCGCGCCATGGGGCATTGTCGGATTTAAGCGTCGCGTCTTTGGAGGAATCGTACGGGAGGGGGCTGGGCGCCCCGAGGGCGACGAGAACAAGGAGGGCGAGGGCCGAAGGTTTCATGGATACGCTCCGTTCGGGATGGGGGCTAGTTTTTGATCCAGGCGCGCGCGAGGGTGAAGCGGTCCCAATAGACCCCCGTTTCCCGGGGATAGATGCGGAAGCGGTGCGGGCCGGCCTTCAGGGTGAAGGATTTCAAGCCAGACCAGGTCCATGAATCGGAGGAACTGAGATCGATGCGTTGGATGGGGCCCTCGTCCAGGGAAAAATAGCATGAATCATGCTCGCCCACGGGAAGGGCGGATTTGAGCCGGGCGGAGAGGAACCAAGTGCCTTCCTGTGGGATCTCGAAGGGAAAGGCGAGGGAGGCGTTGCTGGATTTCGTGAATTGCCCCTCGGCCGTGTCCACCATGACGCAGGCTTTTTCGCTGGCGCCCCCGTCTTCCACCCGGAGGTAGGGCGTCGGGATTTCCTTGGCGCTCGCGGCCGCGAAACTCACTTCGCCGCGGCGGTCGACCCATTCGCCGTAGACGCTGACGGGCAGCGAGAACCCGTCATCGAGTTTTACGAGGAAGCATCCCCGCAGTTCCCGCGGCGTTCGGTCATCGGGAAGGAAGGCGACCTGGAAGGAGACGGATTTCCCGGCCGCCATTTCTCCCGTTTCGGGGGTCACCGAAAACCACGACGCGTTGGCGTTCTTCAGCACGCGGAAGCGCCGCTTCCAATCCCCCGGGGCCTTCCCGGCCGTGACCTTCACGATTTGGGCGGCCGGCGGCGGGGTTCCCCAGAGGCCCTTGAAGTTGATCTGATAGTGGTCGGCGCGAAGCGGGATGGGCCGGTCTGGGATCAGGCTATCCGCGCGGACCCAGGCGCCCAAATCCGGCGCGGAAACGCCGTCGTTGAAATTGGCCAGGGGGATGGCCTTGCCGCGGCCCGCGCTCTCGGGGGCGAGGCGGAGGTCCCCCCCGGCGAGGTCGAGGAACCGGGGTTCGGCCTCGAGGCCGTTCTCTTCGGCCCCGGCGCGGGCGACGATGGGCCCGCCCCAGGTGAGGTCGTGGTCGAACCGGTTGTCTTCCCATTTGAGGGGATCGAAGATCACGTTTTTTTTGTCGCGGCTGAGGAGCACGTTATTGGCCGTGGTGACCCGGAAGCCCGCGCTGTCCTTCTCGCTCCCGTAGCCCGCGCCGCCGATGCATTTGCCGGGGGTGGCGAAGGTATTCTGGAGTATGATGGCGCGCCCCTTGAAGTAGGTGTCGCCGCCGCCGGGTTTCAGGCAGGTATTTAAAAGGCCGTTCTCATCGCCGAGGTTCGCCACGAGGTTCCCGAATATGTAGGAGGGGCCGAGCACACAGGGCGCGATGCTCACGCCGCAGAGGAAGCCCTCGACCCGGTTGCCGAAGAAGCGCACGTTCATCTGCCCGCCGTCCATTTCGATCCCGTCGTCCTGGCCGAAGGCGAGGAAATTCCCGTGGATGTCGGCGTCGCGGTAGAAGCCCCCCGTCGGGCCGCCGTTGTTCCAGCCCTCGATGGAATCGTTCCACCGGTGCCCGTCGCTTCCGGTGAAATCGTTCCACCGGATGACCGTGCCGCCCAGGGACCTCATGAAGACCGCGTTCGGGCCCGCCGGGTGGGTGGCGGCGAAGCCGAGGGGATGGGAAGGGTCCCAGGGGTTCGAATGTCCGGCGGGGTCGTGGGCCCAGGTGCGTTCGATGACCGTGTTGGAGGTCTGGTTGACGAAGACGCCCGCGTCGTTATTGATGGTGGAGCCGCGGGCGTCGCGGTACTTGCCGCCGAGGCTCACCACCGGCGTCCCTACGCGCCCCCATCCCGAAAGGTCGGCGCCGAGGATCCGCACCTGGTCGCAACCGCGAACCTCGATGGCGTGGAGCGCCCCGCCGCGCACGGTGAAATTCTCGAGGATCACGTAGGAAGCGCCCTCCACCAGCACGGCGGCCTGGAGATCCTTGTCGACGGGGGCGAGAACCGCCCCGGCGCCGTCGTAACGGATCCAGCCGTCCGGGTTGCCCTTTTCCCGGATCTCGAGGGCGCCGCCGCGCATGAGATCGGCGACGCGCAGGGTTTTGGCGATGGGCACGGCGGAGGACCAGGTTCGGAAGCGCCCCGTGAGATTTTCCCGGGCCCCGCTTTCGGGTTCGAGGGCAAAATCGACCTCGTATTCGGTGTTCTCCTCCAAATAGACGAGGCTCCCCCGGTACATCCCGTCGGCCTTGAAATAAACGGGCGGATAGGCTTCCCGCCAAGTTCCGCCGCTCTTTCGGAAACGCAGCTTCGCCGGCTGTTCCTTGGGCGCCAAGGCGTAGAAACTGCAGGAATTGAAGGTCGGCACGAGTTCGAGGCGCGCCCCGGCCTTCATGAGGGCGGGTTTTTCCTCCACCGGCGCGGAGGTACTCGGGAAGAGGGCGGTCTGGGGGCCGACGGCGGCGGCGTAGGTCTCATAGACGCGCTTGATCTCCTCCGCGCTCTTGGCCCCCTCGGTGGCTCGCAACAGGGCGAGCTCGCCGCGCAGGCGGGAGGCCACGGCGAAAGGACGCGTCGCCGCATTGGGACCGGCTTCGGGATATTTCAGGTCTTGGAATTTATCGCCGGTGAGGGGAACGGCGTTGAAGTAGACGGCGCCGGTTCGGTGGCTGGAATCGATGGACATCGCGAGATAATACCAGCGCCCGTACTCGAGCCATTCCCGGGTCTTCACGATGGCCTCCTTGCCGTCGGCCCAGGTTTGGAGGACGAGCTTGGCCGCGCCCCGCTCGTAGACGTTCACGGTCCACAGCAGGCTGCCCTGGCACCCGAGGAGCGTCCAGGTCTCGTTCTTCGCGGGGCGTTCCAATTTCACCACGGCTTCGAGGGTATAGGCCGCGGGGAAGGCGGGGGCCGCGGGCAGATTGAGCCCGCTCTCTCCCTTGAACGAAAACGTCTTGCCCAATTGGGGATGGGGGGAAACGGGGACGCCGGCGGCCCCCTCGGCCAGTTCGTAGAGGGGTTGGGCGGTGAAGAGGGCCGGGAACGCCGCGAAGAAGGCGAGGGAGAAGAGGGTCTTGCGTCTCATCATGGAGCGACTCCGGGGTGGGGTTAGGGCGCTTTCGCGCCATCCGTCTTGAGGAAAGCGAGGTAATCGAGGTTCATGCCGTTGCCATCTTCGTTCACCATGCGCAGGGTGTGCTCCCCCGCGGCGAGCTCGAAGGCGACCGGCGAAGTCTCCTTCGCCATGGCGAATTTCCAATCCGAGGCGGCGGCGCCGAAGCCGCCGGTGCCGTCGAAGAGTTGGCTGACCGCGCGGCCGTCCACGGAGGTCTCGCGCACGGCCTCGCTCGCGGCGCTATAGCGGATGAGGAGCAGGTACCGTCCGGCCTCGGGGATCTTCACCTTCCACTCGAGGAGGTGGCCCTGCTTGTCCCAATGGGAGAAGCATTTCCCGTGGATGCCGGGCTTCTCCTGCGCGCTGCGGATTTTCACCTCGCCGCCCTCCTGCTTCGCGAAGGCTTCGGCCTCCACCAGGATGAGGCGTTCCAGGGGGATGGTTTCCGGAACGTCCACGGCGCCTTCGCCGCGCACGCCGGAGGCGGTCTGGGCCGTCACCACGGCCTGCTTGCTGCCCCCCAGGAACGGGGGCGATTTCTTCTGGACGAGGGTGAACGCGGCCTCGGCGATGGCTCCGCCCGCGGCCCGAAGCGTCAGGGACTTGGGCTCCACGTCGGCCCATTCGTTGACGGAGAGCGTGAGGCCGGTATCGACGGGCTTCCCGTCGAATTGGGCGTAGCGCACCTTCCCCCGCACGGGCTCCCCTTCCTTGAAGACGGTCTTCTCGAGGGTGATCCCCAGCGCCGCCTCTCGACGATCGAAGACCGTGGAACTCATGGGGGATTGGGGATAACCCATGGAATTATGGCACACGCCGCGTCGGTAGATGGGATCTTGCATGAGGGTGGGCCGGCGGTCCTGGGCGGGGATTGTCGAGACGTAGATGCGCATCTCGCCCTTATAGTAGGTGAGGATCTCCTCCCGCCAATCGCCCAGCACGTCGGCGATGGCGACGTAGAAATCGTCCCCCGAAGGCAGCGCCTCTTCGTTCACCGCGAGGCCGCCGAACTTGCGGATGCTACCGCCCATCTTGATCTCGCGCTGGAGGTCGCCGTCCCAGAAGACCGTGGGCCGGTAGAGGCCGATCTCGAAACTCTTCTCGTCGCCGATGCGCTCTCCGGTGGAGGAATGCAGCCAGCGCTTCATGGCGTCGCGCTCGCCGCCGTAGCATTCCAGGCCGGGGTGGAGCGGGTCGATATCGGCGCACATGGCCTGGGCGTGGACGTGGGTGGTGGGGCCGTCGTATCCCCAAATGATCTTCCCGTTACGGGCATCCACCAGGCAGAGCCCGTTGGATTTCTGGGGCGGCTCGTAGTTATAGTAGATCTGGAGCCCGGGCCGCGACGGGTCGATCTTCCCGAGGTAGGCGCAATCGCAATGCCCCAGGCCCGTGGACCAAAGGCCGACCCCGTTATCGTCGAGGGCGATGGAGCCGAGCACCACCTCGTCCAGGCCGTCGCCGTCGATATCGGCGCAATTCATGGTGTGGGCGCCCTGGGCGCGGTACTTCGCCTGCTGGGCACCCTCGTCCGCATCCTGCCATTTCCACGAGCAGAGGGGCTTCCCGCCGGGGAATTGCCAGGCCTCGGCCTTCATGGTGTTGTAGGTCCCCCGGGCGATGATGAGGTGGGGTGTCTTGCCGTCGAGGTAGGCGATGCCGAGTTGATTGCGGGAGAAGAAATTATAGTTGAGGGGGAAGCCCAGGTAATTCCCCTCGGGGAATCCGCTGCGGTCCGGCCAGGGGATGCGCGCCTTTTCCTTCCCGGTGAGCCCGTCGAGGATGAAGCACCACTCGGGGCCGCTTTTGACCTTGCCCTCCTCATCCCGCGGGTCGCCTTCGCCGACCTTCACGGCCACCTCGGCCTTTCCATCTCCGTCGAGATCCCAGACGAGGTAGGGGGAATACCAGATGCCCATCTCGATGGACCAACCGAGGTCGCGCTTCCATAGGAACTTGCCGGTGGACGCGTAGGCCTCGATCGTGTAGGTCCCCGGGCTCTTCTTCCAGAAGGGCCCCCAGGGATCGACGACGTTCGGGTGCGGCGTCTTGATGACGTAATCCCAGACCCCGTCGCCGTCGAGGTCTCCCACGCCGACTTTCTGGAGCGAGCCGCCCTGGATGGGGAAGGAGAAGTACCCCTTCGCTTCGGCGCGGGGCGCCACGATCGCGGCCGGGCTCGCCTCGCCTTCCTTCCCCGCGTTCAGCGCGCGCACCGTGTAGGAGGTTTCCGCCTCGCTCTTCGGCTGGGCATCGATGAAGTCGGTGGTCTTGCGGATCGGCTCGGCGTTCAGTTTCTGCGTTTTCCCCGCCGCGCTGCGGTAGACGTTGAAGGCGACCCCGTCCCCGTCTTCCGTCAGCAGGCGCCAAGAGAGGTAGACTTTCCGGTCCGGGCGCACGAGGGCGACGAGGCCGCGTCCCATTTTTTCCGCGACCCTCGTTTTAGCCCAACCCGAAACCGGGGGTTGGGGCGCCCGGGGAGGCGGCGGCGCTGGGGGGGGCGGCGCGACCGTGAGGGTGACCGCGTCATAATACGAGGTGCCCAGGGAACCCGGGGTGGCGTAGCGGTCGTCCACCCAGAACTCGAAGCGCCCATCGATGTCGAAGGTACCGACCTTGCTCCCCGTGAGGGCGAGATTCGTCCACGTTTTTCCGTCGAGGGAGACGCCCAGGGCCCGGGAATGGCGCACGCCCACCACATAGCGCCCCTTGGGGACATTCGTGAGGACGGTATGGAGCATGGGCGCCCCGTCCTCGGGCCGCACGCGGTCATTGGAGACGAACGGGGAGCGCAGCACCTTGCCGCCGGACCATTTCTTCATGGCATCCGCATCGGTGCTCCACAGGTTCCACCCCCGGGGACTCTCCCGGTCGATGAGCCAAGCGTTGGTCGGGGTGGAGACCGCCTCCGCCTCGAAGACGAGGGGTTCCGGGGCGGGGAACGCGAAAGTCGCGATGAGAAAAAAGGCCGACGCGGCCAGACGCGGGATCCCGGGGAGGGCGACCATGGGGCCTCCAAGTGACTTAAGTAACTATGGGTACTTTAGGCCGGAACGGCCGGGGTGTCAAGACCGGGTTCATCCCCGCAATCGGACAAATGAACAGGAAGGACGCACTGGCGGGGCTTTAAATAGAGCGCCCCAAGGGTAGGGCGTTTTGCCTGCCTCGGGAAATCGATGGAAGCGCATCGGGGGATCCATCCCCAAATGGGCGGACTCAGGCCAGGGTCGAAAGATCCGCCTTCGCGAATCGCCGGATTTCATCCCCGGCGCCCGCGGCCCATTTCTCGACCCAGCGGGGATCGCCGAGGAGCGCGCGTCCGACGGCCACCCCGTCGACCTCGCCCCGGGCCACCATGAGGTCGGCCGCGGCGACGGAATCGGGGAGGCAGGGCTGGGCGGGTTCGACGAAGCGTTCGGCGTCGACGCCGCCGACGGTGAGGACGGGGCGCCCGGTGAGCTTCTTCGTCCACCCCGCGAGGTTGAGCGGGGATCCCTCGAACTCGGCCTCCCAGAACCGCCGGCTCGAGCAATGGAAGAGGTCGACGCCCGCATCGGTCAACGGCTCGAGGAATCGGGCGAGTTCGCCGGGATCGCGGGCGAGTTTGGCCGTGTAATCCTGCTGCTTCCATTGGGAGTAGCGGAATTGGATGTGGAAGCCGGGCCCGACCTCCCGGCGGCAGGCGCGCACGATTTCGGCGGCGAAGCGGGTGCGGCCCACGAGGTCGCCGCCCCAGGCGTCGCGGCGCAGATTGGTGGCCTGCCAAAAGAAGAGGTCGATGAGGTAGCCGTGGGCGCCGTGGATCTCGACGCCGTCGAAGCCGGCCTCCTTGGCATGGCGCGTGGCGTCGGCGAAGGCGCGCAGGATCTCGGCGATGTCGCTCTCGGTGAGCACCTCGCCCACGGGGTCGCCGGGCTTGCCGATGCCCGACGGGCTCACCGGAAGCCGGGACCCAGGAAAATCTCTCGGGTTGCGCAGCGGGCCCACGTGCCAGAGTTGGGGGATGATCTTCCCGCCCACGCAGTGGACTTCATCGACGATGCGCTTCCAGGCGGCGAGGCACTCTTCTCCGAACATATTCGGCACCGAGGCCCCGGGGGAACCCAAGGGATGCACGGGCGTGCCCTCGGTGATGAGGAGGCCGACGCCCCCCTCGGCCCTCCGCCGGTAATAGGCCGCGACATCGGCCCCGGGGACGGCCCGGGGCGATTTGCCCCGGGTCATGGGCGCCATGGCGATGCGGTTTCGCAGGACGAGGGTGGGGGAGACGAAGGGTTTGAGGAGGCTGGCGGGAAGGGGCGTCATAGGGGAAGAATCCTAGGGGGGCTCGCTGGATGGAAATTCGGCGTGGAAAGGCTGGGCGGCCGCCTCGATAAGATATCCGAAATCGGGGGAAAGAGAAGGGGAGCGGACGGCGGGAAGGCGCCCCGATACGCCCAGCGTCCTACGCGGACTCGATCAGAGAATCGGGGCCCGGATCGCCCCCCATGGGATGGGCGCGGGGTTTCGCCCCCTCAAGCCTCGGCGGGTTCGAGGGTGAAATAATGCTCGAGGTTGCTGAGGACGAAGAGACGGCGGACATTCTCGCTCGGGTTGCGCAGGACCATGGGGAGCCCGCGCTCGGCCTGTATTTTATGCACGGTGAGGAGAATATTGAGGCCGGATGAGTCGATGTAAGGCACGTTGGCGAGATCGAGGCACACTTCGGTTTTCGTGTCGTCGATGGCCTTCACGAGGGCCGCCTTGATACCGGGCCCGGTCTTGCTGTCGAGGTCGCCCGATAATTCAAAGGTCAGGCGTGCGGGCGATTCGAGGGTCTTGAAGAGCGTTTCCATAATTACAAAATAACGCCTCGTCACCCGATTTCAAGAAAAAAATGGCAATATTTTTACCAGATTCGGCGTTTCCGGAGCGGAAAACCGGGCTTTTCCTGGCGGACGCTGGTGTAAGCCTTTACACTTATGGAATTTTCGGGGGTCCGGGTGGCTTCAGGGCAACTCGGCGACCAGGGCTTCGATCCCCGCGGCGATATGGCTCGGCCGATAGGGGAAGCGCTCCACCTCCGCGGTGGTGGTGACCCCGGTGAGGACCAGGCAGGTTTCGATGCCGCTTTCGATGCCGGCGATGATATCGGTGTCCATGCGGTCGCCGATCATGAGGGTATCTTCGCGGCGCACGCCGAGGTGCTTGAGGGCCTGGCGCATCATGAGCGGATTGGGCTTGCCCACGAAATAGGCCTTCCGGGAAGTGGAGAGTTCGATGGGCGCGATGAGGGCCCCGCAGGCAGGGGAGAGGCCGTGCTCCCCGGGCCCCGTGAGGTCGGGATTGGCGCCGATGAGCCTCGCCCCGCCGAGGACGAGGTGGATGGCCTTCTCGATCTTCTCGTAGCTGTAACTGCGCGTCTCGCCCACCACCACGTAATCGGGGTTCACGTCGTTCATGGTGAGGCCGGCCTCGTAGAGCGCGCCCACCAGGCCCGCCTCGCCGATGGCGTAGACGCCCGCCCCGGGCTTCTGGCTGGAGAGGAAGGCGGCGGTGGCCAGGGCGCTCGTGTAGAAGTGCGTCTCGTCGACCTCGAGGCCGAGGCGCCCGAGTTTCTGGGAGAGTTCCCGCGGGCTGCGCTCGCTGGAATTGGTGAGGAAGAGGTAGGGCTTGCCCGCCTCCTGGAGGAAGCGGAGGAAGCGCGGAATGCCGGGGAGGAGGCGATTGCCGTGGTAGATGACCCCGTCCATATCGCAGAGGAACGCGGCCTTGGTGAGTGCGGGATGCATGGGGCTCCGGAACCCGTAGCGTACTTCAGGTAGGGAAAAAACACAATCGCCGAACCCTCCAGCGGCCTGAGCCGCCCAGGCTCCTAGTGCTCGCCCGGCGGGGCCTTGCCCTCGGCCAGGCGGGCCTGGGCGATCATGAGGGCGCGGCATAATTCCAGAAGGCTCTCTTTGGAGAGTTGTCCCCGGCGATGGGCGTGGAAGAGGTGCATGAGCACCCCGAGCAGGGGCGGCCCGACGAAGGCGTACTCCCCCGTGGCATGGGGGAGTTCGGAGAGCGCCAGGGCCGCGGCGGGGTGGACGGGATCGAGGGTGGGGAGCACGGGGATGCCGTAGCCCTGGCCGGCGAAGAGCGCCTGGATCTCACGGGAGAAGAAAGCCTCGATGACGTCTTCGGCGAACGCCTTGCCGTCGCACCGGGCGCTGACGGCGAGGGCCTGGGAGTGCAGTACATTGCGGCGGCCCTCGGCTCCCTGGATGGGATAGAGCACGGGCTCGTAATGCGGATTCGCGGCGAAATAATCCGCTTCGGCCATGAGGGACGCGGTGATCGCCAGGGCTTCGCCCCTCCGTATGTCGGCCCCGTGGCGCGAGACGCTGCGCAGCCGGTGCCATTTCGCCAGGGCCTCCCCGGCGCGCTCCACGCCCGCGGGCTCCCCCGGTGCGCCCTCGCCTTGGGCATCGAGCAAAAAAGGGAAGTATTCCTTCAGGTGGGTCAGGCTGAGGTCATAGGGCGAGAGGGGCAAACCCTCCCGGGCCCAGGTGAGGAGGGTCCGCCCGGTGGATTCATGGGCGCCGGGCGGATGGAAGCCCGCGGCGGCCAGGGCCTTGTGGTTGACGATGAGGAAGGTGGGGCTCATCAGGTGCGGCACGGCGAAGGTCTGGGCGCCCCGGCGATGGAGGGTCTCGGCGGGGGCGCGCAAGGAAAGCCGGGCGAGGCGCCGCAGGAGCGGCGCCGAGAGCGGGGCGAAGGCCCCGTAGCCGTCGGGGGAGAGGGTGGTGAGGGTCGAAAGATCCCAATCGCCCCGCGCGCCGTCGAGGTCGAAATGGAACTCGACCCCGGGGAATTTTTCGGCGAGGAGGGTCCGCAGGCTCGCCTCGGCCCGCCGCACCTGGCCGAGATCGCTGGTGAACCGGATGACGAAGGCCCGCCGCCTCGAGGCGACGAAACTCCCGCTGCCCACCACGGTCTCGATGAGCCCCTCCTCGCGCAGCAGGTGGAGCACCTTGGCCGCGGTGGCCTTGGAGATGCGGTGCGCCTTGGCGATCTCGTTCTCGGAGGGGATCTTCCCGGTATAGCGGCCCTGGCGGATCTCGCGGCGCAGGAGGCCCGCGATCTTGAGGCATTTATTATTGACGGAGACGGGCACGGGCTATTTTATCCGGTTTTGGGCATCGACGACCGTGTCGCTCGAAGGGGCCCCGTTCTGGTGCTTTAGGAGGCTCCACCCTCGGGGCTTATTTTCCCGGATCAAATGCCCTTCCAATCGGATCTCGCGCATGGTTTCACCATCGCAGAAAAGCCCCGGGGGTGGGATGAGCGGCGAGCGCTGCCAGGCGTTATGGACGATCCGGAGGTCCGTTGCACCCTCGGCGGCGATCGAACCATGGAAAGGAAAGTTTTCGCTGCGCGCGCGATCGATCGCGACGGAATGGCGGCGGACCGTGACGTTCGACGCGCCACCAAAGTAACGATGGCGACGGTGGGATTGAGAAAACGGTTGATCTCGATGAGAACTTCTTTCAGGATCGGGAAACGGGTCTTGATTACGCTCGGATCTCATTTGAGATAGAAGTCGATGTAGAGGTCGGGATCATTCGGGCGCACGGCGCCGGCCGGATTGAACGAATCGAAAACATTACCGCGGATGACGATAATCGAGGCGCCGTAGCCTTCGGACCAGGCCGACATAAGCTAGCCGGTTTCGATGCGGATGGCGCCATATTGTTAGTGGAACAAACGATGGTATTCGACCGTGATGTTTCGGCCCAATGGGTCCGCATCCAAAAATCCTCGCGCGGGCGAGGATTTTTGGATGCGCCTGCCGGTAGACCCGTGCCGTGTAAGCGTGCTGCCTTATTGGAAAAGCGATAGAGGCACTTCCTTGCCCACCTTCTCGACCGAGGCCTCATCGATGAGGATCTCTCCCTTGGCGCGCCATGCGAATAGGGTGAAGTTCAGTGTGGTGGCATTCGCCGGGGAATCCAGCACCATCTGCATCTTCGTCCAGTCTTTCGGCAAAGGCAGGTTGGCTTTCTCGACCTTGTCTCCGTTTTTGTAGACCTTGCCGTCGAGGGTGCCGATGGCGGTGGTGACATCTTTGCCGGCGACGTCGGAGAAGATGCAGCGGAAAACAATCCCGGCCGTCTGCGGCTGGGGCTCGGCGTTCGAGGTGGCCTTCACCCAAATGCTCAGGCGAAAACGCTCTCCACCGTTTGAGCTGATCTTGATCCCATTGGCCGCACCATAGCGCGCGTACTGCGCGGCCTGAAGCTTGGCCCCTTTGCCAACTCGGCCGGCGGCGTCGCTCAGGGTACAGCCTTTCTCTTTGGACTCACCAGGGATAAAGGCGCCCCAGGCCTTGGCCACCCCGGCCTCAAAATCGCCATTGGACAAAAGATTTTGCGCCGAAAGGCTGACGGCGGCGCCCAGCCAAAGGCAAAGGGCCAAAAGAATTTTTACACGCATGCTTGCGCTCCAGATAAAGAAGATGGCGAATTGTAGCCTTAAGACGTCGGCCCTGTGAAAAAAACAATCCCCTTGCCTCCGCAACGCAGGTCTGCGGCGGCTCAGGGAAAGCCTTGATTTTACGAGCCTCCAAGCTCATAGACGACTTTCCAAGCCTTCTCGGCCCCGCCGGGGGCCTCCTCGAGCTCCTCGAAGCGAACCCCAGGCGTGCTTTCTACCTCGCGTTTGACCAAATCCGTGATCAGGATCTCCGTCGCCTTCGCGGTATCCTCGCCCAGCTTGCTCGCCGCATTGACCTCAGCGCCGTAGACGTCGGCATCGCTGATGCGCAGCACACGGCCGTAGCCAAGACCCAGGCATAAAAGCACTTTCTCCTCGTCGGGCTTGCTACGGTTGTAGTCGCGCAGCACCTGGTTCATGCGCAGCGCGCAAGAGAGGCCTTTTTTCGGGCTGCGGAAAATGACGAGAAAGGAGTCGCCCTCGACCTTCAGCAAGATGCCGTCATGCTCCTCGATGACCGGGATGAGTAGTCGCTCGCTCTCAAAGATCGTCTGTAAAAAATGGATGATGCCAAATTTCGCGACGCCCCGGCTAAAGCCCGAAAGGTCGGTGAACATCACACACCAGGTTTCTCCAAAGAGATCCCAGATCCGTTGGTCAATTTTGTCCTTGTCCGCGCCGGGCTTCAGCCGCTCGTCGATGAGCCGCTCAAGTCGGTCTTCACTCGCCCCCGAACCGATGCTGATGCGATAGGCCATACGGAACTCCTTCCTGCGCCCGTCAACGCGCATGGCCCATTATCGCGGCAGCTGCCCCCAGGGGTCAACTTGTGGCGGCCCTCAAGAAAAGGGTTCCCAATCGACTTTATGGCCTAAGCCATTGCAACCGGTTTCAGGCCGCGGCGGGGAGGTCGGTGAACCCACCGATTTCGCCGCTCTCCAGGCCGACCTCGAAGAGGATGGTTCGATTTTCGCGGTCGGAGCCGAACAGCAGGCTGCGCCCGTCCGCATGCCACCCCGAGTTGGTGTAGGTGAAGTGGTGGCGAAGCCCGCGGTCGCGGGTCCGTTGGGCGACTTCGACGCCCGAATCGGGGTCGCGGTAGGTGGCGCGTCCAGAGGCCATGGGCGGCAATGCCATGATGCCGAAAAAGAACGCTCCTCCATGGCGCCGAATGGGTCGTCCGATTCCGTTTGCGGTAGTAGGCCTTCAGGTTTTTTGGATCGCTCCCAATATCTTCTCGATGATTGAAACCGCCGCGAGCCCATCGGTGGCCTTCGACTCGATGGGCGCCTTCGGATCGCGCACGAGTCCCACGGCCGCGGAGACCATATTGGCGAAATAGCCGGTGACGGGGAATTTCAGGTCCTCCCGAAGGGCCAGGGAGCGCGCGCCGCGGTAGTGGGGGCTCGGCCGGCTTTCCCATTGTTCGAAGACGCCGTTGCCCACGCGCACGCGCCCCCGGGCGAAGGAGAGCTCGGCCTCGAAGACGAAATGGTCCCGGCCGCCGCCGACTTCGAGCACGCCGGGGATCCCGGCCAGCGTGAACGCGGCCCACAGGGTTCCCCCGCGTTTGCGGGCGTCCCCCCAGGCTCGGATCCTCTTGAACTCGCCGCCGGTGATGAAGCGCAGCGCGTCGATGAGGTGGGTGCCGTCGTCGAGGAGCATCTCCCCGGCGCGGCGATGTTCGCCCATATAGAGCGTGGCGCGGATCGATTCCAAATCTCCGAGCGGCTTTTCCTGGATGACGGAGCGGACATGGCGCCAATCGACGCAGAAGCGGCGCTCGTGGTTGACCATGACGCGCACCCCCCCGCGGCGCGCCAGTGAGACGAGTTTCATGGCCTCGGCCCGCGTGGGCGCCAGGGGTTTTTCGCAGACGACCACGGGAACCCTCTGGGCCACGGCGCAGCGCACGGCCTCGAGGTGGTGCTCGGGCGGCGTGGCGATATGGAGGAGGTCGGGCTGGGACTCGCCGAGCATGGTGCGCAGATCCCGGTAGATCGCGGCGACCTTCCACCTCACTGCGAAGGCGGCGCAGCGGTCGCCGTCGCGGTCGCACCCCGCCACGAGCTTGCAATCGGGATGGGCTTGGATGGCGCCGGCATGGGTGGCCGGTTTTTCCCGCAGGGGATCTTCTTCGAGGATGGACCCGATGCGCCCCAATCCCACGAGGGCGCAGCGCACCGGTTCCCGGGAGGCCTGGTTTTTCATCGGGATGGATACTCCGGCAAGGGGGATCGCCATGGAATGCCGCGGCCCCGTCGTTCGGCGATTATCCCATCCATAGGTCTCGGGGAATGGGCTCGGTCGAAGACCCGCTCCCCAAGACCACATGCGTTCGGCCAAGGGGCGTCGCCCCTACCCATCGGGATCTGGGCCGCTAGAAAACCGCGCGGAAAGCCATGGAAAAATGGGGAATAGAGAAAGTTCCGTAACGTTTCTCTATTTGGCCTGGCTTCCGGCCTTGAAATGAGTTTCCATTGAAAGACCCCGTTTCGAAAGAAGAGACCGCGCGTTCCTTGAACGGGAATATCGGCAAACTCTACGCGTTCAAGACCCTGCAATGGTTCCTGGTGATCATCCCGGTCATCGTGCCGTTCTACCAGGCCGCGGGACTTTCGATGGCGCAGATCCTGGGGCTCCAGGCGGCCTTTTCACTCTCGCTCGCGATCCTCGAGATCCCTTCCGGCTACCTCGCCGATCTCCTCGGCCGCAGGAAATCCCTCGTGCTCGGCGCGGTGTGCGCCACCGCGGGCTACGCCCTTTATTGCATCAGCGACTCCTTCGCCGGGTTCCTCGTGGCCGAGCTCATCATGGGGGCCGGGTCGAGTTTCGTCTCGGGGGCCGACTCGGCCCTGTTCTACGATACGCTTTTATCCTCGGGCCGCGAAGGCGAGTTCAAGCGCCTAGAGGGCCGCCGCGGGGCGCTCGGGAATTTCTCCGAGTCCGCCGCCAGCATCCTCGGCGGACTTTTGGCGGTGGTGAGCTTGCGCCTGCCGGTCTACGTCGAGACGGCCGTGGTGGCGTGCTCGATCCCCCTGGCCTGGTCCTTGGTCGAGCCCAAATCCCACGGGGCCGGCCGCGCCCGAGCGGGCCTAACGGACCTCGCCAAAACCGTGCAGTACGCCCTCCACGGGCACAAAGAATTGAAGTGGCTTCTTATTTATGGCGCGGTCATGGGGGCCTCCACCCTCACCATGGTTTGGTTCGTCCAACCCTATTTCAAACTCACCGGCCTTCCTCTGGGCTGGTACGGGGTCGTTTGGGCGGGATTCAACCTCTCCGTAGGGCTCTTCTCGCTGGCCGCCCATCGGGTGGAGGGGCGCCTTGGGAGACGCACCATCCTGATGCTCCTCCTGCCCCTCTCCGCCACCGCCTACCTTGTGGTAGGTTTCTTCCCGTCCTTGTGGATCCTCCCCGTTTTCTTCACCTTCTATTTCGTGCGGGGACTGGGCGGTCCCCTGCTGAGCGCCTATATGAACCCGCTCATCCCCAGCGAGCGCCGGGCCACCATCCTCTCCGTCAACGCTCTATTGGTGCGGGTGCTCTTTTCCATCATGGGACCCCTCGCGGGGGCGCTCAGCGACCGCAGCTCCCTCCCCATCGCGCTCAGGGTACTCGGGGCGAGCTTCTTCCACCTCGGGCTTCCGGCTATCTATCTGCTCACCCGAAAAAAAACATTGGCGGATTGAGGAAGGCGCGCCGACCTCCCCGTTCACCCGCCACGTTGCGCCGCGCCGACCTTCAAGGAACCGGTCGCGGCGGGGCGCGCAGAAGCGCCGTTCGGAAGCGCGGTCGGGGCGAAGGCCCAGGGGTGGAGGCGGCGGTAGGTCCTCGGCGAATGGCCGCTATGGCGCTTGAAGAAGCGGCTGAAATAGAACTCGCTGCTGAAGCCCAGGGCGCCCGAGATCTCCCGCACGCTGCGATCCGTGAGGAGGAGTTGGATCTTGGCGCGCTCCATGAACTCGTGGGCGACATAGCGCTCCAGGGTCAGTCCCGTATCCGCCTTGAAACGCTTGGAGAGTTGGGAGAGGGAGAGCCCCATGCCCGCGGCCACCCGCCCGAGTACGATCTCCCCGAAGGAGCGCCCCTCCACCACCGCGCGAAGCGGGGCGTAGCGCGCAGCGAGGAGCGTGCGTTCCCGGAAATCGGCGGGACCGATGCGCAGGAAGCGGGAGAGGATCTGCCAAAGGAGGCCGGTGGCCTCCACCAAGTCTTCCACGTTCTCCCCTGAAAGGCGGCCTAAGAATTTCCGGGTTTCCGACCGGGCGGCCAGGGGCACCGAGAGCCCTGTGGGGGTTTGTTCGAAGAGATCCCACCCCGGGAAGACCTCCGCGCGGAAATCGAAGAACCATTTCGCGAACGCGCCCGTGCCCTCGAAGCGGTAGGGGCGATTGAGGGGGAAGAGATAGACGTTCCCGGGGCGCAGGGGGTAGGCCCGCTCGCCCTCGAAGACCGTGGCGCGGCCTCGGAGAAAAAAATAGAGCCGGTTCATGGGATGTCCGCTCGGGGCGGACCAGACCCGCGGGCCGATCACGTGGCCATGGAAGAGCAGGCGGAGGCGGATGGCATTGAAGAGCGATTCGAAGAGGGGGGAGGATTGGGCCGCCATGGTCGCTCAGGTTCCCATTTTATCCCGATTTTCCCGCGTAGGGAGAATTAGGTGGATGGGAAATTCCTAAAAATCCAGCAAAAAATGAGGCACTTGGAAAATAAGTGCATGTTTTTATCCTCCAAAGGCATGGCGCACGGTCGCACCGCTGCCCACAATGAATCGGGAGAACGCCATGCAGATCCAGCCCCTTTTCCATTCGGTCCCCACCCTCCGCCCGGCCTTTCTGGGGGTGGCGGCCCTCCTTTGCGTCGCCTTCGGCCAAACCGAACGGATGCGAAATTCCGACTTCAGCGGGGGTTTCAACGATCGGGGCATCGCCGAGGGGTGGGAAGACAATTCCTCCTGGGCTCCGGTGACGGTGGTCTATGCCTCCGATGCGCCGGGGGTCGACGGCGGGGGAAGCTGCCAGAAGATCGAGGTGGCTTCGTTCAAGGGGGGCGCCGTCCAATTCGTGCACGGCCTCCTCGAACCCGTGGGGCGCTACCGCCTCGCGCGCGTCGCGCTCTCCCTGAAAGGCGAGATGAAGACGCCGGTGGAAGTGCAGCTTCGAAAGCGCTCCCATCCCTACACGACCTATATCACCCGTTCCTTCCTGGCGACCCCCGAGTGGAAGGCCCTTTCGTTCGAGGAACCCTTGCCGGATTCGGCCCCCGACATGATCGCGGTCATCCGCCTCACCGGTACGGGATCGATCTGGATCGATGATTTTCATGTCACGGACCGGGTGCTCCCCGGCCCGAATCCCTTTACGGTGCTCGCGCCTCCGTCTCGCCCCGTGCCCGAAGCCTATTTCGGCCAGCATACCCACAACCATCGCTACCCGGAACTGACTTGGCCCGCGGTCCCCTTCAAGCAACTCCGGTTCTGGGATTCGCGCACGGCCTGGCCTTGGTTGGAGCCGCGCAAGGGCGAGTGGAATTTCGAGCGGCTCGATCGCCTCGTGGAAGCTTGCGTGGCGAGCAACGTGCAGATCCTCCTGACCATGGGCCTCACGCCCCAATGGGCCTCGGCCCGTCCCCAGGAGCGCTCCGCGTATACCGCCCAGTTCCAGGAGACCGGCTGGGCCGCCGAGGCGGCCGAGATGGCTGATTGGAGGAATTATGTGCGCACCGTGGCGACGCGCTACAAGGGCCGCATCCGCCATTACGAGATGTGGAACGAGCCGAACAATAACGTGCTTCCGCTGGCGTTCTTCACGGGCACCCACGCCAAACTCGCCGAACTTTGCCGCGAGGCCTACGCCATCCTGAAGGCCGTGGATCCCTCCAATACGGTCATCTCGCCGGCCGTGGTGGGAAGCGCGGCCTATACCGACGGGTTCCTGCGAGCCGGCGGGAAGGGCACCTTCGACAAATTGGGCTATCATTTCTACACCGGCTACCATTCCAAATCCGTCTATGACCGGGCCCCGGAGCGAAGCATCGCCGAAGTGCTGCGGGTGAAGCGCGTGCTGGCGGACCACGGCCTCGCGGAGTTCGGCCTTTGGAATACGGAGGCCGGCTGGTACGCGGAATCCGCCTCGCGGGCGGAAACCCATCCCGAAGAGGGGAAGGCCTCGGAGTGGGTGCCTCTCCAAGAACAAGGCGACCTGATCGCGCGGCTTTACTTGCTCCAATGGGCCCAGGGCGTGGAATCCTTCAGTTTCTACGCCTGGGACAACGGGAATATGGGCCTCATCGAGAAGGACGGCGCGCCCAAGCCCGGGGCGATCGCCTACCGGACGATCCAGGGGTGGATGGTCGGAAGCCGCATGCTCTCGTGCCGGGCCGACGAGGGCGAAAATTGGGTCGCCGAGTTCCGGGACCCCCGGGGCAAGGCCTTCCGCGTGGTCTGGCGGGAGAAGGGCGCGGGCGAAATCGAGGTCGGGGCATGGGGGGCCGGGGAATCCTGCGACCTCTACGGCAAGCGGGTGCCGATGAAAGGCGCGCGGACCTTGGCCACCGGGGGCTCCCCCCTGCGTATCGAATGAGGCGCGCCGGCGACCGCGCGGCGGTTTTCATGCGCTAATACCGCATGAAAATCCTCCTCTCGCTCCAGCCGAAACTC
The DNA here is from genome assembly GCA_017302015.1 of Spirochaetota bacterium. Lineage (GTDB taxonomy): Bacteria > Spirochaetota > UBA12135 > COTS27 > JAFLEE01 > JAFLEE01. The sequence goes on along the minus strand of JAFLEE010000005.1, from coordinate 3,906 downwards.
CATATCGCCGACGATCGGGTCGCCACCGAGGCCTGGTTCCAGCAATGCCACGCCCTGGCGATGAAGAAGGAGAAACTCCCCTCCACCCAATGGGCGCTGGAGGAGTGGGAAGACTTCGAGGAGAAGAACAGCAGTTCCCTCAAGTACATGCTCTCCGCCTTCATCGCCGAAGTGAAGGAGGTCTATCTGGCCTTCCTTTCCGTGCGCGAACTCGCCGGCGCGAAAGACCCCGTGGAAGCCTGGCGCCTCTTCGACCAGGTGCTCCAGGAGACCCGTTTCAAGGGCGATTTTTCGGGCCACCCGGTGATGGGCCGCCTCCACAAGCAGATGGAGCGCATCGAGATCGTGCCCCGCCCGGGCGCGACGCGCTACGATCTCATCCACCCGCTCCCCAACGGAGAGAAGGCCCATTGCCCCATGTACCTCGACGATAAAGAGGTTGAGAAACTGAAGGAAAGTTCCCCCAAGGCCTATCTTTCCCTAGACGAGTTCAAGGCCCAGAGCACCGTGGTCATGGGGCTCAAGGCCTCCCAACTCGAGCCCAAGGTGCTCCTGCGCGAGGGGCTCCCCTCCTACCTCCGGGTCGCCATCGAGGGCGTGCACGCGGGGCGGTGGAAATGGAAGGCGGTGCAGCAAGCCGTCGCCCTCGGCGTCGACCGCATCGCGGTGGGTTGAACGCGGGGTCGCCCCAGGCATGACCCCGCGAGCGCTCCGGGCACCCCGCGATCGAGAGGGGCGAGCAGGGCGCTGATCCCTTCCCCGCCCGCCGAAGGGGAAAAAGAGCCCATCCCGCATCGAGATCCCCGTGGAAAAAGTCTCCGGCTTCGTCGTTTCGATCTCCGTCTCGCTCCCGAAATCCCAGGTCCATCTCGTCGGGAGGCTCCAAGACGGGAGATCCTTCGCGGCGGCCGAGACGCGGTGGAAGCCCTCGCTCTTCATCCCGAAAACCCGCGGGCGCGAGGCCCAAGACCTGCTCGACACCCGGCCCGAACTCCGCGCCCGGCTTCTCCCCACCGATTTCTTGAGTTTCGAGGGCGCCCCCTGCGACCGGGTGGAGGGGACCATCCCCCAATGGGCTTCCCTCCTCGCGGCGCTTACGGCGAAGGGCATCGACACCTTCGGCGGCGACTTGAAACTAAAGGATCTCTACCGCATCGATCGGGGGATCATGGGAGGGATCGAGCTCCATGGCCCGGCGAGAGCGGGGAGCCGTGTGGATCTCGTCTTCGTGGATCCGCTCCTGCGCGGCATCGAGGCGATGGCGCCGCTAAGGTGGGCCGCCATCGACCTCGAAACCTCCCGCGAGGAGGCGATCCTCGCCATTTCAATCGCCTGCGGGGGAGGGGAGGAGATCTTTTTCCTAGGCCCGCAGACCGGGGTCCCCGGGTGCGCGAGCTTTACGGCGGAACGCGAGTTGTTAACCGCCTTCCAGGAGCGCCTCGTCGCCTTGGATCCCGATGTGGTGACGGGATGGAGCGTCGTCGATTTCGATTTCAGGGTCCTCGCGAAACGCTGCGCCGAGCTCGGCCTCCCCTTCGATCTCGGGCGCTCCCGGGAAGCTTCCAAATACCTCGCGGGGAACGCGGGGGCCTCCCCGAGCGTCATCCTCCCGGGGCGCCAGGTAGTCGACGCCCTGCGCATCGCGCGGGCGGGCCCCGAACGCTTCAGCGATTTGCGCCTGGAGACCGTGGCCCGTGCCGTGCTCGGCGAGGGGAAAGTCGTCGCGACCCACGGAGAAGAGAAGCTCGTCGAACTCGAGCGGCTCTACCGCGACGACGCGGCCTCCTTCTGCCGCTATTGCGCCCGGGATGCCCGCCTCGTATTGTCGATCCTGGAGAAGACGGGCCTGGGCGAACTCACGGTGGGCCGGGCCGCGTCCACCGGGCTTTCCCTCGATCGGGCCTGGACGAGTATCCCCGCCTTCGAGCAATTCTACGCCTTCAAACTTCACGCAGTCTCCCTCGCGCCACCGCGGGCCTCCGGGGACGTTCCCGGTCGCGCCGCTGGGGGGCTCATCATCGAACCCACCCCCGGGCTCTTCGAGGGGGTGCTCGTGCTGGATTTCAAGAGCCTCTACCCCACGATCATCCGCACCTTCAATATCGATCCCCTCTCCCACGCGCGCAGCGGCGGCGACGACGATCTTCGCGCGCCCAACGGGGCGCGCTTCTCCCGGACCGCGGGCATCCTCCCCGGGGTCATCGCCGAATGGTTTTCACGACGGGAAGCGGCGCGCGAACGGGGGGATCCCATCGCCGTCCACGTCTATAAGATCCTCATGAACTCGTTCTATGGCGTCCTCGGCGCCGAGGGATGCCGCTACGCATCCGCGGGCCTCGCCGGGGCGGTCACCTCCTTCGGCCAGAAATACCTCCAGTGGACGCAGGCGTGGGCGCAGAAGAAGGGATTTATCGTGCTCTATGGAGATACCGACAGCGTGTTCATCCAGTCGGGGCTCGCCGGGGGCGGGAAGCCGGGGGAACTCCAGGCCCTGGGGGAAGATCTCGCCCGGTCGCTCAACGCGGACTTGGCCCGGGCGGTGGACGAGGAGTACGGGCTCCCCTCCCATCTCGAGATCAAAATGGAGAAGGCCTACGACCGGTTCTACCTTCCCCGCCTGCGCAGCGGCGCCGCCCTCGGGGACGAGGTGAAGGGGCGCGCGAAGGGATACGCGGGGCGCTTGGCCCGGGATCCGGGCCAAAAAATGCGCATCGAGATCAAGGGGATGGAAGCCATCCGCACCGACGGGACGGAATGGTCGCGGCGCTTCCAACGCGAACTCCTGACCCGAGTGCTCGACGGGAAGCCCGAGGCTGAACTCCGCGACTTCGTCGAGGACGCCGCCGCCGCATTGCGCTCGGGCGCCGTGGATGCGGATCTCGTCTACCGCAAGATCCTGCGCCGTGCGCCCCGGGATTACGTGAAATCGGAGCCGCCCCACGTGCGCGCCGCGCGCCTCCTCGGCTGGACGACCCAGCGCGGGCGCATCGCCTATGTCATTACCAAAAACGGGGCCGAACCCGACGGGAAGCGCACGGCGCCCCTGGACCGGGAACATTATCTGCACCACCAACTCATCCCCATCACCGCCTCCGTGGCGGAGACCCTCGGCCTCGAGATCGTGGGTTCCGCCCCGGGTTCGGGGCAATTGGAGATGCGCCTCTAGGGTTCCCGGGCCCCGAGCGGCGCTCACATTTCGAGGTGGCGATCGAAGCCGCCGAGACTCGTTGTCCGGCCCGAGGGCTCCACCAGCAGCGCGCTGCATTCGGGGAACGCCTCGAAGACCCCGCGGGTTTTTTCCAGCGGCGATACCATGGCGGCGGTGGCCAGGGCATCGGCGAGGTCGAGTCGGGAAGCGATGATCGTGGCGGAGCAGAAGGAGCGTTTCCCGACCAGGTGGCTCTTGGTGAAATCACCGATGTACTGGGAATAGTCCCCGCTGGTCGCCACGGCGAGGTCTTTCATGCGGATGGGCCGTCCGAGGGTCTCGGGACCGCGGGGATCCTGGATTCCGATGAACTCCGTGTGGCGTCCGGCGATGCGCATATCGCCGCGGGCATCGATGAAGGCATCTCCCACGCCGCGCGCCTCGAGCCAGGCGAAGAGCCGGTCCACCACGTATCCCTTGGCGAGGCTGCCCAGGTCGAGGAGCAAGTCGGGATGGCGCAGGGAGACTTCCCGGCCGAGGAGCGCGATGTCGCGGAAGGATCCCCCCACCGCAGGCTCGCTTTGGCCCTGTTTCCGCGCGAGAAAACGCTTTCCATGGGAGATATCGTAGGGCCCGTCAAAGCGCGCGCAGAGGTCCAGGGCTAAGGCGAGCACCTGCGCCATTTCGACGGAGACCTCCCCCTGGCGCGCGAGATTGAGGCGCGAGAGTTCGCTCCCGGGATCGTAGAGATTGAAGAT
>JAFLEE010000049.1 GCA_017302015.1 Spirochaetota bacterium | reverse complement strand
ATCCCACGCATCCCCCTTGATACCCCGCGCCGATCTTTTCCCCCGAAAAATCCTTCCGCTCTTGGTATAATCCCCCATGATCCTCATCCACCAACTCTCCGACCTCCGCCAAGTTCCCGCCGATCCCCGCCTGCGCAAGGGCATCGAGTTCGCCCTCCATGCCCAGGCGTCCCTGGCCGTGGGGGACCACCCCATCGACGGCACGGACGTCTACGCTAAGGTCATGGCGCCGAGCACCGAGCCCCGCGAGAGGCGCTTCTATGAGACCCACCGCAATTACCTCGATATCCACCGCGTGCTCGAGGGCGGCCAATTCATCGAGTGGCTGCCCCGCTCGGCGTTCCCCGACTTGCCCTACGATCGCGAAAAAGACGTGATCATCTATAAGGATTACCCGGATGGCAGCCTGCTCCGCCTCGGCGGGACGACGATGGCCATCTTCTGGCCCGAGGACGCCCACCGTCCCCTCATTATGCTCGACCAGCCTTCGAAGATCAAAGTGTGCGTGGTGAAAGTCCGAGTTTCCTGAAGCACTCGCGACCCGTAAAAAAAGATTGCGGAATATCCGCAGAAGTTTGTTCGTTTTTTAGCGTGAATCCGCCGGACGGGCCGGATTTATTTTGGAGTATTACGGCTACAAACTCGAAAAATCCCGTTGAAAATCCCGGGTCCCATTGTAAAAATACGAGGTGGATCCATCGGGGATGCGTTCATGAAAGTCGGTGTCGGGTGGAGCACGCTTCCTTCCGCCACGGAGGCCGCCCTCGCCTCGGTTGAACGGGCGCTGGAAACCTCCGGCCCCCCGGCCCTCACGATCCTCTTCACCACCGACGCCTATGATCAGGCCTCCGTACTCGATGCGGTGCGCGGGTCCATCGGATCCTCCCGACTCGTCGGATTCTGCGGCGCGGGGCTCCTCACCGCCGAGGGCGTTTTTCGCCAGGCCGTCGGGGTCGCGACGCTCTCCGGGAGCGAACTTTCCGTTCGAACTTCCCTCCAGGCTTCCATGGCCTCGGATCCCGCGCGCGCCGGGATCTTGAGCGCGGAGGAATTGGGGATCCCCGGGGAAGAGGGCGCCGCCATCCTCGTCTTGCCCGACGGGTTCGCGCCCGGGGTCACCGAGATGCTTCGCAGCCTCTATGATCGCCTCGGTCCCGGCGTCCGCTACCTCGGGGGCGGCGCCGGGGATAATCTTCGATTTTTCAAGACCTGGCAATTCACCGAGCGCGGCGTGGAGAGCGGGGCCGTGGCCTCGGCGAGCGTGCGCGGGGCGCAGATCGGCTGCGCCATCGGCCACGGCTGGAAGCCCAAGGGCGACCTCCTGGTGGTGACCCGGTCCCAGGGGAAACGGATCCTGGAACTCGACGCGCGGCCGGCCTTCGAGGTCTACTCGGGGCGCCTCGGGGGGATCCACCCGAAATCGTTCCCCGAATGGGGCATGCGCTATCCCCTCGGCACGGCCGACATCCGCGGGAATTACCTCATCCGCGATCCCGTTTCCGTGCGCCTCGACCAGAGCATCGACCTCGTCACCGAGATCCCCGAGAACGCCGTGGCCCACATCATGGAGGGCACGGTCGACGATCTCGTCGACGCCGCGAGCCTGGTCGCCCGCGCGGCCCTCGCCCAGGTGGCCTCGCCCCGCTTCGCCCTGGTCTTCGATTGCATCTCGCGATACCTCTATCTCGGCGAGGCCTATGCCCGCGAACTTCGGGCCATGCGCGAGTCCTTCGGGGAAGACCTGCCCATGCTGGGCGCCCTCAGCTTCGGCGAAATCGGGGGTTACACCGATTACCCCCAATTCCACAATAAGACCCTGGCCGTGGGCGTGTTCGGTTCGGGCGGGCCCCCGTGAAGAAATCGGTGCTGGAGCTCATGATCGCCGAGCTCTCCATCCTCCACGAACTCGCCTCCCTCGCCTTCAAGGGTTCCCTGGAGGATTTCCACCGCGACTGCATCGACCTAGCCACGCGCCTCTTCGGCGCCCGCCGCATCGCCATCGCCTGGGAAGACGGGGGGAGCCCCCGCATCGCCGCCTCCCTCGGCCTCCCGCCCGGGGCCCCCCTGCCCGCCGATTCGCAAGGGGGCTTTTCCCACCGCTTCGCCGACCGCGGGGAGCGCGGGGTCCTCTTCATGGAATTGGGCCACCCCGTGGAGAAGCGCGAAGAGCGCCTCTACGCCTTCTTCGCCCGCAAGGTCGAGGATGGCCTCAAGGCGGCGCGGGGCGCCGAGCACCGCGCGCGCATGGAACGGGAGAAGGCCGACCTCGAGCGCCAGGTGCTCCACGTCCAGAAGCTCGAGAGCCTGGGCATCCTCGCCGGCGGCATCGCCCACGATTTCAATAACCTGCTCACGGCGGTCGAGGGGAACCTCGACCTCGCGCTGCTTTCCCTCGGGGCTCCCGGCGCTTCCCCCGCCGCGGGCGCGGCAGACTTCATCCGCCAGGCCATGGCCGCGGCCCGGCGGGCCGAGGACCTCACCCGCCAGATGCTCGCCTATTCGGGGAAGGGGCGTTTTATCAAGCAATGGGTGGACTTGAGCGCCCTGGTGGAGGAGAACGCCCACCTGCTCCACGCCTCCCTCTCCAAGCGCGTGGGTCTGACCCTCGAATTGTCCACGGGCCTGCCCGGCATCCTCATCGATCCCGGGCAGGTGCAGCAGGTGGTCATGAACCTCATCACCAACGCCTCCGAGGCCATCGGGGACCGCGACGGCCGGGTGACGCTGGCCACCCGGCTCGTGCATTGCGATTCAGATGAACTCCAGGGGAGCCGCCTCGAGGAGAAGCCCGACCCGGGGGATTTCATCGCCCTGGAAGTGCGCGACACCGGCGTGGGCATGGACGACGAGACGGTGCGCCGGGTCTTCGATCCCTTCTTCTCCACGAAGTTCACGGGCCGCGGCCTCGGCATGTCCGCGGTCCTTGGGATCCTCCGCGGCCACCAGGGAGCCATCTTCATCGAGAGCGGGCTCGACCGGGGGACGACGGTGCGCGTGCTCTTCCCCGTGCTCGCCGCGAGCGGGTCCCCGGCGGAGCCGCCGTCCGCCGAACCCGAGCGGGCCCCCGGGCGCCCGGGGGCGACGATCCTCGTGATCGACGATGAAGAGCCCGTACGGCTCCTCTGCCGTTCCATGCTCGAGCATAGCGGCTACCGGGTGCTCACCGCCGCCGACGGGCGGGAGGGGGTGGATCTCCTGCGCGCCGGATCCTCCCGCGTCGACGGGGTGCTCCTCGACCTCACCATGCCCCAGATGGACGGCGTACGGGCCTTCGCCGAACTCCGCCGCATCCGCCCGGAGGTCAAGATCCTCGTCACCAGCGGCTACAGCGAACAGGAGGTCGTGCGCCAATTCCAGGGCCGGGGGCACGAGGCCTTCCTCCAGAAGCCCTTCGGCCTCGCCGCCCTCCAGGCGGCCCTGGCGAAACTCCTGTCGGCCTGAGGCGTCAGTCGCCGAGGCAGAGGCCGAGGAGCCTCGCCGTCTTGATGAGCGGGTCGTCCATGGGCACCAGTTTTTTCTTTCCGGCGACCTCGGCGAGGGGCACGGGAACGGCCTGGCCGCCCCGGTGGGCGATCATGACCCCGAACTCCCCGTGGAGGATGCATTCCCCGGCCTTGGCGCCCAGGAGCGTCGCCAGCGCCCGGTCGGTGGGCGTCGGCGTTCCCCCGCGCTGGAGGTGGCCCAGGGTGGTCACCCGCGTTTCCAGGGCGGTCTCCTTCTGGATGAAGGCGGCGAGGCGATGGCTGAGGGAGGGGGCGAGGAGCGCGTCGCCATCCCCTTCGGGGTCTTCCGCGCCGTCGTCCTTGCGGGCCCCCTCGCCGACGATCTCGGCGCCTTCGGCCACCGCGATGATCGAGAAGCGCTTATTGTTCTTTTCCCGCTTGATGAGGGCGTTGGCGACCTTGCGGAAACTGAAGGGGATCTCGGGGATGAGGATGACGTCGGCCCCGCCGGCCAATCCCGCCTCGAGGGCGAGCCAGCCGGCCCGGTGCCCCATGATGTCGACGAGCATGCAACGGTGGTGGCTCGAGGCCGTGGTGTGCAGGCGGTCGATGGCCTCGCAGGCGATGGTCATGGCCGTGTCGAAGCCGAAGGAGATGTCGGTGCCGAAGACGTCGTTGTCGATGGTCTTGGGGAGGGTGACGATGCGCAGCCCGCCCTTCTCCATGAGGCGGAAGGCGTTCTTCTGGGTGCCCCCGCCGCCGAGGCACACGAGGGCGTCGAGGCCCATCTTCTTGTAGCTCTTCACCGCGTCGTCGGTGCGGTCTTCCGTGCCGCCGCCCTTCTTCGGCCATTTGTGGGGCTTATTGCGGCTGGTGCCCAGGATCGTGCCGCCCAGGGTGAGGATGCCCGAGACCTGGTTCCATTCCAGCCGCTCGGCCCGGTTCTCCACGAGCCCCGCGAAGCCGTCCTGGATGCCCAGGACCTCCACGTCCTCCCGCATGACGGTCTTCGCCACGCCGCGGATGGCCGCGTTGAGGCCGGGGCTATCGCCCCCGGAGGTGAGGATGCCGATGCGCTCGATCTTAGCCATGGTGGGCTCCTGGCGCGGCGCCCCTGCGGGTCACCGGGATGAACTTGATGCCGGTGGCCGTCGCCACGCTGGCGTTTTTTTCGACGTGGTATTCGTGGAGTTCCCGCTGGGCGTGGCGTGGCGGCTCCCCGGGGGCGGGGCGTAGGCGCTCCCAGGCGCCCGCAGGGCCCAGCGCCCGGGCCGTGGTGTTGTCGGCGAACCAGATCTCGAAGGCGTCGAGGAGCACCCTGCGGTGGTCGGCGTCCTCCACCGGGAAGAGCACCTCCACCCGGCGGTCGAAATTGCGGTCCATCCAGTCGGCGCTGGCGAGGTAGACCTCGCGCTCGCCGCCGGCGTGGAAGCAGAAGACGCGGGAGTGCTCGAGGTAGCGGTCGATGATGCTGCGCACCCGGATGTTCTCGCTATGGCCGGCCACCCCGGGGCAGAGGCAGCAGACGCCCCGCACCAGGAGGTCGATGCGCACCCCGTCGCCGGAGGCCCGGTAGAGCGCCCGGATGACCTGCTCGTCGACCAGCGAGTTCATCTTCGCGCGGATCTCGGCCGGCTCGCCGCGCCGGGCCCGCTCGGCTTCCCGCGCGATGCGGTCGAGGAACCATTGGCGGAGGTCGAGGGGGCTCGTGACGAGCTTGCGCATGCGGGGCGGCTCGCTATAGCCGGTGAGCAGGTTGAAGACCTCGGCCACCTCGCGCCCGAAGGCGGGCGAGGCCGTGAAGAGCCCGAGATCGGTGTAGGCCTGGGCGGTGCGGTCGTTGTAATTGCCCGTGGAGAGGTGCACGTAGCGGCGCAGGCCCTCGGCCTCCCGGCGCACCACGAGCAGCATCTTGCAGTGGATCTTCATCCCCACCAGGCCGTAGACCACGTAGCAGCCGGCGTCCTCCAGGGACCGCGCCCAGCCGATGTTCTGCGCCTCGTCGAAGCGGGCCTTCAGTTCGACGAGCACGGTCACCTGCTTGCCGGCCGCCGCCGCGCGCTTGAGGGCGGCGACCACGGGCGATTGGCCCGAAGTGCGGTAGAGGGTCTGCTTGATGGCGAGGACGTCGGGATCCCGGCTCGCCTCGTCGAGCAGGCGCACCACGGGGTCGAAGGTCTCGAAGGGCAGGTGCAGGAGCCGGTCGCGCTCGCGCACGATGTCGAAGATCGTGCGGGTCGTGTCGGCGAGGCTGCGCTCGGGCACGGGGGGCCAAGGCTCGGCGCGCAGCTCGTCGTAGCCCGGGCGGAAGGTGAAGCCCATGAAGTCGGAGACCTGCAGCGGCGCCGGCAGGCGGTAGATGAAGCGCTCCTCGATCTCGAGGTGGGAGGCGAGGAAGGCGATGAAGGCGGGGCTGGCGTGGTCCTCGATCTCCAGGCGCAGCGGGATGCCCCGGTCGCGCTTCTTGAGTTCCCCCTCGATCACCGAGAGGAGGTCGACGGCCTCGTCCTCCATGATGGAGAGTTCGCCGTCGCGGGTGATGCGGAAGGCCGCCGCGGCGCGGAGTTCGAAGCCGCTGAAGAGGGTGTGGGCGAAGGCCTGCACGAGGGACTCGGCGTAGACGAACTCGCGGTGGCGGCCGGGTACCGCCACGAAACGCCGGTCGCTGGGGATGGGGACGATGGCGAAGCGGGGCTTGTCGTCGCCCTCCTTGCGGAGTTCCACCAGCAGATACACCTGGCGCCCGGCGAGGAACGGGAAGGGGCGGCCGGGGTCCACCGCCATGGGCGTGAGGATCGGCTGGAACTCCTCCTGGAAGACGCGGGAAAGCGGGGGGCGCAATTCCGGCGGCAGGCGGGCCGCGTCGTGGAAGCGGACGCCCGAGCGCTCCAATTGGGGCAGCACCTGTTCGCGCAGGGCCTGCATCTGGACCGGCACCAGGGCGCGCACGCGCTCCTCGCAGGCCGCGAGGGCCCGCCCGGGGGCGTTGCGCGAGGCGTCTTCCTTGGCGTAGCCGGCCCGCACCTGGGACCAGAGGCCGCTCAGGCGGATCATGAAGAACTCGTCAAGGTTGCTGGAGAAGATGGCGAGGAAGCGCAGGCGGTCCATGGGACGCCGCAGGGGGTCGAGGCCCTCCTCGAGCACGCGCGCGTTGAACGCGAGCCAGGAGGCCTCGCGGTTGAGGAAGGGCGCCTCGCCCGCGCTCACGGGGCCGCCCCGGGTAGCGGCGCCGTCTCGATGGAGAGGCGCAGCCCGAAGAGTTCCTCGAAGAGCTCCTTCTTGTCGTTGAACGAGTAGATCTCGCCGAAGATCTGGTCGGCGATGGTGCAGCAGAGCACGATGCGCCCGGGCTCCCGGCGCGCGTGGAGGGAGGCCACGCGGTGGTCGCGGGAATAGTCGAGGGCCTCCGCGATGCGCAGCATGGAGGCGAGCTTCAGCACCGTCATGCGGTCGGCCCGGGAGAGGTTCTCGAACTCGACGTGGGTGGCCTTGGGGCCGGCCTTGCGGTGGTAGCGCGCGGCGAGGGCGATGATCGAGCGCTCGGCGTCGGAGAGGTAGAAGAAATCGCGGGATTGGATGATGTAGTGGCTGTGCTTGTGGTGGGCGTTGTAGGAGATGGCGTAGCCCACGTCGTGGAGCAGCGCGGCCGCCATCAGCCATTGCCGCTCCCGCGGTCCGAGTCGGTGGACGTCTTGGGTCAGGTCGAAAAGGGTGAGGGAATACTCCGCCACCGAGGAGGCGTGGCGCTCGTCGAAGCGGAAGGCCCGCCCCACCGCCAGGGCGTCGGCGTGGAGTTGGCGCTCGCGGCGCGCCAGGTCCTCGGGCCCGGGCCCCCCCTGGTGGAACTCGGGGACGAGCCCGTCGCGCAGGGTCACCGGCGCGAGTTCGACCGTGCGGCAATCGAACCAGGCGGCCACCCGATCGAGGATGCGCCCGGCGGGATGGAAATGCTCGGTGAGGTCGTAGGGCACGCCGTGGCGGCGGCAGAGACCGTCGCGCCCGAGTTCCGCCACCCCGTCGAGGAAGGGCCCCAGGCGTTCCCGGGCGAAGGGCGGATCGCCGGCCTTGAAGCCCATCGCCGAGCGCATGGCCTCGAGTTCGTTGCCGAAGCCGTAGACCTGCTCGACCCGGCGCACGGGCAGGGCGTCCTCCATGAGGCGGAGTTCGTGGTCGATGCTCGCCTCGAGGTAGGCCCCGAAATCCATCTCCCGCTGGGGCAGGGATTCGAAGATCTGGCGCATGCGCACGAGGCCCAGGGGCAGGGTGATCTGGGCGAGGATGAGGCTCGAATCGAAGACCGTCAGCAGGCTCGTGGCCGCGCCGACTTTGAGCATGGCCTGCGGCCCGACGCGGCCGGGGGCGCCCTCCCGGCCCCGGAGCGCGAGGTAGAGCCAGGCGGTCTCTTGGATGGTCGAGAGGGGCTCGGGATCGAGACCGGCGAAGGTGCGCAGATTGTCGAGGAAGATCTCGGCGTTGGAGGCCTCGAGCACGCCCGAGGTCACCACGGTGCGGATGCGCGCGACGTCGTTGGCCTCGCAGGTGCGCTTCCAGAGTTTCAGCACCGAGAGCACCTCGTCGACGGTTTCCCTCGAGATCGCCCCTTGGGAGACGGCATCTTTGGAGATGCGGATGCCCCGTGTGAGGTCTTCGACCACGTTCCAGGCCGGGGTGTCGCCCCGGGTGGCCTGGGCGACGGTCAAATGGATGGCGGAGGAGCCGATTTCGATAACCGCAACGGGTCGTTCATCGGGGGGGGGCACGGGGAGATTTTAGCATCGGGCGTCGGGGGGACCTTTGCGGTCGGCCTCCACCCGGCGTTCACCATCCCACGCCATGCGGATCAGGGGCCCATGGGCGATCGCCTCAGGCCGTCATGGCCCCCGCCACGGTCTTGCGCACCTGGCGCCCGATGCGCCCCATTTGGCGGTGGAGATTTCGCAGCAGCGCATGGCGCTTCCAGTGGGTGAGTTTCACGATCAGGCGATGGGAGAGCATGCTGAAGGCGCGGTCGGGGCCCAGGAGCTGGAGCGCCTCGTCTTGGCGCCCCTCCTTGAGGCACTCGAGGATCGCCCCGGCGAGTCGCCGGGTTTCGGCGTGGATCGTCTCGACGGCCGCGAGGGTGGGGGAGCGCTTCAACCGGTCGGTTTCGCGGCAACTCTCGAGCCAGAGGCTGAACTCGTCTTTTTTCCCGGGACCGAGTTCGGCCTCGATCGCCTCGATGCGGCCGCTCATCACCGCGCGGGCGAAGCGGCGCCTCCACAGATTGAACGCGAACGCGGCGACCTGGACTTCTTCGAAGAATCGCATCGGGGGCCCCTTGAGGTCCGGCGGAGGATCACTGGCGTCGGGCCGATGAAAAAAGAATAGATCGGCCCACTGGGGATATCAAGGGAAGGGCGAATAATTTTCGCGGAATCGGCCTCGAGGACGCGGGCGAGGGCGTCCGGTAAACGGGGGTTGCGGGATTTCAGATTCCCGCGGGGAGCAAATGCGACACCGCGGGTTCCCGGGATCAGATCTCCAAATCCTCGAGGATGCGCCGGTCGTATTCCGGCACGGCGCCCCGCTGTCCGGCGACGTACGCGCCGAGGCGGTTGGCGCGGGAGACCGCAGAGAGGGGATCCATGCCCGAAAGTTGCCCCTGGAGGAAGGCGGCGGAGAACGCATCGCCCGCGCCGACGGCGTCGACGACCTTCACGGGATCGCCGGGCGCCTGTCGCACGCCTTCGGCGTCGGCGACCAGGGCCCCCTGCGCGCCCAGCGTGACGATCACGAGGTCGATGCCGTAGCGGTCCCTCGCCAGGCGGCAGAACTCGGCGTGGGCGACGGGCAAGCCGAAGAGCAGGCGCGAGAGTACGCCGACCTCGTCGCCGTTCAGTTTCAGGAAGGTGGCGCTCGCGAGCGAGGCTTCGAGGGTTTCGCGGTCGTAGAAATTCTGGCGCAGGTTCACGTCGAAGAAGCCGGGCACGTCGAGGAGGGTCTTGCGGACCCGGTCCAGGCAGGCGCGGGAGGCGGGGGCCCGTTGGGCGAGGCTGCCGTAGACGAGCATGGAGAAGCCGAGGTCGCCGAGTTTGGAGAGCCGGCCTTCCTCCGCCGCGATGCGGTCCCAGGCGACGCCCTCGTGGATGACGTAGCTCGGCTGGCCCCCGGCATGGAGCGTCACCGCGACGGTGCCCGTCGGCACACCGGGGAGGACCTGCACCAATTCGCTCTTGATGCCGTGGCGGCGGATCTCGGAGAGCGCGCGCAGGCCGAGTTCATCGTCCCCCACCGCGCTCATGAGCCAGGCCTCGACGCCGAGGCGGCTGGCGTGGGCGGCCACGTTGAACGGGGCCCCGCCGAGATGGGGCACGCCCTCGATGAGGTCCCAGAGGACCTCGCCGTAGCAGAGGAGACGTAGGGGAGGGGCGCCCATGGGGAAAGGTCGCCGCGGCGGGCGCTAGCGGTGGATGGGCTGGTCTTCGCCGAAGACGCGCCCGGCTTTCAGCATGGCTTCGCGTCCCCCGATGATCTGGCTCCAATCGAGGGAGGGGACCTTATAATCGCCGAGGCTCAGGTTGATGAGGAAGAGGGCGGAGAATTGCTCGGTCATGTGGGTGATCTGCAGGTTCGCCTCGCGGCCCCCGAAGCGGGCCCAACTGGCGGTGACTTGCACGTCGAGGCGGTAATCGGTGGTGTTCCCGCCGCTGAGGGTGTGGCGGTAACTCTGGCGCATGATGCGGGTGAGGCGGTCGTGGAGGGTGAGGTCGACGTAATCGGGAAGCCCGTACTGGGCGCGGAGTTCCTTCTCCACCTCGGCCAGGGTGCCCGGCTTCAAGAAACTCCAGTCGCCCGTGTTCTCGAAACCGCGGTAGGTGAAGACGATGGCGAAGAGTTGGTAGGCGTTCGTGACCAGGCCCTGGGCCTCGGCCGCGGGGTTCTTATAGAAGAGATATTTCTGTTCCCATTCCCGGTAGTCATTGGTGGTGCGGAAGGGGGGGATCGAAATCTGCATGAAGTCGAGGGCATTGCGGCTGGTGAGGTGGAAGACCTTGCCCTCGGTCGCCGCGATGAGCCCGCGGATATTGGTGGTGAAGGAGCAGGAGTAGAATTGCCGGCCCCGGCGTTCGTAGGCGGTGAAGTCTTGGGCGATATAGGGCTTCAGGTAGAGTTCGCCGAAGGTTTCCGTGAGGTCACCGGCGGAGAACCCCTCTTTCGCCAGCAGGTTCTTCACTTCGGGGGGCGACATGAAGTAGCGGAACTCGCGGAAACCGGGGATGAACTCCGCGGTCAAGGGTAGGGCGAGCAGGAGGGCGAGGAAAAGGGTGGAGACGCGCATGGCGTAATTTATGATGACCCGTGATTTTCCTCAAACCAAATGGGGCTCGGAGTCCGTGTTTGCTGTGGTTTTCGGACCGCTTAGGGAACCCATAGCCAAGATAGGCTCCAAAATAGAAACCTTTGTTGCGGAAGCGAGGGAAAGGACCGGGATTTTCTTTAGCCCCCAAAGGGAACCCGGCGCCGGCGTTTCTACAGCCCGTATTCCAGCACCAGCGCCGTATGCATGGCGAAGGTCGGCACCTCCACGGAGATCGCCTCCCCCTGCGTTCGGAAGGGGAGCGCTTCTCCCGAGGGGATGGCCCGCACCGCGCGCACTTTTTCGGGGAGCCGGAACTCCGCGCGAACCCCGGCGATCGGCGGAAAGTCTTCGATCACCTTCACCGAGCCCCGCTGGAGCACGGGGCTATAGAGGAGGTGCGCGACGAAACGGCCCTGGTCCTTTTGATGGAGCAGGTTGATGCGGCCGCTGCTGGGGAGCCCCTCGACCCGGAAGACGGGGTGCGGGTCGAGGCGGCGAAGCAGCTTCCCAACGAGATCGCGGTGGAGGCGGACGCCGTCGGTGAGGTAGAGGCGGTCGAGGGGGTGGGCGACGAAGACCGTATTCCCCCGGGCCGCCACGGCGGGGTAGGGGCTGTCCTCGAGGCGGTAGGGCGTATTGGCATGGCCGCAGTACTTGCCGTAGCTTCGATTGAAGTACGGTTCGCGCACCATGGCCAGGGGCGCGGCGCCGGTCAGTCGGGTGCGGAGCCCCGATTTGTAATTGAGGAACGGCGTGGGCACGAGGCCCTCGGCGAGCTCGGGTCCCGCCACGGTGTAATCGATCTTGTATTCCGAGGGGCCGAGGTACTCGACGCCGAGGTCGAGGAGGGAGCGGGTCTTGGAGAGGTTCAGCGCGCCTTCCCCGAAGACGAAGAGGCGCCCGCCCGCCGTCACCCAGGCTTGGATGGCTTTCGCCTGGCCTTCGGTGAGGACGGCTTGGCTCGGGAGCACCAGCGTCCCGAGGGAGGCGAGGTTCGCTTCATCGGCGATGACGAAGTCCCGGTGCAGTTCGAGGAGGAGCGTGGCCGCGCCCCGGTCGGCCTCGTCGCAGAGGGTCAACCAGAGGCCGAGCCGGGAATAGGGCAGGCCGCCGGGGCCGAAGGCTTCGATTTTTTCGACGTATTCGAAGGCCTGCCCGAGGTTCCCGTAGGTGCCCGCGTCGAGTTCGCCCACGGGGTGCATGTGGTCGCCGAAATTGCAGCAGACGCCCTGGGCGATCATGGCGGCGGCCTCGTAGCGGATGGCGTCGGGGTGCTTGAAGCCCCCGAACTCGCCCCACGATTTGTGGAACTTGCCGCTCATGGCGAGGACCTTTGAGCCCTGGCCGAGGTGGTATTTGGCCTCGAGGGGGAGCTTGTCGTAGCCGCCCCAGGTCGTCGGCAGGTCCTCGAGTTCCTGCTGGGTGTTCACTTCGAAGAGGCGCTGGTGGAAGCGCTCGGTGTCGCCCACGTGGGGCAGGCCGTTGAAGAAGACGGTGGCCGCGGGATGGTGGCGCAGGATGAGGGCCTTCACCTCCCGGGTGTGGGCCTTCATGGCGGCGGTGTAACTGCGGATGACGGCCCGGGGGTCCGAGGCGTCCACGCCCTCGGCGGCCATGCGGGCTTTGCAGGCGTCGCAATGGCATTCGTTGTCGCCGTAGATGTCGAAGAAGAAACCGTCCACGGGGTAGAGGCGGCAGATCTCCTCGACCTGCTCGAGGATGTGCCGGTGGTAGGGCCCTCCCGCGACCGCGCACATCCATTTCCACCCCCAGGGCTTCTCGTCCTCCGGTTTCGCCTCGAGGTTCCAGGGCCCCGCGGTGTGGATGGCCCCGCTCCGCTCCCGTACGCACCAATCGGGGTGGACTTCGGCGTCCATGGCCGACCAGCCCACCGTGTAATAGATGGGGCTCACCACGCCGATCCCGTGGCTGGCCTCGAGCTGGGCCCCGAGGAGGTCGATCTCGAGGGTGGGATGCGTCTTGCCGACTTTCGTCGGGTAATAACTCCAACTATGGTGGCACTTCGCGAAGACATTGATCTGGTTCACCCGACCCAGGCGCAGGGAGTCCTGCCACTGCTTTTTCGAGAAGCGCGACCCCACGCCGGGCATGTGTTCGGAGGTATGGAAATCGAGGTGCACCTGGCGGGTGGGGAGGGGACGGGGGGAAGGGGACATGGCGGAAGGCTCCTACGCCCATTTTCCCCCGAATTCTGCCCTGGGGGCATGGACGGATTTGATGGAAAACATGCTGCTTCGATCCAGCGGAAACCACGCCGCATGCCCGCCGGTCCTCGTCGTGATAGGAGTGGTCCGATGGGGTCGAGGGGACTCAAGCCGAGTATAGGGGCCGGAGGCACATCCCAAAAACCTGAGCACGTATAAACCATTCCGGCAAGGGGGGTGGGCCCCGGCAACCCGTCAATGACCGATGGGATAATCCGGGGCATCCCCCGAAAGTTACGGAGCCCCCATGAAGATGATCGATCTAGGCAAGAGCGGCCTCCTGGCCTCTGAGATCTCCTTGGGGTGCATGCGCATCGCCAAATTGGGCCCCAAGGAGGCCGCCGCTCTGAAAGCGGGAAACGCGCTGCCATGAGCGCCTCCGCCCCGGGTCCCGCGCGACTCACCCCCACCGAATGGCGCGTGCTCGCGCTCACCGCGCTCGGCTTGACCGCGGGCCTCGCCTACGGGGGGATCGCCGTCAAAGAGGCGGTGGTGTTCTACCTCGCCGGCCTCTTCTTCGAGGTGGTCACCGACCGCATGTGGATCTACAACCCCGAGATCAAGCCCTCCTTCTTCACCCTCGCCCGCACCGACATCAACCTGCTCGTCTCCTCGGGCTGGGTGGGCGTGGCGGGTTTGTCGGTCTCCCTCGCGCGCCTGTTGGGGGACTTCCTTCCCGCCCTGCATCCCTTGGCGGGGCTTTTCCTTTCCTTCTTCCTCGTGGGCAACGCCATCGAGAGCCTCTATCTCGCCCTCGGCACGTTCCGCTACGACGCGGAAAATTTTTGGCTGAAGTTCCCCTTCGGCCGCATGGTCACGATCGCCAAGGTGCCCTGGGCGGTGCGCTTGGGCTACGGCACCCTGATGCCCGGCATGACCTGGCTCATCCTCAAAAATTACTAGCCTCCCCGGAGGGCCCGCGCCATGAAGAAGATATTCCTCTCCCCGCCTTCCCTCTTCGTCTACCTCGGCATCGGGCTGCTCCTCGCCCTGACCTTCGACCTCTGGCGTTGCCACTCGAAGTACCTCTATTTCACCACCGAACTCGGCCTCGCGCTCCTGTGCGGCTTCCTCTATGTCCTCGTCTTCCGCGGCCGCTCCTGGGGCGAGGCCTTCGAGCCGGATGACGAGGTGCCCCGCACGGGTTGGAAGATCCGCACGGCGGCCTTCTTGGCCTATATCGGCCTCGCCACCGGCGTGCTCGCCCTGGTCTGGATCGGGATGGGCGCGGTGCAAGACCTGAATTGGCGGGTCTGGTTCAAGTCGGGCACCTGGTACCTCTATTACGTCTTCATCTTCGCGGTGAACGTCGTCCTCATGCGCCACCGGCTTTCCCGCCTGGATTACCGGGCCCTGGCCGCTTCGGTGCTGGTGCTCACCCTGCTGCTGACGGCCTACGAGGTGATCCTCCTGTCCCAGGGAACGGGGTGGCGCTACAACCACACGGTCATCGGCTGGGTGCTGGGGGTGCCCGTCGACAATATCCTCTTCATCTACCCGGTGGCGCCGGCCTTGTGCATGGCCCTCTACAGCATCGTCACCCGGCATCTCAACGACCTGAAGGCTTTCTGGGCCACCATGGCCATCCTGGCCCCGGCGACGATCGTCGTGGAACTCATCGGCATCTATCCCCTCGACCTCTGGCAGATCTTCAATGACCGCTCGGTCTGGCCCATGGGCAAGACCAATTTCGAGGAGTTCTTCTATTACATCCTCTTCGCCGCCTCCGCGCTGCTGCTCTACCTCTGGTTCGAGCGCAATCTCGCGCCGGCCCCCGGGGTCCGGCGCGCCGCGGACGCGCCGTGATCCATTACCGTTCCCGGGATTTCGCCTTCAGCCATAGCGCGGGGCTCGTCGGGGCGCTGCTCATCTGCTTCTTTTTCAGGGGGGATGGGATCCTCGTCGGGTCGGGGGCCGCGCTGGCCCTGCTCGAGGCGGCGATGCTCGCCCTGCTCCTGGTGCGGCCCCCCGCGCGCCATTACCGCCTGCATTTCAGCCTGCTGGTGCGCGGGGTCATCCCGGCGGCCCTGTGCTTCTCGCTCCTGCTCACCGCGCTGAAACTACCCCAGTACCTCTTCTTCGTGTCCCTCTTCTGGGTGATGTGCGCCTATATCTTCAACACCCTCATCTTTCGGGCCCGTTTCCTCTACGCCTTCCTCGGGGTGTACCTCGTCGGCTCCCTCGCGGTGGCCTTCACCGTCGGGGGCTATTCCGGGTTCCTCGCCATCGCCACCGTCTTCGTCACGATCATCGCGGTCTTCCTCCTGTGGTACCACTATACCCACGTGCTGCGCTACGAGCGCGAACTCGAGGAGAAGCGCCTCGAGGTCGAGCGCGCCACCTTCTATGACCGCGTCACCGGGCTGCCCAATCGGCACCTCTTCCTCGACCGTCTGGAAGTCGCGGTCAACCAGGGTCGCCGACAGGGGAGGGCCTTCGCCGTGCTGGTGGTGGACCTCGACGGCTTCACCCGCCACCAGGAGGAATTGCCCGACGGGGCCCGGGCCCTCGTGCGCGCCATCGGGGAGCGGATGCGGGAGGCCGTGCGGGTGAGCGATACCGTGGCGTGCATCGGCCTCGATAGTTTCGCCCTCCTCACCGGGGAGGGCGCCACCTCGGAGCAGGCCTCGCGCTTCGGGGAGAAGGTCCTCCATCTATTCGACCGTCCCTTCCCCCTCGGCTTCGGCGAGCGTGTCGTGAGCGCGACCATCGGCATCTCGCTCTTCCCCGGCGATAGCCAGGAGGCCGCGGAACTCCTGCGGCGCGCCGAAGAGACCGTGCACCGCGCCAAGGCGCTGGAGCGGGGCCGCTACCTCCTCTTCGACCACGCGGTGGATACCGCCCTGCGGGAGAAGCGCCGGATGGAGGAGGACCTCGCCCTCGCGGTTCCCCGGGGCGAACTCTTCCTGCAATACCAGCCGAAGTGCGACGGCGAGGGCCGCCTGGTCTCCCACGAATCCCTCGTGCGTTGGCGGCACCCCGCGCGCGGCGTCGTCCCGCCGCTTTCGTTCATCTCCGTTCTGGAGGAGTCCAACCTCATCCTCGACGCGGGCCGCTGGATCCTCGCCGAGGCCGCCCGGCAGAACCGGGCGTGGAACGGGGCGGGGCACCCCGATCTGGGGGTGGCGGTGAACCTCTCCCCGCGCCAGCTCCTCGACCCGAACCTCCTCTCCGACGTGCAGCGCGTGCTCCGGGAGAGCGGCCTCGCCGGGGGGAACTTGGAACTCGAGATCACCGAATCGATGATCGTGAAGGACATCGACCGCACCCAGGAGGTGCTCGAGGCGCTCCACGCCCTGGGCATCCGCATCTCCGTGGACGATTTCGGCACGGGCTATTCCTCCCTCGTGCGCCTCCTGGAACTCCCCGTGGACGTGATCAAGATCGATAAATCGTTCGTCGACAAGGTGCCCATGCACGACCACGCGAAGGCCGTGGTGCGCCTCATCATTGGGATGGCGAAGCATATGGGGCGCAAGACCGTGGCCGAGGGGGTCGAGACGCGGGAGCAACTTGCGTTCCTCGTCGATGAGGGGTGCTCGCTCTTCCAGGGCTATTATTTTTCCAGGCCACTCGATGCGGCGGTGTTCGGCACCAGGTTGGGGGGGCGTTTGCCGGTCGCGGGACCCTGAGACGCCGACGTCCTGCGGATTTCCATTCGAGGGGAACCTAGCGTCCGAGGTTTTGGATGGGCAGGGCCGCTCTGCCGATCCCGAACCGCTCCGTGCGCCCGGCGAGGCGAACCTCCGGGATGAAAGCCGCCGGGAAATCATTGCCGGCGAAATACAAGTACAGCGTCTGGTCATCGACGATGGGGGCGGGCGAGCGGATCTCCATGGCCGTCCAGGGGAACGAGCGGCGGGTGAAGATGGGCTTGGCGTCCTCCACCCAGGCGCCTTCGCCATCGGGGGAGGAGGCGTGGTGGAGGGCGACCTGGGTCCATTTGCGCTCCGCCGCCGGGTCGAAGTAACCGATGTCGTAGAAGAGGTGCACGCGCCCCGACACGACGGCGGCGGCCGGGGTGGAATACCCGTCGAAGCCCGAGGACGGCGGGTAGGCCGCGCCTTGGCGTAGGACGATTTTAGGGGGCGAAAACGCGGCGCCGTCGGCGGACTTCGCCAGGGCGATGACGCGGCGCGCGGGGGGAAAGCGGTCGGCCTTCGCCTCGACGGCGGTGAAATAGAGGTACACCTGGCCCTCCCGCACGAGAGCGGCGGGTTCGGCGACATGCATGGCGTCGAAGGCGCCTGCGATGGGACCGGGGGCAAGCGACGGGTTGCGCGCCGACTTTTCCCAGTGGATGCCATCGGCGGAGACTGCGTGGCCGATGGCCAAGGGCCCGCCGAGGCCCGACTTCACGGCGGTGTAATACAGGTGCCAAAGCCCGCCGAAGCGTACGACCGAAGGCGTCTCCACGCTCATGGCGTCGAAGGCCCCCGGCGGGCCGGGTTCCAAGAGGGGCGTCGGCGGCTCGAGGGACCAGGCGAGGCCGTCGGTCGAAGAGGCGCGATAGGGCCGCACCGGGGTCTTCCCCGGCGCCGCGGAACGGGTGAGGAACATCACGAAACGGCCGCCGTCCTTCACCACGCACGGATCGTTCCACGTCGCGAAGGGGGCCAAGTCTCCCAGGGCGATGCACGGTGAAGGCGAGGAGGCCGTCCATCCCCCCTGGCAGGAAAGTTCGTCCACCGGGCTCGCGATCGCGCCGGCGAAAAGGAGCACGAGGAAGGAGGCCCGTTTCATGGGAAAGGGTTTCATCCGTCAAGCTTAGCCATTGGGCGGGGAAAGGCAAGGGGGCGGATGCCCGCTCGGGTGGCTTAGGCTAAGGCGCGGGGGTGAGTTTCCAAAGGGCAGTTTGGCCCTCTTCCATGACGTGGGTGAGTTCCCGGCTTTGGCGGGCCACCCATCGGCGGGCGAACGGGTCGTAGAGATCCACGGGCTTGGGGAATGAAATCTTTTTGGCCCCCGCGGTGCGCGCGTGGAGGGCGAAGACGCCCGGGGAGACGTAGACCCCGTCGCCGGGCGCCGCATAGAGGTGCACGCCGGCTTCTTTGGCGAGGGCGGCTAGGAGTGCAGGCGGGATGGCGGGCGCTCCGCTATAGACGCCCACATGCTCCGTCGCGCGATGGATGACGAGGGCCGCTTGGCCGTCCTCGAAGCGCGCCATTATTTCGCCCGCGCCTTCTTCCGCGGCGAAGCGGGGGGAGACCTTCCCCGCATACCCGTATTTGAGCCCCCGGGAGAGCCCCCAACGCGCGCTGGCCGAATCCACCAAACTCGCTTCGAGGGATCCGCCCGGGACTTGCGCCCTCAGGGGGATGCCGGTTAAGGCCCCCATCCCCGCCACCGAAAGTTCATCGCCCCGGTAAAGGCCGGGCGCGTAGACCCAAACCAGGGTGCGGCCCTGTTTTTGGTAGCGGGAGGCGATGAGCTTCCGTTCTTCCGCATCGACCCGGAAAGCGTTGAGAAAAATCACCATCTTGTAGGAGGCCAAGGGCAGGCGACCGAGGTCCGAAAAATGGTAGATATCGTAGGGGGCGCCGAATTGACCGAGGAAGGTCTTCTGTTCGTAGGCGTAGAGCGCGCGCAGGAGCCCCTCGCCGGAAGGGGCGATGTGATTGAGGCAGCGGTCATCCACGAGCACCGCGACTTCGTTGCGCACCGTCGGCGCGGGTTCCCCCGACATGAGTTCCCCGATCCCCGAGAGGGTTTCGCCGATGGCCTCGCCCTCGAACCAGCCCTCGTGGAGATCGTAGTACCACAGGCCCACGCCCTTGGTGATGGCCAAGGCGGCGTCCCGCTTGAGGACCGAGAGGGTGGAAAAAACGGTCTCGAGCTTCTGGTACTTCTGGGAGGAAAGATAGGTGCGCAGATCCTCCTCCTTCCAATGGTTCTTTCCGTGGAGGGCCAGGCTATCCACCGGGCCGGGGAAGGCGTCCGGGAGGCCGCAGGGGCGCTGGGCGTAATTGGGCCCGCCCAGGAGATCGAGGTCGGGGGACGCGAGGATCTCCCCCAGATCCCGCATGCCGAACTCGTGCACGAAGGAAGCCCCGTAGGCCATGAAATAGTAGCCGCCCACGAGGAAACGGCGGTTCGAGGCCCGCTTCGCCGCGCCGGCGGCGAGGAGCAGGGCCTCCGCCGGGGCCCGGGAATAGCAGGCATTGAAATCGATCACCGCTTGGCTCTGGTCGGGATCGAAGAAGATCCCGAAGCTCCCATTCGTGCGCTCCTGCGCCCGGGGGATCTCCGCGCGGAAGCCCTCGGGAAGCCCGCGCTTCCACGCCTTCTCCCAGCGCGCCTGGTCGACGTATTTCTTGCGCAGCCATTCCCGGAAATACGAGCGCATGGCCTCGCTATAATCGGGGAGCGTCTTGCGGTAACCCGAGTGGTGCATCCACTGGGCATCCTCTCCCCCCTCGAGTTCCACCCCCGCGATGCGGTCCCGCCAGGGCGAGCGGGCCAGGCTTCCCACGAGATCCCCCACGTAGGCCTCCAGGCGGGCGCGGTAGGCCGGAGAGGCGAAGGAGGCGTACTCCCCAGGCTTGCCTTCTGCGTCGACGACCCGGGCATCGGGGTGCTCGGCGAGCCAGGCGCCATCGGGGTCCGTGGCGAGGCTGACGAAAAAATCGCATTGGGGATAGCGGGCCGCCGCGGCGGCCACGTATCGCCCCAATTTTTCCCGCATCTCCGCCTTGGGATCGAAGGCGACTTGGAGCACGAGGAACCGGCCGCCCGCGGCCACGAAATTGGAGGCTCCCGCCAGACGCGGAAGGGGATCGATATCGATGGGAAGCTTATACGCGAAGAGCGGCGCTTCCCGCGGGGAGCCCGAACTCGTCACGCGATTGCCGGAAAGGCGACGGCTTGCCGCGTGGCTCTCCACTGCCTGAGTCAGGATGGCGGAGCCGGTGGCGGGGATTCGGGTGGTATCAGCCGGGTCCGGCGGTTCGAGGGGATAGGGGAGATCCCCGTAGGGGCCGATGGGCGGGCGGCCATAGACGAAGGCCGGCGCCCAGGCGCGATCGTCGAACTCCGGGAGATTCCAACCGGGGCTGAAGAACCGGGAAGCCTTCCAAGTGGAATCGCTCGGTAGGACCGATGCTGCTTCCCCCTCGATCGCGAGGTGCAGTTCCGCCAGGACGCGCGAAGAGGCCCGCGTGTTCACCGGCATCACGGCGATGAGGTTCGTGCCATCCCGTAAATACGGCCGCAGATCGAAGCGGCGCGCCAAGCGCCAGGAGTCGCTGCGTCCGACTTCCGTGCCGTTCACCGACAAGGTCGAGCCCATATTGCTCGCCAAGAGGAGGAGGGCCTTGAGGAGTTTTTTGGATGCGCCCTTGGCCAGCACGAAGGCCTTCCGGTAATAGGTCGCGCCTTGGATCTCCGCATCGCCCTCGTGCGCCGAGATCCAGAGGGCCTGCCAATAGCCCGGCTTCGCCCCCTCGACCACCGCGACCTTCTCGAGCACGAGGTCGTCCACCTCCAGGATCCCCTTCCCGCTCGCGTCCTCCATGGAAGCGGAGAGGATGACATAGCACGTCTTCGGCGGCACGCGGAACGGGAGCGCGAGGCTCGCCCAATTCGAGGCCGCTGCGAGGGGGGCCTGCGCGCTTCCCGTGGGCCGGTGTTCGCCATCCTCCAGGCGAACGGAGAGTACGCCGGTGGCTCCGTTCGAAGCCGCCATGCGCGCGGTGAGTTGGTAAGAGTCCCCCGGAAAGCAGGCGAGGAGCACCTTCTCGAAGGCCCCCGTGGCGGGCCGTCCATCGGTGCTGGCGAGGCGCAGGCAGCGGCCCGTGGGGCCCGAAACGGTGGTGTGGGCGAGTCGGCCCGCGCGGTCGACCACGGTCTCATCCGCAAAAAAATAGGGGAGTTCGAAATGATTGGCATAAATTGGGCTCGGGGCGGGGGCCGGCTCGGGCGGAAGTTCCGCCGCTTCCCCGAGGAAGAGGTCGTCGAACCACACCGCGCCCGTGACGCCGTCCAGGGTAAGGTAGACCTGCAATTCCCGGCAACGGGGGTCGGGAGCGGGAAGCCGGGCGCGCCGCGTCGTCCAAGTTTCGGAGACGGGGAAGGGAAGCTCATGGTAGCGCAGGGAAAGGCCGTTCCCGTCGATCTCCCGGACCCGAACCAGGCATCGTCCTTCCGAGATTCTCCCCGCGACGGAGCCGCCGTAGGAAAAGGTCCCGGCGCGTTTGGGATCCCTCAGCGGTCGACTGCTTAAGGAAAGGAGGATCTTCGGGCCCGCTCCCGTGAGGCGCATGGAACGGGACCCGCTCTTGGCCAGCCGCGTGTCCAGCGCGAAATGGGCGGCGTACTCGGGTTGGTAATGCCGCCATCCGTCCGGTAGGGCCGCGCTGCCTTCCTCGAAGCCCGGATTCGTCAGGAGGTTCTGCGCCACAAGGGGCAGGCAAAAGAAGAGGAGCGCGAGGAAATAGGGAAGCGGGCGGGCTCGGTGCGTCATGGAATTTCGGGAGGGGAATCGGTCAAGGGAATGGAACGGTCGCCGAATTTCGTTTCCTCAATTCCCCTCCAACAAGGGCCGACGCATGGGTTTCGCTTGCCGAAAGAGTTAGGCGCGCTTCCGAGTCAGGCATCGCGCAGCGATGATTTCAAGTGGATAATGGGTCGAGTGGACTCCGCGCAAGGCACAAAGTTTACCATCGGAACGTAGTGGATTGCTGAGATTTCGAGGTGGCGGCCGAAAGGACGACACCTTGGTCTCTAGAATGAAGAGGAATTTCGATGAACGCCGCGATAGGCCTCCCCGCCATCCTTCTTTTTTTCTCCTTCCTCGCCGCCCTGCGCTTCATCTGGGGGATGCGCCTCCTCTTCAAGAAGCCCCGCGCCTATCCGAGCGAGTCCTACCTCAGGAAACTCCGGCGGCATCCGACTCCCCACGTCTTGGCTTGTCTGGGCGATAGCATCACCCAGGGAGACCTCGGGGTCAGTTATGTCCGTATGCTCGAGGGCCGGTGGGACGCCCGCGCGCTTTCCATCGTGAACGCGGGGATCAATGGCGACCTGGCGGAGAGCCTCTGGCGACGCCTCGACGCGGTGATCGCCGCGAGACCGACCCTCGTGACGCTCCTCATCGGCACCAACGATGTGAACGCCGCCATGAGCCCGGCGAATATGCGGCGCTACATCAAGCAGGGGAAGATCGCCGTCCCCTCCACTTTCGAACGCTACCAAGAGCATGTGCGCCGGACCCTGGATCGCGTGCGCGCCGAGACGCCCGCCCGAGTCGCGATCCTATCGCTCCCGTTCATCACGACCGAACTCGCCCATCCCGTCAATGTCCTGGGCGACCGCTATAGCGCTTGGCTCAAGGAGCTCGCATCGAAAACCGGGGCGGCGTACCTTCCCCTCCGGGAAGCGCAAAAGGCTTTCCTGGCTGAACGCGTCGTCCCGCCGAAATATGGGTACGCCGATGCGGATCGCCTCATGGTCCGTTGCGTCTTCGGCCGGATGTTCGGCGTAGGTTGGGATGCCCTTTCGCGCATCCACGGGAATCCGCTGAGCGTCGACCACCTGCACAGCAACACGCGGACCGCGGCGATGATCGCGGATCTGGTGGCGGGGTTCGCGCAAGAAGAGCTTACGCGGAAGCCGGCGCAGGTCGGCCCGTGATCGCGCCGACAGGCTCCAGGCCAGGCGATAGACCTACACGGGTTCGGCGCGGCCCTTAACCAAGACGGCTTCCATCGCCTGGCCCTGGAAGCGATGGCCCACCTTCCCGTAGGCGGCCTCGGTGACGAGAAGATTGGATTGGAATTCTTTGTTCCGCTGCTCGACCCGGGAGGCCATCGGGGCCCATGGTTAAATGGCTGATCGGAGCTTGGCCGTGCGATATCCTTTCGCGACCCGTCGGTCGTTCCTTTGCCTGCTTCCCTTCGTCTGGTTGGCGCTCTTCGCCGTCGGCTGCGTTCCGCCCCAACCCCCAAGCCTCCGCTTCCAGGCGGGAGGGATCCCTTTCACGGTCCGCTACGTCCCCGCCGGGACGTTCACCATGGGATCGGCGGTGGAGGAGTTCGGTCGGGAGGAAGACGAGACCCCCCACCCCGTTTCGATCGCATCCCCGTTCTACCTCGGGGAGACGGAGATAACCCAAGACCTTTTCGCGGTGGTAATGGGCGAGAACCCCTCCTTCGAGCGGGGTATGGGACGGCCGGTCGAACAAGTCGGATGGCGGACGGCCGTCGAGTTCACGCGGCGCCTATCGCGGCTCACCGGCGCGGTATTCACTCTCCCCACGGAATCGGAATGGGAGTACGCGTGCCGGGCGGGTTCCACCGGCGCCTTCGGTGCCCTCGGATCGTCAAGTTCTTGCCGGACTGATTTTTTGGACCCGAGAAGCCCCGGACATTTCGGCTCGGGAAAAACCGTACCCGCGTCGGTCGGATCCTACCCGCCGAATGCCTGGGGATTCTCCGACCTGCACGGCAACGTCGCCGAGTGGTGCCTTGACTCCTACGGCGATTATGAAACCGGTCCGGTCATCGACCCGCCCTGCCTCGGCGCCGGTTTCGTGGTGCGTGGAGGCTCGTGGTCTGACCCGGCTAGAAAATGCCGAAGCGCCGCACGGGCGGTGGAACCGGGAGCGCCGAGCCCGCGCATCGGTTTTCGCATCGTTTACCGTCCGCCGATGGGGATCTTGGACCGGCTTTCCATGGGCCTCTGGGGATCGCGAGACGGGAAGGGAAGCCGGTCAAAACTCCGAGACGGTATTTCCCATGCCTTCCCCGAAGGCCCCCGTTGGCGGAAAATGGCGCCGGAAACCAGCTCGGCGCGGAGCCTCCCGGGACCCTACCTCCGTCGGGGGGATCGTTTGGCGCTCATCGGGGATAGCATCACCCACCTGGGCCTCTACCATGAGATCCTCACGAGGTTCTTCCTGACGCGCTATCCCGCCTCCGGCCTGACCGTCCGCAACGCCGGGATGGGGGGGAATACCGCCCAAACGGTGCTGGATCGCCTCGATTGGGATGTGATCTCGAACCATCCGACCGTGGCGAGCGTGATGATCGGCATGAACGATTTGGGGAATGATTATGCGGATTTGCTTGATCCATCGGGCGCCTCCGGCCGGGCGAAGGCGGAAAAGTACGGCGCGGAAGTTTCCCAGATCGTCGATGGGCTGGGGCGCGCGGGGATCCGCGTCCTGCTGCTTTCCCCCTCCATCTATGACCAGAGCGCGGCGCTATCGGGTTCGCTCCAACCGCGCGCCAATGAGGCGCTGGCCCGTTTGGCGGGGGTCTGCGGGGATCTTGCCCGCACGGCCGGCGTGCCCTATGTCGATCTCTTCACTCCCTTGTCGGCGCTCAACGCCCGGGTCCAGGCGTCCAACCGGGCGTTCAGCATCGTCAGCGCGGATCGGGTGCATCCGGGGCGCCTGGGTTCCGTGGCGATCGCCTACTATCTATTGAAGGCGCTGCGGGCGGATGATCGGGTGGGATCCGTGGACATCTCCGTTCGCGCGCCCGAACGCTCGCGCATGGCGTTTTGCCGCATTCGGCCCAGGTCGTGGGGATCCAATTGGCTCTCCTTCGATCGGCTCTCCGAATCCTTGCCCTTCCCGCTATTGGGAGAGGAGGCTTCCATCGACGAACTCGTCCCTTGGACCGAGGAGTTCAATCAGGATATCTTGCGTGTGCGGGACCTTCCCCCGGGACGATACCTCTTGAAGGTGGATGGGCGCCCGATCCTCGACGCATCCTCCGAACATTGGGCCCTCGGGATCAACCTGGCTTCCCAGGGCGGAATGCCCGAGGCCCTGCAGGCGGTCCGGGTCGCACGATGGAACCGTCAACGGCACGACCTCGAATCGCAGCGCCTGAGGCTCATCGATGTCGTCGAATACGGCTACGCGCCCGAGTTCAGGCGCCGGGGGCCCTTAGCGTTTAACCGGATCCAACCGGCCCTCGAAAAAATGCGCCGAGATTTGGGGGGGCAAGTCGACCACGCGAGCCTCCGGCAGATCGAGGCCTACCTGAAATACAAGCCCCAAGAATCCCGATTCCGAAAATGGCACCGCGAATTGGAGGAAAGGGCGCGGTTCGAGAGCCAGCCGGTTTGGCATTGCTTCCAAATCGTTCCCATGGGCGGCTGAGATGAAATGATGCGGCGTGCGCGCATGGCAAGATGGAGCCCTTCGGCCCATTCTACGAAGGCACTCCGTGGACCGTCGCCCCTTCGGTCGCGCCCGTGGGAAGGTTTTAGGGGCCGCCCGCAGTCCGTGACCGCGAACCGCCCGACTAGGAGCCCCTTTGAAAGCCATCACCCATAACACCTTCGGTCCCCCCGAAGTCTTGGGCCTTGCCGAGGTTCCCACGCCCGAACCGGGCCCGGGCGAGCTTCGCGTGCGCGTCATGGCCACCACGGTCAACCGTACGGACACCGGCTTCCGCGACCCCCAGTACCTCCTCGTGCGGCTTTTCAGCGGGCTGCGCCGCCCTAAAAACCCCATTCTCGGGTCCGAGTTCGCCGGGGTGGTGGACAAAGTAGGCCCCAACGCGACCCGCTTCAAGGAGGGAGACCGGGTTTTCGGGCTGCGCACCTTCCGCTTCGGCGCCCACGCCGAGTACCTCTGCATCAAAGAAGACGCCAGCATCGCGACCATGCCGCGCAGCGCCTCCTTCGAGGAGGCCGCCGCGGTCTGCGACGGCCTCATGCTCGCGAAGAATTACGTGGGTCGGATCGACTTCGCCCGGTCCCCCCGCCTCCTCATCAACGGGGGCACCGGCTCCATCGGCTGCGCGGCGCTCCAATTGGCCAAGAGCCGCGGCGCCCATGTGACGGTCACGTGCAAGACCTCGGCCATCGGCCTCATGAAGGAACTCGGGGCCGACGCCGTGATCGACTATACGAAAGAAGATTTCACGATTCGCGGCGAGCGCTTCGACGTGGTGCTCGACGCCGTCGGGAAGAGCACCTTCTTCCGCTGCCGCCGGATCCTCGTCCCCAAGGGAATCTATTACTCCAGCGAATTGGGGCCCTGGTGGCAAAATCCCCTCCTCGCCCTCCTGACCCCGCTCCTCGGCGGGAGGCGGGTGGGATTCCCGATCCCCACCGACCGCCAGAGCGACATCGAGATGTTCCGGGATCTCATGGAATCGGGGAAGGTCCGCGCGGTCATCGACCGCGTTTGGCCGCTCGCCGATATCATCGAGGCCACCCGCTACGTGGAGACGGGGGAAAAGACCGGCAACGTGGTGATCCGAGTAGCGTAAGTCGGGAATATTTCGCCCCTTGCCGCAATGGATGAGCGCAACGGATCCGAACGAACTTGAGATAGGTCTGAAATGGGCCTGACACGGCACTGGCCCGGCGAGCTTGGAGGGATTCGCTGAGCGAACTCACTTGCGGCAGAATATTTAGAATTATTTTAAAAGGAATGAATCTCCATCCACACCCCATCGATACCGCATACCCGATGAGGAGGCCCTTGTGGTGGACGAAAACGCCTATTAATCCTAACCTTGACCCGGAGAACCCCATGCGCCTCATCAAACGACTCCTCCTCGCCCTCGCCGTCGTCGTCCTCGCATTCGTCGTCTACGCGGCGATCCAGATCGTTCCCATGATGGTGAAGTTCAGCAAACTATCGGCTTGCGAGACGGGATTAGTCGCCCCCGATCTCTATGCCGTGCGCGACGGGCATGTGGCGATTTTCGTGCTCAAAAGCGGCGAGGATCTCATCGCGTTCGACGCGGGGAATGCCCCGACGAATATCGAGGCGGGGGTCCGCGCCCTCGGGTTCGATCCGCTTAAGTTCAAGGCTGTCTTCCTGACCCATACCGATCCCGACCATACCAAGGGGCTCCCGCTCTTCAAGAACGCGGCGGTCTACCTCTCCGAGAGGGAGGGAAAAGTCATCAGCGGCGAGGTCGGGCGGCGGATGTTCGGCATGAGGATGACCCCCAAACTCCCCGTCGCCAAGCGCACGCTGCTTGCGGACGGGATGAAGATGGATTTCGGCGAGCATTCGGTCGTGTCGGTGCCGACGCCCGGGCACACCTATGGATCGACCTCCTACCTCATCGACGGGAAATACCTCGTCGTCGGCGATCTCGCGATCATCGAGAAGGGGAGCTTGGTCGCGATGCCGAGCCCGCCGACGGAAGATCTCGCCCTTGATCGGGCCTCGGTGGAGAAGGTCATGGGAATGAAGGGGATCGCGATGATCTTGACGGCCCATGCCGGGATCTACCGGCCCTAAACCGCGCGAACGACCCCACCGGGCGCCGCTCCTGCCGAGGCGCCATCCCCCCAGGAGGGGAACTTCCATGAAAAAACCCGTTAAGATTTCCCTCACGATTTTCGGGGTCCTCGCCGCGCTCCTCCTCGGCGGCTACGCATTCATGTATTGGAGCACCCATTCCGCCGGGGATATCCATTGGAAATCCGACGTGATTCCGGCGCCGGTGAAGGTCCTTCCGCCGCTTCGCTTGGACGGCCAAGGCTGGCCCGCTTGGCAGGGGCCCATGGGTAACGACCATAGCCCCGTCACCCATATGGTGAAAGACTGGTCCAAGGGCCTCAAGAAGGTTTGGGAGGTCCAGTACCTCTGCCGGGGACCCAAGTCGATGTCGTATTCCTGTCCCGCCATCCAGGGAAATCGCCTGGTGGTGCCTGGGCGGGATGGTGAGAATGACCTCTTGTTTTGCCTCGATCCGGAGACCGGGAAGCTCCTGTGGATGAGGTCCTTCGCTCTCGCCTCGGACGATAAGTACGGGCAGGGTCCCCGCGCCACCCCCACCTTCGATGGCGACAAGGTCTATACGTTCTCCCGCGAAGGCGATATCCGCTGCCATGCCCTCTTCGATGGCGCCCTCATTTGGGAGGCCAGCATCACAAACGCGGGATGCACGCCGCCGGAGTGGGGCTCTTCGGGTTCTCCGTTGGTACGGGGGGACCGCCTCATCCTCCACGCGGGCGGGTCGAGCCTCGCCCTCGCCTACGATAAGAAATGCGGCGCGCTGCTCTGGAAGTCGGCGCCCGGGAAGGGTTGCTACACCACCCCCGTGCCCATGACGATCGGGGGAGTCGAAACCGTGGTGCTCTTCCACCAGAAGGCCATCAGCTTCCTCGACCCCGCCACGGGGGCCCCGCGCTGGGAGCTCCCCCTCGGGCCCTTCGCCACCGATATGACCGTCACCACCCCTTCCCTCGGGGATGGCCGGATATTTTTTAGCACGCTCAAAAGCGGTGGCAGCACGGCCGTGGAGACGAAGAGCGGGAGACCCGAGATCCTATGGCAATCGAATCTCATCCAGTGCTACCAGGGGAATCCCATCCTCCTTGACGGCTATGTCTATAGCTATAGCGGGATGTACTTCCTCAACCCCAAGGGCTCCTTCAAATGCGTCTCCATGGCCGACGGCCGGCTCCAGTGGGAAACCTCGCGGGTGGGCATCGGGACGATGATCTACGCCGACGGGCATTTCGTGTGCCTCGACGTCGACGGGAACCTCTTCTTGGTGAAGCCCGATGCGAAGGCCTTCCGCCTGGTGACCGAGTTCCGGGGCGCGATACCCGAAGTGAAGACGCGGGCCTGGACCAAGCCGGTCATCGCCGATGGCAAACTTTTTCTGCGCCACGGCAATCGCCTGATCTGCTATCGGCTCACCAAGTAGCCGATGGCGAGTCGGGGATCCGAGACCCCCCCCGGCCCCGGTATCCGCCGCGGATCGCCGCTTATTTTTCGATCTCGGCGAAATCGCCGAAGGTGAGGATGAGCGGGTAATCGCGCAGGGGGATATTCTTGAAGAGCCGATGGCCGCGCCCGTTCCCATCGACCATCCCCTCGGGAAAGGCGTAGACGCTCCCGTCGAGGAGGTCGATGAGGCGCGCCTCCCCCGGGATCGCCGCCGCTTCGAGGGTGAGGGTCGATTCGAAACCCGTGGTCATGAGATCCGTGGGCTTCCAATAGACGAAGGCGCAGGACCCATCGGGCTTGCGGTAGCCGCCGGATAGGATTTCCTTGCCGGGGTCCTCGTTCCGCAAGATGCGGCCCGAAGAGCGGCCCCGGAAATCGATGGGGAGATCGGACCGGGTGAAATCATCCCGGAAGATGGCGGCGATGGCTTGGAGGGTGCGGTAGGCCAGCTTGGGGGTATAGGCTCCGGTGGCCACGCCGTTCTCGTCGAAATCGGCGCCGAGTACGCCGAAGTAGCCGTAATCCAGATAACTCGATTTGTCGCCCACGGTGCCGTTGAGGGCCTCGATCATGTCCATGCAGGAGAAATAACTCGCGAACATCACGTCGTCCAGGAGGTCGGCCATCATGTGCCGGGCGAGGAATTTGGCCTGGCGATGGGGGGTCCAGGCGCCCCCGCGCAGGGCCCCGGCGCCATCGCTGCGGGACTGGGTGCCGGTCTCGCCCTGGATGAGCTTCATCTTCGGGTTATAAGCCTGGCAGAGGGCCCGAAGGGCGTCGATGCGGGCGAAACTATCCTGCTCGTCGGGGCTATAACTATGGTAGGTGAGCGCGTCCATGCACGCCCCGGCGCCGGTGGCGAGGACGTCGTTGAGCCAGGCGAGATCGCGCAGGCAGGTGGAGCCGCCGATGATCTTCGCTTGCGCATCGCCCGCCCGGGCGGCCGCCGCCGTGGCCTTGACGAACTCGCCGTATTCCTTCCCGTCGGGCCCGTGCTTCCAGCACCAAACGCCGTCGGGCTCGTTCCAGACCTCATACCACGCGACCCGGCCCTTGTAATGGGCGGTGAGGGCGGCCACGTAGGCATGCCACGCTTCGCGCTCCTCCGCGGTCTTGATCGGGGGGCAGCCGACGGCGCCGAAGACCTTGGCGGCCTCCGGGGTGTAGAGGCCGTTGCCGTAGCAGAGGCACATCCACGGCGTGAGCCCGCGCCGGAGCAGGTTGTCGACGATCGAATCGAGCCAGGCGAAATCATAGGCGCCCTTTCGCGTTTCGGTACGCGCCCAGCCGGATTGGATGCGGATCCATTTCACGCCGAGGGCGGCCACCTTGTCGTAGGCCTTCTCCGGGTCGAAGACCCCGCGGTCGAGTTTCTCGAACCCGAGGCCGATGGGCGACGATTTCACGAGGTGGGAGGGAACCGGCGGCACCGATCCCAATCGTTTCATGCGTTCCATGTCCATTTCCTCCCGGAAAGATCGGATGGGGGCGCCGGGAAGGCGCCTTCCGTTCGCTGGTTTCTTTGAGTCTAGGCGAAACCCGACCCCGGGGCTATGACCGGGATGACGATTTAGAGACCGCTTTGACGATGGACCGCCCTCCCCGGGGTCACCCCGGTGGTGCGCTTATAGAAGCGGCGGAAGGCGCTGCCCGAGGCGAATCCGAGGCGCTCGGCGATCGCTTCGATGCGCAGCGAACCCTCGAGGATCAGTTCGGTCGCCCGCTCGGCCTTGAGCATGGCGTGGTAGCGCAGCGGGGCCAAGCCCACGTTTTCCCGGAATAATTGGGAGAGGCGGCTGACGCTGAGGCTGCTTACGAGGGCGATCTCCTCGAGGGGTACCTCGCGGTGGGGATTTTCCACGAGATGGCGGATCGCCTTGACCAGGGCGGGATGCTTGGCGCGGTCGCCGGCGTTGAATCGCGCCGTCACCAGGGCGAGGAGGCGCAGCCAACTCGTGGAGAGGAGGAGGCCGCGCATGGGTTCCTCTTCGTCGGCGTCCTGCTTGAGGTTGGAGGCGAAGCGTTCGAAGACGCGCTTCTCCAGGTCGAGGTGGAAGAGGCCCGCGCTCCCGGCGCCGAAGAGGTTCGCCAAGCCCCGGTGTTCCACGAAGCCGAAGGGCTTGTGCAGGCATTGCAGCAGGGCGGTGGGCCGGCGGATGCGCCACCGGTAGACGACCCCCGCGGGGATGGCGAAGAAGGTGCCCGGACGGCAGACGAACTCTTCCTTGCCGCGCTCCTGGAAGACGGCCTCGCCGGAGTTCGTGAGGATCGCATGGTGGTAGGAGGCGCTGTGGAAGGGGGTTGCATCGCCCTCCACGTAGCGGGCGTATTGGATCGTCTGCAGCGGCGCCAGGAGGGCGGTTGAAACGGTCTGGCTGGCGACCTTGGCGAAGAGGTTCATGGGACCATCGGGAACACATACTACTATAGCCCGATCGCGGCAACTTTTCAACGCCCATCCGGGACGGACCGGCGGGGGGCCGGGGATTCTTTTTATAGACCGTGCGGGAGAAGTGGATGAAACGAATCTACATTCCGAAGAACGAGATCGAGGGCAATATCCTCAAGGCCTACCTGGAATCGGACGGGATCCGAACCGATATCTCGGGCGAATCGCTGCGCGGCGGCATCGGCGAAGTGCCCGTTTCCGATTTCATCGGGATCTGGGTGGATGACGCCGAAGAGGCGCGTGCCGTGAAAATCATCCAAGACTACCAGAGTTCTCTCGGCGCGAAAGACCAGCCGGTCGAGAATCCCAAGCGGAAGGTCATCGGTTTTTTTTGGGTCTTCGGGCTCGGGGCCGGCGTGGGGCTCATCCTCGGTCTCCTGCTGAACCTTCCGGGAAACGAAGGGGCGAAATCGCCCATCGAATCGGCCGACTTGAACAAGGACGGCAAGCCCGATGTTTTTTACCGCTATCAGGGCGGCCAATTGTCCCGGATCGAGAAAGACCGCGATTTGGACGGGAAGATCGATTCGGTGGAGTTTTATGAAGGGGGGAAGCTTACGAGGATCGAAGCCGACAACGATTATAGCGGCGTCTTCTCAAAATTTTGGTATTACGGGGATGGGGGGCTGGAGCGGAGCATCGAATACTACATGATCGGTGAAAAGCCGGTGGAGGAAACCTCACTCATCATCCACGATGACCTTCGGGCGGTGATCTACAAGGACACCAAGACGGGGATCATCTTCAAAAGCAACCACTATTCGAACAACCACCTGCGCGAGTCCCATCTTGACCTCGCGGAGACGGGGCGATTCACCCGGGCGCGCGCTTTCGACCGCATGGAGGAGCCCTCAGGGGAATCGAAGCGTTAATCGGCTGAGCCCTTTTCCGGAGGACCCCTATCCCGGGATCGCGGGCTCCACGAGGGCGGCGAGTTGGGCCAGGGATTCTTGCCAACCCAGTTCGCACAGCTCGAGGGGGATCACCTCGGGGATGCCTTCTTGCGTGGCCACCAGGTCGGTGCCGCAGGAAACCGCCCTCAGGCGGATGGTGACCCTCAATTCGTCTGGGAGATTCGGATCGTCGAAGCGGTCGGTGTAGCGGATGAGCTCGTTCGGGACGAGTTCGAGGTAGGTTCCCCCGAAGGCGTTCGCGCTTCCCGAGGTGAAATTGCGGAAGGACATCTTGAACGTGCCCCCCACTTTCGCGTCGAAATGGTGCACTTGGCAGGTGAAACCATAGGGAGGAAGCCATTTCGCCAGGGCATCGGCTTCCAGGAAGGCGCGATAGACCTTCTCGGGCGCGGCGCGCAGGACGCGGTGGAGCGTGACGGTTCCCGTGGGCATGTTTCCTCCGTGCAAAGAATCGGTGGGGCGGGTGTCGGCGTCGTTCGGCATCCAGCCCCGCCTCCCGTGTGTGTTTTCGGGAGGGCATCCGCTTCGCGGTGTTGGACTCTACCATCGTGGACCTTTCCGCCTCTCCCGCATAGAATTCGGGCATCCTCCCGGATTCTTGCTGAATGGGATCCCGTATATCGTACCCCTCCATCCGGAATCTCGTTGTAGAATGCCTTCAACCCCGATCGAAAGGAGTCCCCATGAATCCCGCAGACTGCCAGACCAATTCCACGATGGTTGTTTCGGCGCACCCACACGGCCCCTTCGGTCAGCCCCACGCCGCTCAAAACGGCCCCGGCATCTGGGGCGGACTCTGCTTCCTCGTCGCCATCGGCGCGGGCATCTATTTCGTGCGCCATGCCCATGGGTTTGGGGGCGTGGTATGGGCCATCGTCAAAGCCATCTTTTGGCCCGTGGTCGTCGGATACGCGATGATGGCGCGTTTGGCACCCGCATCGCCGACCCCGAAGGCGATCGCCGCTCCTAGGGCAGCGTCCCCGCGCGGCAAATCCAAGTAGACGGCGCCGAGCCGCTTCCGGGTTTCGGCGCTCCGGGCCGATTTCTTAGACGTAGACCGCTTCGCGCAGCGGGGCGAGGCTGAGATCACCCCATTGGGCGATCGAGTCCGCGCATCGAAGCGCCACGGCCGGCGAGTCGACCTCGCCGAAGTTCAGCGAACTTAATAGAAGGAAAGGCCCGAGTTTCCGCAGATCGATCTCCTTGGCGGGGCCGCGGTAGAGCGCCAATTCCGCGAAGGCCACGTTTCTCTGGCCATCGGCGGGATCTACGGCGGTCCCCCGGGTCCACGGATGTTCGCCCAGGGCGCTATTTCCCGGGGGATGCTGGATGCGGCAGGAGAATCCCGGCGCCGAGAGCGCGCTTCCATCGGCGCCCAGGGCCGCGGCCTCCGCGCCGGGGGCCGTGAGTTCCCAGCGCCAGACCAATTCGGAACAATTGAAAATGGGATCGGGACCCCGGTCGAGGCCGGGATGGAAATCGCCGCGGCCGAGGGCGAAGCCCCCGCTGACGAGAAGTCGGAAGCCCTCCTGTACGGAGACCTCCATCCCCGAGGCGAAATCGCGCCCGTTGTGGATCATGCGAAGGCGAAGCACCGCCGGCAGGCCCGCCGTCTTCCAATAGCCGATGATCGGCCGCGTTTGGGTCCAAAAACTATCCCGGTTCACCGAGGCCAAGTTCCCCAGGGGCGAGAGGGCGGTGGTGCCGATGGTATCGGCGGTCTGCGGCGTCGCGGGGCTCGCGGTGTTCCCCGTCCCCCGGCGCACGAAGGTGTGGCGCCGCGTCACGAGGGCGTTCGGTCCGGCCTGGAAAGGGCCCCGCCACTCCCCGGGACAGGGAAGGCGCGGGATGAGGTCGAAATCCTTCCCCTCCATCTCCAGGAGCCGCATCTCCGACGGCGTTCCCGTTTGGGAGAAGGACGCGCCGGCGAGTTCGGCAAGCAGGTGGCGCGTCGCGGGGCTGAGGAGGTCGCCGTAGGTGCGGGAATGGGGCCCCGCCCAGGTTCCCGAGGACGCGTGGAAATGCTCTGCGATGACCTTCCAAGCGTGGCGCCTAAGGATCTCGGCGCGCTCCCGCACGGTCGGGTCCTCCACGAGGAAGAGGGCGCGGTCCATCTCCTCCAGGGCGACGAGGGTATAGGTCGGGCTATTGTATTCGTTGAAGTCGCCGTGCTTCTCGGTGTGGGAGAGGATGCCCGCGAGGCGCGCCTTGGCGTACTCCAGGAGTTCGGGAACGCCGAGGCGTTCCCCGACGGCCGCGGTGACCGTCGCGCCCATGAGGGCGATATTGGTGTAGCCCGGCTGCACGTTGCGCCGGAAGATGCTCCACCCGGCGCGCAGCAGCGCGCGGCGGAGTTCGCCTTCGAGGGGGGCCGGGAGCCGGTCGTGGTAATCGGACCAGATCTGGATGAGTTGGGCGCCGATGAAATCGGCCCAGTTCCAATCGGGCGGCGACATCTGGGGGATGGGTTCCTCGTAGAACCACGGCCAAATGCCGTAGGCCGGATGGTAGGGATCGGTCTCCTGGAGCGCAAGAAGGTGGGGCAGGGCGCTCGCCGCCTGGGCGAGGCTCTCCTTACTTCCTTCCATTAGAAGCATGAGGATGTACTGGGCGGCGTCTCGGGTCGGGTGGACGGGGGTGCCGTCGGCCACCTTCGTATGGTAGCCGGGGGATTTGCAGGGCTTCCCGGGGACGCCCCAGAGGGGGTGGCGGGAGGCTATGGAGGATTCAAGGTAGGCGCGGAGTTTCGCGTCGGTGGGGAGGGGCATGGTTTGGGTTCCGTTCGGGAGGCTTGTGGCGAAGACTGCATTCAATATAGGCAAAAATGGCCGGACATTATTTGCGTTTTAGGCGGGAGGGTTGAGAATCCAGCGCCCGAGGGTGGGTTTGGACGCTCGGATGCGGGAATTCGGCGGGTCACCTTTCGATCGTTACGCGAATGTCTAATAATGTCTGAAGGAACACCGAGGATCCTCTAGGCGATATCCAAAGCCGAGTGGGATCGGCGCTAGAACG
This sequence comes from Spirochaetota bacterium, assembly GCA_017302015.1. Taxonomy (GTDB): domain Bacteria; phylum Spirochaetota; class UBA12135; order COTS27; family JAFLEE01; genus JAFLEE01. Next base: position 4,335 of record JAFLEE010000049.1, on the reverse strand, counting down.
ATCGTGCAGCGAAGAGACAAACAACCTCCCAACAGGGCGTCCAAAGGAGAGTGGCGCTTCTTACTTCAAGGATCATCGCGCGGGGTAAAATAGCCCCATCATGACCGAACTGCCCCCCTCGCTTGCGCCGCTCTTCATCCTCCTCCTGGGGGCCTCGGTGCTCCAGGGGCTCTTCTTCGCCGCCCTGGCCCTCTTCCGGCCCGTGGCCCTTTCCGTGCGCGTTCCCCTCGCGCTCCTCCTCCTGGCCCTCGCGGCGAGCATCGCCCACGCGCCCGTCCTCACCGCATTTCTGCATCTCGGCGCAGGTCGCTCTTTGCATTCCGAGGTGGAGCCCACCCAATTCTTGCTGGCGCCGATGGCGTGGCTCTACGTTCGAGCCATCGCCCTGGGGCGGCCCATCGCGCTCTCACGCGCTTGGCCCCATTTCCTACCGTCGATCGCCGTGGTACTCGCCTTTTTCGTCGCCGGATCGCGGGAGGGCGGGTTTCTCGGCCGGCTCGATGCGCCGCTGGTTTCCCTCGCGTTCTCCATCCAAGTGATCATCTATCTGTTCCTCTCCCATCGAGCGGTCTCGGCGGCCCGGCAAGACCAAGCGCGATGGTCCTCCCACCCGGATCCAGGGGGGCTGGCGTGGATCTCCCCGCTCCTGATCGGGCTCGCCCTCACCTGGTTGCTCCAGGCGCCCATTCGGGTTTGGCTGGTCCATGGCGGGCCCGCGACCGTCCTCCAGAATCTCCTGTCGCTCATCATGGGGATCATGGTATTCGGCCTGGGTTTCTTCGCCCTGAGGCGCAGCGGCTCCCTCGGGAATACCCCACCGGAGGCCGAAGCCGATTCCGATCCGGGGCCCCGTGCGCCCATGGAGATCCCCATGCCTGCGCAGCGGAGGCCGGACGAGGCGTCGCGGGCGCTTTTTGAGGATCTCTCGCGCCTCATGGCCGAGGACCGCTCCTATCGCCGGCCCTCGCTCACGATCCGCGAACTCGCCGCCCTCATCGATGTTCCCTATTGGCGGCTGAGCCAGGTCATCAACGAGAACGCGGGGATGCACTTCTTCGACTACGTCAACCGCCTGCGCGTAGCGGAGGTCGAACGGGCGCTTTCGGCGGAGGCCGGCTCGGGGCGCTCCATCCTCTCCTTCGCCCTGGAGGCGGGTTTCAGTTCCAAGGCGGCCTTCAATAAGGCGTTCAAGAAGCATACGGGCCGCACGCCCCGGTCCGGCCGGGGCGCGCCGATGTCCACCTTTGCAAAGGGGAACGAAACGGGGAGCCTTCCGCACTAAGATCACTCCGCGTGGGCGCCCCGTTTCGAGGGTCCCCGCACGGAGATCTCCATGAGCGACCAAGGAAAGCCGGCCCTCATCCAACTCACCGACCTCGCGCGCGTGTTCCATACTCCCGGGGGCGATTTCGCGGCCCTCGACGGCATCCACCTCTCGGTGGCGCGGGGCGAGTTCCTCGCCATCACCGGCGCCTCCGGGAGCGGGAAATCGACCCTCCTCCAATTGGTGGCGGGCATCGACCGGCCGACCGCCGGGCTCATCGAGATCGACGGGCGCCGCCTCTCCGATCTCGATGAAGAGGGCCTCGCGCTTTGGCGGCGGGATTCGGTGGGGGTCGTCTTCCAATTCTTCCAATTGCTCCCGACCCTCACCGTGGCGGAGAACGTCCTCCTCCCCATGGATCTCCGCGGGGCGATCCCGGCCCGGGATCGGTCGGACGCGGCCCTGGCGCTCCTTAAGCGGGTGGGGGTCGCGGGCCAGGCCCGCAAATTCCCGGCGGCCCTCTCGGGGGGGGAGCAGCAACGAGTGGCCATCGCGCGGGCCCTGGCCAATGATCCGCCCCTGATCGTGGCGGATGAACCCACCGGGAACCTGGACCGCGCCAATGCGGACGGGATCGTCGACCTCTTCCAATCCCTCTCCGCCCTCGGTAAGACGATCCTCATGGTGACCCATGAGCGCCGACTCGCCGAGCGCGCGGACCGATCGGTGGCCCTCCAAGACGGCCGGATGCTCGGCGCCCCCCGGGAGGTGGCCCATGCCTAAGCGCCTCGTCGTGAAGATCTTTCGGGACATCCAGCACGCCCCCGGGCGCTTCTTCCTCATGTTCGCGGCGTTGGCCGTCAGCCTGACTTCCCTCGGCATGGTGATGACCGCCTACATCGTCTCGAGCCGGGAAACCCGGGCCAATTACCTCGGCACCCGTCCCGCCGCCGCGACCCTGAAAATGGATCGGGTGACCCCGGAATGCCTGAGTGTCGCCCGGGGCACGCCCGGGGTCGCCGGGGCCGAGGCCCGCGCCTCCCATCTCACGCGGGTCCAGGTGGGGCCCGATGAATGGCGGCCGATCCTTCTATTCATGGTGCGGGAATGGAACGCCATGGAGATCGCCCGGTTCCGGCCGGAGCGGGGGGCTTGGCCGCCGCCCGCGGGAACGCTGCTCTTGGAGAGGTCCTCGGGCCCCGTGGTTCCCGTCGCCATCGGCGGCAGCCTTCGCGTCCGCGCGCCCGGGGGCGGCGAGCGGCGCCTGGGCGTCAGCGGCCTCGTCCATGATCCGGGCCTCGCCCCCGCCTGGCAGGAACGAATGGCCTACGGCTATGTCGCGCCGGAGACCCTGGCGCTCCTGGGGATCCCGCCCGAAGAGACCGAACTCAAAATCGCCGCCGCCGACGGCGAGATCGACCTCCCGGGAACCGTGGCCTTGGCCAAACGCGTGGCTTCCCGTCTCGCGGAACGCGGATACCGGGTGGAGGAGATCCAGGCGCCCCCGCCGAAGAGGCACCCCCATGAGGCGCCGAGCCGGACCATCATGCTGATGCTCTTCGTCTCGTCGCTCCTCATCCTCGTCCTCGCGGGGATACTCGCGGCCTCCCTGGTCGCCGAATGGATGGTGCGGGAAAGGCGCAGCCTCGGCATCCTCAAGAGCGTGGGGGCGCGCTCCACCCAGTTGCTCATCCCCTACGCGCTCCCCATCGCGGTCCTCGGCGCGGCGGCCGCCCTGGCATCGATCCCGCCCTCCCGGGCCCTCGGGCTCCTATTCGCGACCAAAGTCTCGACCCTCCTCAACATCGCCCTCGTGGATGCGTCCATTCCGGCTTGGGTTCTCGCCCTGCAGATCGCGTGCGGGGTGCTTATCCCGCTCCTCCTCACCCTCCCGGTGCTGCGGAAGGCGGCCGGGGCCAGCGCGCGGTCGGTCCTGCAGGCGGCGGCTTCCTATTCGCCGAAAGCGGCCCCCGCGTTCGGCGCCCGCCGTCTCCTGACCTATGCCGTGCGGAATATCGGACGAAAGCCGGGACGCCTCGCCCTCACGATCGGGCTCCTGGCGGCCTCGGGAGCGCTCTTCATCACGGCGACGGAATTGGCCGAGGCTTGGAGAGCGAATCTGGAGCGCGGGATGGCCGCCCGCTCCTACGATGTGGAGATCCGCTTCAATCGGCCCGTGGCCATCGACGGGGCGCGATCCGTCTTGGCGGCGCTCCCCGGCGTCGCGCGGGTCGAGGCGTGGGAGCAGATCCCCTGCGCGCTCGGCGCGGGCGAAGATCTTTCGGTGGTCCACACCTACCCCGATGGGGGGCACGGAAGTTTCGCTCTGCGCGGCGCCCCCCCCGCCACGGCGTTCGTTTCCTTTCCGCTCCTCGCGGGGCGGGGTCTCACCCCCGGTGACGAGGATTCCCTCGTCCTCAACCACATGGCGCTCCCCCTCTTTCCGGGAGTCGGCGTCGGCGGCCGCATCACCCTGCGCGTGCATGATACGCCGATGTCCTTCACCCTCGTCGGCATCGTGCGTGAACTCGGCTCGCCGGCCGCGGCCTACGTTCCGGCCGATGCCTTGCGCCAACGCCTGGGCCATCCCGGGAAGACGAGCGCATTGCGCCTGTCGTGGAACAAGGGCCCCGACCTGGATCGCCGGGCCGCCATGAGGGAACTCGAGCGCACCCTGGCGGCCTCGACCTGGCCCGTCGGCCTCCTCATCACCGATTCCGAATTGCGAACGGCGATGGGGGAGCATATCGGCGTCCTGGTCACGCTCCTTAAGATCCTCGCCTTCGTCATGGCGGTGGTGGGCCTCCTCGGCCTCTCCGCGGCGCTCGGCGCGTCGGTGGCGGAGCGGACCCGGGAGTTCGCCATCCTGAAGACCCTCGGCGCGACCCCGCGGGAAATCCGGCGCATGGTGGTCTCGGAGGCCCTTCTCCTCTCCACCGCGGCGGCGGCCCTCGCCCTCATCCTTGCGGTGCCGCTCTCGGCGATGACCGGGCAATGGGTCGGTTCGTTGTCTTTTCGAACGCCGCTACCCCTGGTCTCGCCCTTGCCGGGCGGCCTCGCCTGGTTCCTCG
>JAFLEE010000048.1 GCA_017302015.1 Spirochaetota bacterium | reverse complement strand
ATGGACCCCATCCCCCCGGCCCCCTTCCCCTTGGCCGAAAGCCAAGGGGAAGGGGGGGGAGGAGTTGGAGTTGGATCGGGAAGTGGAGTGGGATTGAGAGTGCGGGTGGGGGGTGGATTTGGAGGTGAGGGTGGAGTGGGGGTTGGTTTGGGAATGGGAGTTGCCTTGGGAGGGGAACTTAGCGGAGGCGTGGGACTTAAGACGGGGTGAGGATTTGCAGGCGACGGAGGAGTAAGCCTGGGACTGGAATTTGGAAGTGGGGAAATGGGTGGATGGGGGCGTTTAGGGGGAGGCATTTCAGATCAATGAATTAAGCGATTCAGGTACATAATAATCGTCTATAACCTGTGAAAAGCAAGTTTTCTGGCCTATTTTAATCATAGATTTTCAAAAAGGATCATTGAAATGGATACCTGCACTGCCCTTCCCCCCGTCCAGACTCAACCCGATTTCATGAACCTCCTCAAGGTGCTGAGGCGGGAAGCCCCCAGCCGGCCCACGCTTTTCGAGTTCTTCCTCAACGGTCCCCTCCATGAGGTGCTCGCCAGGGGCAAGAAGCCCGCATCCCGTCGGGGCATCGACCTCACGGTGATGGAGGCCTTCAAAAACGCGGGCTACGATTACGTCACCTATCAGGTGCCCGGCTTCGTCTTCAAGCGCGGCGAGGTCCATAGCAAGAGTTCCATCTCGCTCAACGAGGGGTTCGTCATCACCGACCGCGCCTCGTTCGAGAAGTATCCCTGGCCGAACCCCGACGAATGCGATTACGCGGCCATCGCCGAACTCACCGAATACCTTCCGAAAGGGATGAAGGTCATCGTCCACGGGCCCGGCGGGGTGGAGGAGAACGTCATCCGCCTCGTGGGCTACGAGAACCTCTGCTACATGATGGCGGACGAGCCGGAACTCGTCCGCGACCTCTTCGAGGCCGTCGGCTCGCGCCTCGAACGTTATTACCGCAATGCGGCCCCGCTGGCCTCCGTGGGCGCCTGCATCTCCAACGACGATTGGGGCTTCAAGACCCAGACTCTTCTGTCAGTGGACCAGATGCGCGAATATCTCTTCCCCTGGCACAAGCGCATCGTCGAGGCCATCCACGCCGGCGGCAAGCCCGCCATTCTCCATTCCTGCGGCTATTACGAGCAAGTCATCGATGCCATCGTCGACGAACTGAAATACGACGCGCGCCATTCCTACGAAGACGCCATCCTCCCCGTGGAAGAGTCCTACGAGCGCTTCCACGACCGCATCGCGATCCTCGGGGGCATCGACGTCGATTACGTCTGCCGCATGGCGCCCGAAGCGGTCTACGAACGCTCCAAGGCCATGCTCGAGCGCTCGGCTTCCCGCGGCGGCTATGCCCTCGGCACGGGCAATAGCGTGCCCCATTGGGTTCCCCATGACCACTACTTCGCGATGATCCGGGCGGTGACCGATGCTCGGCGGTGACCGATGCTCGGCGGTGACCGATGCTCGGCGGTGACCGATGCTCGGCGGTGACCGATGCTCGGCGGTGACCGATGCTCGGCGGTGACCGATGCTCGGCGATGGCCGAGTGGTTGAGATGCCGAACGTCAGCTTCAGCCCCCGCAGACTGAGATCTTTCTCGGGGGGAGGGCGGCGCTCCCCGAGGTGAAGCGCGCCGATCGGCAACGAACGCCCAGGATGCTGCTTTTCCCGGCTCGCTTCAAAATGGGGGCCTTCGGCCTATTTCCGAATAATTTACTTTTATCGGGTTTCAGGAGCTAATCGGGGATGGTTCTGGATGTCGGCGGGAGGGCCCGGGCGAAGCGGGCCCGGCTCCCATGAAACTCGATTTCACCACCGTCGGCGTCCTCATGATCGCCCTCTCGGCGATCCAGACCCTCTTCATCCTCTATTTCGCCGCGGTGGTCCAGCATTACCCCGGGGTCAAGCGCTGGGCCCTCGGTTGCCTGGCCATCGCCGTGGGCATCGCCCTGATCTTCCTGCGCGCCCGGATCCCCGCGCCCCTTTCGCTCATCGCGGGCAATATATGCATCGCCTGGGGCGCGGGCTGCATCTGGACGGGCTCCGTTCGCTTCACCCACGGAATCGCCCCCCGTTGGATTCCATGGGCGGCCTCGGCCCTGGTGGGGTTCTTATTCTGGCTGTTCACCCTCCCCTTCCCGACCTTTGAAGGCCGCGTCACCGTCATTTCCCTTTGCCTGGCGACCTTCCAGGGTCTCACGGCCTACGCCTTCCTGCGCTCCCGGGAAAGCCGGCGGATTCGCAGCAGCCGGTTCACGGGCCTCGTATTCGTCATCCAAGCCGTGGTCATGCTCCTGCGAATCCCCTACACCTTCCTCACCCATGGGCGCGACCCCGAAGCCTCCCTCCAGACCCAATCCCTGGCGATCAACCTCGCTTGGATTTTGGTGAGTCATCTGCTCACGGTCGGCTTCGTGCTCATGATCACCCAGCGCCTCGTCGTTGATCTGCGCCGCGCCGCCTCCGTCGACTTCCTCACGGGGCTCTTCAATCGCCGGGCCGGGGAACTCCGGCTTCAAGCCGAACTCGCCCGTTCCCGGCGCCTGGGCGTGGGTTTCCACCTGCTCCTCCTCGACGTGGACCATTTCAAGCGCGTCAACGACGCCCACGGCCACGGGGTGGGCGACCAGGTGCTCAAGATGGTGGCCGAGGTCCTTAGCGGCGCCGTGCGGGGGGACGACCTCGTCTGCCGTTGGGGCGGCGAAGAGTTTCTCGTGCTCCTCTCCACCCCCGATCCTGCCCTCGCGTATTCCGCCGCCGAGCGCCTGCGCCAGGGCCTCCAAGACCGGACCTTCCCCGCGAGCCCCCAGCCCATCCATTGCACCGTCAGCATCGGGGTGGGCCATTTCCTCCCGCCGGCCTCCACCCTGGATGAAACGATCCGCCGGGCGGACGCCGCGCTCTACCAGGCGAAGCACGAGGGACGAAACCGCGTGGTCGTCTGGCGCGAAGGGATGAGCGGGCACCATCCGGTCCTCGACCTTTAGGCGGGGCCCGCCGTTTTCTGTTAGGCCTCAGGAATGGGGCGCCGTCTCCCCCGGAAGATCCAGGGGCGGCGGGGGATGGGAGGCGGGGAGCGTGGAGGGACGCATGAGGTGCCGCGGCAGCTTGACGAGCAGGGCCCGGGCGCCTTGGGCGCCTTCTTCCCGGATGCGCAGCGCGGCGAAGGCGGCGATGAGGGTAAAGAATCCGCTCAAGTAGAAGGTATAGCGCAGGTCGCTGCCCAGGCCCAGGCGCTGGAAGAGTTCGGGGAGTTTTCCCCCCAGGGCCGGCATGGGCGCCGAAAGCAGCACCACGATCACCGAATACACGGCGATCTGGACGGAGCGCCCGGCGGAGGGGATCAGTTTATAGATGAGGGTATTGAGCGCGACGTTAAGCCCCCCCACCAGGAAGCCGACGAGGAGATTGGCGGGGATCACCGCGGCGTAGACCTTTGCCGGGGTGTCGAGGGGGATCCAGATCGCCTGGATCGGGGCGAAGGCGAAGGCGCAGAGGATGATCACCGGGCGGCACCCGTAGCGGTCGACGATGCGGCCCCAGAAGGGGGACGATGCCAGGAAGGTCAGGATGGTCGCCGCATTGGTGAGGCCGACCCCGAAGAAGGGCATCTTCAGGTCGCGCAGCATATAGGTGTGGTAGAACGGCATGGCCACCGTCTGGAGCGACCAGAGGACGGCGAAGAGCATGAGGGCCATGAGCGGCCCATTGGCGAAGGTCTGGCGTATGCGACCGCGGAAAGGCACCGATCGGGTTTCCTTATGGAGCGGCACGTCGGCTTGGGGCAGGAAGAGGAGCGCGGCGACCACCCCGAAGAGCATGCCGATGGCGAAGAGCACGGTGAAGGCGCCGAGGCCCATCTGCTTCACCCAGTCGAGGAAGCCCCCCTCGGCCAGGGCGAAGAGGGTGCCCACGATCCCCCCGAAGAGGGAGAGGCGGCCGAAGAACGTTCCCCGGCGCTTCGGGGGCACCAGATCGCCGACCCAACTGGCCCGGGCGTTGGCCCCCACATGGGCGAAGAGGGTGACGAGGGCGATGACGGCGATGAGGAGCCCGACGCGCACATCCGCGGACCTCCCCTCGCCCAGGACGGGGATGAGCACGACGGCCGCCCAACAGAGCACTTGAAGCAGGGTAAAAACGATGGTGAGGCGCTTGCGGCGGAAGCCCCGTTCCACCAGATAGGCCCCGGCGAGTTGGGCCACGACGCAGCACATGGGGACGCTGCTTAACAGCCCGATGCGGAAATTATCGGCCCCGAGGCGCAGGGCGTACCCGATGAGGAACATGCCCCCCGTGGACGCCACGAACACGGAGTTGAAGAGCGCCTGGGCGTAGGTGAATTGCATGGAGCGCTCCACCTGACGCTCGGTGGGCGCCCCCAGGGCTTGCGGGGACATGGAGGAAACCTGAGAACCGCATCGGGAGCGGTCCGAGGCTCCTTATATCATGTCCCCCGAAATGCTAAGGGGTTTCTTTGGGCCACCAGGCCCCGTCCTCGATCCATTTGCGCAGCGTGGCGATCTGCTCGTCGTCCAGGCGGCGCTTGGGGGGCATCTTCACCCGGCCTTCGTAGCTGATCACCGAAAGCATGAGGCTCTTCTCCACATCACCGGGGGTCACGGCGGGGGTCGCACCGGTAAAGGCGGACTTCCCCTGGTCGAAGCGCAGCCCCGCTTTTTGCTTGGAGGGGCCGTGGCAATTGTAGCAGTAATTCTCCAGCACCGGTTTCACATTGGCCCGGAAATAGGCCTCACCCGAGGCGTTGGTGGCGGACTGGGCGAACACCGCGGCCATCGCGGCAAAAACAAGGCTGACGAGGATTTTTCTACCATCTAACATCGGGGACTCCTATTTGGCCCCGGGCTTGGCCTCGGGGGACCCCCTAAAAGATAGCGTTCTACGCTCCAAATTCAAGGCCCTTCTTCTATAGTAAAATCCTCCCTCCCCTCCCCCATGAATTCCCCCCTCCTGCGGCGCTACCACATCATCACCTACGGGTGCCAGATGAATAAAAACGATAGCGAACGCCTGTCGGGCCTGCTGGAGAATACCGGCTGGACCGAGGCCGAGCGGGCGGAAGAGGCCAACCTGGTGGTCCTCAATACCTGTTCGGTGCGCGACAAGGCCGAACGCCGGGTGCTGGGGAAATTCCACGAACTCGATTACCTGCGCCGCCAGAACGGCCTCGACATGAAACTCGCCATGACCGGCTGCATGCCCCAGCACCTGCGCGGCTTCGTCCTCGAGAAACTCCCCTTCCTCGACGTGGTCGTGGGGGTCAATAATATGGAGCAGCTCCCCGCCTACCTCGCCGGCGGCGTTCCCCTCGCGGCCCAACTCGCCACCATGCGCCCCGGGCGCAAGGAATCCGAGGTCGCCTCCTATGAAGAGAACCTCGCCGCGCAGAAGCGCGAACCGGGCAAGCGCGCCTGGGTGAGCATCGCCTTCGGCTGCGACAAGTTCTGCACCTATTGCATCGTCCCCTTCACCCGGGGCCGGGAATACAGCCGCAAGAAAGAATCGATCCTCGAGGAGATCCGCGGCCTCGAGGGCCGGGGCTACACCGAGGTCGTCCTCCTCGGCCAGAACGTGAACAGCTACGGCAAGACCACCTACGGCGACTATCTCTTCCCCGATCTCCTCGAGGAGGTCGCCGCCTTCTCCTTCCTCGAAGACATCGGCTTCATGACGAGCCATCCCCGCGACGTCGACCAGCGCCTCATCGACGTCATCGCGCGGCACAAGAACCTCTCCAAAGAGATCCATTTCCCCCTCCAGCACGGCGATGACGTCGTGCTTACGCGCATGAACCGCGGCTACACCTTCGCCGAATACGCCGCCAAAGTCGAGGCCCTGCGGCGCACCATCCCCGGGGCCCGCGTGGGCACCGACCTCATCGTCGCCTTCCCCGGCGAGACCGAGGCCCAATTCCAGAAGACCCTCGAGGCCGTGGAACACCTGCGCTTCGACTGGGCCAACACGGCCGCCTTCTCGCCCCGCCCCGGCACCAAGGCCGCCGTCATGGACGGCCAGATCCCCGAGGCCGAGAAAGCCCGCCGCCTCGCCGTCCTCAACGACCTGCTCGACCGACTCAATCCCCGAACCGCCCCCCGGCTCGCCCCGATCCGGGAGACGGAAACCAGCCCTTAAGGAGCCCGACCGTGGACCTCATTTCCAAGTACCGCATCCATACCTTCACGCGCATCGACCTGCTGGTGGCCGCCATCATGGGGATCCTCACCACCGCGCTCTACACCTACACCATGACCCCCACGGTCTCCGCGGGCGATAGCGGCGAGCTCATCGTGGCCATCCACTTCCTGGGCATCGCCCACGCCCCGTGCTACCCGCTCTACTCCTACATGGGCAAACTCATGACCTTCCTGCCCATCGAGAGCATCGGCTGGCGGGCCAATTTCTTCTCCTCGTTCTGCGGGGGGCTCATCGTCTTCTTCTCGGTGCTCGTCTTCATCAAGCTCCTCGCCTCCTGCGGCACCCGCGCCCTCTACACCCGCATCGCCGCCGCCATCGTCGGCGCCGCCTGGGCCACCTCCGGCGTCATCTGGAGCGCCCGCTGCCAAACCCGCGCCACCGCCATGAGCGCCGTCTTCTTCCCCGTGCTCCTGCTCATCCTCCTGCGCTGGCAGGACGAGGTCATCGAGCGCAATAGCGAGAAGGCCGCCGTGCCCTATTTCGGCGAGAAGTACCTCCTCGCCTTCGCCATGCTCTTCGGCTTCGCCATGGGGGGCCACCAGACCATCCTGGGCACCGCCGGCTTCGGCTTCATGCACATCGTCACCGTGCTCCTCATCTTCGTCGTGGCGCCCCGCCGCCTCTCCGCCGAGCAGATCCTCCACGGGCTCGGCCTCCTGGCCACCGCGGTCGTCGTCCTCGCGATCGCCTACGGGGTCTACTACAAGTTCATCGTCAGCCTCGACAGCAACCTCTACGACACCAATAACGTCAAGATCGGGATGATCACCTTCATCGTCTGCAACCTGGCGCTCCTGGGGGTCTACCTCTTCTACAAGTTCCTCGCCCCCGACCTCGTCGACCCGCACAACCCGCTCCAGCGCGGCTTCTTCGTGCTCATCAAGATGTTCATGATGTTCTACCTGGGCTACGCGATCCTGCTCTACATGATCATCCGCGCCCACGGCAACCCGCCCATCAATTGGATGGGGATCAACGAGGTCGAGGATTGGTGGCTGAAATTCGGGAAATTCTTCAACGCCATCTGGCGCAAGCAGTACGGCAATATGGGCATCCTGCCGCTTTCGCTGGAGGGGCTGCCCATGTGGTTCGGCATCGCCATCACCAAGCTCAACGGCCCCAATTTCACGGTGATCTTCTGGCTCTTCGCCGCGGCCGGCGCCGTCAGCCAATTCTTCAAGGACCGCCTGTGGTTCTTCCTGAGCCTGTGGGCCATCTTCTCCTACAACGTCATCATGACCCTCTACCTGCGCTATTACCCCGACGACCGCGCGCTCTCCTTCATCAAGGACTTCTACGTCTTCAGCTATTGGGCCTGCACGATCCCCATGGCCTACGGCGTCGCCTGGATGATGGAAGGCATGGAGAAGGGGTTGGGGAAACTCACGGGCGCGAAGAAAATCGCCTAGGACTCCGTCGGGCTATCACTGGGTTTTTTGAAACCCTGGTATCGCCGGGGCTTGCCTCCCGCGGCAGGTGGGAATCCCTTCCGTCGCGCCGCAGCGCCAGCGGGTGGGCCCGGGTGCGGGTTTTTGGGTGGCGCTGAGGCGCTCCTCCAGGGACTCCCACCTGCCGCTTGGGGTATGGCTTCCACCGTCGACTGCCAGGTAAAAGGCTTCGCCTTTTGATGGGGGGGTGGAGGAGTGGAATAAACTTTTCTAAGTTTTAATCACCCTTGGCTGCACATTTCGTTTCCATGGATGACGATACCTTGCTTCGGCACCCTCCGGATATCTGGCCATGGCTGGCAATTTCGTTCCCGTGGATGACGACACCTTGTTTCATCTCCCTCTGATTCACCGGCAATGATTTCAGGTGGGTCATGGGGTTTTGGATTCCTCGAAATTCAAAGCCTGTTTTGCCCCTGAGAAAGGCGGATTGGGAAACCCGGTGCATGGGCTTCCGCGATTCAAAACGGGGTCGCCAATGACTTCGATCGTGAAGAATGCATATTTTATGTAAGTTTTAACAATTTTAGATAAGTTTTTATGGTTCCGGACGCTTATACTTGGGGCGAGGATTGGCTTTGAGGGGCGTTTTGGAGCCTTTTTAAGCATCCCAAGGATTTTCCATGGAACCTCGCGAAGATGTTTTTCCCCTCCCCGGCCCCTGGTCTCTTTCTTACGAAGATCCCGAGACGGGTAAGCCCCATCGCATTCCGGCGGCCGTCCCCGGCAATGTGGAACTCGACCTCGTCGCCCAGGGGCTCCTGCCGGATCCCTATCAGGGAAAGAACGTCCAGCGCCTTGGCCCCTACGAGACCGTGGATTGGACCTATGAAACGCGCTTCGACGGGATCGAGGCGGGGGAGGACGAAATCGAACTCGTCTTCGCGGGGGTCGATACCATCGCAGATGTTTTCCTCAATGGCGAGAAGGTCCTGCGCTGCGAGAATATGTTCCTCGAGCACGCCCCAGATGTCACCGGGAAACTGAATGCGAAGGGAAACGTTTTGCGCGTCGAGATCAAGAGCGCGGTCCTCCACGCGCGGACCTTCGACCGGCCCTCGGGCCTCTTCGCCCAGCCCTATAATTACGAGCACCTGCACCTGCGCAAGGCCGCCCACATGTTCGGTTGGGACATCATGCCCCGCATCGTGAGCGCCGGCCTCTGGAAGCCGGTCTTCCTGCGCCGCCGGCCCAAGACGCGCTGGACCGAATGGGCGCTGGCCGTGCGGGGCGCCACGCCCTCCCGCGCCGACCTGCTCCTCGACTGGACCTTCACTACCCCCGCTCGCCGCCTCGACGATTTCCGCGCCGTCTTCACCCTAAGCCATGGCGGCGTCGCGCATCGAAGCGAGTTCGCGCTGCGTTTCACCACCGGGCGCCAAGCCATCTCGCTCCCCTCCCCCGCCCTTTGGTGGCCCCGGGACCTCGGGCCGCAGCCGCTCTACGAGGCCCGCCTGGAACTCTTCCAGGGCGCGGCGCTGCGCCACGAACAGGTCTGGAACGTCGGCGTGCGCACGGTGGAATTGGAGCAATCGTTCAAGCGGCCCGACGGCGCCATGGGCGATTTCCGCTTCAAGGTGAACGGCGAGCCCGTCTTCATCCGGGGCTCCAATTGGGTGCCCGCCGACGCCTTCCACTCCCGCGACCCCCAATACGTCGCGCGCAACCTGGAGCTCTTCCGGGCCTCCGGGTGCAATATGATCCGCGTCTGGGGCGGGGGGGTCTACGAAGACCACGCCTTCTTCGATTTCTGCGACCGGCACGGCCTGCTCGTCTGGCAGGATTTCATGATCGGCTGCGAACTCCCGCCCATGGACGACGCCTTCGCCGCGGGGATGGCCCGCGAGGCCGCCCAGATCATCAAGAAACTGCGCCACCATCCCTCGCTGGCCCTGTGGGCCGGCGACAACGAGACCGACGCCTTCTGCACCTGGAGCGGCCAGAAGCCCTCATCCAACCGCATCACCCGGGAAGTCCTCCCCCGGGCCCTCAGCCAGCACGACCCCTGGCGGCCCTACCTCCCCAGTTCGCCCTGGCTCACCGACGAACTCGCCAAGGCGCGCAAGGATAACGGCGGCCCCGAGCAGCATCTCTGGGGCCCCCGGGATTATTATAAGGGCCCCTTCTACCGGGACAATACGGCCCGCTTCGCCAGCGAGATCGGCTACCACGGCTGCCCCTCGGCGGGGAGCCTCGCGCGGTTCTTGTCCGAGGACAAAAGGTGGCCCTGGCAGGACAACGACGAGTGGATCGTCCACGCCGCCGAGCCCGTGGACGCCCGGGGCCCCTACGCCTACCGCATCGGCCTCATGGCCAAGCAGACGCGGGAACTCTTCGGGAAGACCCCCGAGAACCTGGCGGATTTCGTCTTCGCGAGCCAGATCGCCCAGGCCGAGGCCTTCAAGTTCTTCATCGAGCATTTCCGCATCCGCAAGGGCGAGAAGAGCGGCCTCATCTGGTGGAACGTCGTCGACGGGTGGCCCCAATTCAGCGACGCGGTGGTCGACTGGTACGGGACGAAGAAACTCGCCTGGTGGTGGATCGTCACGAGCCAGAGGCCGGTCTGCCTCATGCTCGACGAACTCCGGGACTGGGGCTGCGAACTCGTGGCGGTGAACGAGACCCCGGCGCGCGTCTCGGGCGCCGCCCGCGTGCGCCGCCTGGGGGAAAGCGCGCCCCTATGGGAAGGCCGCTACGCGATCGAAGGCAATGGCCGGTCGAGTTGCGGGCGCCTCGGCGCGAGTTGGGGGGAGCAGGCCATCTTCGTGGTGGAGTGGGAGCGCGGCGGCGTTTGGGAAGCCAACCATTTCGTCATGGGACAGCCGCCCTTTTCGATGGAAGCCTGGAAACGCTGGATGCCGGAACTGAAGAAAATTCACGGGGTCGATTCGGACCCGTTCGCCGGTTAAGGGGAAAAACGAATGGCGTCATTCGCCGGGGCGTCAAGCACCGGCCACTAGGGGATCCGCGACGGCTCGCCCCTAGGACCGAACAGGGGCAGTGCCGATCAGCCCTTCTTTTCGTCGGATTTCGGGGCGCCAACCTGGGGGGACGGGTTGGCGGCGTTCTTCTCGGCTTCTTCCCGGGACTCGCGCAGGCCCTTTTCGAACTCACCCTTGGCCTGGCCCAAGCTCTTCGCGAATTTGGGGATGGCGGAAGCCCCGAAAAGGAGCACGACGACGGCGACGACGATGAGGAGGTGGGCGGTGGACAGCATGTTGACTCCCGGGGGACCGAGGCGGCGTGCGGGGGCCGCCCGATCACCCCTAATTATAATCGATTTCGGGTCGAAAAGCCCCATTTTAGGGGCGAAGCATCGGTGGAAAAGAGATGAACCTGGGGCTGCTTTCGTGGCGAATCAGCCCAATTCCGCCAGGGCCTCTTTCCACTTGCCGATCTGGATGCCCAATTCGGCCTTTCGGGCCTTCTCTTTCTCCACCACTTCGGGGCGGGCCTTGGCCAGGAATCCCGGGTTCCCCAGGCGCTTTTCCAGGCCCTCGAGTTCGACCCGGGCCGCCTCCAATTCCTTCTCCAGCCGCTTCTTCTCGCCGGCGCTATCGCGGAAGGCGCGCAAGTCGACATAGATCTCCACCCCCGAAATCACGGCGCTCGACCAGCCCTGGGGCTTGGCCTCGGCGGGCTCTAGGGATGAGAGCATGGCCATGCGCAGGATGCGGTCTTTCATGGCGTCGACCACGGAGGCATGGGCCGCTTCTGCCTTGTAGCGGGCGTCCACCCGCTCCCGGTCGGGGGCCTTGGTCTGGGTGCGCAGGCCCCGGATGGCGCCCGTGAAGGCCTGGAGCGCGGCGAAGCGCTGGAGGAGCGCCCGATCAAGGGAGGCCCCGGGCGCGGGGAAGGCGGAGCGCATGAGGAGCGCGTCGTCGCCCTGGCGGTGGGTCCACAGGCCTTTCTCGCGGGCGACCTCGCCGAGCTTCTCCCAGAGTTCCTCGGTCACGAAGGGGATGAGGGGATGGAGGAGTTTCAGGAGGTCGGCGAAGGCCGCGTAGAGGTGGACGAGGGCGGCGCCCTTCTTGGCTTCGTCGCCGCCCGCGAGGCGCACCTTGCAGAGTTCCACGTACCAATCGCAGAAGTCGTTCCACACCAGTTCGTAATAGACCTTCCCCAGGGCCGTGAAATCGAACTCGGCGAGGCAGCGCCGCACCTCGGCGCCCGCCTCGTCGATGCGGCTTCGCATCCAGCGGTCCTCCTCCTCTTCCGCGGCGCCGGAGGGCGGGGCGCCGCCGACGTAGCCATCGGCGTAGACGGTGATGAAGCGGGCGGCGTTCCAGAGTTTGGTGATGAAGCGCCGGCCCAGGTCGATGAAATTGTCCAGGCCCACGCGCAGTTCCTGGCCGGAGGAGCACAGGTAGATGAGCGTCCAGCGCATGGCGTCGGCGCCGACCCCGGGGAAGCCCTCGGCGTAGTTCTTCTCGATGCGCGCGAGCATCTCCTTCATGTTCGACGGCCGGGCGTCGAGCACGGGGTTCTTGAGGTCCTCCACCGTGGCCCCGCCGATGATGTGGAGCGGGTCGATGCCGTTGCCCTTGGACTTGCTCATCGTCTCGCCGCGCTCGTCCATCACCGTGGGGTGGATGTAGACGTGCCGGTAGGGGAGCTTGCCCTCGAAGTGCACCGCCATCATGTTCATGCGGGCCACCCAGAAGAAGAGGATGTCCTTGGCGGTGGAGAGGGTGGTGGTGGGGAAATAGCGGTCGAAATCGGCGCCCTTTTCGGGCCATCCCAGGGTCGACATGGGCCAGAGGCCCGAGGAGAACCAGGTGTCGAGCACGTCCTCGTCTTGGCGCCATTTCCCGGGCTCGGCGAGCACCCGCGCCGGCGTGGTCTCGTCGACGAGGATCTCGCCGGTCTCCACGTGGTACCAGGCCGGGATGCGGTGCCCCCACCAGATCTGGCGCGAGATGCACCAATCGCGGATATTGTTGAGCCAATGGAGGTAGACCTTCTCCCAGCGCGCGGGGTGGAAGCTCAGTTCGCTCCGGCGCGCCAGGACGGCCTCGCAGAGGGGCTTCATCTTCACGAACCACTGCTCGGAGAGGCGGTACTCGATGATGGCCCGGCTGCGGTAGGAGCGGCCCACCGGGGTCATGCGCGGCTCGACCTTGACCAGGAGGCCCGCGGCCTCGAGTTCGGCCACGGCTATCACGCGGCATTTTTCCCGGGTGAGCCCGCGGAAGCGCTCGGGCACGCGGTCGTTCATGCGGGCGTCGGGGAGCATGATCTCCACCGGCTCGAAGCCGTGGCGCGCGCCCACCTCGAAGTCGTTGGCGTCGTGGGCCGGGGTGATCTTGAGGCAGCCCGTGCCGAAGGCCCGGTCGACGTAGGCGTCGGCGATGACGGGAATCTTCTTGTCGGTGAGCGGCAGGAGGACGTGCTTGCCCACCAGGCTCCGGTAGCGCTCGTCGTCGGGGTGCACGGCCACGGCCACGTCGCCGAAGAGGGTCTCGGGCCGGGTGGTGGCCACCACCAATTCGCCGCCGCCGTCGGCCAGGAGGTACTTGATGTGCCAGAGAGAGCCGGGCTCGCCCCCCTCTTTCGTCTCGACCTCGTCGTCGGAGAGGGCCGTCTGGTCCACCGGGCACCAGTTCACGATGCGCTTGCCCCGGTAGATGAGCCCGTCGTCGTAGAGTTTCTTGAACGCCCGGGCCACCGCCTTCGAGAGGCCCTCGTCCATGGTGAAGCGGGTGCGGCTCCAATCGCAGGAGGAGCCGATGCGGGAGAGTTGGCGCAGGATCTCGCCGCCGAATTTTTCCTTCCATTCCCACACCTTCTCCACGAACTTCTCGCGGCCCAGGGCCCGGTAATCCACCCCCTCGGCGTCGAGCATCTTCTTCACCACCGTCTGGGTGGCGATGCCCGCGTGGTCGGTGCCCGGGATCCACAGGGCATCGGCGCCGTCCATGCGGTGGAAACGGGTGAGCATGTCTTGGATCGTGTTATTGAGGGCGTGCCCCATGTGGAGGCGCCCGGTGACGTTTGGCGGCGGGATGACGATGACATGGGGCTTGCCGGTGCCCCGGGGGAGGAAGGCGTTCTTGGCCTTCCACCGTTCCAGGATGCGCGCTTCGGCGGCGGTGAAATCGTATCGGGTGGGGAAATAGGCGTCGAAATCGGGTCTTGTCATTGGAATTCCGTGGGAAATTATACCTTCCCCGGCCCGATGCGGCCCGAAGGCGGCGGCAGGCGCGCGAACTAAACCCGGGTTGCGTCTGACAAGGCGAAGGGGTATATTCAACCCGGTCACCCTCAAGGACCCGGAGTGCCCAGGTGAATCTTTCCTCCCTATTCCCGACCGAATGGCCCTGGTTTTTCGCCCTGACCCTGGCGATTTCGGCCACGGGCTTCATCCGCCTCGTCTATTTCGTGAGCATCGGCTACGCCTTCTCCATCACCGCCCTCGCCGTGCTCGCCGGGGCCCTCTTTTACCGCCAACTCGGCCCCCTGGCTTGGGCCCACTTGGGGCTTCTGGCCCTCTACGGCGTGCGCCTCGGCACCTTCCTCGTATCCCGGGAGCGCTCCCCGTCCTACCAAACCGAACTCGATGAGGTGCAGCGCCGCAATCGCAAGATGTCGATCTTCACCCGCTTCGGAATCTGGATCTCTGTGGCGCTCCTCTATCTGTGCATGTTCTCGCCGGGCCTGCTGAGGGCCCACGCCCTCGCCCAGGGCCGCGCGGAACCCCTTCCCTGGTTGACGATCCTCGGCCTAGCCGTGATGGCCGGCGGCTTGGGCCTGGAAGGCCTCGCCGATTTCCAAAAATCCAGGTTCAAAAAAACGGCGCCCAAGCGTTTCTGCGACCGGGGCCTCTTCCGCCTGGTGCGCTGCCCCAATTATCTCGGCGAGATCACCATCTGGAGCGGGAGCCTCCTCGCCGGGATCTCCGCGTGGAACCACCCCCTCCAGGCCGTGCCCGGCATCCTCGGCACGATCTGCATCGTCCTCATCATGATGGGGTCCACCAAGCGCCTCGAGACCAAGCAAGACGCCCGCTACGGGTCGGATCCCGAATACCAAGCCTACGTGAAGAAGGTGCCCGTGCTCTTCCCGTTCCTTCCCATCTATTCGCTTAAGAACATCAAGGTGTATTTAGAGTAGGAAGCGGCGGAATCCGGTGAGACCCTTGGCACATTCCCCGGATCCCGAAGACCGAAAGCGCCATGCGGAGGGCCGTAGCGCCCATCGAAGCCTCTCGGCTTCCCCTTTCACCCAAATCATGCCAAAAACATCCCATCCACATTCCCCCCTCCCGAGGAGCCGCACGATGAAGACCCTCCCGCTCGCACCGATCCTTGCGGCGCTTTTTTGCACCGCCGCCCTCTTCCCGATTTCGGTCAACGGGGTCGAGGTCGCCGAGAGTCTCGCCGTCGGCGGGAAGCCCCTCGCCCTAAACGGCGCCGGGAACCGCACGAAGTTCGGCATGACGATGTACGTCGGCGCGCTCTACCTCGAGCGTCGGAGCGCCGATGCGGCCGCGATCCTCGCCGCCCCGGGGCCCGCGGCCATCCGCCTCCATATGGTTTCTTCCCTCATCACCAGCGCGCGCATGGAGGAAGCGACCCGCGAGGGCTTCGAGCACGCCACCGGCGGCCAGATCGCCCCCATCAAGGGCGAGATCGAGGCCTTCATCCAGATCTTCCGCGCCCCCATCAAACCGGGGGACCGCTTCGACCTCGCGTTCGATCCCGCGGCGGGCACCCTGATCTCGAAAAATGGGGCCCCCGCCGCCACCATCGCCGGGGACGCGTTCCGCCGGGCGCTCTTCGGCATTTGGCTATGCGAAAAACCCGCCCAGGAAAGCCTCAAGAAGGCGCTCTTGGGCGGCGGGCGCTGAAGCGAAGCGTTTCAGTACATCGCCGTGAGGGCCACGTTCACGGCGTGGGCCGTGAATTGGGTCAGTGGATCGACCACGCCGTCGGCCCTCGCCTGCACCCAGGCCGGCCGGTAGGAGATCGCGGCCGAAAAACGGTCGTTCACGTTCCACGTCGCCCCGACTTGGCCGCTGACGCGCCACGTCTGGGTCAATTGATTGGTGCCCGTGAGTTCCTCATGGAGGAATTGCACGTTCGCGCCCAGATCCGCACCTAATCGGCGGGGCACGAGTTTGGCGCCCGCCGTGAAGCCGCTATTCCATTCCATCGCCCTCGCGGCCGTCACCGGCACGATGCGCCAGGAAAACCGGTGGGTGGTCGCCAGGCTCACGCGGTCGTCGCCCCAACGGTTTCGGGTATCCAAGCGGCCTTCGATGGCGCGCTGGGCGTTGGTGAGGGCATTGGTGCGTTCATACCAGCGCCCGAGGACTCCCGGGGAGAGGCGGGTGAACTTCAAGTCCAAGTCCCGGGCGGTGAGGGAAAGTTCAGCGTCTTGTTCTCCCTCCCGCAGTCGCCCGGTGAACTCGGCCAAAAGTTCGGCCCTCTCGTCGGGCCGAACGCCGAGGCGGAGTCGGCCCTCGTGCTCCAGGTTCGAGGCGACGAGGCCCGCGGAGACCGCCTGACCGGTGAGCCGGTAGGAAAGGCCCGGCACCCAGACCGGCGTGGCCGAGACATCGAAGTCGAGGGTGGATTCCAGGCGATCCTCTTCCGAGAATGTTTGGATGCCGCCGAGGGTGAAATGGGGCTGGTACCAGGCCACGCCGAGGACCCCCTTCACCGGCTGTCGGTCGAGGGTGAGGGAGGAACGCGTTCCGAAAGCCCAACGGGGGCCCTCCCCGTCCAAACGATTGGAGGTCGCCCGCGAAACGCTCCCCTCCACGGCTAGGCGAAGGGGGCCCTCCCCGATATCCTGCCTCGTACCCAAAAGAAGCCGGGCGACCGGCGGCAGGGCGGTCGCCTCGTTGGAGCCCACGGCATTGGTGGCGTCTTCTTCATAGTATGCGGAGAGCGAGGCCCGCCATCCTTTCACCGGGACTCCCCCGAGGAGGGCGCCCGCGGAGAAGCGGCGGTAGGCCGGGGTCGGGTTCTGGGTGAGGTAGCCGTTCTGGTCGAGATCGTTATTCGTGTCGAAACTCGAATTGGTCTCGCTTTCCGTGAGGGCCATGAGGCGCGGGCTCGACCAACCCCCGAAGGCCGAAAGGCGCCAGGCGCCCCCATCGGCGTCGAGGTGAAGGCCGCGCACCCGTTTCCCCGAGAGCACGAGCCCCCCCAGGTCGGGGGTCTGGTCGCCCAAGGTGAAGCGCCAAAGGGGGGTCTCCATGGAGAAGGTCAAGGTGTCGATGAGGCGTTCGGCGCGTTCGAGGGGGGTGGTTTTGAAATTGGACTCGGCGGCGGTGAGCCAGGTTTCCCGCATGAGGCTATCCACCTGCTTGTTGTAGGCCATGTCCAGGAGGAAGGTCCAATTGAAGCCGGAGCCGACCCCGGAGAATAATTGCTTGAGGCGCGGGTTCCAGCCGGGCGCCATGAGCACATCGCCGTCTTGGGTCGGATCGAGGAGGCCGTTATTGTGGAAGAGGTAGCCGGTTTCCAACGTGCTCATCCCCGAGATCGATCCCGCGGGGCTGGCGGGGCGCAGCTGGGCCCCGAGGGGAAGGGCGAAAAGGACGGCGAAGAGGAGGGGTTTACCAAGCATGTCGTATTCCAAGGGCGAGGATGTCTGACTGGCCCACGGCGCCCGCGTGGGTCAGGGTGATGGCGAGTCGCGCGAGGCGGAGTTCCAAGCCGAAGAAGGCGCCCAGCCCGTCTTCCGTCGCCCCGCGAAGGGCCAAGCCGGCCCCCAGGCGGAGGGCCCGAAGCGGGAGGAAGGTGAGGCCCAAGCGCGCCTGGGGGTCGTCGCCCGGCACCCAGCGCGACTCGGCGCCGAGGGCCAGTTCGGGGAGGAAACGGAAGGAGGCCCCGAGGCGGAGTTCCGGCGAGGGGGTCGGATCATCCCACCAGGGGCTTTCCACGAGGAAGGCCAGGGCCAGGCGATCGCCGGGGAATAGGCGGGCCTGTAACCCGGCGCATAGGGCCCCGCTCGGCGCTTCTTCGGCCCATTCCGGCGCCGCCACCCGCACGCCGACGCCGAGGCCCAGACCGGGCACCAGCCTCACGCCCCAGGAAAGCGCGCCCTCGCCCCAGGTGGTCTTCCGGTCGCCCAGCCAATTTCCGCGGGCATCATAACTGGAGAGGCCCCCCGCATCCAGCCAGATCCCCTGCACGCCCAAGGCATGGCGCCCCTGGGTCGACCCGCCCATGGGTATCGAGGCGGCCATGGCGAGGGCGACGAACTCGCTGCCGGTCGCGCCCGTCCACCCCGTGGGCCATTGGGCGCTGGCGGCCAATTCGAAGTGGCGGGAGAACGCCAAGCCGGCCGGATTTTCCATCACCGCCAGGGCGCCCTCCCCCCGGGCGACGGTGGAGCCGATTTCCAACCACGCCTGGGTGAGGCCCCCCAATTCGGAGTACAGGGGCTTGCCGGCGGCGAACACGCCCCCCGCCACGACGGGGAGGACGAGCACGAGAATCCGAACAAATACGACCGGACGCATCGAGCCTTTGTCAGCGCGCCGGGGGCGGGGGCGGCTGGCGCGGCTTCTTCACCACCCAATTAGCGTTCACCCGGTTGCCCGCCCGATCGGAGGCGAAGACGGCGTTGACCCCTTCGACGACCCGCTCCAAGGGGATGCCGAAGCCGGGGATCACCCGCCCATGGGGATCCAAGGGCACCGGCACGCCGGCGACCATGAGCATTCCGGCCTCCCCGATCCCGCCCTCGATGAGCAGGCGCCCCGGCACGAGGCGCCAGACGAGGCCGGAGAGCGAAGGCGGCGTGCGATCCCAGAAGACGGTGAAGGAGGCCTGGGCCGTGGCGCCGTCCGCATTCTCCGCCCGCACGTCCACGCGGTTGGGCTTTTCCCCGAGGGGATCCTCCCGAAGCGCGCCATCGAGGTTGAAGCGGAAGGCGGCGGAGGCGAGGGAGCGCTCCTCTCCCGCCTGGCGATCGTTGACTTTGACGGTGATTCGGGCCCCCTTCTCGGCGACGCCCGCGAGATAGGGCGGCCTTATGGGCTGCAGGATATTGAGGAGGGCCCGCCGGCCCCCGGGCCGCGCCATGTTCGTGGAGCCGTTCGTGCCTCCCGGCGGAGCTTGGAGATTGCTCCCGTTGGCCGGGCGTTGGGCATTGGTGAGGCGCCCGAAAAATCCGGCGCCCCGGGCGCGTTCATCCTCCTGCAACGCGCGCACGATCGCCGCGCCGCCCTCCTCGATTTCCGCGGCCTGCCCCGCATCGAGCATGGAGGCCGGTTGGCCCATCGCGGTCACGGCCACCCGGCCCTGGTGCACGGTAATGAGGGACCGGCGCCCCTCGTGCTGGACCCCGAGTTCGGTTCCCCTCACCCCGGCCACGGCGGACGGGGTATGGACGGTGAACTGCTCGTTGGCGCCGAGTTTTTTGATGGCGCTAAAGAGCGAGCCCGAGGCGAGGTTGAGGCCGACCTTCATCGAGGTGCCCTCCTCCAGGCTCCGCACCGTGAAGATCGTCTTCTCTCCCACCGCGGTCAGGGAACCGTTGGCGAAGCGCACTTGGGCCCCCGCCCCGGCCAAGGTGCGCAGGCGATCGCCCACATAGAGCCGGTCGCCCACCTTGCAGGCCTTGGGCGCCTCCCCATCGACCCGCGTGAGTTCCACCGTCCCCTCGACCCCCACCAATTCGGCCGGCGCGGCGAGGAGCGGGCCCAAAAGCAGGGCGGCGAGGACGGGCAGGAGAAGGAAGGGAATTGGATGCGGTTTCATTTCGTCCCCGTGATTTGGAGTTTCCCGGTCGTTTGAGCGGTTTCACCCGCGGCGCTCCGCGCGATCAGCCTCCAGCCATAGAGCCCCGGTTCGAGGGGGCGGCCGTCTTGTTCCATCGGGAGAGCCCACAAGGTGGATTGCCAGGGATCGGCCCAGGCGCTGCGCTCCTGGTGCGCCCGAAGGCGACCGAGCACGTCGCGGATTTCGAGCGAGAGGGTGACCTCCCGGTCCAGGTCGAGGCGGAGCGTCAGGAGGCTCCCCTGGGGCGCCGGATTCGGATAGAGCGCGACATTCGCGAGCCGAAACCCCGCCAGGGAAGAGAGCGCGGCGCCCTCGGGCGCCACGACCACCTCGAAGGTACGGCTCGTCCCCATCGAAGCGACCGTGTAGTGGATCGTTTTCTGGGCCGAGGCATCCACCAAGGCGCCGGTGGCGAGGTCGCGAACGAACACCCACCAGCCGGGGCTCGGCGCGAGGTCCCAGGCGAGGGTGGAGCGGACGCCGGGCCGGCCGCCGCTTATGGTAAAGGGATAGCGCTGGATACCCTTCGCCAAGGGGCGCACCAGTTCTGAAACCGAGCGATTGCCCGCCCATAATTGGAGGCTCGCGTGGTCCCGCGGCGCGGGGGGTTTGGGGGAACTGGAAGCGGCCACGTCTCGGGAGAGGGTGAGGACGCTTTCCCGGTCGATTTGATCGCCCGCCGTATAACCCAATCGCATCGAGACGGCCCCGGGAGGCGCCGCGGGCGGCGGCGTTTGGGCAAGGCCCAAGTAACCCGGCGGCACCGGGTTCACCCCGGGCACCGGAGGCATCGCCAAGAAGGCGTTGGAATGGACCCACAACCAATAACCGGCCCCCGCGGGGATCGATTGATTGGAGTTGATCCGCACGTAGCCCGCGGCGCCCTGGACCGCATAGGCGAACACGCTCTGGGCATCGACGAGATCCCCGCGGGACGCGAGGGCTTGCCCCGCCATGAAATTGGAAGGCCCGGTGGTGATCCTCAAGGAGGACTGATCCAAGGGATACGGAAAGGGATTGGCAAGCAGGTTCCAATTGCCCCCCACCAGGGGAGCGAAGGCGGGCTGGGAGGGCGGCGTGCCGTTCGCCCTCAGGTTGAGGGCGAATTCGGAAAGGAGCCAATACCCCGCGGTCGGGGTGAGGGCCTGCGGCCGGACGTACTGAAGGAGGGCGCCATTGGTCTTGGCGCCGGGGTCCCAGGCCCAGAGTTCGCTCGCCCCGAGATTGGAGAAGACCGCCCCGGGATTGAGGGCGGCGTTGGAGAGGGGCAAGCCCACCAAGCGCCAACGTCCCGCGTTCATCTCGAATTGGGCCTGGTCCGGGAGGGCGGCATCGGCAACCAGACGCGTCGCCCAGATCTCCGAGTTTTCCCCGCCATTGGTGTCGCCGCCGACTAACACCAGGTTCCCCTTGTAATAGAAAAAGCCGTGATTGCGGCGGGGAGACCACGGGGCGTTGCCGGTGGCCCGACGCCAGACCGCCCCATCGGGGCTGAACCACACATCGCGCTTATACACGGCGCCGTCGTGGCCGCCGGTCATCCAGATGCGGCCTTCGGCCACCGTCACCCGATGGTCGAATCGGGGGCCGAACGGGGCGGCCGGATTTTCGAGGACCCAATTGGTGCCGTCCTGGGTCGACCACACGTCGTTCACGCCGAGATTGGAGAAGCCGCCGATGAGATAGAGGCGGTCGTTGAGGACGGCGAGCGTATGCCGCTCCCGCGGGCCCCAGGGGGCCGTGTTGGTGTGCTGCACCCAAGTCGCCCCATCGGCGCTCGACCAAACGTCGTTGGTCGGCATCGCGATGGCGTTCAAATGCCCGCCCGTGACCCAGAGCCGCCCGTGGTAATACGCCGCGCCGAAAACGTCGCGGCCGGCCCAGGGGGCCACCGGGGTGGCCTGCTGCCAAATCGTTCCATCGGCGCACGACCACACGTCGTTGGAACGCACCGCGTTGGTGCGCATCCCCCCGAGGATCCATGCGTTCCCGCCCCCCATGGCGTAGCCTCCGCCCGCGCGGGGCGGATAGGGGGCGATGGGTAGAATCGGCGCCCATGCGCCGCCGTTGTCGCTGCCGAAGGTCCCCAAGACCGCGGTGCTTCCGCCCAGCACGCCGGTGCCCGCGACAATCCCCAGCGGCGTAACCCAGAAGGCTCCCAGGTTCCGCACGGGGAGATTGGCCGGTTCCCCGACCCGCTGCCACATGGAACCCGGTTGGTAGACGGAGACGTTCACGGGCATGGCGGCGACGCCGATGTTCCCGTTATCGTAGAGCAGCGTGAGGGTCGCCAGGTAGAGGTTCGTCGCGTTATAGAAATTGGTGGCGTTGGTGAAGAAGGAACCCCCGCTCACGATTTTCCCGTCGCCGAAATCCCATTGGATATTGGTGAGCGTGGCGATGGCCCCCACATTGCTCAGGTAGCGCAGCACCACGGGCGTGGTGGCGTTGGTGATGACCGAAGGCGTCACCTCGAAGAACGGGACGACCTGGGCGCCAAGGGGTCCCAGCATCGCCGATAGGAGGAACAGGGTTCGGGCAATTTTCATGGAGGGCTCCCTTATTCGCATTCGAGGCAGACTTCTTATGACCCGAAAAGGCCTCGAATGGGCAAAATACCGCGAAGAAACGCCATCGCACCCCTAAAGATGGCCTCGGAGACTCGTGAAAGTCAAAGATGACAGGCCGATGATAACGCCTGATTTATCCTAATCGAGATGCGCGATATCGGCGATGAGGAAAGAGACCCGATCCACACCCCGTCAGCCAGCGCCCTACGGGGTCCATCCGCACGAATCAAGGCGTCCAGGGTCAATGACGAAGAACCCGATCGCACTCCAGGAATATCCGCGACGCACAAGTTTCGCACCGCCGCGGATCCAGACGTTCTTTGAAGATCGACGCGATGGCCTCCCCGCGATTGTCGTAGCATCGGGAGACGAGGTCGCTTAACGCGCCCGCTTTCTCGAGGGAGGCTTTTGCGGCATCCCGCAGGCCGTAGAAGTAGATCCCCCCGCCCGCGGCCCGCCGGATCCGGGATTCTTCCGCGATCACGGCGGCCCCGGTGAGATCCACCTGGTTCATGCTCTTGGCCAATAAAAGCAGGTGCCGGGCGCCGGGATGCGCCCCGCGGAGTTGATCGAATTGGGAGGCGACATGATTGGCGGCGCCGAAGAAGAGGGACCCCTCCACCCGCACCATGAGAAGTTGCGGGCAAATCGCCAGGGGCGGCGCATCGGAAAACCGCCGATGGGGATGGGCGGGGTCGGGGGCCAGAACCCGCAGGTGCACCCGGGATGCGCGATGGAGATAGAGGAAAAGCGAGAGGAGCACCCCGGCGAGGATGGCGAACTCCAGGGCGAGGAGCAGGGTCGCCGAAAACGTCAGGAGAAGCACGGCGGCCTCGCCCTTCCCGGAAGAAAGGATATGGCGGATCTGCTCCCGGTCGACCAGGCGCCAGGCGATCAGGAGAAGCACCCCCGCCATGGAGGCCATGGGCAGCCACGCGGCCAAGGGAGCCACCACCAGCACCACCCCCACGAGGAATAATGCCGCGAACACCGAGGCCAGGGGCGTTTTCGCCCCGCCGTCGAAATTGAGACCGCTCCGATTGAAGGATCCGCTGGAGGGATAGGCGGAAAAGAAGGCCCCCGCCATATTGGAGAGGCCCTGGCCGAGGAACTCGCGATTTCCATCGATGCGCTGGCCGCTTTTAAGCGCGATCCCGCGGGCGATCCCCACGGCTTCGGTGAGGGCGACCAGCCCGATGGCCATCGCGGCGGGCGCCAGATCGCGCAGGGTCGTCCAACTGAGATCGGGCATCGACAAGGGGGGCAGGCTCGCCGGGAGCGCTCCGACGGTGCGCACGGCGGCACCGCTCCCCAAATGGCGTTGGAGGAAATAGGCGAACGCCCCGCCCCCGACCATGGCGACGATCAAGTAAGGAATTTTCGGGAAGAAGCGGCGGAGCCCCACGGCTAGAGCGAGGGTGAGGCCCCCGGTGGCGAGGGACCATGGATTCGCTTCCCCCAGATGGAGGGCCAGATCCCGCAGCATCGGGAAAAAATCGGGCCGGGCCGGCAGGGAGATCCCCAGAAGATTCTTCAATTGGCTCCCGCCGATGAGCACGGCCGCGCCCGCGGTGAAACCCACCAGCACCGAGTGCGAGATGAAATCCACCAGCACGCCGAGGCGGAGGAGCCCCATGGAAAATTGCAGGGCCCCCACCAGGAGGGAGAGGGTGAGGACGTCGCGCAGGTAATGCTCGCTCCCCGCCGGCGCGTGGGGGCTCACGGTGGCGAAGACCACCAGGGAGATCGCGGTCGTCGGGCCGCTGACCATATGCCACGAGGATCCGAAGAGGGCCGCGACGATGGCCGGCACCATGGCGGCGTAGAGGCCGTACTGCGGCGGCAGGCCCGCGATGGTGGCGAAGGCCACCGCCTGGGGGAGCACGATGAGCGCCCCCGCCAGGCCGGCGAAGGCGTCGGCGCGGAGGGTCGCGCCATCGACCCGGGGCCACCAGGCGAGGAAGGGGAAGAGGCGGGGCAGCAGCGCGCGCAAGGCCTCATTATGGCATCTTGCGGCGGATCCTTCCCCTACTCCAGGACGATGGCCCGGGGCTCCGCGTCGCCGGCCTCGAAGACGGTTTCCACTTTCCGGCCCGAATAATCGGCGCGCATCAGGCAGCGGGTGCCGAGGTCGCTCCAATAGATCTCCTTGCGCGCCGGGTCCAGGGCCAGGCCGTAGGGGAACGAGAGGCCGGAGGAGACCACATCCCGCTCCTCCCCGCCGGTGGCGGCGCAGCTGCGGATGCGGCCGCTGCCCGTATCGATCCAGAAGAGCCGCCCCTCGTCGGGGTCCGCAGCGTCGTGGGCTTGTGGAGGCCGGAGGTCACGAGGTCGGTGAGTTCGGACCCGTCGAGTTTCACGCGGCGGATGAGCTTCCCCCGGAGTTTGATGTAATAGAAATAGCCCCGGGCCTCGTCCACCGCCAGACCGAAGGGTTCCACCGGATCGAGCAGACGGGTCAGTCCCCGGGCGCTGCCGTCGACGCGGGCATAGAACACGTTGTTCACACCCAGGACGGTCCAGTACAGTTTTTGACGGTCGATCGACAGGGTGAGGGCCAACGGGCTCTCCGATCCCAATGGGATGAGCACGCGCGGCGCGCTGCCGTCCAGGCCGGAGGTCCACAAATCCCCCTTCGAAAAATCGGTCCAGTAGAGGCGGCGCCCGGGCCCGTCCACCGCGAGCCCCATGGGATGGATGAGGCCGGCGGTGATGACCGATTTTGGGGAGGCTCCCTCCAAGGTCACCGTTCGGATCAGCGGCGGCTCGTACTGGGCCCAGAAGAGGGCCCCGGTTCGGGCGCGCTTGACGGGGGCACTGGCGGCGGCGCCCTCCACTTCGCGCACATTGGTGACGACGACGGTGGCGAAGTTGGTCACCACCGCGGTGGCGAAATTGGTCAGCACGGCAGTGGCGAAGTTCGTAAGCACCGCCGTGGCGAAATTGGTGAGCACCGCGGTGGCGAAATTCGTGAGCACGGCCGTCGCAAAATTGGTGAGGGTGGCAGAGGCGAAGTTCGTCAGCACGGTCGTCTGTACATTGGTGAGCGTCGCCGTGGCGAAGTTCGTGAGCGTGGCCGTCTCGTAATTGGTGAGCACCGCCGTGGTGAAATTCGTGGCGGTGGCCGTGACGAAATTGGTGACCGTCATCGTCTCGTAATTCGTCAGCGTGGCCGTCACGAAATTCGTGACGGGGACGACGACGTAGCGGACCTGGGTGACCGCCCCGCCGGCGCCCGGCACCTTGATGAAATTCGTGACGACCACCGTACGGGTTTCGGGCGCCCGGGCGCATCCGCCCAGGAACGCCAAGGCGGCCAGGGCCGCCGTCCGGCAAGCCGCCGCGGGCCTCATGAACGCACGACCGACACGATTTTCTCGAGGACCCGCTTGAAGCCCGCGTCTTCCACCACGATGATGTACACCCCGGGCGCCACGGCGCGCCCGTCATCCGCCTTGCAATTCCAGAAGAACGTATTGTCGCCGGCGTTGAGCCCGCGCGACCCGGTGAGTTCGCGGATGGGGGCCCCCCCAACGTGGTAGATCCGGATGCGCCCGTTCTTCGGCAGGGCCAAGGAGAAGGAGATGTGCATCCCCTCGGCCAGGGTGGCCACCCGCGGGTAGCATGAAATTCCCGCGCCCTCGGCGCTCCCGGATCCGCCCTGGACGAGGCTATAGCGCCCGGGGCTGCGCAGCGTGAAGGCGATCTCAGTGCCATCCCGGCTGCCGCCGACGAGGGTCCATTGGCCGGAGTTCCAACGGTAGATGGCGAGGTCCTTCATCCCCGCGGCCGGGGTCTGGGCGAAATTGAACGTGGCCGCCACGGGCTTCAGATACGGCGTCTCGGAAGGCCCGATCTCGAAACTCGTTCCCGCGGGGAAGACCGCGCCGGGGGCCGTCGATTGCTCCGAACCGTCGGGTTCCTTCGGGGTGATCTGGATGAGGGTGTCGCGCTCGAGGGCCCGGGGCGGGAAAAAGAGGGTGAAGGCCCCGTCGGGCGTGCTCACCTTGCCGCCGGCGGGCCCGACGAAGGCCCCGATGGAGAAGGTCCATGAGACGGCCTGGGAAAGCGGCGTGTCGTTGGCGGAGAGGATGCCCTTCTGGATGGTCGCCGTGTACTTTTTCCCGACCTTGAGCGGATCCTTCGGCAGGAAGGAGATCCTTCGATTGAGGTAGTTGACGGTGCCCGAGACCGGATCTCCCGTGTCGGCGTCCACCACGCCGAACGACGACGCGGTGACCGTGTCGATGCGCAGATCCTCGGCGAAGGTGGCGTTCACGGGGGTGCTGGGTTCGACGAAGGTCGCCCCGCTCGCCGGCACCAGGGCCGTGGGCGCGCCCAGGGCCGCCGCCGTGGTGAAGGTCCAGGACCGGTTGGAGTCCAGGCCGTTCCCGTCGGACCAGCGGAGTTTGGTCGTGATCACGGCCTGATAGGCCCGCGAGGGGTCCAGCGGCACGGCCGGTGTGAGGAGCAAATTGGAGTAGTCCTTCACCACCGTCGTCGCGGGCACCTTCACCGGGTTGCCGTTGGTGTCGACGTAGGTGAAGAGGTAGAAACTGTCCACGGAGACGCTCGCGCTGTCGAGGGTCAGCGTATTGGTGAAGGCCGCGCTCACCGCGGTGCCGAGGCGCACGCCCGCCGCGCCGGCGGCCGGTACGGTGGCATAGGGCGGGGCGACGGGGTCGCCCGTGGTGAACTCCCAACTGAGGATCTGCCCGAAGAGGTTGCTGCCCACCGACATGATGCTCCCGTAAACGGTGACCACATAGGTCGTGTTCACGACGAGGTTGGTGGCGGGGATGAAGAGCACCGTGTCGTTATTGGTCAGCACCACGTTCCCGGTGACCGGCGTCAGGGTGCCGTTGGAGGCCGTGGCCGAGAGGGTCAATTGGGGCGAGGGGTTGGTGATCGACGCCGCGAGGATGTTGGTGAGGAATTTGATGCTCGGGCGGACATTGAGGGGCACATTGAAGAATTGCGGGGTGAGCGTGGAGTACTTGAAGGAGTCGGAGGTGGTGAAGGCCCACACCGCGTTGTTCGTGAGCCGGGCGCCGTTGGTCGCCTGGATATTCGTGTCGATCACGAGGGTGTAGTTGGTCAGGGGCGCCAGGGGCTCGTCGAGGGAGAGTTGATAGGTGGGCGTGCCCGCCAATGGGACGATCGTGTAGTGCAACTGGTTGGTGGCCTGGTCGTTCCGGTAGAAATGGAGGCTCTGCTCGTTGACCGTCGCGGGCACCACATCGAGGCTGAAGGTGATCCGGATCGTGGGCTTGATCCCGAGGAGGGATCCGGCGACGCTCGAATTGCTGACGCTCATGGGCCCGAGGGTGGTGAACGGGTAGGCGCGGTTGGAGATGGGCCGCGCCCCCGCCACGGTGGCCACGTTGGTCGACAGGTTGAAGTAGCGGGTGACCCCCTGCCCCAGATCGGAGAGGGGGGTGAGGGTCACGCTGAGTTGGTCGGCGCTGAGCGCGGCCGCCGTGGGGATCAATTGCGTGGTGTAATTCCCGGGGACCGCCGAGACGTAGAAATTGCGCGTGTCGAAGATGGCGGCGGGGGCGATGGGCTCCTTGAAATAGAGGGTGACCGCGGCATTCTGGGCCACGACGCCGTTGGTGACGATGGGGCCCGCGTTGGAGACGATGTCGTACTCGAAGAGGTTCGTCACCGGGGCGGAAACGTTGGAGAGGGCGTCCCGGGCCCGCACGGTCCAGGCCTGGAGGCTGTTGGAGAAGGGCCGCACCAGGTTGAACGAGAACACGTTGCTCAGGGGCGTCGCGTTGGAGACGGTGACGTTGGTGAACATGGAGGCGTTGGAGAGGTTGGACAAGACGTACTGCACCACCCCGGAGCGCGCGAAATCGTCGGAGACCAGGTCGAACCAGGCGTTGGTTTGGCTGACGTTGCGCACCGCGCACGCCTGCACCACGGGGGCCTCGTTGTCCACCAGCAGGGTGAAGCGGCGCGCCCCGGTGCCGACCGGGCTCACCTCATTGCTGGCCACCGCGTCGAGGGGCACGGAACCGTTGGAGAGCGTCGTGGTATCGATCGTGAGGGTCCACCCGTTGGTCACGGCGTTCGTCGTGACCGCGGCGGCGGCGCTCGCCGGGAGGCCGGCGCCATCGATGTAACTGAAGCTCACCGAGGAGACGCGGGCGTTGGATTCGACGACGGTCCCCGTGACGCTCAGGGCCGCGCCCCGCACCCAATTGGTGGGCGCGAAGGCGGCGGGAAATTGGGGCGGATCGTTGTCGATGCGCACCGGATAGGCTTGGTTGGTCCCCAGGCCGGGGCCCGAGGCGTTGGAGGCGACCACCACGAGGAGGTTGGTGCCGTTGGCCCAATTGGAGGTATTGACCGTGGCTTGGTAGGTGACCGACCCCGCATTGGTGGCGATGACGACGCCATTGGTGAGGGCCTGCCCACCCAGCGTGAGCCCGAGGAACGAGAGGCTGCTATAGGGCTGGAGGACGCTCCCGGAGAGGACCTGCACCGCGCCCAACCAACCGGCCGGGGCGATGGCGTTCGTCGGCACCGGGCGGAAATTATCGATCTGGAGGGCATACGATTGGTTCGTGAGGAGCGCGGAGGCGTTGGACGCCCACACGACCAGGTTCGTCGGCCCGTTCGAGAGGGCGGTCGTCGGCAAGCTCACCGACCACACGAGATTCGAGGCATTGGTGGCGAGGCCGACGGTGTACTGGTTGGTTCCGACCTGAACGCGGATGCCCGCGAGCCCCGAGGCCGACGGCACGAGGGTCCCCGATAGGTTGGTCGCGCCCATCAACCAAGCCGTGGGCGCGACATCGAGGTTGGTCGCGGGGGCCGGGTACTGGTTGTCCACCAGGAGGGGGAAGGCGTTGCTCGCCACCACGGGCGGCGTCGCCCCGTTGGTCACCTCCACGACCACGGCGTTGGTGCCGTTGGTGAACGCGGCCCCCGTCGTGTCCACGGTGACGGAGAAGGTCAAGTTGCTGGCGCCGTTCGTCACCACGGTCGCGGCCCACGCTTGGCCCCCGACGCGCAGGGCGACCGCCGCGACGCCGGAATGCCGGTTGGTCAACATCGCCGAGAGGGTGACCGCGTTGCCCTGGGACCAATTCGTCGGCGACAGCGCGGCGGGCAGCGCCGCTTGGCGGTCCATGAGCACCGCTTCGTTGGTCGCCGCCCACACGCCGGGCGCCGCGTTATTCGTCGCCTCCACCCCCACCGGATTGGACCCGTTGGTGAAATAATTGGTGGGGAAATCGACGGAGAAGGCTCCGTTGGTGAGGAACGCGTCGGTGGGCGTCACCGCCACGTTGGTCACGAGGGCGCCGAGGGTGAGCTTGACGGCCGCCGGCAACCCCGAGGCCGGCGCGCGGATATTCCCGGCGTAGACGACGTTGGAACTCCGCCAGAGCCCCGCGGCGAGGCTGCTGGAGATCCCGGGGGGGCGGTTGTCCACCCAGAGGGAAAAATTCGAGGTGGCGAGGATCGGCGGATTCGCCCCATTGGTCATGATGATCGTGACGGCGTTCGTCCCGTCGAGGAAATTGCTGGTCTGGAGATTGGTGCTGAAAACATAACTCGCGGCGTTGGTCTGGGAGGGGAACACCCGATAGACATTGGTCCCCACCTGGAGCAGGATCGGCCCGCCCAGGCCCGAGTTCGTCCGGGCGACGACCCCCGCGATCACGTTGGTGCCGCTGACCCAATTCGTGGCCACGGTCGCGGAGAGCTCGGGGGCTCGGCCGTCGAAGAGCAGGGTGAAATTGGAGGTCGCCGTTATGGGGGGGACGGCCCCGTTGGATGCGATCATCTGAACGAGGTTCGACCCGTCGAGGAGTCCGTTCGTCCCCACGCCCATGATCCACTCGAAATTGGAGGCCGTAGACGTCAGGGCCACCACATTGGTCGACCCCTGTATGATCACCAGGAGTTTTCCGGTCACCCCGGAGTTCGTCAGCGCCAGCGTCCCCGTGAGCATGAAATTGGAACTCAACCATGCCGAGGGCGAAAGGGTGGTGGAGATCTTGGGCGCCCCGTTATCCACAAGGAAGAGGTAGGTGTTGGTGAGCACCACAGCCGGAGTCGACCCGTTGGTCACCGCGACCACGAGGGTATTGCTTCCATTCGATAGCGCCGTCGTGTCGATGGCGAATTGCACCGTGTAGTTCGTCGAGCCACCCCCCGCATCCACCGCCGTGGCCGGAAAGAGGTTGGTGCCCACCCGCGCCAGGAGGTTCGTGAGGATCCCGGCGTTGCTGCATAAGATCTGCCCGGTGAACGAGGCGGTTCCGCTCTGCCACGCCCCGGGGGCCGCGACGTTCAGCGCAAGGGAGCCGTTATCCACCAGCAATGGGTAGTTCGTCGTGGAGGCCACGCCGGGGGTGGCCCCGTTGGTCACCGTCACCCAAACCGTGTTCGTTCCATTGGGGAGGTTCGTGGTGGGGAACGCGAGGGTGTAGAGGTTGCTCGCGCCGTTGGTCGTCCAATTCGTCACCAGATACTCGACCGCATTCGCCTGGTTCGTGCCGATGCGCACCACCACCGGGCCCGCCATGATCGAATTCGTGCGTAGGATGCTCCCCCGGAGATTGGTGTTGGAACTCACCCAACCACTGGGCGTCGTGGCGGCATG
The DNA here is from genome assembly GCA_017302015.1 of Spirochaetota bacterium. Classification (GTDB taxonomy): domain Bacteria; phylum Spirochaetota; class UBA12135; order COTS27; family JAFLEE01; genus JAFLEE01. Next base: position 10,011 of record JAFLEE010000048.1, on the reverse strand, counting down.
GCGGGGTCCCGAATTGTCCACGAGGCGGAAGAAGGTGTTGGAGTCGGTTTGGTTGTTGGTATTGGTGGCGAAGACGGCGATCAGGTTCGTCCCATCCGCCCAGGTGGCGGTATCGACGACGAGGAACCAATCGAGCAGCCGCGCGCACGGCCCCGTGAAATTGGTGGCAAAGCTGCCGTTGGTGGTGATGACCACGTTGCTGATGAATCGGCCCACCCCCGCATCCACGTTGGTCGCGTTCGAAACGACCCCCGAAATCCAGACCGATGCATCGGGGAGGTACTCGGCTGGAATCGAGACGGCCGCCCGCGCGGGCACCGAGAGGGCCAGGACCGCCGCCACCACGAGAGCCAGATGCCGAAGGGTCGTCATCGTTTCACCCATTTCCAGTACTCCAGCATGCCTTCTTTGCAGGCCGCCACGAAGCCATCCTTCCAGACCGTGGTCTCCACCGCCACCCAGGCGGTCCCGTCGCGCAGCACGTAATCGGCGGGGTCGGGGGAGATGATGGTGGCGTTGGCCTCGGGCACCTCGGTGTTGAACATCAGGAAAACGTGGCCGGGGATGTCGACGAAGGCGGTCTGGATGCCCACGCTCTCCAGAAGGGAGGCGTAGAGCACGGTCGTGTCGCCGCATTTGCCGGCGCGGAGCTTCAGGGTCTCCCGGGGATACTGGACCGTGTCGATCTGGCTGCGCGTGCTCTTGTCCGAGGCGAAGGCCCCCGAGGCCGAGGTCACGTAGGTCATCCCGTAGGCGGCGACGGCGTCGAAGACGGCCATGGCCTTCGCCAAGACGGGCGAGAGGAAACTCGCGTGGTTCGTGCCCAGGGTCTCGAGCGCCTTGCGCGAGAACTCCATCACGACGGGATCGCGGGGGGTCACGAAGACCATGACCTGCTGGGGATCGTCCCAGGTGATGGAGTTGCGGTCGTACATGAGAAAATTCTTCGAGAGATTCTTCTGGATCGTCTTGCCCTGGTACTTGTAGCGGATGGAGATCTGCCCCTGGATGGGCTTGTCGCTCTTGAAGGATTGGATCGATTCGTTGAAGACCGCGTGCAGGTCGACCATGCGCTCGGAGCGGGGCCGCAGCACCACCTGCTCGGTGGTGGGGCTGTCCATGAGCCCCTTCACGAAGAAGCCCAGTTCCGCGGTGAGCACCTGGGCCGAGGTATTGCGCAGCTTGAGCGAACCCACCGGGTTTCGGCCGTAGGATTTGCCCAGGGCGCTGAAGAGGTTGCGCAGGCTCACTTCGGAGGGCTGGAGGTAGCTGTCCTCGTAGCCGAAGCGGTAGCCCACGGAGAAGCGGTGGTCGAGGGCGAGGGCATTGTCGAGGATCCCGGCATAGTTGATGTCGAATTGGAAGACCGAAATTCCCGCGCCGAAGGTGATGGAGGGCCGTCCGGCCTCTCCCTGGTTGAGCGCGAACACGTCCCCGAAGAGGGAGCCCAGATCGGAGAAATAATTCGAGAAGTTCGGGGAGCTGCGGTGGCGCACGAGCCCGGCGCGCAGGGTGAGGAAGGTGTCCTGGAGCGTGTCGTTGCGCCGGTGCCCCGGCGTCGCGCGGCGCAGGATCGACGGCGAGATGTAGAACTCGGCCCCCAGATTGAGGGTTTCGCCGCCGCTATCCAGGGAAAGGCTCACGAGGTTGAAGAAGGTGTAGGAGAGGCCCGCCCGCCAACCCTCCAGCGAGAACCCCGAGCCGGCCTGGTTGGTGGAATCCCCCTTCATCACGATGAAATTGCGCAGCGCGAAGCCGAGGGAGAGCGGCGCGAGGATGGCCGAGAGCTTCTCGTTCTTGACGAAGGGGAAGCCCCGGTAGAGGAAGCCCAGGTCGGCGCCCACATCCACCGAACTCCAGGTCTGCTGGCGGTCGAGGGTGGTGCCGTTATAGTTCACCCGAAGCGCCACCCCGCCGTAGCCCCCGGGAAAGAGCCCCCGGGCCACCCCGGCGGTCGCCCCGATGCGGGTGATGCCCAACTCCGCGTCGTCGAAGACCATCCCGTCGCCCACCAGCCCGAGGTTCAATTTCCCCCCCAGGCTCGCCGCGAAGGAGCCGGCGAATTGGTGGAGGTTCTGCCAATAGGGCTGCTGGTACATCCCGCTGACTTCCCAATAGAAGAGGGTGCCGAGGACGGCGGGATTGAAGGCCAGGGAGAGGGATCCTCCCCCGATCGCCACGCCGGTATCGCCCCGGCCGGCCGTGGCGGCGTACTCGAAACTGGCGAACGCCGGCGCGCCGAGGAGGCAGAGGGCGAGCGCGAGGGAAAAAATATAACGCTTCAAGGAAACCGCCGAATGCCCGCTCGGGGGGAGATTCCGCCCGCGGGAGACGGAAGCGCGCCCCAGCAGGTCATCCTGCGGGGGCGCCTTCGGATCACAAGGAGATTTGCGCGACGGCCGCCACGATTTCATCGTTGGGGCAGGCCGTCGAGACTTCGGCCTTGAGTTTCTTGGCGGCCGACTTGTTCCCCATCGTCTTGAGTGCCAGGACCTTGATGACCTGGGCGTTCCAATATTCGTCGCCGGCGGCGGCGGAGGCCGGGAAATGGACGTCCACCGCGGCGACCGCGGCATCGGCCTTCCCGGAGAACCAGGCGGCGCTGACGGCCGCGAAACGCAATTGAGCGGAGACGGCGGCGTCTTTGGGGGCGAGTTTCAGCCCGGCATCGGCGGCCTTGAGCGCGTCGGCGCTCCGGGCCAATTCCAGGTCGGCCTGGGCCAGGAGCAATTGGGCGCGCGCCTTGGCCTGGTCGTCGTTGCTGGCCGCGATGAAACTATTCAGTTTGGCGATGGCGCCCTCGAAATCCTGGGCTTCGCAAAGCGCGCGCGCCTGGTCGAGATCGCTCGTGGCATTGGCGCCCGCCACCGGACGGGAGGCGGCCTGCCCCTGCCACTGGACCCCGAAGGAGCCCTTCTTGCCCTGCTCCGCGCCCCGCACGCCGGCGACGCTCGAGGCGCCCCCGCCGGTGTAGCCGCGGGCGGTGAGCTTGCCGATGAGGCTCGTGGCGTTCTCGAGGCCGCTATCGCCGCCGGCGAGGACGGACACGGGGACGGTGCGGTTCTCGCTGATGACCTTGGCGGTGCCATCGATGCTCAGGGCCAATTGGGCGCCCGTATAGGTCTTGATGGTGCTGCCCGCCGGCAGGACCTGGCCGACCATGGCCGGGGCGCTCTCGCTTCCCTGGAGGATGCGTACCTGGCCGGTCACCTTGGTGACCTTGATCTCTTTGGTGGCGGCGAACGCGACCGTCGCGATGCACGCGAGCAGCAGAACGGCGAACTTGGACGTTTTCATGGATGGACCTCTCCTTGGGTTTTCAGCGACGGGCGGGGGATGCGTTGGGGGATGCGGTGGCGGGGGGTTTTTCGTCGCCGGCGAGCACCTGGTATTCCGGGCGGTCGAGGGCGGGATCGATGAGGATCGCCTTCAGGTAGAATTTCTTGGCCTCCTGCGGCAGGCCGGTCTCGTAGTGGATGAAGGCGAGGTTCAGCAGGGTGCGGGGGTCGTTGCGGCTGATGGAGAGGGCGAGGAAATAATTGGTGAGCGCGAGGGGGATGTCGCCCGAGAGGTAATACACGTTGGCGAGGTTATTGTAGACGTAGCTCGAGTTCTGGTTGAGGGCGAGGGCGCGCTGCATCCATTCGAGCGCCTCGGAATAGAACAGATTTTGGGCATAAGCCATGCCGACCTCGACGTGGGTCTTGAACCCCCCGTCGCGCTCGAGGTTCGTCCTCGCGAAATTCCCGAGCCACGCCAGGCGGGAGGCGCGGATCATCCCGGTGTGGCGGGCGGTGAGGTTGGTGATGGCGTCGATCGGGAGGGATTCGAGTCGCACCGCATTGGTGCCGAAATCCGCCGGGGGAAATTTCTCCCAAGCCGGGCGCACTTCGATGACGGTCAGGGATTTTTCGCCGGCGAACGCGGGAAGGACCAACCCGGTCAGAGCAAACGCGATGAGGAAAAAATCACTTCGGATACGCATCAGACGGTACTTATCGTTCAAAGCCTACGGACTGAATTCTATGTCGAATGGCCTTATTTTACAATGGTTAGAAAGACTTTCTTCAGTATCTCTGCCTAAAAAATAGCGCGATCGAAGCGTCTCTTCTGGATCTGACAAAAAGAGGAACGATCTATGTAAACGTTGTCATCACCTAATTGACAAACTGGATGGAAAATCAAAGTGGCAGAATTGACGAATAATCCACCAAATGCCCATTAGAAAGAAAATGACATATGCATTCTCGTGGTTATCTAATTTAGTTACAAAGAGCATTTTTATCTCGGATATCCAATTAAATCCACAATAATCGTTTGGAAGGATTCCGCTTGTTTCCTGATTACTCTCTTGTTTCTTGAATACCCTTGGGTTTCCCTGATCGTCGTGTTGTTTTTGGAACGCCAGCTTCAAGCCGCCCCGTGCGGATGGCGTGAAAGAGGAATTGCTGGGCGAATCCCGCCTCCGGTCCGAAATGGGAATCGGCGAAACGCCGTAATTCGTCCGGGGAGGGATTCCGACCCGGAAAATAGAGCCCTCGGAGGGCACGAAGGATCCACGTGTCCACCGGGAACACTTGCCGAAATCCCAGGGAAAACAAGAGGGCGCAATCGGCGATCTTTCGACCCACCCCGGGGAGTGCCATCAGCGCTTCCCGCGCCTCCTCCAGAGGACGGCTCGAAAGCCGACCCAGGTCGGGCTTCCCCGCCGCCACGAGTTGGGCCGATCTGAGGAGATAGGGCGCGCGGAAGCCGGCCTTGCAGGAGCGGAGTTGGCCCTCGGTCCGCTTCGCGAGTGAGCGGGCGGTGGGAAAGGCGTTCCAGGGTTCCACCCCGGTGGGCACGGGGACCGGTTCGCCGTAGCGCTCGCATAGCGTGTCCACGATCTGCCGGATCTGAACGATCTGTTTCGTCGAGGAGAGGATGAAGGAAGCCAGGCATTCCCAAGGCTCCTGGCGCAAAAGCCTCAGCCCCGGGCAGGCCTTCACGGCCCCTTGAAGGGCGCGATCTTTGGGGAAGCGCCCCATGCGCTCCCGATACCCCAGGGAGCCCAACCTCCTACCTCCACCTGCCTCAATTTGCAGATATTCGGCGAGCCACGCCCAGTGAGCATTGGGGCGGGCCGTCTCGGCCTGCAAACCTCCTTTCACGGCGTTCAGGCAAACCCACCTCCGGCCGATCACCCCCTCCCATCCCCGCGCGGTCTTTTTCCAGCGGAAGGCCTGCCCCGAATCAAGGGTGCCGTCCAGATCGAAATCCTCCACGGGAAAAAAACGGGAACGATTGGGCTTGGCAGGCATTCCCGAGAAGATAATGCCCGTCCAAGTCGGGAGGGAAATGCATACTTGGCTGTTTTGACTTACCTCCACGATCAATGGAATCACCCTTCTGACTGCCGCTCTATATGGATTTTCAAGGGATACCGGGTCTCGAGTTGTAGAATCCAAGCCATTTTTTGGTCATGGAACTCCGCCATGTGCCTAAGATTCCTGGTCTCCTCCCCTCCCCGCTCTGTCGAATTTGCATCAGTCAGACCCGCCCCGATCATCCGGAGGATGCCCGACCGAATAACGGTCTTCCGCTTTTTCCGGTTGGCCCAGGGTCCAATGGGGCCGAATCCACGTCCTTCACCCCTCTCCACGACAAATTCGGCCATCCCCCTCGGGACTCCACAGGAGTTCAGATCCCGGTTGTCAGTCAGGGTTGCGCTTTTGGGCCCATGCCCCGTTTCCATTTCGCGGGAACTTATGGTAGGATTCGCTCATTGCGGGAATAGCTCAGTTGGCTAGAGCGACTGCTTGCCATGCAGTAGGTCGCGAGTTCGAGTCTCGTTTCCCGCTCAGTGTCAAAAAAGCGAATGCCGCATGGCATTCGCTTTTTTGTTTTTATCCCCACCCCACGGATCTCCCATGACCCACCAACATCCCGAGGAAAAACCCCTCGCCCTCACCGTCAAGCAGACCCCGGCCGAGAAGCGCCAGGTCAAACTCGAGATCGAGATCGCCTACGCCGAACTCGAACGGGAATACGCGTCCACCCGCGCCGAGGCCTCCCGGGAGATCGCCCTGCCCGGCTTCCGCAAGGGCAAGGTCCCCGTGGCGGCCCTCGAGAAGCGCTACCGCGATAGTTTCCGCGCCCAAGCCATCGAGAATATCCTGCCCAAGGCCTACGAGCAGGCCCTCAAAGAACTCGACCTCAAGGCCTACGGCCGCGGCATGGCCGAGAAGATCGGCGAATGGGAGGAGCAGAAGCCCCTCTCGGTCACCTTCCTCGTGACCCTCCAGCCGACCTGCGAACTGAAGGATTTCGCGGGCGTGGCCGTGAAAGAGCCCGTCATCGAGATCACCGAGGCCGACATCGACGGCGAAGTGAAGACCTACCTGCGCAGCAAGATGGAACTCGTCCCCACCGAAGAGGCCGTCGGCGGCGCCCACTGGGTGAAGGTCGACCTCACCTACGACGACGAGGCCCTCGCCGCCCAGAACCTGAAGGGCTCCCCCGTCATGACCGAGCGCCTGGGCGACCGCCCGCAGGCCTTCGGCATGGAGGACGTGCGCGGCATGAAGGCCGGCGAAACCCGCAAGATCGAGAAGAGCTACCCCGAGGATTTCCCCGTGAAGGAACTCGCGGGCAAGAAGGCCGGCGCGACCCTCGCCGTACACGAGGTGAAGCTCGTGAAGATCCCCGAGATCTCCGAGGAACTCGCCAAGGAATTCCAGTTCGAGTCCGTCGCCGACATGCGCGCGAAACTGCGCGCGCAAGTCGAGCAGTTCGCCGAGCGCCACCGCGAGCGCGAGATCCGGCGCCAGGCCCTCGAGGCCCTGGCCGCGCGCGCCAAGATCGAGATCCCCGACGCCATGACCCACGACGTGGCCCATTATTTCCTGGAGCAGCACCTGCGGCGCATGGGCTTCGGCGACAAGGAGATCCCCCACCTCCTCCATTCCCCGCACGAGTCCATCAAGAAACTCCACGAAGACTACATGGCCCAGGCCGTCACCAACCTCACCGAAGACCTCCTGATGGAGGCCCTGCGCAAGCTCGAGACCGTCGAGGTCACCGACGAGGCCATGAACGCCGAGATCGAGAAGCGCGCGCTCGACCAGAAGATCGACGCCAAGGAACTCCGCAAGAATATGCTCAAAAGCGGCGAGTTCACCGAACTCAAGAAGCGCCTGGCCGACCGGGGGCTCATCGAGCGCGTCATCGCCAAGGGCAAGAAAACGCCGGGCGAAAAAGTGCCCTTGTCCAAATTGTTTTCGTGATTAGATTGTGAGTCGGGCGGGATCCCCCCGCCTCCCGACAGGAGCCCCCATGATCCCCTACGTCATCGAACAGACCACCCGCGGCGAGCGCTCCTACGACATCTACTCGCGGCTGCTGAAAGACCGCATCATCTTCCTCGGGGGCGAGGTCTACGACCAGATCAGCAACGTCATCATCGCCCAGATGCTCTTCCTCGAGTCCGTCGACCCCGAAAAAGACATCTGGTTCTACATCAACAGCCCCGGCGGCGTGGTCACCTCGGGCCTCGCCATCTACGACACCATGCAGTACATCAAGTGCGACGTGAACACCGTGTGCGTGGGCCAAGCGGCCAGCATGGGCGCGCTGCTCCTGGCGGCGGGCGAGCCGAAGAAGCGCTTCGCCACCCCCCACGCCCGCATCATGATCCACCAGCCCTCCGGCGGCGCCCAGGGCCAGGCCACCGACATCCAGATCCAGGCCCAGGAGATCCAGCGCAACAAGGAACTGCTCAACCAGATCCTCTCGAAGCACACGGGCAAGCCCGTCGACGCCATCGGGCGCGACACCGAGCGCGATAATTTCATGGGCGCCGCGGAAGCCGTCGCCTACGGCCTCATCGACGAGGTCATGACGCACCGCGGCTAGGCCGCGCGCGTCACGAACCCCATGGCGGAAGGCGAACGCCCCCCCCGGCGCCAGAAAGATCCCCCCGTCTGCTCCTTCTGCGGCAAGCCGCAGGACCAGGTCCAGCACCTCATCCAGGGCCAGTTCGGCTATTTCATCTGCGACGGGTGCATCGAACTCTGCCGCGAGATCGTCCAGGAGCGCTCGGCCGCGGCCCGGGGCAAGGCCGTCGCCGGCCTTCGCATCCTCCCCCCCCGCGAGATCCACCGCGCCCTCGACGAGTACGTCGTCGGGCAGGACCACGTGAAGCGCGTCCTCTCCGTCGCCGTCTACAACCACTACAAGCGCATCGGGCACAACGCGACCCTCGCGGCCCCCAAAGCCGGGGCCGCGGCCGCGGCGCCCGCCGGCTCCGAGACCGTCGAGATCGAGAAATCCAATATCCTCCTCATCGGGCCCACGGGGTCCGGCAAGACGCTCCTGGCCTCCACCCTCGCCCGCACGGTGAACGTGCCCTTCGCCATCGCCGACGCCACCACCCTCACCGAGGCCGGCTACGTGGGCGACGACGTCGAGAACATCCTGCTGCGCCTCATCCAGAACGCCGATTTCGACATCGAGCGCGCCGAGCGCGGCATCATCTTCATCGACGAGATCGACAAGATCAGCCGCAAGAGCGAGAGCACCTCCATCACCCGCGACGTCTCGGGCGAGGGCGTGCAGCAGGCCCTGCTGAAGATCCTCGAGGGCACGGTGGCCAGCGTCCCCGCCAAGGGCGGGCGCAAGCATCCCCAGGCCCAGAACCTCACCATCAACACGAAAGACATCCTCTTCATCTGCGGCGGCGCCTTCGTCGAACTCGAGAACATCATCCGCCAGAGGATGGACACCAAACTCATCGGCTTCAAGCGCGAGGAGAGCGCCGGCGAGGTGCCCCGCGACCGCATCCTCGGCGAGGCCTCCCCCGACGACCTCATCAAATTCGGCCTCATCCCCGAACTCGTCGGCCGCCTGCCGGTCCTCGGGGCGCTCCACGAACTCAGCGACGCGGCCCTGCGCGAGATCCTCGTGCGCCCGCGCAACGCGCTGCTCAAGCAGTACCAGCAGCTCCTCCGCCTCGAGGGCATCGAACTCGACTTCAGCGACGACGCCATCGCCTGGGTCATCGAGCGCGCCCAGGCCCTCAAGACCGGCGCCCGCGGCCTGCGCGCCGTGCTCGAGCGCCTCATGATCGACGTGCTCTACGAGGCGCCGGAACTCAAGACCAAGAAGATCCACATCACCCGCGAGAAGATCGACAAGAACGACCTCTTCGGCAAGGCCCGAAACGTCGCCTGAGGGCGCCCCGGCGAGCACCGTGGGCGCCACGCGGAAAATCCGCCTCGACCAGCTCCTCGCCGAGCGCGGCCTCGCCGAGACCCGCACCCGCGCCCAGGCCCTCATCATGGCCGGGGCGGTGCGCGTGGGGGGGGAACTCGCGCGCAAGCCGGGCCACCCCACGGCCCTCGACGCCCCCATCGAGGTCGATTCGGGCGGGGCCCATGTCTCGCGCGGTTGGCTGAAACTGGCCCACGCCCTCGACGCCTTCGCCGCCCAACCCAAGGACCGGGTCTGCATCGACATCGGCGCCTCCACCGGCGGCTTCACCCAATGCCTGCTGGACCGGGGCGCCCGCCGCGTCTATGCCGTGGACTCGGGCACCCACCAACTGCACGAGAGCCTGCGGGGGGACAAGCGGGTGGTCGTGATGGAGAACACCAACGCGCGGCTGATGGAAGCGTCGGCCTGCGATCCACGGCCGAGTTTGGCGGTGATGGACGTCTCCTTCATCTCGACGCTCAAAATTTACCCGGCCCTGGGCAGGGTGCTCCTTCCCCCGGGCGAACTCGTGAGCCTCGTGAAGCCGCCCTTCGAAGCAGAGCCCTCCGAAGTCACCCGAGGGGGCCGGGTGACGGGACCGGAACTCCACCTCGCCGTCATCTCCCGTTGGGCCCGGGGGGTCGCGGCCTGCGGGGCGCGCCTCACCCATTTCGCCGCCTCGCCCATCCGCGGCGTCAAATCGGGGAACGTGGAGTACCTCGCCCGGGTGCTCCTCCTGCCTGCCGGCACCGAGGCGCCCCTGCCCGAAGGCGAATTGGA
>JAFLEE010000047.1 GCA_017302015.1 Spirochaetota bacterium | reverse complement strand
TCATCCCCGACGCCAACGCCTTCGACCACGACGCCTTCCCCGACCACTACCGGGCCAATTTCCGGCTGCTACGCGGGATCATCGCCGCGGCGACCGAGGCGCGCTGCGTGCTCAACCTCACCCTCGTGCGCCCCTCGATGCAGGAGGCCGACCTCGGGGCCCTCCTCTGCGGCGGGGGGCCCATGCCCGTCCTCCTCGTCACCGCGGATCGACAATATGCGCCACTTATCGAATTATGCCGGCGGCGGAACCTGCCCCTGGTCGTCTATTCGGGGGCCCAAGCGGGGGAAGGCCACGGGGTCGACCTCTCGGCGGCGGGGCCCTATCGGTCCCTCCTCGCCTGGTTCTTCGCCTCGGGCGGAAAAGACGCGGTCTTTCTTGACGTGTTCCACGCCACCGACCAGGACGAATGGAAGCGCGCCGCATTCGCCGAGACCCTGGGGGCGCTCGGGCGCGCCCAAAGGGTCTTGAGCCTCCCCGATCCCCGCGCCCTCGCCGAGCGCCTCGAGGCCTGCTGGAAGGAGCGCCCCTTCGATGCCCTCGTCTGCGGCAATGACCGCCTCGCCCTCGAGGCCGGCCGGACCCTGCGGGAGCTCGGACGGCGCATCCCCGAGGAGATCCGGCTCCTGGGCTACGACCGCATCCCCGAATCCGAGGGCTTTTCGCCTCCCTTCTCGAGCCTGGATATTCCCTTCGAGGAGATCGGGGCGGCCCTGGTAGCCCAGGCGCAGTGGCTCCTCCTCGATCCGTCCCGGGGAGCCCGCCGCGCCACCATTCCCGCGCGGCCGATCATTTTTTGATCAGTTGCCCGGGAGCGTCCGCTTGAAGAAGCCGTTGACGGTGTAGACTTTGACCTTGCCGTCTTTCATGGTGACGTGAACTTCCTCGCCGACCATCACCCCCGAGACCGCGCCGCTGACGATCTGACGCGGAAAGCCCCCCGTGGCCTTCTGGATGCTCAGGTTCCCGTTCTCGACCTTCACCTTGTAGACATCGGGCATGGCGGACTCCTGGGCCGTTTAGAGGCCGACCGCGACGCTGCGGCTGACGAGGCTCGTGGTGGTGGTACCGATGAAGGGGATGCGCACCTCCATCGTCACCGGGAGGTCGATGGCCTCCCAGCGGATGGAGCGCTGGCTCACCCAGGACCATTTGGTGATGATCTCGTTCATGGGCTCGGCGAGGCCCTGGTTCGTCTGGAGCCAACGCCGCACCAGGGTCTGGTCGAGGCGCGTCACCTCGGCGGTATGGAGATCGAGGAAGCGAAGGACCTTGTGGGGATCCTCGGGCCGCAGGATCTGGGGATGGCGGAACCCCGTGGCCACGTCGAAATCCTTCCCGAGGAAGTAGACGCGCGAAACGGCCTTCCCGTCCGGAAAGACCGAGCGGATCTCGACCTTGCGCCCGTCATTGGTCGCCCAACGCTCGAAGCTGAACCCCTGGTAATCGGAGACGGAATGGCAATGGAACCGGCTGCAGCGGCCGTCCGGGAGGCGGTCGAACTCGGACACCCGGCGCACCCCGACGCTGCGGAACGGGAGGGGCACGCGCACGTCCATCTCGATTCGAAGCACTTCCCGGGCGCTCCCCGGGTCGGCGAGGGCGACGTGGGAATGGCCGACGAGCTTCTGCTGGTAGCGCACCTCCATCTGGTAATGATTGGTGACCGACCGGCCCGAGGCGGGGAGGCCGAGGGCGATGGAAAGAACGCAAAGGAGGAGGCCGCGCACGTGGGGGCAAGTATTCCATGGGTTCCACCCCGGAGTCGCCCAAGGAGCTTTACGCCAGGCTCCGGGCAAGCACCGGATTCCGGCGGGCAAATCCAACGAACAGGGCAACGAACGCAGGGTTTCAGGTCCCATGCCCGCATAAAGACCCGGGCAGGGATTGGGTTTATAATAGAGGGAAGACTTCATACAAGAGGCTTAGGTCATCCCGGGCCGGCTTCTCGTAATAAGAATTTCGATGGCGATCCAGAAAAGCGAATTTTACCGGCCCGATTTCCACAGCCTGGAACCCGGCCACCACTTGATTTCGATCTATGAATCCCGGCGGGAACAGATGGCCGCCGTGGTCCCCTTCCTCCACCGCGGGCTCGCCCAGGGCGCCAAGACGGTGTTCGTGACCCATGATCTCGGCCCGAAGCGGATCCTGGATTCCCTCGCCCGGGAAGGCCACGACGTCGAAACCCTCCGAATCCGGGGCCAACTCGTTCCCCTTCGCAGCGATGAGAGCTATATTCAGGGCGGTTTCTTCAGCGCCGACCGAGCCTTGGTCGATCTCGTCCACCTCATCGAGCAAACCGCGCGGGAGGGCTGGCCCTACCTCTGCCTCACCGGCGAGGTGAATTGGGCCCTGCTCCCGATCCCCGGGGTGGAGCAACTATGGCGCTACGAAGCCGAGGCCCACGCCATCATCAGCCAAAGCGAGTGCGTCGCCCTCTGCCAGTACGACCTCGACACCTTCGGGAAGGGCTTCCAGCGCAAGGTCGTCGGCTGCCATAGCCATATGGCCGCGGGAACCCAATTATTCAAGGTGCATTGAACGGGAGGCGGAGGGCCTTCCGTTCACGCGGACGATTTCGGAAAACCGATCGTGCCGGGAGCCGACGTCGATTGCCAACGGGGGGACTCGAACCCCCACACCTTGCGGCACCAGCTCCTAAGGCTGGCGTGTCTACCAATTCCACCACGTTGGCGCCAGGCGTTTTGTACCATGGGAGCGCCCGAACGTCCCCCCATCGGGCCTCGGGTGCCCCGGACCGGGGGGAAAAAACCACTTGAAAGGCCCCTGAATTCGGGCCATAATAAGCCATGAAAAACCGCATCCTACCGCTCCTCCTCCTGTGCGCGTCCCTTTTCGCGGCCCGTTCCTGGGAAGAGATCGTCGCCTCCAAGGAACTCCGCATCGCCATCCGCGTGCGCGAGGGCGTCCTCTCCCCCGAGAAGAACTCGGGCTTCCACTACGACCTCGCCCGGGCCTTCGCCAAGAAGCAGGGCCTCACCCTGAAATTGGTGGTGAAGAGCACCCTCAACGATTATTTCACCTCCGGCCTCTTCAACGAGGCCGATGTCGTCTGCGATAACGTGACGATCCTCCCCGAACGGGCCGAGAAGATGAAGTTCGTCGAGTTCCTCGCCATCAAGCAGATCCTCGTCACCAAGAAGGGCCATATCCCCCTCACCACCCTCGCCCGGCTCGCCGACGAGACCATCATCGTCGCCAAGGATTCCTCCTACTACGCCGGCATCCAAGAGAAGGAAAAAGAGGCCAAGGTCGCCTTCAAGTACTTCTTCAGCGCGACCACCGCCGACCAGATCAAAGACCTCATGGCCGACAAGGGCACCGTCACCATCCTCGACTCCAACCTCGCCGCCGAGAAGCTCCTCGAAGACGAGTTATCCCTCCATAAGGCCATCAGCGCCCGGCAGATGATCGGGTGGGGGGTCGAAAAATCCCAGGCCACCCTGGCCCTGAAGCTCACCGAGTTCTTGGAGGAAGCCCGCCGTGATGCGAAGAGCGGCCTGTTTTCAAACGTCTGGACGAAGTACATCCAGGGCATCAGTTACGACGAGTACTTGAAGATCGCCCAATAGAAGGGGCCTTCCCCACCCGCGAGCCCGGCCCCCGCCGGGCTTTTTTTTTAGGCGGCGGGCGCGGGCTCGAGGATGGCCCCGAGTTTTTCCCTGATTTCTTTCGAGAGCGAGAGTTTCCGCCCGTTCTTGCGGCTCACGAGGACCTGCACCAGGCCCACGGTGGCGGCCACTTCGCCGCCCGCCTCGACGAAATCGATGCGCCAACGCAGCGAGGTGTTCCCGAAGGCCTCGATGCGCGCCCGCGCCGTAAGCCGCGAGCCGAGGAACATGGGCCGCTTGTAGTCGCCCTCGGCGTGGACCACGGGGGTGAGTTCGGAGCCCCGGCGCAGGGCCTCCCCGGGGGGCAGGCCGCAATGCTCCATCGCCTCCTCGAGCACCTCGTCGGCGAGTTCGAAGAGTTTCCCGAAAAAGAGGATCCCGGCGGCGTCGGTGTGGTGCATGCGCACGACCACCGGTTTCTCATAGGCGGGCATCATTCCTCCACGTATTCCACGACGACCCCATCCACGTAGGCCTCGAGTTCGCCCAGCAGGGGGCCGATCATCGGGCCCTCCCCCGCGGCCACCCGGGCTTCCATGGCCCGGGCGAGTTCGGTGATGCGGGGAAAGCCGTACATGCCCCCGCTGCCCTTCATTTGGTGCAACAGGCGCCTCATCTCCTCCCCCCGGCCTTCCATCCCCCAGGCGCGCAGTTTCGCCACGTCGAGGCGGCGGTTCTGGAGGTATTCGGGGATGAGATCCCGAAGCACCGCATCCACCCGCGCCACGGGCCGCTCTCCCCCCCCCGCCGTATCCGTTTCCATGGGGGGATTGTACACCGAGACGACGCCGGGGACGGACTGCTTGGTTGCGCCGCGCCGCGGCGGCGGGGGTCAGGATTTCGGGCGGGAGAGCGAATTGCCGGGGGCGAGGAGCAGCCAGATGAGTTCGGTTCGCGACCCCAGGCCCATCTTCCGGAAGACGTGGACGAGGTGGCGCTTCACGGTGGCCTCAGAAATCCCCAATTTTTCGGCGATGGCCGCATTGCGCTTTCCGCTGAGCACGCCAGAGACGATCTCGATCTCGCGCAGGGTGAGTTCCTTCTCGAGCAGGAGGGGGTTATTGCGGAGGGCCCCGATGGAAACCTTGCCCGGTCGACTGCTGGCCGCCGGCTTGCGGCTCCCCTTCCCCGCTTTTCCGCCCTCGTCGGAAGCCAGCGCGACGGTGACCATTAGGGAATGGCCTTTGGCGGTGCGGATGAGCATGAATTGCTGTCGAACCCGGGCCATCGGGGTTCCGGCGACCGCCTCGAGGTGGTGCTCGGCTCCCCGGGTCCAGGGCAATTCGCCCGTGTTGAGCGCGTTCAACACGACCCGGCGCAATTCGTCGAGTTTCGTATTGGCGCGCAACGCCGCGGGAATGGATTCGTGGAGCACGATCCACACCGGCACGCCGAGGGTTTTCGCCGCGGACCGGCCCGAGATGCGCTCCATGGCCGAGTTCCAACCGATGATCGTGCCGTCCTCGTCCACGAGGATGAGGCCGTCCATGACCAGTTCGGTCCAGGGTGAAAGCGATTCGGGATTTGGCATGGCAGTCAGAACGGAATCCATTGAACGAAAGTCGATCGGGGTCAAATTGGGAACTCGTTCACTTCGGATCCTTCCAAAGTGGACAGTAGATACAGGGGTTACTCGGACGGACTCGTCTCACCCATGTTACTTTCCATAGAAGTTAATTTTATCTGATATTGACCCGCACGATCAACCCGATTTATCGAAATTAATTCGATAAATTCCCAATCAGATCGAGGATAACCGTTATCGGAAAATGATTCAATACAAAAGAAAAATCAACAAAAGATTACACATTCTCAAGAAGATTCGTCTTGATACTTGCGAGTGAGTCTTTGAGACACAAGAGGAACGGGCCCTCGGAATATGGAAGGATCATTCAATAAAAAACGATGTGGCCCACCATTGGAGGCATTATGGAGGAGCCTTTCATGCAGGCCTTATACTGGCCTCGAGGTTTCGCTTGAGACCGTCGCGTCCGATGCGCGTAAGCGGCGTTGCACCGAGGCGCTCCTTGAAGAGGCTCTCCTCTGCGCATGACTCGGCAAGCCATTGGCGGGGATCCGGCGTGACGCGGGGGTCCATGCTTCTTCCGTAGGCGGCGGGTTTCAAGACCCGATGGGAGCGCGGGGTCTGGTTCCACGGGCAGGCATCTTGGCACGCGTCGCAGCCGAAGACCCGAGCGCCGAGGGCGGCGCCCTCCTCGGCGCTCAGGGGGCCTTTTTTTTCGATGGTGAGATAGCTGAGGCACCGGCGGGCATCGACGAGGCGCTCCGCCACGATGGCGCCGGTGGGGCAGGCATCGAGGCAGGCCCGGCAGGTGCCGCAGCGGTCCACCGAAGGCTTGGAGGTCGGGAGCGCCAGATCGGTCAACAAGCACCCGAGCGTTACGAAGGAACCCGCCTCTTCGGTGATGGTGAGGGTGTGCTTGCCCGCCCAGCCCACGCCGCTGCGCGCGGCCCAATAATGCTCCATGAGGGGCGCGCTATCGGCCACCACCCGCCCCTTGGCCGCCGGCGCCAGGGCCCGTAGTTCGGCCCAGACTTCGTGGATGCGGTCCTTCATCGTCCGGTGGTAATCGTTGCCGCAGGCGTAGCGGGCCACCACGCTCCCGTCGTGGCCTTCGGGGTCGCGGTAGGAGTCGGCGAACATGATGACGCTCCGGCACCCCGGGAACAGGAGGCGGGGATCGGCGCGCATCTCGGCATGGCGATCCATCCAATCCATGTCGGCGTGGTAGCCGGCGTCGAGCCAGGCCGAGAGCGCGGGGGCCTCCGTACTTTCATGGGCCTCCGCCACGCCCCAGGCGGCGAACCCCAGGCGGGAGGCCGCGCGGTCCAAGGCGCTTGCCAAGGCCCCGGGATCCAACGGTCGGGGCGCCGGGGAACTCAAAAGGCCTTGAGGAACTCGGTGAGGAGCCTGACGCCGTAGCCCGTGCCCTCTTTGGGGAGGTAATGGGAGGGGCCGTCGAGGAAGGCCGGGCCCGCGATATCGAGGTGGGCCCACGGCTTTCCCGAGACGAATTTTTCGAGGAATTTGGCGGCGGTGATGGCCCCGGCGGCGCGGCCTCCCACGTTCTTCACGTCGGCCGGGTGGCTCTTGAGTTGCTCGGCGTACTCGTCGTACATCGGCAGCGGCCAGACGCGCTCGTGGGTGGCGTCGCCGGCGCGCATGAGCGCTGCCTTCGCCGCCTCGTCGTTGGTGAGGAGGCCGGCCGCCCATTGCCCCAGGGCGACGACGCAGGCCCCCGTGAGGGTGGCGAGATCGATGGTGAGGTCGGGTTCGAAGCGGGTGATCCCGTAATGGAGCGCATCGCCCAACACGAGCCGGCCCTCCGCGTCGGTATTGTCGACCTCGACGGTGGTCCCGTTCATCAGGGTGATGATGTCGCCCGGGTTCTGGGCGTTGCTGCCGGTCTTATTGTCGGTGGCGGGGATCACCCCGATGACGTTCACCGGGAGCTTCAGCCGGGCGGCCACAAAGAGCGCCCCCAGCACGGCGGCGGAACCGGCCATATCGCATTTCATCTCGCCCATGCCGGCGGCGGGCTTGATGGAGACCCCGCCGGTATCGAAGGTCAGGCCCTTCCCCACGAGCAGCACGGTCTTTCGCGCCCCCTTGGGCCGGTGCTCGCCGATAATCAGCCGCGGCGGTACGGCCGAGCCCCGGTTGACGGCCAGCAGGCCACCCATGCCCAATTGCTCGATCTTCTTCTTGTCGAACACGGTCACCTTGAAACCGCTCTCCAGGCCGAGAGCCTTGGCCCGGGCCGCGAGGGTCACGGCATTGAGCACGTTGCTGGGTTCGTTGACGAGGTCGCGGGCCAGGGCGGTGCCCTCGCAGATCGTGGCCGTTTCGGCGAGGATTTGGGCCGCCTTCCCGGAGGCGCTTAAAAAAGATACCCGTTTGAGGCGCCGGCGCTCGTTGTCGTCGCTCTTCGCCTTCTTATACTTGTTGAACCGGTAGGCTTTGAGCAGCAAGCCCTCGGCCAAGCAACGGAGGCAGGTCTCGATGGGCACCCCGCAAGATTTTGAGATCTCCGGCGCCGCGAGCAGATCGAGGGCCACGGCGGGCGAGCGCTCCACCAGGGGCGCCAATTGGGCCCCCAAGCGACGCAGGGTTTCCCCGGGGAAGGCGGCCTTGTTCTCGGGGAGCCCCGCGACGATGATCTTCTCCCATCCGTCCAGTTGGTGTAGGACGAGGGTCGCGTTTTCCTTCCCGGTGTACTCCCCGCTCTTCACGAGGCTCCGAACCTTCGCTTCCACGGCCGGCCGATCGGCATGGAAGAGGACCTCGCCGCGGCGGTCGCGGCCGGTGAACACCACGAGGCAATCCTTCGCGCCGCCGGGGCCGCGGGATGCCGTCAGTTCGGGAAACTCCATGCTCATACTCCAGGCCCCGGGATCCGGCTCGCCGGGCGGGTGGGAAAGAAGATAGCGCCCTGGGCGCCAAGGTCGAATTTTCCGATGAAACGAGGCCGGGGACCCGGCACGCTCAGACCGAGCGGGGTCGGTGGCCCGATTTGACGCGGTAGCGGCGCGGGCTTAGGGAGAAGCGGCGTCGGAAGAGGCGCTGGAAATAGCGCGGGTCGGGAAACCCCGCGTGGGCGGCCACGGCGGCGACGGGAAGGGCCGTTTCCCGGAGCAGGTCGCTGGCGTATTCCAGGCGCCGGGAGGCGACAAGTTGGGGGAAGGTGGCGCGGAAAAGGGTGCGCACCAATTGGCTCGCCCGGGAATCGGAGAGCCCCAGTGCCCGGGCCAATTGGGAGAGGCGGAGTTCATCGTGGAATCCATGCTCGATGAAATTGGAGATGGCGGCGCGGCGGTCGCTTCCTCCCGGGCGGGCGGAATGCTGATTCCCCAGTTCCCGCTCGAGGAGGGCCGCCAGGATCGCAAGCACCCGCTCGACTTGAACCAGGGCCCCCTCGTCGAGCACGGCAAGGCCGAGGTCCACGGTGGTTTTCGGCGTCGGCGAGAGGAGCCCGAGGGCCTCGCGCGCCTTTCCCAAGGCGGATCGCGGCGACCAGGGGCCGGCGAAGAGCGCACCGACATTGCGGCCGCGAAACCGCACTGGGGCCACCGCCTCGAGGTACCCCGCATGGCAGCGCTTCCAGAAGAAAGCAGGCGCCCTTTGGAGCCGTTCGCGCACGGCGACTTGGTCCGCTTGCAGGCAATGGCGTATTTTGAGCGCCTTGGCGGCCACGCAAAGGGGGTGACCGTGCTTGCGGAAGCGAACCTCCACGAGGTCCCACAGGGCGTCTTGATAATCGTGGACGCAGAGCCGCGCCCCGAGGAGACCCTCGGCCCAGAGGAAGGATTCCCCGATGATCCCCATGGATGATTCTACACCCATTCCGCATAGATTGCGGATTTATCCACCTTTTTTGCCGCTTTGTTCCTTGCGGCGTTCGTCCACAAGCCGCACTATTCCCCCAGCCCCTAAAGGAGTGCCTCCATGCCCGTTTCCCCCCTACTCTCCCTGCTCGTCTTGATTGGTTTTTCCTTCGCCGCAACGGCGGTCCTTCCCCTCGCCCGGGGCGCCAAGGTCACCTCCAGTTCGGCCTACGCCCAATTCGGGCCGAGCAATCTCGTGGATGGGGGAAAAGACGACGGACAAAAAAGCCGTTGGGTGAGCGCGGAGGACGATCTCGCCCCGTGGTGCTGCCTCGAATTCCCCGCCGAGATCGAGTTCAACCAAGTCGTGCTCACCGGCTACCTCAAGGAGTTCGCCCAAAGGGACCTCCTCGTGAAGGTGCGCCGCGGCGATTCATGGGTCGCCGTGGCGAAAGTCGAGGGCAACCAGGAACGGGTCATCGAACTCGCCTTCCCCCTCGTAAAGACATCCGGGCTGCGCATCGAATTCCAGAAGGGCGCGAAAGACCATCGGGTGCGCCTCTACGAGATCGAACTGGGGAAAAGCGATTTTCGCGTGGCCTCCCACGGACTCGGGCGGGGGATCTTCGGCCCCGCGGAAACCCCGGCCCTCACGGTCCAGAACCTCATGCCCCGTCCGGGGGCCCTCAAATGGCGCCTGGGGACTCGGACGACCCAGGGCAATACGGAGACCGAATGGGCCCCCTGGCGCGAAAGCCTGGTGACGAATGAAATGGCCCTGCCTTGGCCGAAGCCCGCCCGCTTCGGGCGCGCCCGCATGGTGGCCGAACTCGCCGCCTTGGGCGGCACCTTCCGCGGGGAACTCGACCTCGGCGTGCTCTACGTGCCCGCCGCCTCCGCCGAAAGCCGCTTCTCCAGCCCCTTCGGCGTGCATTGGAAGGGAGTCTCGGGTGAGGAATGGCGGCGCCTCGGCATCTTCTGGCTCCGCTCCCACGATTGCCCCGAATATTATTGGAACCGCATCGAGAACCCCAAGGGCGAGATCGATTGGTCCACGACCCGAGCGTCCCTGGCGGACACGAAGGCCGGGGGCCTCAACCCCGTGCTCGTGCTCGAGGGGGTCCCGCCCCAATATTCCACCGCCTACGAGGCCGAGCGTCTCTCCTACGACGGCCTGGAATATTATCCGCCCCGCGACCTCGTCCCCTGGTTCACCCATTATGTCGAGCCCTTCATCCGCGAGACCCAGGGCTTCCCCGGCCGGGTGTGGGAAATGTGGAACGAGACCTGGAGTTATTACCGCTGGCGGGGCCTGCGGGGCACGCCCGGAGAACTCTTCCATTTCTACCGGGAGAATTACCAGCGCCTCAAGGCGAAGGACCCCGGCGTGGCGGTCATGGCCACCGACACGGGCCTGGTGAAGGAGGGGGAATCCATCTTCACCTACCGGGGGCTCACCGACGAACTCCTCGAATTGGGCTACCTGCGCTTCACCGACATCGCCAATTACCACGCCTACGGGCCCATCCTCCCCCAATACCCGGCGGTGATCAAAAAACGCCTTTGGGCCTGGGGCCGCGATCTGCCCCTCTGGGACACGGAGACCGGGCGCATCATGGGCGCCGGCCCCCTGACCCAGCAAGCCCTACTGCACCGTTTCCTCGGGGTGGAACGCGTGTTCCTCTATAATGATGAGAACGGGTTCTCCGACTTCTTCGCCCCCGATGGGTCGCCCACCGACGACCTCGCCGCCTATTCCGCCGTCGCAAGGAACCTGGGGGACGCCCTCCCCCTCGGCCGCATCCAACAGGATGGGGTCGATTATTATCTCGTCGCCGCCAAGAAGCACCTTCTCGCGGTGCTGGTTCCCCTGGCCCCCTCAGCCCTGCGCCTTTCGGTCGACCCCTCGCGAGCGCTCTCGATCCAGGACTACCACGGTAATGGGATGGCGGCGAAAGGCGAAATCAAGGTGGCGAGCAACGAGCCGCTTTACGTGTGGAACCCCTCGCCGGAACTCCTCGCCCGGGCCCTAGCCGCAGAACTCGAAACCCGATTCGCCGCGGGAGCTAAGGCGGTGGCGGAGCTCCCGAAACTCTCCCCCGCATCGGCCTCCCCTTATTTCGCCGCGCTCCTCCAATACCGCGCGGGTCTCGCCGCCCGCCGCGAGGGGGCCATGGCCAATTCAGAGGAACTCCGCGTGGGCGGGGAACTCCTGGAAATCCTCGACAATCTGGCCATCCTCCAGGCCCGCCGCGGTGAAAGCCAGAATCCCCCCGCTGACTTGAAAGCCCTGGCCCTCCGGGGCGGGGAGCTCAACCGGATGATCCAGGAAAAAACGAGGCAGAACTCGCTCCTCCTCAATGCGGAGCGGCTCTCTAGCCGCGCCTCCAGGCTTTTGGACCAGGCCCGGGTGCTCGACAAGGAAGGCGATGGGCCGGGGTGCGCCATTCTCTCCCAGAGGATCGCAAGCGACTTCAAGGCCGCGGCGGCCTACGCCGCCAAGGAAACCCCCAGCGCCCTCTATCGTCCCAAGCTGGCCTTCCGTAGCTTAAAGCGCCTTTTGCGCAGCGACATCTATAATTTCATCCCCGGTAGGGCCCAGCCCGCGCTCATCTGCGTGGCGAATCCCTACTCCCATCCGCTTCCCGTCGACCTTGAAGTGGTCCTGCCCCCCGGATGGACCATGGACCTCGCCTCGACGCGGGCCACGGTGGCTCCGCTCTCGCGCCATAATTTCGAGTTCACGGTCACCGCCTCGGCGGCCGCGAAAAAAGGAGACCTCGTGGAAATCCTCGTGAAGGAGCGAAGCGCGGTCGTCGCGCCCCATCGGGCCCAGGCGGTGGTGGTGGACCGCCTTCCCCCGCTCCCCGTCCTCTCGGATAAAAAAGAAGACGATCTGCAGCCGGGAAACTAGGGCACGGCGAACCTCGAGGCGCCGCCGCTAATCCTGGCGGACCGCCTCAGGCGTGGATTTTCTTCAACACCGAGAACTCGGGCAGGGGCCCCACCAAGGGGCGGATGTATTCCAGGAACTCGGGGGTCACGTCGTTGCCGTCCGCGTTCAGGTACTTGGCGTCCATCGGTTTGGCGTGGACGGCGACATTGGAGAGGGGGGTCGTGCCGTACTGGACGCGGTAGGGCGCGTTGGAAACCCGCTCGAGGGTCACCATGACCCCCGAGGTTCCGGCTTCGGCGAGTTCCACGGCCTTCACGCCGCAGGCATAGGCCTCTTCCAGGTCTTCGGGCGTGGCGCGGTCGATGGCGGACATGGGGAGCGACTCGGTGATCTGGAACTCGCCCCGGTAGCCGGTCTCGGCGTGGATGAGTTTGTGGAGGGTGAGGGCCACCGAGCCCCCTCCCATGGCGCCGAACTCGAGGTTGCCGAACTTGTCCTTGGTCTGGGCGGAGGAGACGGGGGTTCCGTCTTCCCACAGCAGGCCCTCGGAGACGGCGATGGAGGCGAAGCCCCATTTCTCGATGGTCTTCTTCACGTCGGCGAGGAATTTCTCCCGGTTGAGTTTGCGCTCCGGGCAATAGATGAGGTGGGGGGCGTCGCCCTCCTTCCGGCGCGCCGCGGCGGAGGACGCGGTGAGCCAGCCCGCCTCCCGCCCGATGCTCTGGTAGATCACATAGCGGTCGACGCGCTGCATATCGCAGGCCAGGCGGCCGGCTTCCAGCACCGTGAGCGCGGTGAAGCGCGCGGCGGAGGGGAAGCCGGGGGTATGGTCGGTGCCGAAGAGGTCGTTGTCCACCGTCTTGGGCACGCCCACCCCGTAGAGTTCCCAACCGTGCTCGCGCATGTACTTCTCGACCCGGTGGATCGTATCCATGGTGTCGTTGCCGCCGGTGAGGAAGAAATAGCGGATGTCGTACTTCTTGAATTGCTCCAGGATCCTGGGGAAATCTTCTTCTTTCACCTTATGCCGGGCGGAACCCAGGGCCGAACCCGGCGTGCGGCGCAGGCCTTCGATGGTGGCGGGATCTTCCTTCCCCAGATCGACCACCTCGTCTTTCATGAAGCCCTCGATGCCGAAGCTCATCCCCAGGACCCGGCCGATCTGGGCGGATTTCAGGGCCCTTTGGACGACCCCGCAGAGGCTCGAGTTGATGACGGAAGTGGGGCCGCCGGACTGGCCGACGAGGGCATTGCCTTTGATCATGGAAGACTCCTTTCTAGATTCGGGGCGCGCTTCGATTTTCCTATTGGATGACCACGGACAGACGCAGGGCCTCCCCTACGAAACCCGTTTTAAAACCTAAAACGGGCCCCGCCAAAGCATCCTCAGGAGGCGATGATGGGATCTTCTGGTTGCGGGGGGATGAACCGGCTCTGTCCTACAAGTTATACGACAAGACCGACCGAATTTCAACTTTTGATTACACTCTATACAAAGAAGGAGCCGGATGAATTCCCCCCATCGTTGAAATTCGTCGCCATTTTACGGGGGGTAAACGTCGGTGCCACGCCAAGGCCGTCTTTTGAAATACCTCGAGAAAACTTCCCTGCGGGCCCCCAAAATACCCGAAACGCCCTTTAGCCTTTTTTAACGGCGAAACGTGTGAGGGAAAATCCCAAGTCCGCCGAATTTGAGTATGCCCGGGAGCAGGACGCTCCCGGAATTCGGCGCGTGCCCCACCCCCCGGGGGACCGCGACGGACGCCCTCGTGGCGAACACGCCGTATCCGGACAAGGAGGTACTTGGTGATTTCCGCTCTCTCCCCCCTCTCCCCCGCGGAAAACACGCGCGAGCCGATTTCCGGCACGCAAAAGTCCTCCCCGGACGGCGCTGATTTTCTCTCCCTTTTGATGGGGGCCCAGGCGGCCGATTCCGCCGCGAAAGCCCCGATGAGCCAGGATCCCCGGGATGGGCGCTTCCCCTCGGACACCCGCCGCGAGGACCGCGATTTCGGCCGCGCCGATGCCCGAGACCTCCCCGCCGAAACCGAACGTTCGGTGGAAAAGAAAGAGGCGAAGGCGGAAACTCCCGCCGCCGATGGAAGCGCCGCCAAAGCGGAAGGCGAAAACCTCCTTGCGCTCCTCCTCCAGCGCGCGGCGGCCGATGGGCGCATGGCGCCGGGGCGCGTCGAGAAAGCCGGTGAACTCCCCCGGGGCAAAGAAGAGTCGAACGTCGCCGAGAAGGGCAAGAAAAAAGACCTTCCACAGGGCGCGAACCTTGAAGCGCTCCATGGCCAAACGACCCCCAAACTCACCGCCGATGCCCGCATCGCCGGTCGGGAAGCCCTCCCCCCAGAACTCGCCGCCCCGAAGAATCCGGATGCCCGGGCCAGCCTGTTAAATCGCACCGGGTCGGAGAAGGGCGTCCATGCCCCCGCGGTCCACGGCGCGGATAAATCGACCCACAAGGCCCCTGTTTCAAAGCCCGGCGCCCACGGCCATACGGACGGAGCTGACAAACTCGGCGCGAAGGACGAAGCCGCGCCCGCGAAAAAGAAGGAAATGCCCAAGGGCAAATTCGAATCCCTCGCCACCGTTTCCAATCAGGCCGCGCCCGATGTGAACCCGACCGCCAAACAAGCGGAAGGCCAGGCCGTCGCCGAGAAGCCTGCCAGCGGTTCCGACGCCGCCCGCAGCGAGCGGAGCGAACTCGCCGGAAGCGGCTTCAAGGCCCACCTGCCCGGCACGGGCAAAGCCGGCGAAATCGCCCACGTTCGCATGCCCCATCCCGCCGAGTTCGTCCAGACCGTTTCCGGGCAGATCCGCATGGCCGTGGCCGAGGGCCGAGAAACCCTCACCGTGAAACTCCAGCCCGAGAACCTGGGGAAAATGACCATCAGCCTGGGCCGCGATGAGGGCGGGGTGCTCACCGGTAAACTCACCGTCGAGACCGAAGCGGTGAAGCAGCTCCTGGAATCCCACCTCTCCGACCTGAAGGACCACCTGGAATACGCCGGCTTCCATTTCCAAGCCCTGGATGTGGACGTGAAGAGCGGCACCTCTCATCGGGGCAGCGAGCAGGCCCAGCGTGGCGAGAACCAAGAGTCCCACGGCGTCACGGTGGACGCGCGGGCGCCCGAAGCCGCCTGGGCGCGGGTGGATTTCCGCTACACCGACCGCCTCATGAACGTGCTCGCCTAGCGGCAAGGATCCCCATGGAACTCAATACGCGAATCTCCGGCGACCAACTCATCAAGCTGAAGCAGGACGTCGAGACCTATAACCTGAAGCGCTTCGGCAACAAGAAGGCCGACCAGAAGAATAACGAGGTCAGCAAGGACGCCTTCCTTCGCCTCCTCACGACCCAGATGAGCAAGCAAGACCCCATGAACCCCATGCAGAACCACGAGGTCATGGCCCAGATGGCCCAGTTCTCCGCCCTCGAGCAGATGGTCTCCATGAACAAGGGCGTGGGCGGCCTCTCGGACGGCATCGCCCGCATGCAGGCCCAGAACCTCCTCGGCCGCGATGTGCAATACGCCGACCCCGTGACCCAGCGCGTCGAGCGCGGTACGGTCACCCGCCTGTCGTTCGGCGAGGACGGCAAGACCCTCGTCCAAGTCGGCGCGCGGGAAGTGAAGGTCTCCGACATCGTCTCCGTCGAGGCGCCCGCCGCCTTCCGCCCCAGCCCCCTCCGTCCCTGATTTTTTAGACCCGACCCCTAGCCCCAGGAGCCCCCCATGATGCGATCCCTCTTCTCCGGCGTTTCCGGCCTCAATAACCACCAGCTCCGCATGGACGTCGTGGGCAATAATATCGCCAACGTGAACACCACCGGCTTCAAGCGCGGCCGGGTGAACTTCGAGGACCTCCTTTCCCAGAGCCTCGCGGGCGCCTCGCGGCCCACCGACGTGAAGGGCGGCGTGAACCCCAAGCAGGTCGGCCTCGGCATGATGATCGGGAGCATCGACACCATCCACACGCAGGGCGCCCTGCAGACCACCGGGGTCAATACCGACCTGGCGATCATGGGCGAGGGCTTCTTCGTGGAGCGCTTCGGCGAGAAGACGATCTATTCGAGGAACGGCGCCTTCGGCCTCGACCGCGACGGGTTCCTGGTGAACCCGGCCAACGGCTTCCGCGTCCAGGGCTTCCGCGCGGTGCAGAACCCCGACGGCAGCGTCGCCATCGATACCCAGGCCGACCTGAAGGACGTCATCATCCCCGTGGGCGCCAAGGACCCGGCCAAGATGACGAAGATCGTGAACTACCACTCGAACCTGAACGCCCTCACCCCCGTGCTGCCGCCCAACGCCAACGAGGCCCAGCAGATCGAAGGCTCGTGGCGCACCAGCATCAACGTCGTCGATAGCCGCGGCCAGACCCAGGAGGTGGCTATCACCTTCCGCAAGTTCGTCGACCCCAACACCAACCAGGCCGTGGACAACCGCTGGCGCGCCTCGGTCACGGTGGTCGACGCCGACAAGCGCACCGTGGGCGCCGTGCAGGCCAAGGTGAACGCCCAGAACGACGCCGCCACCAACGAGTTCATCGTCCAGTTCAACCGCGCGGGGGCCATGGAGAGCATCGTCGACGGCACGGTCGCCCCGGGCGCCCAGGCCACCCCGCTCCAGGGCGCCAACCAGAAGATGGACGTGAACCTCTCCTACACCATCGCCGGGAGCGAGCCCATGGCGCTCACCCTCGCCCTCGGCACCGCCGGGCTCTACGACGGCATCACGCAGTTCGCCTCCCAATCGTCGACGAAGGCTTACTTCCAGGACGGACGCAAGATGGGCTACCTGGAGGGCTTCCAGATCGACGATAGCGGCGTGATCACGGGCAGCTACACCAACGGCACGAGCCGCCCCCTGGGCCGCGTCGCCGTCTCCACCTTCACCAACCCCGGCGGGCTCACCAAAGTCGGCGAGAGCTATTTCAGCGAGAGCAATAACTCGGGCCGCGCGATGATCCACGGGCCGGGCGAGGTCAACGCCGGCAGCGTGCGGGCCGGCACGGTCGAGATGTCGAACGTCGACATGGCCAACGAGCTCACCGACATGATCATCACCCAGCGCGGCTTCCAGGTGAATAGCCGCACCATCACGACGGCCGACACCCTGCTCGAAGAACTCCTGCGCCTGAAACGCTGAGGCGGATAGGGCCGGGACATGAGGCATAAGGGATGATCGGGAGAAAGACGTTCCCGATCGTCCCCGGAGTTCACGTGGATATCGAACTCATCAAAAAATTCGGCTACCGGGTCGCCCCGGGGGCCGTCATCTTCCGCGAGGGCGAGAGCGCGACGAAGCTCTACGTCATCCTGCAGGGCGAAGTCGACATCTTCCTACGGGTCAAGAACTCGCAGAAGCTCGTCGCCACCCTCGCCCAGGGGGACATCTTCGGCGAGATGGCGGTCGTCGACGCCAAGCCGCGCAGCGCCACGGCCATCGCCAAGACCGAGGTCAAGTGCCTCGCCCTCGGCCTGGAGCAGGCGGAGCTGCTCATCAAATCCAACCCCGCCTTCGCCATCCGCATCATCCGCCTGCTTTCGCGGAAACTTCGGGAGGCCAACGAGACGATCACCGAGATCCTCTCCAAGGACCGGCGCAAGCACATCGCCGAGGCGCTTCTGGCCCACGCCAAGCAATCCGGCAAGAAGGGCTTCAAGGGCTGGCGCATCACCACCGCCGCCTTCCTCAACGAGGCGGATAATTTCCTGGGGATGGACCGGGAGGACGTGCGGCGCACCCTCCAGGACCTCATCAAGGAAGGCTATATCGATTACGCCTCCAATACCCGGGACGAACTCATCCTCCAGGAAAAACTGGAGATGATGCGCTGAGTCGGCGACGCGCCGAACGGTCTCAAAAACGGGACCGTGCCTCCCGCCCCTGACGCAGCGCGCGCGCGAGACCTACGATAAAATAGCGGGGCCCCCCACGGAGTCCCCATGCGCGCCCTCCCCGCCCTCCTCCTGCTCTCTTCCCTCTTCGCCCTCGATCCCGGGAAATCGCCGAACTTCCGCTTCGCGGTCGCCGGAGACAGCCGCGGCAACGACGAGGGGATCAACCGCGCCGTGCTCGAGGACCTCCGCGACGGGCTGCTGACGGATCAGGTGTCCCTGGTCCTCTTCCCCGGCGATTTGGTCACCGGACCGAAGGACCACGAGACGATGGTGCGCTATTTCAAGGCGTGGAACCAGACCTTCGCCGCGCCCCTGCGCAAGGCCGGCATCCCCGTCTACCCGTGCCGGGGCAACCACGACCTCGTGAAAGTGGAGGCGGGCGCGGACGCCCTCGCCGCGTGGAAAGAGGTGATCCTCGCCGAAAATCCCGTTCCCGCCAACGGCCCCGCCACCGAGTTGGGGTTTACCTACGCCGTCGCCGCCGGCGAGAACCTCTTCCTCTCCCTCGATGTGTACGGTTCCAATCGCATGCGCACCGATACGCGCTGGCTCGGCTCGCTGCTTGCCACGAATAAACTCCCGCATATCTTCGCCTTCAGCCATGTCCCCCTCTACAATTTGGCGGGCAAGGCCGCCCACCCGGATGGGTATGGTTGGACCTCGCAGGGCTCGAACAAATTCCAGTCGAGGGAGGAGCGCGACGGCCTCGTGGGACTCCTCACGAAAGCCGGGGCCGATGCCTATTTCTGCGGCCACGACCATTGGCTGGATGTGGCGGCGGTGCCCCAAAACACGGGGCGCCTCTTTTGGCAATTCCTCTCCGGGGGGGCCGGGGCCCCCATCCGAACCTGGAGCCAAGGCGGCTATCGCGATCCCCAAGTCTCGAATGTCGGCCATGCGGATCAATTCGGTTATATGGTCGCCGAAGTCGGCCGCGAGGCCACCGTCGTCACCGTCCGCGAACGCGTTGGAGAACATTCGTTCACCAATTGGGCCCCCATCCGCGTCCCCCATTCCAAGGCCGCCCAGCGCCTTCGCTGATCCCCCCCCGTCAGGATCGCGACCGAAAAGCGGTTTTTTCCAGGAGCCTCGGCCGGTCGCGCAAGAACCCCTTGCGGAGTCGGTCGCGCAAATCCCGGGAAGGATCCCGACCGGCCGCGAGGTCCTTGGCCAATTGGACGCAAAGAGCCACGGCGCCTTCCAGGTCGCGCACATCGATGTACTCCGCCCCCGGCCGGCCATCCGGCCGCTCGTTATGGTAATTCCCGAGAGGAAGCGCGAGGCCGGCCGCGGGGATCCCGGCCAACACGAACGGAGTCGCCTCGCAGGTTCCTCCGTCCATGAGGCGTCGTTGGTACCGGAATGAAGGGCTGGTTTTTTTCAGACGGGCGGCCGCGGCGTCCAATCGGGCGATCACCCCGGAATCGAAGACGCGGCTTCGGTCCCCCAAGCGGATGATGGGCCCGCGGCCATGCACCGCTCCCGGCAAGGCCCGACTCGTCTCGATGGAAATCACGGCGTTATTGGGTCCGATTCGGCCGTCGCGTAATAGTCCCAGCACCCCGCGAAACCCGACTTCTTCGGCTCGCGAGAAGATCGCAGCGGTGGCGCCCCGGAGGCGCCTGGGCAAACGCGCAATCGATGCGAGGATCATGGCGACGCCGCCCAAATCATCGGCGGCCCGGGTGTACACCCGCGTACCACGGCGTTGAAAATGGGGAAAATCAAATCCCCCGAAACAGCTTCGGTCGAGGCCTTCCCCGTCGCCGGTGATACGAATCTTAAAAAAGGGTCGACGTCGGTCCATCATGGTCTTCAAGATGGCGCCCTTCCACACGCGCCGTGGGTAGGAGGGATGATGGATGGCGACGCGCGCGCCCGTCATTTTCGGGGGGAATCCGCCGAACCATCTCGCCCGCCAGACTCCCCGCCCGAGATCCCGTACCAATTGAAAGCCGGGATGGTCCATATGGGCCACCAGAATTATTTTCTTGCTGCGGGCCAGGGCCAGGGGGGATGCGCATCCCGCGAAGAGATTGCCGTAGCGGTCGGTGCAGTGGGGAACTCCCAGGCGGGTCAGTTCGCGAGTCACCCAATCGGCGACCCAAGCTTCCCGGTAGGGGGCCGTGGGCTGGGCGAAAACCCGCTCCAGGACGTCAGCGATCGTTTCCATGGGCGCCTTCCTCGGCCCATTTTCGAATGGAATAGGCCCTTCGGAACCGGGGCGATTCGACAGGCGTCTCCGGTGAACGCCCGGCCCGTCCTCTACGGCGCAGGATTCCGATTCGCCCTCGCCTAGCGGCTCCTCGCCGCGAACAAAATCCAAACCGCCTCAGCCGTCCGAAGGCTGCTTCGGTCCGCCTGACTCGATGGGAGCGGTGGCCGCGCCCTAGCCGATCCCCCATTGATGCTGCAGGAGGATGCGTGCGCCGATGAGGATGAGCACCGCGCCGCCGACGATCTCCATGCGTTTTCCGAATCGTTCCCCGAGTTTGCGCCCGAGGGTGATGCCGAAGTACGATAGGAGCGCGGTGACCACGCCGATGACCGCCGCGGGGTACCAGACATCGACTTTCAGGAGCGCGAGGCTCACCCCGATGGCCATGGCGTCGAGGCTCGTCGCGAGGGAAAGCATCACCATGGTGCGGCCCTTGCTGGGGTCCCGGCTGGGGCGCTCGCCCTCCCCGCAGACCCCCTCATAGATCATCTTACCTCCGACGATGCCCAAGAGGCCGAAGACGACCCAATGGTCGAACTCTTGGATATAGGCGGAAAAGATGGACCCGCCCAACCAGCCGATGACGGGCATGAGAAATTGGAAGAGGCCGAAGTGGAAAGCCAAACGCACGCGGGATCGCAATTTGGAGGCGTAGACGGTGGTGCCGACGCCGAGGCTGACGGCAGTGGCATCCATGGCCAAACCGAGGGCGATGAGCAGGATTTCCAGAAGCGGCATAGGAAGGGCCCCGATGATCGCCTGTCCGGACGATCTGCGCCAGCGGTTTGACCGACCGACCTGCCGGTATTAAAATAGGTAGACTGGAAGATCAGGTTCACGTAGGCCGGGCTTCTCCCAAAGCAGCCGCCTCCAGGCGGCGGGACTTCCACCCCAATAATCTGCCGCGTCCCCGCTGATGGGCCGCGGTGTTGCCCGTGGAGTCCCCGTGAAACATCAGGCGAAAACCGGAGCCGCCGCGCTCTCCATCCTCTCAAACTCGCTCCTCATCACCCTCAAGATCATCGTGGGGATCCTCAGCGGGTCCGTCTCCATCATCTCCGAGGCGATCCACTCGACCCTCGACCTCGTGGCGGCGATCATCGCCTTCATTTCGGTGCGCATCTCCGACAATCCGCCGGACAAGAACCACCCCTACGGCCACGGCAAAATCGAGAACGTCTCGGGGGTCGTCGAAGCGCTCCTCATCCTCGTGGCCGCCGCGTGGATCATCTACGAGGCCGTCTCCAAATTGCGCCATGGCAGCGAAGTCCGCGCGCTCCCCCTAGGCATGGCCGTCATGCTCGCCAGCGGGGTGGTGAACCTCTTCGTTTCACGCGTGCTCTACCGCACCGCCCGGGCCACCGGGTCCATGGCCCTGGAGGCCGACGCGCTCCACCTCAAGGCCGATGTGATCACCTCCTTCGGGGTCGCCGCCGGCCTCGCCTGCATCTGGTTCCTGAAGCTTCCCTGGCTCGATCCCATCATCGCCATGCTGGTCGCCGTGTTCATCCTGCGCGAGTCCGTCCAACTCCTCCTCAAGGCCTTCGCGCCGCTCCTCGACCGCGGCTTCGACCGAGAAGAATTGCGCCAGGTGGAGGAGGTGCTCAACCGCCACCGGGTGAATTACCATAAACTGCGCACCCGGCGTTCGGGCACCTACCGGTTCATCGACCTGCACGTGCTCTTCGCCCGGGACGCGACCCTCGTGAGCGCCCACGATTTCACCGATCTGCTGAAGGCCGAACTCCAGGCCATCTTCCCGGGGATCGACGTCACCATGCACATGGAACCCGTCGCCCCCCCGCGGAAAAAAAAGCAATAATTCCGGTCGTCCCCCGTCTACTTGGGGGAATGGACGCCCGCAACCCCCAGATGAAGCTCGAAACCGCCAGCCGAGAACTCCGACCGCGGCTTCTGGGGATGGCCCGGCGCCTATTCGGCCAGCGGCCCCATCTCGACCCCGAGGACATCGTACAGGACGTGCTCACCGCGGTGACCGCCGACAGCGAACTCGCCCAGCGGGTGGAGGACGTTTCGGCCTACCTCTTCCGCGCCCTGCGCAACCGGGTCACCGACCTCTTCCGCGGCAAAAAACAGGCCGCGTCCCTCGATACCCCCGATGCCGACGGCATGAGGCCCGGCGATTGGGTCGCCGATCCCCGCGCCTCGGTCGCCGATCGCTTCGAGGAGGAGGAACTCTTCGCCGCCCTCGAGGCCGCCCTCCTCACCCTCCCGAGCGCCGACCGGGAACTCGTTCGCCGGGTCGAACTCGGCGGCGAGACCCATGAGGCCATCGCCCGGGAAACGGGGGAACCCCTGGGCACCCTGCTCTCCCGCAAGCACCGGGCGATCCGGCGCCTGAGGGCGGAACTGGAAGCCATGGGCGTGCCCTCCCCCTTCGCCCATTGATCCACCCATCGCCAAACGACCACCAAAGGAGAATCCCATGCATCACCCACTTCACCACCATCCCTGCGGTCGCGGCCCGCGCTTCTGGCTCCCGCGCATCCTCGGGGGCACCCTCCTCGGAGCGGGGTTCGTCGCCGCCGTCGGCGCCCTCCTCATGCTCTTGTGGAACGCCCTCGTTCCCGGGCTCTTCGGCTGGCCCCACCTCGCCTACTGGCAAGCCGTCGGCATCCTCATCCTCGCGCGCATCCTCTTCGGAGGTTTCGGCCGCGGATTCCACCGGAAGTTCCATGGGCCCATGGACCACGGCATGCACGGCCCGTGGGCGGGCCGGGGCGCCTGGGGCGAATGGTGGAAGGAGAAGGGCCGCGCCGACTTCGAAACCTGGATGAAGGAACGCGAGGGCACCAAGGCTCCATGAGCGCGAAATCGCGTAAAGAGAAAACCCCCGGACCACCGGGGGTTTTCGTTCGGACGCCCGACAAACACAAACAACGGCCCGCCTCGCAGACGACCGCGTCGGACGACGGAGCGGCCCTTCCGTTCCTCCTCCTCCTGCCCTTCCTCCGGGAACTCCCCGATGGGGAAAACGCTTCCTGATGGCCACGCAACGGCCTGTGCCCGCCTGAGGCAGGGTCCCTTCCCCTTGAGTGGTTTTCTTCCCGATTCCATGTGCATTTTTCGCTAAAGCCCCCTGGCACGGGAACCTTAGCCCTTTTCCCCAAGTGCCCCGCGGCGGCGATCTACTCCCCGCCCCCGGGCATCGGACCGTTAATGTCCTATGCCCCTTCCCTATGCCTGGGATCCCGAATATGTGGAATCCCATCTCTTCGCCTACATCGGCAATAAGCGTCGATTGCTGCCCCTCATCGCCGAAGCGATCCGCACGGTGGAGGAGGAAGGGAGCGTGCCGGTGGACCGGCGGGGCTTGTTCGTAGACTATTTTTCGGGGACCGGCGTGGTGGCGCGCCTGGCGCGCAGCCTCGGTTTTAGCGTACACGCCAACGATTGGGAAGATTATAGCAAAGCCCTCAATGAAGCCTTCCTAGGCTATCAGGAGAGCGATTTGAACGTCTTCGCCGATGAGGGCGGCATCGACCGGGTGCTGGGGGACCTCAACCGCCTGGGGGATTATCGCCCGGAGGACGCCTACTTAAGCGAGTTCTATTGCCCCGCCGACGATACCAAGCCGGATATCGAAAAAGAACGCCTTTTCTACACCCGCGCCAACGGCATCCGCCTCGACAATATCCGCGCGGAGATCGACCGCCGCTATCCCGAGGGCGAAGGCGCCGAAACGGCGAAGAAGCGCAAGATCCTCCTGGCGCTCCTGCTCGTAGAGGCCTCCAATCGGGCCAATACTTCCGGGGTCTTCAAGGGCTTCCACCAGGGCTTCGGCGGCTTGGGGGCGGACGCCCTCGGGCGCATCCTCCATCCGGTGACCCTCACGCGCCCGCGCCTACCCGAAAACGCGAGCCCCGGTTCGGTCACGCGCCTCGATGCCCTCGCCCTCGCGGGTCAGATCGAAGAAGAGGCGGAGATCGCCTACCTCGACCCGCCATATAACCAGCACCAGTACGGGAGCAATTACCACCTCCTCAATACCGTGGTGCGCAACGACCGACCCCCGGTGGAGAAATCGTTCTGGAAGGACGGCAAGAAGACCGACAAGAGCGCCATCCGCAAGGATTGGACCGAGACGAAGAGCCGCTTCTGCTCCAAGGCCACCGCCCTCGCCGATTTCAGGGCCCTCGTCGCCCGGATCCGCGCGAAATACATCCTGGTGAGCTATTCCACCGACGGCCTCATCCCCGTGGAGGCCATGGCCGAGATCCTCGCCACCCGGGGCAAAGTGCGCCTGGTCACGGCCGCCTACGTGCGCTTCCGCGGCGGTCGCCAATGTAATACCACGGTGAACAAGAATCTCGAGTTCGTGCTCGTCGCCGATACCCACGCCGCCTCCGGCAGCGGGGACCTCGCGGAATTGCGCCGCGCCCTGGTGCTCGGCCGCCTTGCGGGCATGCTCTCCGACCCGATTCCCCTCGACCACCTGGAACTCCGCGACGGGGAAATCCCCCTCGTCGTACGCTTGCCCATCGACCGTCGCCTGCGCGTCGGGGCGGCCTTCAAGTCGATCTACGAGCCCCTCCCCCTCGATATGCTGGAGGCCCTCCAGGAAAACCTCAAGTCGGTCCTCCCCAAGACTCGGGACGAGGAGATCCACCGCATCCTCGACCTCCTGGAGCGCGGAGCGGATTTGGACCTCGCCTTCCTCGCCAAGCGCGTCTTCACCCTGTTCCGCAAGATCCACCCGCAGAAGAGCAAGGAAGCCTGGGTCGGCGTGGCCCGGCGCCTCTCAGCCTGGCTGCGCCCGGGAACCCCCTTCGATCCGACCGGCCTCGACGCCCGCAGCCGCAAGGCCCTCGCCAACCTCGCCGCCTGACCCGAGCGCCGCTTCGGCGGATCCGGGGTTGCAAGGGTTCCCACGCCCGCTTTGGCCGGGGATTCCATGGCCTTGTGCTATAATTTCCCGATGGCCTCGTCGATTCTCCCCCCAGCAGAAAGCCCGCGCGCCCCGGTGGCCGCGTGAAAATCGTCGCGACCCGGGCCGAATTGGCCGCCTGGCGGGACGCATGCGGGGGGAAGACCCTCGGCTTCGTGCCCACCATGGGCTATCTCCACGAGGGGCATTTTTCCCTCGTCCGAGAAAGCCGCGGCGCCAACGACCTCACCGCCGTTTCCATCTTCGTAAACCCGACCCAATTCGGCCCGACGGAGGATCTGGCGCGCTATCCCCGGGATTTCGAAAGCGACCGGCGGAACCTGGAAGCGCTCGGGGTCGATCTCCTCTATGCGCCGGACGCCCGCGACATGTACGGGGAGGGCACCGAGACCTGGGTGGTGAATCGCGGGTCCTGCGACATCCTCTGCGGCAGGTCGCGGCCCGGGCATTTCGACGGCGTCCTCACCGTGGTCCTCAAACTGTTCCAGCGGACGCGGCCGACGCGGGCGTATTTCGGCAAGAAGGATTACCAGCAATTCGTCCTCATCCGCCGCATGGCCCAGGATCTCGACCTCCCCGTGGAGGTGCTCGGTCGGCCCACCGTCCGCCTTCCCTCCGGGTTGGCCCTCTCCAGCCGAAACAGCTACCTCACCCACGGTGAATTGGAGGCCGCGCCGGCCCTCCACCGCACCCTCGCCGAAATGCGTCGAAGGGCGCACTCCCGGGAGGAGACCCGGGTCGAGGCGCTCACCCATTGGGGACGCCAAACGCTCGAGGCCTCCGGCTTCAAGGTGGATTACCTGGAAATCCGGGCCGCCGAAACGCTCTCCGAGCGCGCGGTCGCCGGGGACGCCTGCGTGGCCCTCGCCGCCGCCTATCTCGGCAAGACCCGCCTCATCGACAACTTGGAATTTTAACCCACCCCGGACTATATTAAGGCGCGCATGATCGAAGTACGCATCAAAAACATCTCCATCACCGACATCGGCTTCGTCGTCTTCCTCCGCCGCGAGGGCGACGACCGGGTGCTGCCCATCTTCATCGGGCCGGTGGAGGCCCAGGCCATCACCACGATCCTGCTGAAGCAGGCCGGAAAGCGCCCCATGACCCACGACCTCTTCGCCGCCGTCCTCAAGGAGGCCGAATGGAAGGTCGTCCGAGTCGAGATCACCGAAATCAAGAACGAGACCTTCTACGCGGTGCTCGTCATCCAGCAGAAGAAGTACGCCCTGAAGGGGAGCGATAAGACCCTCCGCTCCCTCGACGCCCGCCCCTCCGACGCCATCGCCCTCGCCCTGCGCCACGAGGCGCCGATCTTCGTCGCCGACAAACTCCTCGCCGACCACGGCGTCTTCCTCGCCCCCGAGGAAGCCGGGGGCGAAACCCCCAAGGCCGGCGCGGACATGGGCATCACCAAGAAACTCAACGACCAATTGGGCGTCTTCCACAAGGCCCTCGATGAGGCGGTGCGGGAAGAGCGCTTCGAAGACGCCGATAAGATCCGGAAGCAGATCAATCAACTGATCGGCCTGGACAATTAGGCCGGGCGCATCCCCCATGCGGTCCCGCCTCCTCGCCCTGCTCCTTCCCACGCTTCTCCTCGCGCTGTCGTGCTCGCGGGAACCCGAGGGCGTGCGCCGATATATCGAAGAAACGGGCGCGCTCCCCCGGGGCCCCGGCGCGCGCGCCGGAGCCCCCCTCGTGCAGTTTACGCCTCCCGCCGCTTGGGAAAGGCTCGGGGGGAGCGGGATGCGCCTAGAGGCCTTCCGCGCCCCGGGCGCCGTCGAAGTCGCCCTCGCCCGTCTTCCGGGGGATGGGGGAGGTTTCGAGGCCAACCTGCGCCGCTGGTTCGGCCAACTCGGCGTCGCCCCGGGGAACCTGGAAGTCCAGCAATTCATCGAATCCCTCTCGAACGAAACCACCTGGGGCGGCTGGCCCCTCATGCTGCTGGACCTGAGCGCGTTCACCCGGGAAGGCGCCCCGACGATGCTGATCGCCTACGCCCAGGGGCCGAACTTCGTGTTGACCCTGAAGGCGAGCGCTTCGGCCAGTGCCCTCCGCGGCATCCAGGCCGATTTCAATGCGCTGGCGCGCAGCCTGCGGCCGGGAAACTAAGATGGATCGCCTCGCAACCCTGCGCGCCCGAGCCTGCCGCCTCCCGGTGATCCGCTGGTTCCTCGACCTGCGCCTGCAGATCCTCGCGCTGCTGCTGCTCTTTCTCCTGACGCTTTGGGGCACCCTCTACCAGGTGGAGCACGGCCTTTGGGCGAGCCAACAGCGGTTCTTCTATTCATGGTTCTTCGTCTCCGGCGGGTTCTTTCCCTTCCCCGGCGCGAAACTCGTACTCGCCTACCTCTTCGTGAGCCTTCTCCTCGTGACGGTCCTGCGCCTCTCCTACCGCGCGCAGAAGACTGGGCTCATCCTCATCCATTGGGGGCTCCTCGTGCTCCTGGCCGGGGGGGGCATCACCCATTTTCAGGCCGTCGAATCCTTCCTTTCGCTCAAAGAAGGCGAACGTTCGAACCTGACCTCCGACTACCGGAATTGGGAAATATCCGTGTGGACGGAGAGGGCCCAGGCGACGAATGGCCTCCCCGAGAAACGGGCGGTGGAAGCCATCGATACCGATCGACTCCTCGGCGGGAAGGCGGTGGTGTTCCCCGACGCCGCGCTCACCTTGATCCCGCGGCGCCTATTCCAAAATGCCATGCCGAACATAGAGGCGCCGCCCTCCGGTCCCCAATCCGCCTCGGGTTTCACCGGCCTCTCGGCCGCCGCCCAGCAGACCGATCCGGCCCAAGATCTGCCGGGAGGGGAGTTCACGGTCCTCGCGGCGGGGGCGACCAACCAGATTCTCCTTTGGGCTGGAGAAGCCTCCCCCCTGCACCTCGGGGAGAAAACCATCCAACTGAGGCGCAAACGCCATCCCCTTCCGGCGAGCTTGGCGCTCAAGCGGTTTACGAAGGAAGAGCACCCGGGAACCGCCGTCGCCCGCCGATATGAGAGCCGCGTGCAACTCAGCGAGCCGCGCCTCTCCCGGGAGGTGCTCATCCGCATGAATGAACCCCTGCGGTTCGCCGACTATACGGTCTATCAATCCAGTTACTCCGAGGAGGAGGGCGTGCCCGTCTCCGTCTTCGCGGTCGTGAAGAACGGGGGGCGGATCGTCCCCTACCTCGCCTCGGTCCTCCTCTTCCTCGGCATGCTCATCCATTTCGGGATCATGCTCGTGGGTCGGATCCGTCGCCGGGAGGCCCGATGATCCGCGGCCTATCCGCCCTGCTCCTCCTGGCCGTGGTCGCCTTCGCTTCGGAGGTCCCCGCAGGGAAGGTTTCCTTAAGCTCCTTCCGCGCCATCGCGATCCTCGATGAGGGCCGGATCAAACCCCTCGACACCTTCGCCCGGGGCAAACTCCTGCAGTTTTCCGCCCGGGAAACTTTCGCGGGAAAGCCGGCCATCCAATGGCTCGCCCGGGTCTTCTTCGATCCCGAGAGCGCCGCCGACGATAAGATTTTCAGGGTCGAAAATCCCCAAGTGACCGAGGCGCTGGGCGTGCCCGCCGAGGCGTCATTGCGCTATTCCCTGAAGCAATTGGAGCCGTCGTTCCCGGCCCTCCAAGAACTCTATCGCCGCATCGCCCCCCTCCCGGATAAAGAGCGCGACCCCGTGCAGAAGGGGGTAGCGCGCCTCTATGTGAACGTGAACCAGTACCTCGAACTCCAGACCGCCTTCTTGTTCGCGGCCCCCTCGCCCACCCTCGTGATCTCCGAACCCTCCGTCCGGGCCCGCTTGGGCCTGCCCTCCCACCAGACCGCCTGCTCCTGGCTCGAGCTGCGGGACCTCGCCCCCAACCTCATGACGGAACTGGAGCGCAGCGACGTTTCCACCGAAGTCATGCTCGCCGCCCAGGGCATGCGCCAGATGGCGGGAAATGGCGCCGCCCTCTCCCTCCCGGTCCTCCCCGTGAAAACCAAGGAGGGGTTGCGTTGGGAAAGCCCCTGGCCCCTGCTGTCGGCGGGCATCTCCGAAACGAACCTGCTCTTCTCCATCCATCGCCTCTCGCGATTGCGCGCCGCGTGGATCTCCTCCGATGACGCCGCCTTCCAACGGGAAGCGGATGGCCTGCGCCAAGAGGCATCGTCCGTCTGCAAATCCGCGGGGGTGACGCCGCCTCTTAAGTTGGAAGTGGCCTATAACTTGATTTCGCCATTCGCGAACGCCCGCATCCTCTATATCGCCGCCTTCCTCCTGCTCATGGTGTCTTGGCTTTTCATCGGACCCCGCGCGCGCCGCCTCGTGACGGTCGCCTGGGGGGTGATCCTCCTCGCCCTCCTCCTCCACGCGTGCGGGATCGCCGCTCGCATGGCGATCACCGGGAGGCCGCCGGTGACGAACCTCTACGAAACGTTCCTGTTCGTGGCCGCCGTCATCGTCGCCGTCTCGCTCCTGGTGGAGCGGACCCTGGGGAATCGCCTCGGGCTCCTGGTCGGGGCGATCTCGGGGACGGGCTTCCTCTTCCTCGCGGGCCGTTTCGCCACCGAGGGCGACACCCTGCGCGTGCTCGTGGCGGTGCTCGACAGCAATTTCTGGCTCTCCACCCACGTGCTGGCGGTGACGATCGGCTACGCCGGGGTGGTGCTCTCGGGCATCCTCGGCCATGTTTGGATGGTCCAGGCCATCCGGGGACGGGCGGCCGCCGCCGCGCAGACCGCGAAACTCGTCTACGGCACCCAGGCCTTCGGCCTGCTTTTCACGTTCACGGGCACCATCCTCGGGGGCGTGTGGGCGGACCAATCCTGGGGCCGCTTCTGGGGCTGGGACCCCAAGGAGAACGGTGCCCTCCTCATCGTGATCTGGAGCGCCATGATCTTCCACGCCCGCCTCGTCGGCTGGGTGCGTGAAACCGGTTTCGCGGCCGCGAGCATGGCGGGGATCCTGGTGGTGTGCTTCGCCTGGTTCGGCGTCAATTTCCTGGGCGTGGGGCTCCACGCCTACGGCTTCTCCGATGGCGCGCGCGCCGCCCTCTATGCCTACGGGTCCCTCCAGACGCTCCTCATCCTCTTCGGCGCCTGGTTCGCCCACGCTCGTCTCGCTCAATCCCGGGGTCCTGAATGAACGTCTCCCTCCTCCGCCCTTCCGTGCACCGAATCGAACTCGACGATGGGAGGGTGGTCGTCCTCGTCGGCACCGCCCACGTGGGCGAAGGCTCCATCGCCGAAGTCGCGCGCACCCTCGCCGAACTCGCCCCCGACACCGTATGCGTCGAACTCGACGAAGACCGCCTGCGCACCCTCGAGAACCCGAAGCCCTTCGAAGACCTCGACATCGTCAAGATCCTGCGAGGCGGAAAGACCTTCCTCTTCGCCGGGCACCTCCTGCTCGCGGGCTACCAGAAAAAACTCGCCCAAGAGACCGGCACAAAGCCGGGCGATGAGATGCGCAAGGCCGTCTCCCTGGCCCGGGAGAAGGGAGCCAACCTCGCGGTGGTCGACCGGCACGTGCAAACCACCTTGCGCCGCCTCTGGGTGCTGGCGGGTTTCAAGGGGCAGGTGAAGCTGCTCTGGGCCCTCATCGGGGGCTTCGGGGAAGAGGCCAAAGAGGCCGACATCGAAAAACTGAAAGAGCGCGACGCCCTCGACGCCATGCTCGAGGAGATGGGCGCCCAACTTCCCGAGGCCAAGCGGGTGCTCATCGACGAGCGGGACGAATACCTGGCCGGCCGGATCCACGAAAAGGCGGGAAAGGTCACCGTCGCGGTGCTGGGCGCCGGGCACCTTCCCGGGGTGCTTAAGCACTTGGCGACGCCCGCCGGGAGCGCTCGATTTTCCGAACTCGATACCATCCCCAAGACGTTCCCCATTTGGACGGTGCTGGCATGGAGCGTCCCGATCGCCATCGGTGCCGTGTTCGCCTACGCCATCCTCACCGGTCGGGGGCACATCACCGTGGGGAACGTGGGTTTTTGGCTGGCGTGCAAGATGGCGGGCGCCGCGCTCGGGGCGACGATCGCCCTCGCCCATCCCCTCACGATCCTCGTCGCCATGGCGGCGGCCCCGGTGGGCTTGTTCGTACGCGGCGGCGTGGCGCTCTTTTCCAGCCTCACCGAGGCGTGGATCCGTAAACCCAAGGTGAGCGATTTCACCGCGCTCAGCGACGACGCGTCTTCCGTGAAGGGCTGGTACCGGAACCGCATCACCCGCGTGCTCCTGGTGTGGATCCTCGCCTCCCTCGGGAGCGCGGCGGGCAACCTCGCCATCCTCCCCGTACTCGTGAAGGTCTTCAAACCCCAGAGCAAGGCGCCGATCGTGAGCATCGTCTCGGGCCCGAAGGAAAGCCTCGCGACGAACGCGGTCTTCGCACTTCGCCTCGGGGTCGACCGCGACCGGGGCTATTTCCGAACCAATGGATCCCCTTGGACCGGATTCGACGCGCAAGGCGCAAGCGTGGAGGTCTCGGGGGATACCACCCTGGAGTTCTTCGGGAGCAATAGCGATGGCGCCGGGCCCACGAATCGACGCATCTTCATCCTGCGCCAGGGGCCGAAACCGGGTCTCCCGAACCAGACGAGGCCGTCGCCATGAACCTGGTCACCGGGGCCACCGGACACCTGGGCGCGGCGCTCTTGCGCGAATTGGGCGCGCGGGGCGAAAAAGTCCGCGTCCTCCTGCGCGGTACGCCGCTGGCGCCCGACCTCG
The DNA here is from genome assembly GCA_017302015.1 of Spirochaetota bacterium. Lineage (GTDB taxonomy): Bacteria > Spirochaetota > UBA12135 > COTS27 > JAFLEE01 > JAFLEE01. Next base: position 9,463 of record JAFLEE010000047.1, on the reverse strand, counting down.
CCCCGTTCGTCACCGAGGCCGTCCCCGGGGATATCCGCGACCTCGCCTCGTTGAAAGCCGCCATGAAGGGCGTCCGGCGGGTCTACCACCTCGCCGCCGTCGTCTCCATCGCCACGGGCGGGTGGAAGAAACTCGCCGAGGTGAATACCGAAGGCACCCGCAAGGTCTGCCAGGCTTGCCGGGAATCCGGCGTGGAGCGGCTCATCTACACCAGTTCCGTCCATGCGCTGCCCGAAACCCCCTTCGGCACCCCCCTGGTCGAAGAGAAGAGGTTCTCCGCCGACCTCGTGCACGGCGCCTACGCGAAATCGAAGGCCGAGGGAGCCCGCGCCGCGATGGAAGCCGCCGAGGCCGGCCTCGATCTAGTGATGGCACACCCCTCGGGCATCATCGGCCCCTACGAACCGCGGCCGACCCATATGGGGCAGATGATCGCGGATACCCTCGCGGGTCGCCTGCCCGCCTGGATCGGCGGAGGCTACGACTTCGTCGACGTTAGGGATGTCGCCAAGGGCCTCTGCTTGATGGCCGACAAGGGTCGGCGGGGCGAAAATTATCTCCTCACCGGCGAACCCCTCAGCGTGGGCGATCTGATGGGGTATATCGAGAAGCATGGTGGGGTCCGCCGGCCCCTGCTTAAAATGCCGCGTTGGCTCGCCGTGGGGGCGGCGCCCTTCTTCGAGGCCGGCGCCGCGCTCCTTAAGCGCAAGCCCGCGTTCACCCGGTATTCCATCTATACGTTGGGAACCAATTACCAGATGAGCCACGAGAAAGCCACCCGGGAACTCGGCTACCGGACCCGGCCGATGGACGAAACCCTCGCCGACCAGATCGCATGGATCCGCGGCCATTTCCTCGGTCGTCCGTCTTGAAGGGGCCCGCCTCCTATGAACGTCTCCATCCTCCTCGCCCACCCGAACCCGGGAAGTTTCAACCATGCCCTCGCCGCCGCGGTCGTTGCCGCCGCCGAAACCGAGGGCCATCGCGCGCGGCTGAATGACCTCTACGCCGAGGGATTCGACCCCGTGTTCACGGCCAACGAGCTTTCCAATAAAAATCCCGCGCTCCCGCCCGAAATCGCCCGGCACGAGGGCGAAATCCTCGAAGCGGACGGGCTCGTCTTCATCCACCCCAATTGGTGGGGACAACCTCCCGCGATCCTGAAGGGGTGGCTCGACAGGGTCCTGCGCGCGGGGACGGCCTATCGATTCGGCCCCGATGCGAAGGGCATCCCAGGGCCGATCGGGCTCCTCAAGGCCCGTTTCATGCTCGTCCTCAACACCTCCAACACCCCCGATGATGTGGAAACCGCTCGTTACGGCGATCCGCTCGAAGGCCTCTGGAGAAAAGCCATCGCCGGGTTCCTGGGAATCCCGTCGTTCGACCGGATCAATTTCGGCCCGATCATCACGAGTACGCCGAAGGACCGGGAAAATTGGCTGACCGCGGCCGGGGACGCCGCTAAAAAAATCATGATCCGGGCATCGGGGCCGCCCCTAGCGCCCCGGCAATGAGGTTAAAATAGGGCGTTCATTTGCCATGTTGGAAGAACGCACCCAAGCCCTCATCTCGGAGCGACTTCAGGGGATGGACAAACTCCCCTCGATGCCCCTCCTCTACGGGAAACTGCAGAAGCTCCTGCAGGACCCGAAATCGTCGATGGACGACATCGCCCATATCCTCTCCTCCGACCCGGCCATGACGATGAGCCTGCTGCGCCTGGTCAATTCTGCGGCCTTCGGGCTAAGGGTGAAGGTCACCAACATCAAGTCTGCGGCGACCTTCCTCGGGCTGCGGGCGATCGCGAGCCTGCTCTCCGGGCTCTCCGTGGTGCGGGCCTTCGGCCAAACTAAGGCCTCCACCCTGTTCAACCCCGCCCAATTTTGGGTCCACTCCCTCGGCGTCGGCTTCACGGCTCGCCGGTTCGCCCAGGTGCTCGACGTGAAAGACACCGAAGGCTGCTTCCTGGGAGGGATGCTCCACGACGTGGGCCGCCTCGTGCTCTCCCAGCACCTCACGGAAGACTTCACCAAGGCCCTGCTCGCGGCGGACCGAACCAATACCCTGCTGCTCGAGCAGGAAGAGGCCGTCTTCGGCTTCAGCCATTGCGATGTGGGCCTCTACCTGGCCGATGCCTGGAATCTCCCCGACGAACTCCGCCTCGCCATCGCTTGGCACCACAAACCCCACCTGCTTCCGAAGGCCCACCTGGCCCACCAAAAACTCGTCACGATCGTCGGGAAGGCCAACCAGGTCTGCATCCACCAGGCCGTCGGCGCCAGCGGAGAAACCCGCATGAGCCCGCCGCACGCCTTCAGCGCCGTGGATTTCAAGGCATGCGACTTGACGGGAACCGTGGAGACCGTGAAGTCGGATATTCAGGCGACTTTTGCGGAATTGCAGAAGATCATGGGGTGAGCGGGGAGAGGTCGAAGCGGGCGCATTGGGCGGGGGCTCGCGGGTTTGGGTATGTGAAACTTTTCGTGTTTCGTGGGCTATTTTGTGATATTAGCCTTTTTCGTGAGTCCCCTACCACAAATAAGGCACCAACGCCTTCCGCTCCTTCGGATACCCAGGAAACGTCGCCCGATACCATCGATGATGGCTGAAAATCCGCGGACCCAAGTTCACGAACGTCCAGAGCGCAAAGGTCCCGGCCGGCCAGGACCAAGTCAGGATCGCCCAACCGCACCACTGGAAGATCTCACCGGAATAATTCGGGCATGAAAGCCATCGAAACGGCCCGCCCTGGGGGATGAAATATTTCCCCGGTTGGGCCGTGCGCTGCGTTCGAAGAAGATCATCGGCCCGCCGATTGACGTACATCCCTAAGAAAAAGAACGCCAGGCCGAGCAGGAAACGCCAATCGAGGAACCAGGTGGTGTCCGGAATCGACCCCACCCAGAAGATCCCGTAGCCGTTCATGAGGGTGTTCACCCCATTGAAGACGAGGCCGAAGAGCACGACGGAAAGGGGCATGGCGTGGCTACCGGCGGGCAGTCTGAAAGGGTATATAAACGCGCGATAGATGTAATGACTCTGCCAAATGGCGATAAAAACCAGGGAAACCGGGTGGAAGGGATTCCGTGAAGTGGCCCAATAGAAGAGCATGAGGAGGGAGGCAGGGGCCTCCATGAGGAGCCAGGCCGTTCGGGGGCGTAATTCGGGGCCCCATCCCTTTCGATCATATCGCCCATAAGGGGCCGGGATGAATAACAGGAGAACGAAGACGATCCCCCCCAGCGCCGTCCAAGAGGTGAGAAACCAGAAAAACCACCCGTGTCCCATGGTCCATTATCCCTGTTTTTGTCAAAAAACGCACCATCGCTCCCCTGTCAACTTCCTCCTGAGACCCCAAAAAAGACGCTTTTCAGGATAATATTAGGGGTGGACGTGTTCTCCAATTTCCTGGCTTCCCTGCTGGGACGACTGACGTCCGTCGTCGCCCAGTCCAACACATTGGCGCTCCTTCTCATCTTGGCGACCGTCGCCGTGGTGATGATGCTGCTGGTGCTCTACCTGCTCGCGGTGCGCAATTATCTCACCAACACCCGCGATTTTTTCCGCCGGCGCATCGACGAGATGAAGCGCGATCAGATGGTCGGGGAGCGGGACGTCATGATGGTGCCCGTCGTCCACGGGAAAAAGACGGTCATCCCCCTGGAACCCGGCGAACTCCTGCACTTCTACCTCAAATGCCAATACTGGTTCTTCCCCCTCACCACCCAGGTCCGCAACGTCAATATCGATCTGGTCTTCTCCGACGCCCAAAGCCTGAAAGATTTCGAGAATATCGGCCGGGGGCGCCTCTTCTTCACCTCTCGCATGCTCCTCTTCGAGAACGTCCGCAGCCGCAATAAGGTCGCCTGGTCCGAGATCACCGAGATCAAGGTCAAGTTCGGCCACCTGATCCTCTTCGATCGCGAGGGCTGCCATGCCTTCGCCATCGAGAACCCCGAATTGGTGAGCGATTTCATCTACCACGTCTTCCTCAAGGACCATTAGGGTGGAGCACGTCGTCATCCGCAAGAAAATCGATCCGAAGGCCCTCCTCTGGATCCTCTTCGCCTTGGCGGCGATCCCCTGGCTCTCCTATCGCGCGCTCTACGAGATCAATTTCCAGCGCGCCCTCGCCGATGCCCGCGCGCTCTTCGAGCGCAAGGCCTACGCCGAGAGCGAGGCCCGCCTCGGGAGCATCCTCAAAACCTGGGGCCCCCGCTCGCGCGCCCTGGCCTTCGAGGTGGAGCTCCAATGCCGCCTCGGCATGATGGAAGATTCCCCCCGCCGTTGGCACCGGGTGCTCCAAGCGACCGCCGAACTGGGCCGCTCCTGGTTCTCTTCCGGGGTCGCCTACGAATACGCCCGGGGACTCGCCTATTTCAACCTCGGCCCCGACACCTACCTCGACGGGATCCAGGCCCTCGGCCGCGCCCGCCCGCCCGCGGCCCTCGAGGCGGAGCGTTCCGAACTCCTCTACACGATGTGCCTGGCGAAGAAGCGTTTCAACGACGCCGAGACCCACGCCCTGCGCCTCGTGGCCCTGCACCCCGACGAACCCGAGTACCGCATCCGCAAGGTCCTCGTGGACCTCGCCCGGGGGGAGAAACTGCGCGCCCAGGGCGAACTCAAGGACCTCCTCGTCACCGTGCCCAACGGGCCGTCCCTGCGGCGCACCGCCCGACTCCTCCTCAACCTCCTGGGCGAGTTCCAATTGCCCGAGGAGAAGCAGTTCGTCTACCTCTACCTTCTCCACCGCATGCCCGACGATACCGAATGGATCTCCGACTACGGCGCCTTCCTCTTCCAGAACAACCAGATCTACAAGGCCCGCACCCTCGTGTACGAGGCCCTCCTCAAATCCCAGACCAACCTCGTGCTGCGTCAATCCTTGGCGCGCATGTTCTAATTCCCCCCGGAGACTTCATGTTCCGCAACCAGATGAACCAATTGCTGTCGGTGTTCTCGAACGATTTCGGGATCGACCTCGGCACCGCCAATACGCTCGTCTACGTCGAGGGCGAGGGCATCGTGCTCAACGAACCCAGCGTCGTCGCCATCGAGAAGACCACCAACCGCGTCCTCGCCGTCGGCCGGGAGGCCAAGCGCATGCTCGGCCGCACCCCGGGCAATATCGTGGCCGTGCGCCCCATGCGCGACGGGGTCATCGCCGACTTCGACATCGTCGAGAAGATGATCCGCTACTTCATCCACAACGTCTCCAAGCGCCGCAACCTGATCAAGCCGCGCATCGTCATCGGCGTGCCCTCCGGCATCACCGAGGTGGAGAAGCGCGCGGTGAAGGAATCCTGCGAGCAGGCCGGCGCGCGCGAAGTGTTCCTCATCGAAGAACCGCGGGCCGCGGCCATCGGCGCCCGCATGCCGGTGGACGAGCCGGCCGGGAACATGATCGTCGACATCGGCGGCGGCACCACCGAGATCGCCGTGATCTCCCTGGGCAGCATGGTGGTCGAGAACAGCATCCGCGTGGCCGGCGACGAGTTCGACAAGGCCATCCAGGAGTTCATGCGCAAGAACCACAACCTGATCATCGGCGAGACCACCGCCGAGAACATCAAGATCGAGTTCATCGACGTCTACAACTTCAAGGGCGACGAGACCTACGAGGTCAAGGGGCGCGACCCCATGAGCGGCCTCCCCCGCACCCAACCCATCACCCGCGCCGAGATGCGCGACGCCATCGAGGAGCCCCTGGGCCTCGTCATCGGCGCCGTGAAGGCCGCCCTCGAGCAGACCCCGCCCGAACTCGCCGCCGACATCATCGAGCGCGGGATCGTCCTCTCCGGCGGCGGGGCCCTGATCCGGGGCCTCAAGAACCACTTGAGCGACGAGACCGGGGTGCCCGTCATCGTCGCCCAGGATCCGCTCCACTGCGTGGTCAACGGCTGCGGCATCTACTTGGGCCTCATCAAGACGATGGGGCATAAGCGCGAATACCTGAAGATCTGACGGGGCCCGGCCGGCCATGGCGAACCCATTCCTTCGGCGGCACCGCACCTCCCTCCTTTTCGGCGGCGCGACCCTCGCCGTCCTCCTCTTCTTCTATCTCGCCGCCTCCGGGTCGTTCCCCGCCCTCGGCCGTTCGCTCCGCGCCGCGGCCCATGTGGCGGCTTGGCCCGCCGTGAAGGGCTTCGGCTGGGTGAGCGGCCGGCTTTCCTTCAGCGCCGACCAGGCCCGTGAACTCGGGGCGCTGCGCCTCGAACTCACCCGAACACGCCGCGAACTCCTGGCGTTCCAATACATCCACGACGAACTGAAGCAGGTGCGGCGCGAGAAGGATGACCTCACCCGCGCCCTCGGCTACCGCAAGCGCCTGCCCTGGAAGAACGTCCCCGCCCGCATCCTCTTCAAGGATCCCCAGAACCTCTTCACCACCCTCACCCTCGATGTCGGCCACGCCCAATCGGTGCGCGAGGGCGACCCGGTGCTCGGGTTCACCGACGGCATCCTCGGGCTCGTGGGGAAAGTCTACGACGCCGAATACGACACCTGCCGGGTGCTCACCCTCATCGACCCCCGCTGCCAGGTGGGCGTGCTGCTGGAGGACACGGGCGATGCCGGGTTGCTGCGGGGCCAGGCCCCCGCCAACCTCTCCTGCTCCGTGGAATATTTGGACCGGCGCCTGGAGCGCCTGGAAGGCCGCGTGCTCGTGACCGCGGGGACGGGCGGGAAGTATCCCCGCGGCATCTTCATCGGGCGCATCACCGAGGTCATCCGCAAGCGCTTCGGGCTCTTCCAAGAGACGTATTGCCAGCCCCACATCAATTTTTTCACCCTCGACGAGGTCTTCATCCTCACCCGTGAAGAGGCACCCCCGCCGTGAGGGAGGCATGCCTCGCGCTGGCCTCCATCGCCGCGGTGTTCCTCCAGTCCCTCCCGATGGTCCATGCGATGGGCACAATCGCCGGAGTCCGGCCCAACCTCGCCCTCCTGGTCGCTTTCTGGGCCGCCATGCGGCTGCCCCTCCCCGGCGCGCTTTGGGTCCCCGCGGTCGCCGGCCTCGCCGCCGATCTGCTCTCCAACGCGCGTTTCGGCACGTACACCCTCGTCTTTTTCCTCGCCTGCCTCCCCGCGGCGGCCCTCCAGCGCGCCCTTTCTTTCCGCCTCCTCCCCGTCTTCCTGGTCTGGACCCTCGTCCTCTCCTCCCTCAAGTGCGCGTTGGAAACCGCCCTCTGCGTGTGGACCTGGGACCGCTTCCAGGCCTTCGCCTTCGTGCAGCATGCGGCCCTTCCGGAGATCATCTTCACCACGGTCCTGGCGTTCCCCTTCTTCCTCTTCATGAGCGGAGTCGCCTGGCTCTCCCTGCGCGCGAAAGAGAACTCGCCGCTGCGGTCCCGGCGCTAGGATTTCCCGATGGCCGAACTCTGGGTCTGCGGCGATTGCGGCGCCGAATACAGTAAATGGGAGGGGCGCTGCCGCTCCTGCGGGGCGTGGAATACCCTCGCCCAATTCCGCGAAAGCAAGGCCCCCGGCCGGAAAGCTCGGCCGGCCGCGCTCGTGCCGACCCCGGCCGCCAAGGTCCCCTTGGGAGGGGACGACCGTTTCCAATTCGCGCTCCCTGAAATCAACCAATTGTTCGGGGGCGGATGGGCCAAGGGGTCCGTCTACCTGCTCTCCGGTGAGCCCGGGGTCGGGAAGTCCACCCTCCTCCTCCAACTCGCCTCCTCGCTCCCGGTGCCGGTCCTCTACGTCTGCGGCGAGGAGACCCCCTCCCAGGTCAACCAGCGCGCCGCGCGCCTGGGCATCGACGGCGCCCGCCTCCACTTCGTCTCGGAGACGGGCCTCGGGGCCCTCGAAGCGGTGCTCTCCGATCCCGCCTGGCCGGTGGTGTTCATCGATTCGGTGCAGACCCTCACCGACGATAGCCTTCCCCATCCCCCGGGGAGCGCCGTCCAACTGCGCGCCTGCGCCCAGCGCCTGGTGACCCTCGCCAAGGAAACCGGGAAAACCATGCTGTTGACCGGCCACATCACCAAGGGCGGCGAAATCGCCGGGCCCAAACTCCTCGAGCACGTCGTCGACGGCACCCTCCTCATGGAGAGCGAGGAGGGCCACGGCCTCCAGGATCTGCGCGTCATCCGTCCCCTCAAGAACCGCTTCGGACCGACGGACACCGCCGCCGTCTTCATCCTCGATTCGGTGGGACTACGACCCACCCAAGAGCGGGTCTTCGCCGCGCCGGACGCCGCCGGCGGCGAAGCCCTCTCCGTCGGCACGGCGTTCTACCCGCATTTCCTCGGCAAGCGGATCTTCTTCTCCGAGATCGAGGCCTTGGGCGTCGCCTCCCCCCTCGCCCTTCCCCGCCGCAGCGCCGAGGGCGTGAGCCCCAACCGACTCGGTCGCCTCGTCGCGGTCCTCGAGCGCTACACGGGCCTCAGCGTGGGGAACCTCGACCTCTATGTCAACGTCACCGGGGGGGTGAGGAATGAGGATGTGGCGATGGATCTGGCGATCCTCGCGGCCCTCTATTCCGCGGTGCGGTCCGTGGCCCTCCCCCGCACGCTCCTCTTCCTGGGCGAGGTCGGCCTCAACGGGCGCATCCGCCCGGTCCGGGACGCCCAAGCCCGCCTGCGCGAGCTGGAACCTTGGGGCTCATTCCGCGCCGCCGGGAACGGGGATTGGGCCGTCCACCCCGTGAAACTCCTGGGCGATCTGGTCGCCCTGGTGAACGCAAGCGCAAAGCCTTGAGGCGGCCCCTTCCGGGGATCTCAGCCCGCTTCCTTCACGAGGCGCGAAATGTCTTTAAAGAGGGGGTGCTTCGCATCGCCCAGGATCTCGAAGAGGATCATTTCGACGCTGGCGGGCCTGGCCCCTTCGGCGAGGATCCGGCGGATGCCCGCATCCAGATCGGCGGGGGCTCGGGAGGATACGGCATCCACCACCAGATCGACCTCGTATCCCGCGGCCAAAAGATCCCGGGCCGTTTGGCGCACGCAGACGTGGGCCTCGATGCCGCAGAGGGCGACTCTGCGGCAACCCGTGGCCTTAAGCCGCTCCGGGAACCCGGGAGCTCCGAAGCAAGAGAAGGCCGTTTTTTCAATCGGATCGAAATGGGGAAGCAGCTGGGCGAGGTCCGCGACGGTTGGCCCCAGGCCCTTCGTATATTGCTGGGTCGCCAGCGTCGGGATTTCCAGGGCCGTCAGTCCCCCTAGGAGTAAGCGACACCGCGATAGGAGCCTTTCCTTCTCGTGCATCACGGGAAGGAGCCGTTCCTGGAGGTCCACCACGACGAGGGCTAGGGGCTTCATATCGGTAAATTCTACGATCGATCGCGGCCGACCCCCTAAAAATTCGTGTTCTCCGAGGGGATCGGATTCTGGGAAACAAAGCCATGTCCGCCCCGCCCTCCATCCCCCCCAGACCCCACTCCCAATATGCGATTCGCCCCGGCCCTTTTGGAGCGCAACCTTTCGAGGCCCCGGGCTCAAGAAAGAGCATGCAGCAC
>JAFLEE010000046.1 GCA_017302015.1 Spirochaetota bacterium | reverse complement strand
GGGCGCATTCCGGCGACCGACGGGATGACAGGAAGTCATCAATCGGTCGCCGCGCCACGAGGGCGCATTCCGGCGACCGACGGGATGACAGGAAGTCATCAATCGGTCGCCGCGCCACGAGGGCGCATTCCGGCGACCGACGGGATGACAGGAAGTCATCAATCGGTCGCCGCGCCACGAGGGCGCAATCCGGCGACCGACGGGATGACAGGAAGTCATCAATCGGTCGCCGCGCCACGAGGGCGCAATCCGGCGACCGACGGGATGACAGGAAGTCATCAATCGGTCGCCGCGCCACGAAGGCGCAATCTCGCGACCGAGAAGATTGGAGAAATGCGATGAAACCCACGCGCATCGAGAAGGATCTCCTAGGCGAACGGGAAATCCCGGCGGGGGCCCTCTATGGCATCCACACCCTCCGGGCCCTGGAAAATTTCCCGCTCACCGGACGGACGGTCCATCCCACCCTAGTGCGGGCCTTCGGTTTCGTGAAGGGGGCGGCGGTCCGAACGAACGCGGCCCTGGGCGCCTGGAGCGGGGAACCCGAGAAGATCGGGGCGATGCAGGAAGCGTGCGCGGAAATGTCCGAGGGCCGGCTCACCCGGCATATCCTCGTGGATGGGCTCCAGGGCGGGGCCGGCACGAGCACGAACATGAACATCAACGAGGTACTCGCCGCCCGCGCCAATGAACTCCTCGGCCGAGAACCGGGCGACGGGCGCGGTGTTTCGCCCCTGGGCGACGTGAACCGGCACCAGTCGACCAACGACACCTTCCCCACGGCCCTTCGCCTCGCGGCCATCCTGGAGATCCGCTCCTTGGAGACCGAGGTGACGCGGCTCCAGGAATCGTTCCAGGCCGCGGAGAAGCGCATGGCGGGCGTGGTGAAGGTCGGGCGCACCCAACTCCAGGACGCCGTGCTCATCACCCTGGGCCGGGAGGCCGGCGCCTGGGGGGAAGCCTTCGGCCGCGACCGCTGGCGCCTGTCGAAGTGCGAGGAACGCCTGCGCGTCGTGAACCTGGGCGGCACCGCCATCGGCACCGGCCTCGGCGCGCCGCGGGAATACATCTTCCGCGTCGTCGATGAATTGCGCCGCCAAACCGGCATCGGGTTCGCCCGGGCGGAGAATCTGGTGGAAGCGACCCAGAATGCGGATGTCTTCGTGGAGGTCATGGGCCTGGTGAAGGCGCTCGCCTGTACGCTGTGGAAAGTCAGCGGCGATCTGCGGCTCCTCGCCTCGGGGCCGGAGGCCGGCCTCGGGGAACTCATCCTTCCCCCGCGCCAGGCGGGTTCCTCGCTCATGCCCGGCAAGGTGAACCCGGTGATCCCCGAGGCGGTGGCCCAGGCGGCCATGCGGGTTTACGGCAACGAGGCGAGCCTTTCCATGGCCTGCGCCCAGGGGAGCCTCGAACTCAACCCGTTCCTTCCCCTCGTGGCCGCCTGCCTCCTAGAAAGCGTGGAACTCCTGCGCAATGCCTGCCGGGTCCTGCGCCTCCATTGCGTCGACGGCATGGAGGCCGACGAGGCCCGCTGCGCCCGCCAAATCGCGGGGGCCACCGCCGCGGCCACCGCGCTCGTACCCCTCCTCGGCCATGAACAGGTCACGGAACTCCTGCGCGGGGCCAACTCCACCGATATTCGGACCCTCGTGCTCGAGCGGCATTTGCTTCGCCCCGAAGAATACGACGCGGCCATCTCCGCCGAAGCAGTCTGCCGCCTGGGACATTCCCTGGAATCCGCGGTAGGCGGCCCGCTGAGGTCGGAAGGACCGAAGCCAAACGCCGGGACGGCGGAACGAAATAGCGCACCCATCAGGAGCACCCCATGAGACAAACCCCTACCGGACTCCGCACCCATATCGGCCTCTTCGGCCGGCGCAATGTGGGCAAATCGAGCCTGCTCAACGCCCTGGTCCACCAGGAGGTCTCCATCGTCTCGAACGAGCCGGGCACCACGACCGACCCCGTGGAGAAGCCCATGGAACTGAAGCCCATCGGGCCCGTGCTCTTCATCGACACGGCGGGGATCGATGACGAGGGAGAACTCGGGGAGCGGCGCGTGGCGAAAACCCGGGCGACCCTGGACCGCACCGACCTGGCGCTCCTCATCACCGACGGGGGCGCCTGGGGCCCGCACGAGGCGGAACTCTACAAGACCCTCCACGCCCGGGGCACGCCCCTCGTCATCGTCCACAATAAGGTCGACCTCCCGGCGGCCGGCAAACCGAATGGCATGCCCGATGCCACCACCGTATGGGCCTCGGCGAAGACCGGGGCGGGCCTCGATGCCCTTCGAGAAGCGATGCATTCCGTGAAGGCCAGGCGGGGAATCGCCGCGGCCCCCCTCGCCGGAGACCTGGTGGGACCCGGGGAATTGGCCGTGATGGTGATCCCCATCGACCAGGAAGCGCCCGCGGGCCGGCTCATCCTGCCCCAAGCGCAAACGCTGCGGGATCTGCTCGACAGCGATGCCATGACGCTCGTGGTGAAGGAACGCGAACTCCGGGGGGCCCTCGCCGCCCTCGCGCGCCCCCCCCGCCTCGTCATCACCGATTCCCAAGCCTTCCTCAAGGTGGCCGCCGACGTGCCCGAGGAGATCCCCCTCACCTCCTTCTCGATCCTCTTCTCCCGCTTCAAGGGCGATCTGCTGCGGCAGGTGGAGGGAGCGCTCGCGGTGGACGGACTTCGCGCGGGCGACCGCATCCTCATCGCCGAGGCCTGCGCCCACCATCCCGTGGGCGAGGATATCGGCCGGGTGAAGATCCCCCGATGGCTCACCCAGTACGTCGGCGGGGCCCTCCGAATCGACCACGTGCAGGGCCACGATTTCCCCGAAGATCTTTCGCCCTATCGCCTCGTCATCCATTGCGGGGCCTGCACCATGGGGGCCAAAGAATTGGGGGGACGGATCGAGCGTTGCGCCGCCATGGGCGTGCCCATCACCAATTACGGCCTGGTGATCGCCTATAGCCTGGGGATCTTCGAACGGGCCCTGGGACCCTTCCCCGCCGCTTTGGAACGCTATCGAAACGCGGTAGAGGCCCGGCGAAATCTTGGAAAACCCCAATTCCAACCCCCGACCCCTGCCTTGGAAATCGCCCATGGATGACCCGCTAAACACTCTTATTTCTATAGAAGGAACCGCGAAACGGGCCCCGCCCATCTTCACCCAGAAGACCGAGTGCCAGGACTGCTATAAGTGCATCCGCGAATGCCCGGTGAAGGCGATCCAGGTGAAGGAAGGGGATGCTTCCATCCTACCGGAGCTCTGCATCCTCTGCGGCCATTGCGTGGACGCCTGCCCCCGGGGGGCCAAACAGGTGCGCGACGATATCCCGCGGGCGGCGGCCCTCCTCCAGGGGCCCCATGAGACGTGGGTCTCGCTGGCGCCCTCGTTCCTCACCGAGTTCCCCGGGGTGCGCCCGGGGCAACTCATCGCGGCGCTGCGCCTCCTCGGCTTCGCCCGGGTCTCGGAGACTGCCATCGGGGCCGAACTGGTCAGCCACCACGTGGCCGAACGCCTCGCCCGCGGGGGCGACGCCCTCCTCATCTCGTCGGCGTGCCCCACGGCGGTGGAATACCTGCGCAAGTACGCGGCTCCCCACGCGGTCTTCCTCACCGAGCTCCTCTCGCCACTACTCGCCCATGCGCGATTGCTCCGCCAGAACGCCACCGGCCCCATCGCGCTGGTATTCATCGGGCCCTGCATCGCGAAGAAGATCGAGGCCGACCAGCACCCCGAACTCGTGGACGTGGCCCTCACCTTCGAAGACCTGCACCGCTGGCTCGCGCACCGCGGCATCCGCCCCGCCTCCCTGGAGGAGGGCCCCGACGACGCCTTCTCCCCGAGGCGGTCCCGGGACGGCGCCCTCTACCCCGTGGAGGGCGGCATGATCCGCAGCATCCAGGGGCAGCGCGCGGGCCTCGAGGCCCAGTTCCTCTCGGTCTCGGGCATCGCCCGCTTCGCCGAGGCCCTCGCCGGGCTCGACGCCACGACCGAGGGCAGGCTCTTCCTCGAACTCCTCGCCTGCCCCGGGGGCTGCGTCAACGGGCCCAAGAGCCACGCCCGGGTCTCGACGGTCTGCAAGCACCTCGCCCTCGCCCGCTACGCCCGCGCGGCCCTCCCCGTGACGGAGCGCGCCCCGATCGAGGAGACCTACTCGCCCAGCGCGCTCTCGCGCCGCCTGGTGACGGAGGAGAAACTGCGCGAGGTCCTGCGCCTCGTGGGGAAGGAGGGGCCGGAGGACGAACTCAATTGCGGCGGCTGCGGCTACGAATCGTGCCGGGATTTCGCCCTGGCCTACCTCGACGGCAAGGCCGAGCGGACCATGTGCGTCGCCCACCTGCGGGCCCTGGCCCAGAAGAAGGCCGACGTCCTCCTGCGCAAACTCCCCTCCGCCCTGGCCCTCCTCGACCGGGACCTCCGGGTGGTGGAATGCAACCCGCACTTCAACCAATTATTCGCGGGCCCGAAGGAGGCGGACGGGGCGAACCTCGAGGGACGGAACTTGGGCGACCTCACGCCGTTCACCGAACTCTTCGAGAATTTCCTGCGCAGCGGCGAGGAGACGCTGGAGAAGGACCTGCGCTTCCAGGGGCGCATCCTCCATACCCTCCTCTTCCAGATCGAGAAGCACGACCTCTTCGGCGCCCTTTTCGAGGACATCACCCGGCCGGCTACCCAGCGGGAGCAGATCATCCGCCGCTCGCGCCAGGTCATCCAGCAGAACCTGAAGACGGTCCAGGAGATCGCCTCGCTCATCGGCGAAAACGCCGCCGATTCGGAGATCATCCTCAGTTCCATCGTCGACTCGTTCCAGGACGGGGAACGCGCGGGAGGCGACCATGGATGACGGGGGCAGCGTCATCGAGGTGGACCACCACCAGGCGCCCAAGGGCGGGGAGGCCGTCTGCGGCGACGTCTTCCGGTCGTGCAAAATCCCCGGGGAATCCCGGGTGATCTCCGTGCTCTCGGACGGCCTGGGCAGCGGCATCAAGGCCAGCGTCCTCGCCACCCTGACGGCCTCCATGGCCCTCAAGTACGCGGCCCATTCCATCGACATCCGGAAATCCGCCGAGATCATCATGGACACGCTCCCGGTCTGCCGCGAGCGGCGGATCAGCTACTCGACCTTCACCATCGTGGATATGGACCGCTCGGGGAGGGCCCGCATCATCGAGCACGGCAATCCGCCCTTCTCCTTCTGGAGCGGCGGCCGGGAGGTACCGGTCGAGAAGGAGACGATCCACCTCCCCCATTGGAAGGATCGCCTCATCCAGTTCACCCGCCTCCAATTGCGACGGGGGGACCGCATCGTCTTCGCCTCCGACGGCGTCACCCAGGCGGGCACCGGCCGCCCCGAATCGCCCACGGGTTGGGGCGATGCGGGGATGCGGGCCCGCATCGGCGGGTGGCTGAAGCGGGACCCCGCGCTTTCCGCCCGGGACCTCTCCCGGGACCTCGTGGACGCGGCGGTGGCCGAGGACGGCGGGCGGATCCTCGATGACCTCACCTGCGGCGTGCATTATTTCCGGGAACCCCGAAAACTTCTCGTCGTCACCGGCCCGCCCTTCGAAAAATCCCGCGACCGAGAATTGGCACGTCTCGTCGAAGCCTTCCCGGGGCGCAAGGCCATCTGCGGGGGCACGACGAGCCTCATTGTGGCCTCGCACCTGAAGCGGGAAGTGGAGCCCCGCGACCCTTTCGCCGCGCCGGGGGTTCCCCCCGGGGCCCGCATGGAGGGGATCGACCTGGTGACCGAGGGCAACCTCACCCTCGCCCGCGTCGCCTCGCTCCTGGAAGAACGGACGCCCCCGATGGACCGGCCCGCCGATCCCGCCCAGGCCCTCTTGGCGCTCCTCCTGGGGTCCGACGTGATTTCGTTCATGGTCGGCACCCGCATGAACGAGGCCCACCAAGACCCGAGCGTCCCCGTTGAGTTGGATCTTCGGCGCAATATCGTGCGGCGCATCGCCCGGCTCCTCGAGAAGGACCATTGCAAGGAAACCCAAATTGCCTACCTGTGAGTTCCCTTTGCCCACTTCACCCGGACCTTCCGCGGCGAGTGCCGAAGCGCTCCTGTCCTTGGTGGAAAAAGCCCGCCTCAGCCATCGCCTGACCCATGGGGAACTCGTCACCCTCCTCGCCGGAGGCGGCGCCGATGGGGCGCTCTTCGCCGCGGCCGACCGCGTCCGCCGCGAGCAGGTGGGGGAGGAAGTGCACCTGCGCGGCCTCATCGAGTTCAGCAATCTCTGCCGGCAAGACTGCCTTTATTGCGGATTGCGCCGCAGCAACCCCGGGGTCCGGCGTTTCCAACTCGCCATCGGGGAGATCCTCGAGATGGCGCGGGAGGCGGCCGAATCGGGGTACCGCACGGTGGTCCTCCAATCGGGGGAGTCCGCGGCCTACCCCACCGGGGCGATGGTCGAGCTCCTCCACGGCCTCAAGGCCCTCGGCCTCACCGTGGCGCTGAGCGTGGGGGAGAAGACCCGCCGGGAATACGAGGCCTACCGCCGGGCCGGGGCCGACCGCTATTTGCTGCGCATCGAGACCACCGACGCCCGCCTCTACGAGCGCATGAGCCCCGGCATGTCGTGGGCGAATCGGGTGCGCTGCCTCATGGATCTGCGGCGCCTCGGCTACGAAGTCGGAACGGGCTGCCTCGTCGGCCTGCCCGGGCAATCCCTCGCCTCCCTCGCCGATGACCTCCTCTTTTTTCAGGCCCTGGATGCGGATATGGTCGGCATCGGCCCGTTCATCCCCAACCCCGAGACCCCGCTCGGGGCCGCGGCCCCCGGGAGCCTCGCCCTCTCCATGAAGATGATGGCCCTCGCGCGCCTGCTCCTCCCCGACATCAATATCCCCGCGACCACGGCCATGGAAGTCCTGCACCCCCAGGGGCGCCTTCTCGCCCTCATGCGGGGGGCCAACGTCGCGATGCCCAACGCCACCTCCGGCCCGGCGAGGTCGCTCTATGCACTCTACCCGGGCAAGGTTTGCGCCCAGGAAACGCCGCGGCATTGCCGCAGCTGCTTCGGGGAAAAAATACAATCCTTGGGACGGCCCATCGGGACGGGGAACGGGGCCCGGATCCGTTCGTGAGGGCGGAGCCCCGAGGACTCCCCACCTGCCCGCCCGTTCGCGAACGCCGATGCGCGCTTCGGTGGCCCTCAGCGCTCCCCGAAGGCGATTCGCGATCGGCAGACTTCTTTCTTGTCGTCGCAGCGCCGAAGGCTCAGGAGGTACTCGGAATCTGAAGGCGCGGAAAGGCCCGCTTCGACGGCCTCGTCGCAGCGGGCCTCCTCGAAGAAATTGATCTCGAAGGAGCGGATGGCCCGCTCGCGGAGCAGCTGCGCCGGCAGCCGGTCCAGGGTCCATTCGATATAGCGCACGTGGTTGACATGCCGGTTGGCGTCGAGATCGCGGTAGCGCACCGGAAAGGGGGCATCGAAGACCGGGTCGGCCGGCGGGGGCAATTTCTCCGCGGTCTTCCCCAGGAAGCTTCGCTCGGGCAGGGTGGGCCATTTCGCCGTTTGGTCCCGCAGCCGCTGCACGCGGGCCGTTTCGATATCGAGGACGACCCAGGAGGTGGTGGCGAGCATCGCGGCCTCTCCGTCGGGTCCGAGGAGCCGGAACTCGCGCAGGGCGGTGATCCCCTCGATCCCCCGGGGCCAGGTTTCAAGGAGGACCTGGTCGCGGCAATGCAAGGGCCGCTGTATGCGGAGTTCCATCCGGATCATGATCCAGGCCTGCCCGGGGCCCAGGAGCGGGCCGCGGCGTTCGTCGATATGCCAGAAATGGCGCCAGGCGGTGACCTGCATCCGATTGGCCAGGGCCGCGAGGTCGAATTGGCCCCGCGCGTCGCATTCGTGGAACTCCACCTCGAAGGCGTCGGACCAGAGGGGCCGGGGATCCTCGTTCGTCTCCATCGTTACGGAAAGTATCCCATGGCTCCACCGCCTTGGGATCAAACGAGGTCCCCCTGAAAGAAGCGCCCAGTCAAGGCGATGATGGCGGCGGGAACTGACAAAAGTTGTCCATGGGATCGTCCATCCTTAGACATGAACAAAACCTTTGGCTTTTCCATCCATAAGGTCAATTCCATTCGGGAGAACCTCTATAATAGTTCGCGCACAAATCGGACGACCCCGAACGGTTACTCCGTCTGCAGGGCCGACCCCATGAAATTACTGGCCAATTTCGGGAGTCTCAAGATCCAAAAGGGCTGGATCCTCCGCGCGATCCAGTACTACCATAGCGGCAACGGGCACGCGAGGGTATTCGCGCTCCCCGAGGGGGCGCCCTTTCCGCCCACTGGGCAAACCCTTCCCGATGACCGACTCCCCGAGGAGGCCGTCTCCAATGTGATGACCCTGATCCTCGGGGACCATTCCCCCTGGTCCTATCTTTGCGCTTCCCTCTTCGTCCGGGAGGTCGGCGAGTTCGGCGCCGCCTGGCATGGTTGCAGTTGGTCCACCCATACCCTCTTCGGCGCGGACTTGCGCGTGCGCGCCAACCACGACTCCGTGAACGTGGCCGAGGCCCTCCCGCCCAGCGACGAATGGGTCTGGAAACGGGCCCTTCCCCGGGAACGCGACCCGCACGTCGTCTTCGGGACCAAAAATGTGACGGTCCATTTCCTGACCTATAGCGGCCTCGGCCGCGATACGCTCTTCCTCCATTCCGATCGCTACGCGCAGGGCGGATACGTACCCCGCAGCCTTGAACGTGAACTCGCCTCCGGCCCCGGGGGCTATATCTTTTGACTTTGGCCCCGCGTGGAGATCGTATACTGTCCCATGGTCCCCACCGCCCCGCGCGGCTTTCCCTTTCGGGCGGGCGCCGCGCTCGTCGCGCTCTCCTTCCTCACCGCCGAATACATGTCCGGCAATGTGCCCTTCCCGCGCATCCTCTTTCCCCCCGTGGTGCTGTTCCTCATCCTCGGCTACGGGTTCCCGTTGCTGCTCATCCGCGAGGCCATCGTGAGGTGGAGGCTCGGCGGGCCGGGCATGCTCCTCCTCGGCGGCGCCTACGGGCTCGTCAACGAGGGCCTGCTGGCTAAGACCCTGACGCTCAAGACCGGCGTGCCCATCGGGCTCTTCGACGGCATGGCGCTCGCCTTCGGCATCCACGTCCCCTGGGCCCTCTTCATCCTCGCCTACCATCTTTGCGCCTCGGTGGCGCTTCCGCTCCTGGCGGTGAGGGTTCTTTTCCCCGCCGAGGCCGACCGGCCCTGGCTTTCCCCGCGTGCGATCTGGGCGGTCTCGGCCTTGACCCTCCTCTTCTGTTCGGCCGTGTACTTCCTGGGGAAGGATCCCCATCCCCCAGGCAAACCCGCGCATTTCGCGTTCTACCTGGCGGCGATCGGCGCCCTCCTCGCCGCAAGCCACCGCCTCGCCCGCGCACGGGAGCATCGCGCGGCCAACTCTACCGGGGGGCTCCTTTCCGCCACGGAAACTCCCGCACCCGGGTCGAACGTCCTGCGGACCTTCCTCTCGGGAACCCTCGCAGCCGTTCTCGTCTTCCCCGCCACCCTGATCTTCCTCACCAAGGCGCGCCCGACTGCGATCCTGTTCTCGGGAGTCTTCATGGCCGTTTTCAGCCTGGCCGTGGCCTGGCTCGCGCGCCTCTCCCGCCGCGATCCGCTGAAGGCGCGGCTATCCTTCGCTTTGGGGATCACGATTCCATTCTGCGCCCTGCGCGTCATCGCGGGCTTCCAACGTGGCCGCGCGATCGAGGGCGCGGTGGCCGCACTTTTATTTCTAGCGGGAACTATCTTCCTGCTGCGACGCGTGCAGCGGGGGGCATCCGCCCAGACGACAGACCGCTAACGGGCGAGGCCGACCGAACGGTGTGCCGCGCACCGGTGCGATCTTGATTCAAATCCCGTAGCGCTCCTTGAGGATCTTCACGTGATGGAGGACGTGGCCGGCCATCTGGTAGCCGATCCCGTCGACGCTGATGCGGTAATTCGAGACGTCTCCCTCGAGGGCGAGCATTTCGGGGGTGAATGAACTGAATAACCCGATCGTGGAGGCCCGGGCGGCCTCGAATTCCGCGATGAGCTCGGCTTTCGTCCGCAAATCGGCATTGGAGTGCTCGGCGAAGACTTTTTCGTCGAACGAGGGAAGGGCGCCGGGATCCCGCCGGGCGATGCGCAGGGCCCGGTAGGGGAAGATCCTTTCGCTATCGACGAGATGGCCGACGACCGAGGCCACCGTCCACTTCCCGCTCTCGTAGCGGTACTTCCATTTCTCGTCGGCGATGCGGCCCAGGAGCGGGACGAGTTCCTCGAGGCCCTCCCGCAGCAGCGGAAGGAGGGGCCTCTTTGGCAGGTCGCCGATATACGCCTTCATGAAATCGGGATAAAGCATGGCGTTTCCTATCTCCTATTTGGGGGATGGCGTTCCCTACGGCGCCTCTTCCACCGCGATCTGGGCGATCCACAGGGTGGTCCCCGACGGCACGGAGGCGAGGAAGAGATCGGGGGACCGCACCGCCTTGCCCGTGGCGCCGGCGAGGGCGACGGCTTCCATGGTGTGGGTCTTCCATTCGGAGGTGAACTCGACCTTCTGATCCTGGGCGAAGACCTTCCCCCAGGGGCTTTCGTTCTGGACCACGGAGAAGACGACCGGGCAGGACGCGCTGGCCTTGGCGAGCACGGAGATGCGGTACTTCCGGCCCTCGACGAGGGCGCTGTGCACCGGAGGCCATACCTGGAGATCGGTGGGATTATTTCGGGCGGAAGGCGAGCGGACCTCGATGCGCAGCGCGCCCTTTCCCGCGGGAGTCTCGACCGTCGCGTCGTGGGAGAGGGCGAACTCGGCCTTCGCGGACTTCTCCATGTGCGTGCCCAGGGCCTTGATGCTCTCGGGGGAATCGAAGCGCCAACTCGGGTTGCGCGCCTGGGCCGCGGCGATTTCCGCGGCGCTGAAGGCGCGGTCGTAGATCTTCACCTCGTCGAGCACGCCCTGGAAGGTGGTGCGGGGGCTGTCGTCGCCGTGGCTGCCGAGGATCACCTTGGCATCGGAGGGGGTGATGGGCCCGCCGCGCTCCAGGCTGCCCACGGGCACGCCGTCTTGGTAGAGGCGCAGGGTCTGGTTATCGTAGGTGGCCACGATGTGGACCCACTTCCCGATCTCGAGGGGCTTGGGGGCGGAGAGGCCATGGCTCCAGGTGGTTTTCGGGATCTGCCAGGAGATTTTCCCCCCCGTGAGCCCCAACCGGTAGCCGGAGGAGCCGCCCCCCGTGTTGAGCATCCACCGGTCGTTCTGGTTCGGGGCCTCCACCTTCGCCCACAGGTCGATGGTGATGCCGTCGGCGGGGTAGAACTCGGGGCTCGCGCCGAGCGAGACGGTGCCGCCCTTGCAGGCGAAGCCCTTCCCGATTTTTCCGGGCGCGCTCACGTAGGACGATTTCACCGCGTTGAACTTGCAGGCGGAGGCGTCCATGCAAACATCCAGCGTATCGTCTTCGAATTTCCACCAGGCCACGAGGTGGTCGACCACCTTGCGCGGTTTGCCGTACGGGTTCCCGAGGATCTCCCGGCGGCGGAGGTAGACAGATTCCGGGAGAGGAAGGCCCACGTCTTCGGGGGTGATGTCGAGGCAGGGCGCGCTCTTCGGGCTGAAGACGTCCTTGATCGCGTCGAGGAAGCCGAACCCGTAGCCCGCGCAGGGTTCGCAGATATGGCCCTCGCCGAACTCGTTCCAATTGTCGAAGACGACGACCCGCTTGTCGAGGCCGTTCCCCGGCGTGGCGTCGATGAGGGCCTTGGCGCGCGCGCAGAGTTCCTTGAAGTTGGCGGGGTTCACCTCGGCCATATAGCTCGCCGTCTTTTTCCCGTGCCAAGGCCGGGGGTCCCAGCTGCACATGGGCGAGACGATGTCGGGGAGCGCGCCCACCGCCTTCTTGGCCTTCCACACCGGCTCCTCGGCCAGCAGGCGGTCGCGGTGCTCCATCGTGGCGATGCCCTCGGGGTCTCGCCCGGGGGGTTTGAGCGGCGCGCCCGCAGTGCAATAGGCCGTGGTGGCGTCCCAGGACTCGAGGGCCATGCGCTGCTGGACCGCGGGGCTCGCGTCGCCGAGGCAGCCGACGATATAGAGGCCGTCGAAGCCCTCGCGGCGGCAGGCGTCGCGCATGTCGGTGAAGGCGGCCTTCACCTTGTCGGGGGCGCCCAGGTCGCGGCTGACATTGCCCGGCACCCAGATGATGAGGAGGGGCTTATTGTCGATCTTCACGTAGGAGGGATGCTTGAAATAATTGGACATCCAGAAGGGGAAGAGGTTATTCATGAGGTCGTCGCGGTTCTTCACCCCGTCGGCGCAGCCGTTCTCCCACATGATGGTGAACTTGAACTGGTCGCGGTAGCGCGATTTCATGAGGCCGTCTTCCAGGGCGTGGCCCAGGGTCTGCTTGATCTCCGGCTGGAGGCCGGAGCGGTACCAGCAATAGATGAACCCGTTGATGCCGTGGTCGAGGGCCATCTTCACGTGCCAGTCGGCGACCTCGGGGGTGCCCTCGTTGTACCAACCGATGGCGGGGCGCCGCTCGGGATAGGGCTCAATCTTGCCCCAGCCGTAATGCGTGCCCTCCTTCCAAAGGGCGCAATAGTGGATCAAATTGAGCGTATCGCTTTTGGCGGGCTTCGGAGGCGGCACGACCTCGGCCTTGGGCAGATTGAGGGCGGGCGTGAACGCCAGCGCCAGGGGCTTCCCCTCGCTCTGGAAGCCGTCGGCCGCGATCTCGAGCTTGAGCGCGAAGGCTCCGGCGCGCTCGGCGCGGATCTTCCAGGTCGACGGTTCCGTAGTATCGGAGCCCATGGCCGCGATGCTCTTCGTCGGCCCATCTAAAACGGTCACGCCGGGGGGCACCACGAGGGTGGCCCGGATATTGGATGCCGGGGCGGCGAGGCTTCGCAGCACGGCGACCACCTGCTCTTCGCGGCCGGTGCGCAGGGCGGCCCGGGTGGGAGCGAGGCTGCGGGCGTAGACGAAGGGCTTCCCTTCGATCTTCTCGGAGACCCAGATTTGTTCGAGGGCGAGGGTGCGCGCGGGGCCCTCGGGGAGCGAGACGCCCAGGGCACGCAGTTCACCGGCCCAGGCGTCCATGGAGCCGAGATCCACGGTGGCGGAACGCCCCGCGCCGAGGAGGGGCACGAGGAGGCTGCCCGTGCCGCGGTCGGTGAGGTAACTGAGTTGGACTTCGGTGGCGGCGCTTACGACGTCGAGGGTGACGTAGCGCTTCTTGCCAATTGGAAGTTTCAGGTTCCCCTTCACGAGGGTCGAGGCGGCCTGGGGAAGCTTTCCCTCCAGACGCGCGGCGCTTTGGGCCGAGGACGCACCGCCGATGGCCTGCCATCCCTTCCACCCATCGCTTCCCCCGAAATGGGCCTGGGCCGAACGCTCCCCTTCCGAGACGGCGCCGGCGTGGCGGGCCATTTCCTTATTTCGAAAGACCTGGGGGCTGACGAGGCGCACCTCGTCCATCGCGCCCATGTTCGAGCCGATGATCACGGGGGCGCCCGCGGATTGGGGCACGCCGAGGCGCGAGACGCGGGTCTTCGCCCCGTTGACGTCGAGGACCATCTCGGAGCCGGACCAGGAGGCGACGACGTGGTACCAGGTGCCCGGCACCGGGATCGGGCCGTTGACCCGGGGCTCCCAACCGCCGAGGTTGACGAAGAAGGCGAAGTTCCCGCCCTCGTGGCCGCTGACGCGCAGGAGGTACTCGCGGTTCTTCATCACGAGGATCTGCTCTTTGGCCGCGAGGGGCTGGTCCCAATAGACCCAGCAATCGATGGTGAAGCCGGGGGCCAGGCGGAGGTCCGGGCTATCGGGTACGACTAGGGGGTTCCATTCGCAATCGAAGGCTCGGCCGAGCTTCCCATCCGTGAATCGGGCGGGCGCGACCGTCGACGCGGCGCGATCCGGCGAGACCAGGTCGACGAGTTTGCCGTCGAAGGCCCAATGGGCAATGGTGGAGGGATCCACGGTCGCGGGAGCCGGAAAGGCGAAGATCACGAGGGCGGCCAGGGCGATGAAACCCTTGGGAAACAAAGTCAGTCGGCGGGCCATGGTGGGCTCCTGGGGGATGGGATCGGGGATCGAAGGGAGAGGAAACGGTCGGAGGATCCGATCGCAGGCGTGCATGCCCAATGGTAGAGCGCGGGGAGGGCTTAATCAAAAGGGATAGCGCCCATGCACTCGTTTAAGATTTCGTCTTGTCGACTATTTTAAGGGGATTTCGGCACCGTCATTGGCGAATCCGGCCATGGCGCCGACCGGCGAAGGGCATTACCATTCCCGTATGAAACAAAGCGCGCTCCTTCGGACCCTTCGCTGGTTTTCCGCCGCCTGCCTCCTCGCATCCCTCCCCGTTTTCGCCCTGGAAAAGGCCCTCGTCAACCCCGGCTTCCTCGACAAGATGAAACCCGGCGTCCCCGATGATTGGCAACTCCTTCCCGCGCCCGATGGCCAGACGACCCGCCTCACCGTCGAGCAGATCGACGGCAAACCGGCCATCCACCTGGTGGACCAGAATGCCAAGGCCGGCGTGGGCCTCGCCCAGAACCTCGTCGTCGAGGGCGGGAAGACCTATCGCGCGGCCATCGCGGTGCGCCAGGGCGAGGTGAAACTCTACCTCAATTTCCTAGACGGTGACGGGAAACTCTTGAAGCCCGAGCATTCCATCGGGGCGGCCGGAGGCAAGCGCGGCTTCGAGACCACCGAACTGATCGAACGGGCCCCCGACGGGGCCAAATCGGTGCGCTTCTGGCTCTACTCCCCGAGCACGCTGCAGACCGAATGCTTCCTGCGCGAGCCCGCCTTCGGTCCCGCGCCCGACAAGGTCGAGAAGGGCCTCACGATCCCCGTACCGACCCGCGCGATCCTGGAAAAGAAGCTCCTCCCCACCCACCCGCGGCTCTACCTGACGAAGGCGGAACTGGAACGGATCCGCCGCGATGTGAAGGGGAACGCCAGCGCGGCCAGATCCTACGCGCTCATGATGGCCAAGGCCGAGTCCATGCTCAAGCAGGATCCCAGCAAATACGAGATCCCCGACGGCCTGCGCCTATTGACCACGAGCCGGCGCGTGCTTGACCGCGCCCTCGTCCTCGGCCTCGCCTTCCGCCTCACGGGCGAGGCGAAGTACAAGGCCCGGCTCTGGGGGGAATTGGAGGCCGCCGCCGCGTTCCCCGACTGGAACCCCAAGCATTTCCTCGATACCGCCGAATTGATGCACGCTTTCGCCCTCGGCTACGATTGGCTATGGAACGAGTGGACGCCCGAGGAACGCAAGATCCTGGAGGAGGCCGTGGCCGCGAAGGGGCTTAAGCCCACCTTCGAGGCGTATCGGGGCCGGGGCCCGAGCACCTGGTGGGTGGATGGGAATAATAATTGGAACTTCGTCTGCAATGGCGGCGCCTCGGTGGCGGCCCTCGGCTTCTGGGATTCCAATCCCGACCTGTGCGCCGACGTCTTCACCAACGCCTTCCGCTCGTTCCAGCACGTCATGGAGGAGTTCGAGCCCGATGGGGCCTGGTACGAGGGCCCGGGCTATTGGCATTACAGCCTGAAATACCTCTCGCCCTATTTCCGCACCATGGAAACGGCCCTGGGCACGAATTTCGGGGTCTTCGAAGCCTTCCCGGGTTTCCGGAAGACCGCCGATTTCCCCGTGCTCCTCACGGGCCCGAGCGGCCTGAGCTTCAATTTCGCCGATGCCGGCTCGGGAAAAACCGGCAGCATGGGCGAACTCTTCTATCTGGCCCGCCAGATGCAGAACCCGGTATGGCACGCTTTCGAGAAGGCCCGCCTCTCGGGTTCCCCCGAAGAACTCCTCTATTTCGATGCCGCCCTCGACGCTCTCCCCCTCGCCGGCGTCGGGCTCGACCGCCATTTCCGCAAGGTGGAGGTGGCCCAGCTGCGAAGCGATTGGGGGAGCAATGCCCTCTTCCTCGGGATCAAGGCCGGGGCGAACGGCACCCCCCACTTCCATTATGATCTGGGTTCCTTCGTGCTCGACGCCCATGGCACCCGCTTCATCGATGATCTGGGGATGGAACCCCAGACCTACGTCCTCTACAAGTACCCCGGCGTGAAGCATGAAGACTTCTATCGCATCCGCCCCGAGGGGCACAATACCCTCGTCATCAATCCGGGGAAGGAGGCGGGCCAGGGCCACCACAGCGAGACCCGCATCGAGAATTTCAGGAGCGCCCCCGATGGCGCCTCGGCCGTGGTCGACCTCACCCCGGCCTATAAGAACGAAGCCAAGAAAGCCGTGCGGACCTTCTCCCTCGTGGACGGCAGGAAGTCCGCCGAACTCACCGACGAGGTCCAGACCTTCGAGCCGGCGACCCTGTGGTGGTTCGCCCATATCCGCGCCGAGATCGCCATCGCCCCCGGGGGGAAATCGGCCCTCCTCACCCGGCCCGAGGGCGACCTGAAGGTGAATCTGGTGGAGCCCAAATCGGGAACGCTCCTCTCCATGCCCGCCGCGCCCCTCCCCTCCTCGCCCAACCCCGACATGCAGAATAAGAACGCCGGCGTGCGCAAACTCGCCCTGGTCGCCTCCAATGTCACCGCCGTCAAATGGGTCGTGCGCTTCACCCCCGCGCCCCCCCGGGCCAGGCTCCTCGTCTCCTCGTCGCTCGGGGCCGGTTTCAAGCCCGACCTGTCCCGGGCGGTGATGGTCGAGGCCGAGGCGTTCTTCGGCGAGGAGGGCGGCCGCGTCGAGGTGGTGAAGAAGATCGGCAATTCCGTCTCCTCCTTCAAGGGGTGGGACGCCCCGGGCCACCAACTCTCCTGGAAGTTCACCGTCCCCGCCACCGGTGATTATGGCCTCATGATTCGCTATTGCACCGCCGACGAACTGGCGGAGCGCAGGGTCCTGGTGGACGGCAAACCCGCGGGGGAAGGGGCCTACCGTTTCCCGGGCACGGGGGGCTATTCCAGTTCCGCCGACGACTGGAAGGACGCCTTCGTGGCGGGAACCAAGGCCGGCCTCCGCCTCGCCCTGGGGGCCGGGGAGCATACGATCACCCTCGTCAACGTCATGAACCCCATGAACCTGGACTGGCTGAAACTCGTGCCCCTGGCGAAATAGGGCCGATGGCGGGGTGGCATCCTCCCCCGAGAATGCTAGAATCCTCCTCTCCCCCGCCACCATGGATCCGACCCTCCCCAAGCGCCTGGCCCGAGCCCTCCTCCAGCGCTTCGTGGATCCCCGAAGTCGGCTCATCTACTCCTACGCCGTGGAGGACCGCGACCGCGCCCTGCCGACCGCCGACGAGTTGGCCCGGGGCATCCCCGCCGAAGCGGCCTGGGGCACGGGCATGGAAGACTCCGCCATGAACGGGGGGCTCGCCGTGGCGGCGCTCACCCGCTTGGGCGAGCACGAGATCGCCGGGGAACTGGCCGGGGGGCTCCTCGACCTCTCCGATCGCTGCGCCGATGCGGGCTGCGTTCCCCGCAGCGCCCTGCCGGGGTCCGGCCACCGCCCGCGCAATACTTCCACCGACCAATTGGGCCTCTATACCTACGGGCTCTGGGCCTTCGCCAAAGGCGAGGGCGACGCCGCGATGCGCCAGAGGGCGACGGCCAAGCTCAACGATATCGCCCGCCGGCTGGAGCGGGACGCCTGGATCTGGAATAATGAGGATGGAACCCCCGCCAGCGGAGGCAAACTCGACGGGAGCGAAGCCGAAAAGCGCCTGCGCCTCGCGGGCACGATCGCGGCCGCCGCCCAGACCGCCGGCGACCCCCACTGGCGCCATTTCATCGACCTGCTTTGGACCAAGCGCGATGGCAGCCTTACGGCGTCCACCTCCCGGTTCAAGATCCCCTCGCCGCTCGTGTCGGGATGGGGCTTCTACGTGCCGGAGCAGCTCCAGGCCCAGCTCCATGTGATCTCGCGCCTCTACAAACCGGGCCGCGGGCCCTACCCCCAATGCATGGAAGACCTCGCCTGTTCCACCTTCGAGGCGGGCTTTCCCCACGCCGGCCATGCGCCCGACCTGACCGAGGAAAGCCGCCGGATCCTCGGGGAGGATGGGCAGGCCAAGAGCGCCCGGGATTGGCGGCGCCTACGCAAAGACCTCCTGGAGCGGAAAGAAGACCTCTCTTGGCGGGACGATTACCGCAGCCATCCCCCGGCCGAAGCGGGCCTCAAGGGGGCCCTCGCCTTCGTGCTCGGTTGGATGGGCCGGCGGCCCGGCTTCTGCCACGAGCGCGCCTTGCTCCGCTATCCCCTCACGGCCTTCCATATCGGCCTCCTGGCCGAGGGCACGCAGGCCGCCGATCTGGCCCGTCGCGAAGCCGAGGCCCTCTTCGAAACGGTCGATCTCACCCGGGTGGCCTGCGCCGATACCCTCGTGGAGGCCCTCGCCGTGGCCTCCCTCCTTCCACTCGTTTAAGGTCCGGGGCGCCCCTTTGGTTTAGTGGAATTCCGCGCGCGAATTGGCGCGGGAGGAACCGGGGCGGGCGGGCCATGCGATCATCGAAGCCAAACGCCGCCCCCGGAGGACCCATGCGAAACCTGTTCCTTCTCATCCTCGCCGCGCTCGTCATCTTCAGCCAGTACATCACCATGCGCGTCCTGCCCGGCGCGGGCGCGAGCGGCGTCCCCTACATCTATTGGGTCGGCACCCTCAGCCAGGACAAGCCCAAACAGGTCGAGCGCTTCCGGCATTGGCTGAAAAAGCGCGGCCTCGCGGACTTCGACGTCCGCATCGACGCCAATAACGCCCAACTCGCCAAGATCGTCATCCAGGCCACCGCGGGCATCGGCGGCGACGTCTTCGACGCCTACGGCGCGCAGGTCTCCTACATGAAGGAGATGGGGCTGCTCCACGGGTTCGCCAAGGGCGAACTCGCCAAGCTCTCGGGCGTGGCCGATAGCGAGCGCTACCCGATCTACCTCCCCGAGACCGACCGGGAGGGCCTCGAATACGCGGTGCCCTTCCAGATCAGCGTCGAGGGCCTCCTCGTCAACCGCAGCGCCTTCGCCCGGGCGGGCATGGCGCCGCCCCCGCTGACATGGGACATCGATACGTTCGAGGCCACCGGGCGCGCCTATATGAAGAAGGCCAATGCGAACCCGAACAAGCCCGACCATTTCTTCTGCAGCCCGCTCAACGGGGCCCTCTCCACGCTCTACCGGTCCTACGGGGTGAGCCTCTACAACGAGACCCTCACCCGCGCCGCCGTCGACCGGGGCACGGGCCTCTCCGAGATGTTCGCGCGGCTCCTGAAATGGACCTACGACGACCACATCCTCCCCACCCCCTCCGACATGGCCTCCATGTCCCAGGAGAACTCGGGCTACATGCAGCCGTCGTGGGCGATGTTCTCCAAGGGCCGCATGGCGCTCCATACCGGCTGCCGCTTCATCCTCATGCCGCTGCGAGAGATGAAATGCGCCGAGGAACTCGACGCCGTGCTCCCGCCCCACGCCGCCTACCCCAATAGCGTCTCCAGCGCGCGCTACCTTGTGGCCTACGCCGGCTCGAAGCACAAGCCCATGGCCACGGCCTTCGCCGCCTACCTGCGAAGCGAAGACTATAACCGCCAGATCGTGGAGGGCGGCGATAACCTGCCCCCCATCCCGACCTACATGGACGAGAAGGCCTACCTCCAGCCCGCCGGCTTCACCAACGAGTGGAAGCTCAACGCCGGCTTCCGGGAGATCGCCGTGAAGTACGCCATCGGCCGGGAAGACAGCCCCTTCGCGCTCCACGTCAATTGCGAGCGCCATTTCTGGCGCCAATTCGGCGCGGTCTTCAGCAAGGTCGTCCCCCCCGCCGAAGCGGTCGCCGACATCGCCGCGGGCGTCAACAAAGAAATCAAGGATTATCTGGGCCGCCACCCCGAAAAGAAGGCCGCCTACGAGGCCGCCATCAAGAAGCAGGCCCAAATCGACGCACTGCGCGCGGCCGGCAAAAAAATCCCCCTCGCCCTCGTCGACAATATCTTCCTGAAAAAATACTACGCCGACAGGGGCCTGGGAGAATAGTACCCCCGCCCCTTTTTTAAATCACTCTGATCCACTCCGCTCCTCCTCCCTTCCTCTTTTCCCACAAGGGGAATGGCCGGGGATGGGGTCACTTCGCCTCGAGCCCCACCTCTTCCAGGTGGATGGGATTGCCGGCCTTGCGCATCGCGTCCTGGATCGCCGCGACGCTGAGTTCGTCGGGGGAACGGCCGCCCGAGGCGGCCAGGGCCGCGGCCGTTCCCGCGGCCTCGCCGGTGAGGGCGGCGGTGGGGATGACCCGGGTGACTTCCCAAGCGTCTTCCTCGGCGGCGGTGCAGCGCCCGGCCGCGACGAGATTCTGGAGCCCCACGGGGACCATGGAGCGCCAGGGGATCTCCCACACATGCCCCGATTTCCGCCAATCCGCGGCCAGTCCGATGGAATCGTCGAAATGTTTCCAGTCTTCGCCATCGCGCAGGCGGTACTGGGCGGGGATGTGTCGCGTGGTGCGGAATTGGGCCATGCTCGGCAGCGTCAGGGGGAAGAGGTTGGTGCGGGATTTCTTGCCCTCGGCGTACGCTTTTTTCAGGCGTTCGCGGTACTTGTTGCGCCCGTCTAGAACGAAGCGCGTGACCTCACGCCCATCGATGCCCGTGACGCCGCGCTTTTTATCCACCGAACCGCCGTCGGCGTGCATGGAAACGCCGGTGATGGATTTCTCGAGGCGCCACTGGGCGCCATCGGCGTATTCCAGGGCCCAGTGGGCCAGGGCGTTCTGGGCCGCGACGCAGGGCAGGCCCGCGAAGTGGGCCACATCGGCGTCGCCGGTGGCGTCGACGAAGCATTTGCCGGCGATGCGTCCGCGACCGCTCTTGTTTTCAACCTCCACCGACGCCAGCCGCCCGCCTTCCACGTTGGACGCGCATAAGAGCGTGTCGTACCAGATCTCGACCCCCGCCTCGAGGAGGAATTCATCAAGGGTAATGATGAAGGATGCCGGGGAGAAAATCACGCGGTAGCGGTTGGCTTCTTCCGCGTTCTTTTCTTTGCGCCACTCGGGCACCTCGCCGGGGCCGTACTTGAGGCTCGCGAGGAGGAGTTCCTCGGCGAGCCCGAAGGTGACCTGGGTGCCGTTGCCGTCGCAGAGGGGCAGGTAGATATAGATGAGGCCGGCGGTGGCCAGCCCGCCGGTGAAGACCGTCTTCTCAATGAGGGCGGTCTTCTGTCCCCGTCGTGCGGAGGCGATGGCGGCGGCCGCGCCGGCGATGCCGCCCCCGCAGACGACCACATCATAGGATTTCTGGAACATGGCTTAGGCCTCCTACTTCTTGTTTCGAGCGGGTGAGTTCGCGGGCAGGGCCCCCGCGGGGTCCCCGATCCGGCGGGCGACTTGGAGGAGCGCCCCCCGAAGCTCGGCCGCGGGGGGAAGTTCTTTCTTCTCCGCGGTGAACGTCATCGTCGCGAGGAGGGCCCCGTTCGGGTCGCGAACGGGGATGCCCACCTTGAATTGCCCCGCCCCGATGAGCCGGGGCGTCTCCGCCCAACCGCGGCGGGCGGCGTCGATGACGCAAGCCTGGAAAGCGTTCTCGGACCCCCAGGCCTCCCGCCCCTTGTACTCGAAGGGATGGCGCAGCCTCAGGCCGTGCATCCGCTCGGAGGGCATGAACGCGGCGAACAGGACGCCCGAGACGGTGAGGTAGGGATTGAGCGTCATGTCATCGGTATAAACGACCCCGCCGGGCCGATCGGAGGACAGGGAAAACCGGGCGAACAGGTCGGCATCGCCGAGTTCGGCGTACACGATATTCGACCGGGGATAGGCGCGGTGGACCTCCGCGAGGAGCGCCGCCGCGCGCCTGAGGACCGCCGAGCGCTTGCCCGCGCCCGCCCACTCACGGCAGAGGGGGCCGATCGCATAGCGGGCATCGCCGCCCTTGGAAAGGAGGCCCTCGGCGACCAGGGTCTCGACGAGGTGGAAGATGGTGGTCTTATTGAGGCCCGTGAGCTGGGAGAGGTCGACGAGGCGGAGGCCATCGGGGGACTCGGAGACCAGCCGGGCGAGGCGGAGGGCGCGTTGGAGGGATTGGATCATGTTTCATAATGTGTAACTTTTAATCACACATCTTGTAACAAGTTTAGGGCAGAATTCGGCGGGTGTCAACACGCGAGGCGCGGCGGGGGTCAGCCTTATCGGGGAAGCCGATCACAAAGTGCGTTTGGCGTGGCGCCATACGGAACGCGGATCACGACGGGGCTTCTTCCCGGTCGGCCCGTGGAACCCGATGACCGAGGCCAATCGGGCCACGGACCCCGCGCGACGCAGCCCGGCCTACCCCGCGTTTTTCGCCGCCCGCTGAGCGACCACGCAGGCCCCCACCAGGTTGGCGTTGGATCCGCGCTCATCCAGCACGGAGGGGCGCAGGTAATTCATGTAGCCGAGGGCCCCCAGCACGCGTTGGGTCGAGGGTCCGAAATACGGCAGGGCGTAGGCGGGCTTTCCTCCGAGGCAGATGGGGACGCCCGCGGGCAGGCCGTCTTTCTGGGCCTGCTTGAGCAGCACCCGGGTCGCCTCGGCGAGGATCTTCCCGAAGAGGCGGTCCGTGTTGATCGCGGCTTCCACGCGCAGGCTCGAGAGTTTGCTGATGTGCTTGCCGGCGACCGAAGGGTCGGTCATCTCGGAGACCTCGTGGATCTCGAGGAAGCGGGTGTAGAAATCGTCGTCGCCGGAGACGGTGCGGAAGAGGCGGCAGCGGCCGGGGCCGCTTAAGAGGACCTCTGCCCGGAGGTGCTCGGGGCTCCCCGAGGGGCCGGTGAGGAGCCCGTCTTCTGGGCGGAAATCCTCGAGGAGGATGCGCTCGAGGCGCTCCCAGGAGGCGCCCACCTGGGAGCAAATGCCCCTGAGTTTCAGTTTTTCGATGGGGATGGCATATCCGGGCTCGTTGGTGTAGTGGAGGTGGGCGTCGAGGCCGTCCCAATCCAGGGCGGAATAGCGCACCTCGCCTTCGGCCGAGATCCAGGCGCCGCCCCAACCGCCGCCGAAGACCCAGTAGAGGAGTTCGGTGCGCAGCACGCTCCATTCCGCGAGGCCGCCCGCGTTGGCGTCGTTCTCGATGCCCACGGGCTTCCCCAGGCGCCGGGAGAGCAGCGCGGGGAGGTTATGCCCGTTGAGGAAGGGGAGATTGCTGGCGAGGAGGCAGGCGCCGTCGGATTTGAAGAGGCCCGGGGTGGCGATACCCACGGCCCGCAGGTCTGCGACGCGGTGCCCGTGCTGGTCGAGGAATTGTTCCAGGGTGGCGGCGAGGGCTTCCGCCATGCTCTCGGCGCTGCCCCCGTAGCGCGACTGCTCCAGGAGGGTTTCGGCGAGGATCTGGTGGCGGTCCCCGAAGAGGCCGAACTTGGCGCCGAGCCCGGCCCCGATATCGATGCCCGCGTAGACTGGTTTCGTATCCATGGCGTCCTAGGAGCCCGGCGGAGGCGGAAGCAACGGGCGCTTCCCGCGCGTGAGCGTCGACCACCGAAGGGCAGCGCGCCATCTTACCCTTTCCGGAATGGACGCCCTATGGACCGGGGGGACTTGCGCGTTCTCCGGATCCATCCCACGCACGCCCGGACCCCCCTATTTCCCCAGATCCTCGAGGGCGGGCGAGGCGACCCAGGATTCGGTCTGGCCCGATCGGGACGAATAGAACCATACCTGCACGAAGGCCGCCTTCTCCACCGCCACCTCCTCCAGCGCCACGGGAGCGAATTTTCCCTCCCCGCCGCGCACGCTCGTATTGTGCTCGGGAGTCAGGAGCTTCTTCGAGGCGTCGTGCCAATTGAGATAGAGCGCGAGGCCGCCGCCCCGGAGTTGGGCGGAAAGGCGGTAGCGATGCCCCGGGGTGACCGGAACCCATTGGATGAACCCGACCCCGGCCTTCTCGCTGCGGTCGGTGATCTTCACCAGGTTCGTCCCGTTCTCCTTCAGGGCCTCGAGGAAGGTCGCCTTGCCATCGGGAGCAAAATGGGGTTGCCATCCCGAAGGGAAAGCCTGGCCCGCGGCCGTCTCCAGCGCGCCATTACTGAGGATCGAAATGATTGGTTTCGGGATCCGACCGGAAGGGAAGCCGGCGAGGACGGCCTTTACCGCCGGGAGATCTTTAAGAATTTCGCGCCCGACATCGCGGCCGTTGGCCGAGAGGAGATGGGGCTCGTAACCCTTGGCCATGCCGGTGCGCGAAAGCACCTTCTCCGAGGCGAGGTCGACCTGGAGGGCGAGGGCGCCCGAGGGCCCGGCGGAGGCGAGCTTCCACTCCCCGTCGTACTTCCCCTCCACCGTCGCCTTGACCGCGAGGATCTTGGCGCGCCAAGAGGCGAATGCGGCCTCCGAGGCCAGCCCCTCCTCGGCGCGGGCCCAGAGGGCCGAACTCACGCGCCGGCCAGAACGCCCCGTATCCTGGGTGGCGGTGAGGCGCAAGGCCCCGAAGGGCAGGCCGTCCCCGATGAGCATCCAGGGAACCTCCTCACCCGAACTGCCCCGGGCGGCCAGGAGTTTGATGGCCAGGGCCGCGTCGCCCCGGCGCACGAAGAGGGTGCCCGATTTCGCCATCGCGATGCGCGAGACGGCGCTCGCCGGGGTGAAATCGAAGGCGACCAGATTGCTCGGGGCCTTTCCGCCGGACGAGGCGCCGAGGTCCTCGAAGCGCAGATCCTTGAAAGCCACCTCCGTCACCGCGGCGGCCTTGGAGTAGATCCAAACCAGGGCGGTGGCGGCGTTCGCGGGCGCCTTCTGGATTTGCTCGGCCCAGGCGTACTGGGAGCTGCCCGTGGCGTCCTTGATGTTCTCCCCGCCGATGAGCCGCCCATTGGCGTCGAGCCAATTGATGTAGAGCGAGATCAGGCCGCCCTTGAAGAAGGCCGCCTGGCGATAGCTTCGCCCGGGGGTCACGGGCACGCGCCGTTGGACGCCCACCCCGACGCGCGGGCTCGTGTCGCGGATGCGCAGGACGACCTGGCCAGCTTCGGAGATCGCGTCGATGAAGGTCTCGATATCGTCCCCGGCGGGGTTCATGGCCCAGGTGCTCGTTTTCTGGTTCAAGGCCAGCCGTCCCTGGTTCGTCCAGTATTCGGCGTCCGCGGGGAGGGTCAGGATCGATTCGACCTGGGTGAGCTCCTCGTTGGTGGCGTTGGCGATGGAGGCGAGGCAGAGCACCTCGGGGCCGTTCTGCACGCTCGCGATGAAGGGCTTGAGGTGGAGGGATTTCATGTGGCCCGAACGCTCCATGATCTTCTTCTTGCCGTACCAGTCCCCCCGTCCATCCATATAATAGAGGATCTGCGGCACATCCTCCCCGGGGCCCAGGTTCACCACCAGGGGGGCCTTGTCCATGTCCCAATAATTGGCGGTGGCGGAGGCGATGGAGAACGCCTTCCCGAGGTACTGCTCGGCGGTTTCGAAGGGGGTGTCGAAGCGGCCGCCCCAGCGCTGGTGGATGAAGCGGGGTAATACGCGCGTCTCCGGAGCGAGGGCGGAGGCCGGGGGCGCCCAGAACGAGAACCGGTCGAAGGGGGCGTCCATCGGGGGATCGATCGCGCCCCCGGCGGCGTATCCCGTGCACGCCACCATCCGATCGAGACCGCCGTGTCCCGTGAGCCGGTCGTAATCGCGGCTGTGGGCGCCGCCGAGACGGCCCCCCGGCGCGTACCAATTGAGCATCACCTCGTTCCACAGGTAGACGAGGGCCCGCTCGGCGGCGGCCCGCCCCGCGGCGTCCTTGGCGAAATTGCGGACCAGGGCGAGATTCTCGATGTCGACGGCATAATAGGTCGGGCTCAAGTACTCGGCCACGCCGGTATCCCAGGTAAAGGCGATCCATTGGTCGAGGTTGCGGTAGCCCTCCTCGGCCACCCCGGGCAGGCCGAGGGCCTCGCCCAGGGCGATGAGGTTGAAGATCTTCATGAGGTAGATGTTCGAGTAGGAGACGCGCACCGCCTGCTTGCGCACGCCCTCCACCGAGCGCCGCAGGAGGGCCTCGAGTTTCTTCCGTCCCGACTCGTTCAGGCGGTCGCGGTAATGGGTCCACACGAAGACCGCGATGCGCATATTGAATTGGACCGCGTTGGCGTCCTTCACCACCGTGTCGCCCCAGTACCAATAGAAGTTCCAGGGATTTTTATTGGCCAGGTTCGTCTCCTGGAACCGGGAGAGCCAGTCGATGACGACCTCGATGCGCGCGGGGTCGTAGCCCACGGCGGCGGCGTTGAGGATGAAATAGCTGGCCTCCTGGCTGCCCATCCCCTTGCGCAGATCGGCGCCCGAAAACTTCGGCCACTGGGAATCCACGCGGGTTTTGAGGAGTTCGACCTGCTGGGGGGTCGGGGCCCACTTGATATCCTGGGCCCAGAGCGCGGCGGGGAGGAGGAGGACGAGTAGCAGGCGGGAAGGGTTCACGGGGGCTCCTAGGGTATGGAGGCTACCCCTTTTAGGGGGAGGGCACAAGGCGTTTTGGGATGGGGGAATGGGAAGGGGGGAAAAGCTAATTCGCACAGAATTAAGACATCCCGGTACATTCTCTGAAAATAGAGAAGCCATAAAATATATATCAGTTTTACAACCCAAACCCCCTTAACCAAGAACAACACCTTCCATTGACATCCCCTCCACCATCGCTAATCATTCTTTAAAGAATAAAGAATGCCGATCTCCCCGCCCAATTCCCTCCACCGTCAAATCCGAGATTCCCTGCGGAAAACCATCCTCGAGGAGTATGGGGACGGTGAGAAATTCCCCAGCGAGCCCGAACTCATCAAGAGCCTCGGCGTTTCCCAGGGGACCGTGCGCAGGGCCCTGGGCGACCTCGCCGCCGAGGGGCTTCTCGTGCGCAAAGTTCCGGCGGGGACCTTCGTGCGCAAGCCCGCCACCCATCGGCCCCTCGGCCTCATCATCCCCCGGTGGGACTCCGATAGCGTCTCCCGCTGGGTGGAGGTCGCAACCCTCGCTTGCCAAGCGGGAAACATCCCCCTGAAGGTACACCATACCGCCCAAGGCAACCGCCTCGAAGCGCTCCTCGAAGAATTGTCCCACGAAACGGTCGACGGGCACCTCCTCATCTCCAACGCCCCGGAAGACACCGCCTTCCTCGTTCGGGCCCTCGCCCGCCGCGGATCCCCGTGCTTCACCTTCGATCAGGCGCACCCCGGGGCCTGCCATTTCGCCATCGACGCCGCGCGCGCCACCGCGCCCCTCGTCGAGCACCTGCTCGCCCTCGGCCACCGCCGGATCACCTACGTCGTGAACGAACCCCGCCACTTCACGGGGGTCGAGGCGCGCCGCGGGGCCTTCGCCGGCCTCACCCAGGCGCGGGGGCTCGCCGCTTGCCGCATCTTCGATTGCGAGATCCAACCCTGGCAGAGCAGCCATGAGGTCGTCCTCCAATCCATGGACCGCATCCTGGAAGGCGAACCCACCGCCCTCCTCTTCGCCTCCGACTTCGGGGCCTGGGCGGCCCTCCGCGCCCTCGGGGAACGGGGCTGGCGCGTTCCCCAGGACATCTCCGTCGCCGGCTATAACGACGACGGCCCGAGCCGCTATCTTTCTCCCTCCTTGACGTCCATGGCGCTCCCCTTCGAATCGATCGCGGCGCGCTTCCTCGAACTCGCCCGCCCCGGCGCCGAGGTCCCGCCCCGCATCACCTTCACCCCCGAACTCATC
This sequence comes from Spirochaetota bacterium, assembly GCA_017302015.1. Taxonomy (GTDB): domain Bacteria; phylum Spirochaetota; class UBA12135; order COTS27; family JAFLEE01; genus JAFLEE01. The sequence goes on along the minus strand of JAFLEE010000046.1, from coordinate 13,566 downwards.
CCTCGCCTAAGCACCGGCCCCGCGGCCCGGACCACGGAGATCCCGCTATGAAATACCCGACCCCCATGCACTGGGCCTGCCTTCTCATCGCCCTATGCCTGCCCGCGTTCCCGCTCCCCATCCCGCCCGATGAAGAGAAGCCCGACCTCGCCGCCGTGGCGGCGGAGTTCCGGGAACGGTCCCGCCTCGCGCCCGATCCCGCGAAGGATCCCGTGCTGCCCGAGTTCCGGAAACTCGGGCTCGCGATGCCGATCCATTGCCGCGAATGGCATATCTGGACCGGCTCCCCGTTCGGCGCCCAGGTGCCGTCGAATCCGACCTGGGCCCATTGGAAGGGCTTCTCCCGATTCGGCAAGTTCAACCCCACCACGACGATCGACGAGTTCGTGCCGGGCTTCGCCTGGCGCCGCTGGATCCAGACCACGGGCTACCCCTTCCTAGGCCCCTACGACGCCAGCCAGCGCGACATCATCCGTTGGCAACTCGAGTCGGCGAAGGCCGCGGGGATCTCGGTGATGCACGTCCACCTGTGGGCCTCCCTCTGGGACGAGGGGGTGGATTTCACCCCGCTGAACATCTTCGAGACGGTGCTGGAGGAGGCCGCGAAACTCGGCACCCCCGTGGCCGTCCACGACGAGATCATGTTCCGGCGCAGCAATATCACCCGGGCCCAGGGCCTCTCCAATTCCATCGCGCGCGTGGCGCTCCTGGCCGCGCGCTACGGACGCCACCCGGGCTGGGCGAAACGGGGTGGCCAGCCGATCTATTATTTCCAGAATTGGAACAAATGGATCAGCGCCGAGAACCTCGAGACCCTCACCGCCGAGGTGGAAAAGAAGGCCATGCCCCTGTGGTGGATCCTCGAGATGTCCCCGGACGAGGCCTATTGGAAGCAGGAGCGCATCAAGGCGGTGCTCGGCCCCAACGATTCCGGCTTCCTGCACAAAGAACCTTTCGGCCGCGGGCCCCACCCATGGGAGAGCCTTTCCGAGAGCCTGGGCGAAGCCTCGGCCCTGGCCAAGCGCCTGGGGAAGGAGTTCGGCGTGCTCGTCTACACCCGCTTCAATAACCATAACGACCGCGGCAAGAGCGGACGAGACCGCATCGACGCGGAGGAGGGGCGCTTCTTCCTGAAGGGCCTACAGACCGCCGCCGCGAGCAAGCCCGATTTCATCGTCACCACCCAATGGAACGATTTGGAGGAATCCGGTTTCCTGGAGCCCGCCTGGGATTTCGACGGATGGAACGGGGACCCCTATCGGTGGTGCCGCTTCCTGGCCGCCGCCTCCGGGAAGGAGTTCTCCCCCGCCCGCCTTCCCGACCGCGCCTGCGTCGACCCGGCCATCCGCCGGAAACTCTACGGCGAGTCGAAGCCCGGAGATTTGGGCCCGGTCATGCACGAGCCGGCCCTCCGCGGGCGCGCGCTCTCGTGGGCCTGGGGCGAAGGAAGCGGCGAGCCCGCGAAACTCGGGTTCACCTCCAAGGGGCTCCTGATGTGGGCCGGGGCCCGCTCCGTCATGGGCTCCCTGCGGCTGGGGAGCGTCGCCTCGCAGGAGACTTTTTCCGGCGGACGCGAACTGCGCTTTTGGGTTCCCTCGGCCGCCGTGCCCCTCCCGCCCGACGGCGCCGTTCGCCCCCGCACCCTCTGGCTCGGCGTGCGCGCCAGGATCCCGGAGGGCACCACCCTGAGCGCGACCTACCGCGCCTGGCCCGAAATCGCCCGCTCCGATTCCACCTGGCAAGCTCGGCGCGCCTCCTTCTCCAAAACCCAGCGCCTCGCGGAGCCCGATGGGGCGTCCATCTTCTGGGCGCCCCTCTACCACGCCCTCCCCGCGGGCACCGAAGGCGATCTGACCTTGGTCCTCGCCGGAAAGAAGGAGTCCACCGCGGTGGGGACGGTCTTCCTCTTCGACCCCGAGCGCTACGACTCGGCCGTCCCTGTTTCTTGGGCCACCAAAACCGCCGAACTCCCCGCCGCCATCGACGCCGCGGGGATCTTCGTCGCCTGCCCACTGGATGCCGCCGGCAACCCCGGCCTTCCGCGCCTATTCTCCGGCGGGAGAACCCTGCCTCCCCCGGGCTGGGCCGAATAAACCATCACCGATCGCACCATGGAGCCACGCATGATCCGCCAAAACTTCTCTGCACGCCGCGGGATCTCCCCGTTCCGTTCGTCCTTCACGGCTTGGTCCGCAGCCGCGGCGCTTTTCTTTTCATTCCTGGTCGGCCAGACGCCGATCCTCGATTTATCGACCGCCGCGCGAGCCGGGTTCGACCTGGCAAAGGAAAAACCCTCGGACAAGAAGAACTTTAAAAGCGGCCAACTCTCCTGGGCCATGGACGGAGGCGCGCCCGCACTGCGCATCGAGGCCGCCCTCGAAGGGAGCGGCTACCACGTTTGGCGCCTCGACCGTTTCTTCTCGCCCGAGGCCCCCTTCTTCATCGTCCCCGGGGCGGAACTCCGCCTGAGGGTGAAGGCGATCTCAGGCGTCGACCGCATCGTATTGCGCTTCGTCGAGAAGACCGGCGAGTGCGTACAATTGAAGCCCGTGCGCGACCTGGGGGACGGTTGGAAACTCGTCTCCTGGAAACTCGAGGACGCCTCCATCGGCGGCCCGACCTGGGGCCCGAACCGCAACGAGCGCCTCGACCTCGCGGGGGCAGAGGTGCATCTGGCCATCGACGGGAAGGAGGCCATCGCCCTCCTCGTCTCGGCGGTGGAGGTCGTGCCGCCCCCCGGCTTCCGCAACCCCCTTTCGGCCCCCGAGCCCCCCGTCGTGCTCAACGACTTCGAATCCCCCGAACAGGGCCGCGTCGCCATGCCCATCGAAGCGCCCAACGAGAAGAGCCGGGTCCGCTCCGGCCGGCTCAGCTACGCGAAGGGGGAGGCGGCCTCGGGCCAATGGGCCCTTCGCCTCGACGGCGAGATGGAGGGCAGCGGCTACATGATCTGGTATCTCAACGACTTCCTGCCCGCAGGCGCGCGGGAGAAGCTATCGGCGGGGAGCGAGATCCGGCTGAAGACCCTCGCCGTCGAGGGCCCTTCCCGCATCGCGCTGCGCGTGGTCGACCATGACGGCGAAATCCTGCAGCTTAAAGCCGCCGTGCCGGGCGCCACCTGGGGCGAAGCCCGCTTTTCCCTCGTCCCCGAGAGCATCAACGGAGCGACCTGGGGCCAGAACACCAACCGGCAATTCGACTTCCCGCTGCGGGAAATCCGCCTCGCGGTGGACAGCAAGAATACCTTCTCGCTCCTCCTGGACCGCCTCGAGGCCCTCTCTCCCGAGGCCGTGCGCGCCGAAAAGAGCGCCGCCGAGTTCCGCGACATGCGCCGGGTGCTGTGGGCCAAGCGCCTCGCCCTCTCCTTCTCCGGCATCCCCGCCTTCGCCGTCTTCCGCCCCGAGGACGCGCCCCAATGGAAGGCCTCGTACCGCGCGGACCTCCTGGACGGCGCCGCCTGGGAATGGGCGCCACGCGGCCCCGACGGCGTCCTCGGCCCCTGGCGCGCCCTCCCGCAGGCGGCCGGGGCCTGGTCGCTCCCCCTTCCCATAGGCACCTTCGGCCCCCTCGCCGTCGAGGTGCGCGCGCGAAAGGGCGACGAGGCTCTGTGGTCCACCAACCTCCCCTATTCCGTTGTGCACCCCATCACTTGGCGATGGAAGAGCGGCGACGCGCTCCTGGGCATCTGCACCCATATCTCCGGCCGCCTCGAGAATTGGAGCGACCTTCGCGGGAACGCGGGGGCTGAGATCGCGCGGCTCTACAAGTACCTCGGCGTCTCCCACGACCGGGGCGAGCACGTCGACTGGAACGGCCTCGAGAAGAAGGAGGGCGAGTTCAATTGGGAAAAGAAGGACAAGGTCTTCGCCTACCTGAAGGACCTGGGCGTGCGGGTCTTCCAGATCTACGCCTATACGACCCAATGGGCCACCACCGGCGATCCCAAGAGCAAGAACTGGCTGGACTGGGCCCGCGCCGCGCCGCGCACCGAAGCCTTCGCCACCTATTGCCAGCGCGTCGCCGAGCGCTACAAGGACCAGATCGACGGCCACGAGATCTGGAACGAGCCCAATTGGGGATTCTGGAAATCCCCCACCGCCGAGTTCCCGCCCGTGGCCATCGCCGCCAAGCGCGCCATCGCCGCGGTGGACCCGGGCAAACTCGTCGTCGTCGGCGGCTACGCCCAGGGCGAGTTCGGCAAGATCGAAGAGATCGTGAAGGCGACCGCCTCCGAGTTCCCCCACGCCGCCTTCCACATCCACGGCAGTTTCGAGGAGACCGAACCGGCGTACGAGCGCTACTTAACGGTCTTCTCCAAGTACGGCTACCGGCAGACCCAACTCATCAATTCCGAGACGGGTTGGACCACGGTCTCCGGCGGGGCGGCCATCACCAACCAGGCCGCCATCCTCATCAAGAAGTACGCCTACCAATTATCCCGCGGGATCTTCGGCGTCATGCTCTACGATCTCCTCTCCGACGGGCCCGACCCCAAGGAGGGCGAGCACCATTACGGCATCGTCTCGTGGGACCGCACGGTGAAGCCCGCCTTCAGCGCCTATAATTACTTCATCCACCAGCTCGGCGGCGCGAAACCGGTCCTGGCCACCGACCTCAAGGCCCCCGTGCCGCTCACCCAATTCAAGCAGGGCGCCGACCGCGTCGCCCTGCTGTGGAACCAGAAGGACGCCATGGAGCGCCCCGTGCGCCTCTCCGGCTTCCCGGGAGAGGCCCAGGTCTGCGACCTCTACGGCAATCCGGTCAAGAAGATCCGAAGCGGCGACGGTTTCGCCGTCACCGGCATCCCCGTCTGGGTGCGCATCCCCTCCTTCGACGGCGAACTCAAACTCGAGGGCGGGCGCCTCATGGCCGAATCCACCCTCGGCGCCCCCCCGGGGGAGTGGGCGGAACTCCTCGCGTCGTGGAAAGAAGATCTGGGCGGGAAAAGCCTCGCCCTCGCCGGGGCGGGCCTCGAGTTCGATCCCCCCACGGCGGCGCTCGCCCCCGGGGAGCGTTCCCGCACCCTGCGCGTGCGCCTCAAGAAGGGCGACGCCCCCGTGGACGGCCGGCTCGCGCTCCTCGACGGCGGGAAGGAATTGGAGAGCCTCTCCTTCCGCATGAATCCCGCGCCGCGGATCGCCCGTTACTCCGGCATCGAACCCCGGGGAGAACTCGTCGACCAGAAGGGCCTCGCCCCCGTCCTCGCGCGCGACACCCGCCAAGCGGTGAAGGAACTTCTCCTCATGGTCGGCGGCAACGACAACGAACCCTGGGAGGGCCCCCAGGACCTCTCCGGAAAACTCTTCGTCGCCAACGACGCCCAGCAGCTTTGCCTCCTCGTGGAGGTGTCCGACAGCAAGCTCGTCGAACCCGTCGGGAAACCCGAGGAGATGTGGAAGGCCGACTCCGTGCAGATCGCCCTCGACGGCACCGCCGGGCGCCTCTTCGAAATCGGGATCGCCCTCCAGAACGGCAAGCCCATCTCGTTCGTCTGGAAAGCGCCCCCCGCGTTGAAGGACCGCCTCGGTGAGATCCAAACCACGGCCAACCGGGTCGGCGAGAAGACCTACTACGCCCTGACCCTCCCGCTTTCGCTCCTGGGCCGCCAGCCGGGGCAGCTCTTCGGCGCCAGCGTACTCGTCAACGACGCCGACAAGCGCCTGCGCAAGCAATTCCTCGAGTTCGGCAGCGGCATCGGCTTCAGCAAGGATCCCGACCAGTACCTGAAGTTCACGCTCTCGAAATAGCCGGCGGCCCTGCTCGCGCGCGGCCGCTTCCGCAGGGGATCCCTACGGAGCGGCCACGCCACCCATCCCGGGTAGGGAGACCACGCGGCCCCTGCGGCGCAATTGCCTCGGCTTCCACTCCGCCGGCTTCGCGCCCTGGGCGACGAGGGCCTTCCAAGCCTCCCGCGCCAGGGCCTCCATGGGCTGCTCATAGGCCAAGAGCCCCAGGCTTTCCGAGCCGGGGAGCCTGTCGACGCAAGCGACGGTCATGCGGGGATTGCGCGTCGCCGCCCATCTCGCCGCGGCGGCGCCGATGACGCCATTGCCGCAGAGAAGGGCGTCGCATCCCGAGAGTTTCGCCAGGAGGGATCGGAGATCCCCATCCACCTCCCGCTCCCGGCGCCAGGGCAGGCGAAAGACCGGAGAACCGGCGCAGCGCCTGCGGAAAGCGTCTTCCCGCTGGGCGCTGCTCGTGATCACCGCGCCCTCCCAGCCCACGTAGGCGATGCGCCGCGCGCCCCGGCTCTGGAGCCCGACCACCAGGGCCGACACGGCATGTTCGCTATCCACGCTGATCGAATCCACGGGGGCCCCGGAAATTTCGCGGTCGAAAAAAACCAGGTTCATGCCCAGGGCGCGCAGGGCCAGGAGTTTCCCCGTATCGAGGTCTTCGTCATAGGGCCACACCAGGGCGCTCCGGATCTCGCGCTCCAAAAAACGGAAGAGGGTCTCCTCGATGGTGCGCCCCCGGGAGAGTTGCTTCACGACCACCAGGGCGTTTTGTTCCTCGGCTTCCGCCTCGAAGGGGCCCAGCATCGAGGCGAAGAACGGGTTCTCCACGGGCGCCAGGACGGCGACGAGCTTCGCCGGGGAGGGGCGCTTATGGGGCCCCATCCTGAGGCGCGTGCCGTGGCCCTGGCGCCTGGCGAGGAGCCCCTCCCGCTCCAGGTCGGCCAGGGTGGTGCGCACCGTGATGCGGCTCACCCCGTGCCGCTCGGCGAGTTCCCGCTCCGTCGGGATCCGCTCCCCGGCCTTCCATTCGCCCTCGAAGATCTGGCGGCAGAGGCGCAGGCGGAGTTCGCGGTGGAGGGGGGAGGCCCCCGCTTCGCGCTTCACGGCTTGAAGAGGATCCCCTTGATTTCAAAGGGGCGGAACGCAAGGGAGAGGACCGGCGGACAGGGCCGCCAGGGGGCGCTGGGATTCTCCAGGCCGTCGGTGAACGCGTACTGCCCGAAGTTCGAGGCGGGCCGCAGGCGCGCGGCGGTTTTTTCCCCGCACGCCTCGTAGAGGCGCAGGAAGACCCCTTCGCCCGCGGGTTTCAGCGCGGAGGCGAAGACGTTCTCGCCCGAGAGTTCCCAAGTTCTCGCGGCCACCGCGCGCTCCGCGCGGCACGCCAGGGGCGGCTGGTTGAAGGCGCGGCCCTCGCGCACCAAGAGCGCATCCTCTCCGCTTCGGTGGGGCACGATGGCGTATTCGAAGCGCTGCTCGATCCCTTCCTGGAACATCCCCGCGCTCTGCGTCTTGTACTCCATGGCGACGCTGCGCATGAGCGAGAGGAGGAGGATCCCCCCCTCCACCGCGTTCCCCGGGAGGCCCCGGTTGAGGAGCGCCACGCCGGCCTTCGCCCCGCTGCAGTCGACCCAGTTCTGGGCCACGTGCTCCCCTTGGCCGCGGGCCTGGATGCCGAAGGGGATCTCGAAGCGCCCGCGCCCCTTCGGGAACGCCGTGGGGAACGCGGCGCGCACGCGGTAATGCTTGCCTTGGCCGGTCATCACCGTGCGATACTCGATGCGGCGGCTCTCGCGGTGGAGGCGGATCGTCGTCTTGAAGGGGAGCCGCACCGTCCAAAACGCGAGGAGCCCCTCTTGTTCCACCACGAGTTCCTCCCGGTTCTGGGAAATCGCCCGGGCCCCGGTGATGGCCGCCCGCTGCGTGCCCCGATTGACGATCTCGCCCTCGATGCTGCGGTCCCAGGGATCGCTCTCGTTCTGGGTGAGGGCCGACTCCCGGCTGCCCCCGGAGACCGGCCCCTCCCATTTGCACCACGGATCGCCATAATCCATCTGGAGCCCGAGGGACCCGAAGGGCGTCGGCGAACTCCGAACCAGGTTCTCGCGGGAGCCCTTGAGCGAAAGCGCGGTGAGGAACCCCTTGGCATCGAGTTCGGCGCGGAAATGGTCGCCCTGGAAGGTCCAGGGCCCCGCGGCGCCGGCTTCGGGCCGGGGCAGGCGGTCCTTCTCTTCCAAAGTCGCCAACCCGAACGGGGGAAGGGTCACCCGGTAGCGGGCGCCCCCGGCCTCCACGCGTTCCGTGCGCGGGAACGAGAGGGGGTTGAAGATCTGGGGGATGCCGGAGGCGCGTGCGCCTCGGCGGAGGAGGCCCTCCGCCTTCTGGTGCTCCCGGTGGCTCTCCTCCACGGCCGAATCCACCAGGCTCCCGCAGATGATGTCGTGGAATTGCTGCTTGAGCACGAGGCGCCACGCCTGGGGGCTCGCGCCTTCGCGGCTTCCCGCCACCGCGGCGAGGGCTTCCTGGGCGAGGAGGTCCATGGCCAGGCGCCGATTATCCTGCTTGATCTTCGGGTGGATGGAGAAGGTTCCCTGGAGCGCGCTATTGAACTCGCCCCCCCACTTCCCGGCCTTCTTCCAATCGAGCCCGCCCAGGAACTCCGCCGGGGTCGCGAAGGCGACCGGAGGCATCCCCTTTTCCTTCGCCAGGGCCTTGAGCGCGCTGGGCGCGCTGGCCTGGGGCTCCATGAAATCACCCCCGTTGACGAGGAGGACCGAGCCGGTTGTGGCGAAGGTCGAGAGTTCCCGGGCCAGGCCGCGCACCGCGTCGGGGCTACAACCCGCCAGGTTGAGGTCGGCCGCGTTCACCACCTCGCCCTCGTGGGGGAAACGGATATGGCCATAGCCGCGGTAGCCGAGCCAATGGGTCTTCACGGAACTCCCGTCGATCCCCCGCCAATGGAATTGGGCCACGGGGAGCCTGCGGTCCATGCAGCGCCAGAAGACGTAGTACTCGTAGCCGAGTTGGCCCAGCATCTGGGGGAGCTGGGCGTGGTGCCCCCAGCAATCGGCGATCCAGCACACCTTGGCCTCGAGGCCCAGGGTGTCGGCGAGCCAACGCTTGCCCTCGGCGACTTGCCGGTAGAACGATTCCCCGTCGGGCAGGTTCATGTCGGGCATGACGTACATCCCCGGCGCCACGGCGAACCGTCCGGCCTTCGCGAGGGCGCGCAGACGTTCCAGGTGCTTCGGGTATTTGGCGAGGTACTCCTCGAGGAGGATCGTCTGCTCCACCAGGAAGCGGTACTCGGGGTGCTTCTCCAGCAGATCGAGGGCCTTGGCGATGTGGCCCACGCAGAGGTCGCGGTACTCGGCGTAGGGCCTCAAGTACGCCACGTCGTAGTGGAATTTGGGCGTGATGTGGATGCGGGATACGGGAACGGGACGGCGCTGGGGCATGGGCTCTCCTGTCGGGGGACCTCTCGCAGCCTCCCGCCGCCGCGCCCCGCGCGGAGTCCTCCTGACCCCGTGGAGGCCTAGCTTATCCTGAGCGGCGGTCGGCCGGGGCGCCCTATTTCGCCCGCAGCACCACCACGAAGTCATGGTCGGTCTGGCGCGCCGTCAGCGCGTGCTTCCCCGCCACGTCGGCCTCGGTGGTCGTGCCATCGTTCAGGTCGACGAGCGTGCGCCGGTACTTCTTCCCGGGGAGGTCGAAACTCAGCGTGAGGTCGCAGGCGCTGCGGGTGCGGGCGTAGCCCCCCGCCGTGGGCTTGTTCGCAACCTCCACGGTTCCCGCGTAATTGCGCGCGTACACGAGCCAGCGCTCGCCCCCGTTACCGCTCACGGCGTCGGCCTGGTAGCCCTTGGAGACCGTAAGCGACCTACGGGATGGCACGGGCGCCTCGAGGTTGGAGAGCGCCAGGGCCCCCGCCTTTTTCTCCAGGGCGAAATCCAGGCGCACCCCGGCATCGAGGGCGCGCCGGTTCTGCATGAGGAGGGCCCAATAGTCCGCCTTGTTCGTCTGGTAGTAGTAATAATCCTTCCCCGGATCGTGGGCGATATCGACCACCCGCTCCCCGGCGTCTCGCTTGAAACTGGCGAGGTCGAGCTTGGCCAGGAGGGCCGCCACCGGCTTGTAGGCGGCGGACTCGTTGCCGGGGGTCAGCCAGAAGAGGTGGCCGGGATTATGGAGGATGCCGAGCCACACCAGGTCGCGCAGCAGGTGATCGGGCGTCTCTCCCAATTTGAAATAATTGTCGTACCAGCCGACCTCGCCGTAGAAGGTGGGCTTGGGGCACGCGCGGCCGTAGCGCACCAGGGTCGAGACGATATTGCCGAACTCGAGGTCGTCGTCGCCGAGGGCGGGGCAGCGCTCCTTCGATTGGGCGCGGGCCTTGAGGGCCCCGTTGGGGTATTGGTGGTAGGTGTAGGCGTCGATGGGCGTCTTCGCGGTGAACCAATAGGGATCGCCCGAGTCGAGCCCGCCGCCGCCCGTGCTCGCCGTGACCAGGGTCTCGGGATCCACCGACTTGATCGTCTTGGTCAGTTCCTCGATCCAAACGCCCGAGGCGTGGTACATCTCGTTCTCGAGTTCATAGCAGAGGATATTGGGGAGGTCGCCGAGCCAGGGCAAGGTCTCGCGCACGTACTCCTTCTGGCAGCGCAGCACGTCGGCGTCGAGGTAGCGGTCTTCCACGGGCGCGCCCCCCGCGAGGAAGCGGGCGCGGTGCGCCGGGAGCCCGGCGAGGTCGACCCCGGGGTAGCGCGGGAGGATGATCTGCTCGAGGAGTTTGCGGTTGATGTAGGGGGGCTTGGAAAAATCCTCCATCAGCACCACCACGAAGTGGAGGCCGTATTCGCCGGCGAGGTTGACGTACTCCCGCACCGCGGCCATCTGGGCCATGTCGAGGGCGCCCACGAGGTCCATATTGCGCAGCATGAGGCGCAGCGTGTTCACCCCGTTCTCCTTCATGTGCGCGAACCAGGCGCGCAGCGCGTCCACATTCGCCTTCTCGAAGGGCACGGGCATGAGGAACGGGCTGATATTGCAGGGGAAGAAATCGATGTTCGCCTTGAAATCCGGCGCCTTGCCGGGCCAATTGGCGTAATGCCCGCCCAGGGGGAAAAAGACCCGGCCATCGACGAAGCCGAAATACCCATTGGGCAGGATCTTCACGCCGCGGCGCTTGACGAAGCGCGGCGAGACTTGGACATAGACCGGCGGGCTCTTAAGCCCGGACCCGCCGCCCCGTTCCACGGCCAGGGTGAGGGAGCGCGCGGCCGTGAACGAAAGCCCCACCGCGCCGTTTTTGAACGCGGCGGCCGAGGCGGGGGCCTCGAGCCCTTCCCAAACCGCCGGGGCGTTCTCGGAAACCAGGTTGCCGAAGGCGTCCTTCATGCGGACATCCAGGCGCACCGTCTCGCCTTCCCGGGCGAGCATGACCCATTTTCCGCCCGCGGGGTACCAGGTCCCCCGGGAGCCCGGGTCCACGGCCAGCGCGACCGCCGCGGCGGGGAGGAAGCGCAGCTTCTTCTCGGCGGCCACCGCGGGGGCGAGAGTCGCGAAGGCGGCCAGTTTGAACTCGCCCGAGCGCGCATTGGAGAGGGATAGCACGGCTTCGCCCGAAGCCCCGGTGAGCGCCCGATATTCCCGGGGGGCGCCGCCCGCCTCGGACGCGAGGCGGAGGGTCACATCGACGAAGCTCGCCGGTTTGCCCGCGCCGTCCGAGAGCGCCATGCGGACTTGGAAAGCCTCCCCGGCGGTAGCGGAAGCCGGCGCCTCGAGCCGTAGGGCCGCGGGGGACGCCGATTCAAAGCGCGATTCCACCGGGCCCCGCGCCGCGGGAGCGCAGGCGACCACGCGGACCCAGTCGATCTCGATATGCGCCGGCGTGCGGAGTTTATCCGTGGGGTCGATGCGCAGGGACTTGATCGGCCCCTTCCAACGGAGTTCGGTCGGGATATCGAAGCGGAGCATCTGCCAGTCTTTGCCCGTCACCGTGAAGGCGAATTGGCGGATCTGCCGGTTCCCGTCGAGGCAAAAGAGTTGCCAGGGCGCGCTGGCGACGCTTTGGCGCACGCGGATGAGGAGGAGGTTATAGACGGAGGGATCCAGGGAGATCCAGGGGCTCTCCGAGAACATGCTCCCCCAGGTGAACCAGGGATCGCCCACGGCATCGAAGGAGAGGATCCCCCCCTCCACCTTGCGGTTCTGGATGGCCTTGGGCGTATCGCCCCAAGCGAAGATGCCGGCGGTTTCCCCGTCGTCGAAATCCCATGCGTGCCCCAATTGCTCCCGGGCGTAATCGGGGGCTTGGGCGAACACCGCGGGCGTCTCCATCGTGGCCGAAGCGCTTTTCCCGCCGGTGCGGGGATGGAGGACGACGTTGTAATAGAAGTAAAAAGTCTTCGTCGCCGAGCCCGGGTTCGCCTGCCAGAAGATCAGGCCGCCCTCCCGGGTGTAGGGAATGCCGGAGGGATTCCCCACGATCCGGCCCGTCGCACTATCCACCTCGAGGATCTTAAGGGATGCGGGATCCACCGCCGTGGCCAGGCCGAGTAACGCGGGGTCTGCGGCATGGTCGTCGCGCACGCTCACGAGGGTCTTCTCCAGGGGACGGGCCAAGGCGGGCAGCGAGACGGGGCACCGCAGGGCGCGCCCGTCATCGAGCCACGGCAGGGGAGCGGCGACGAGGCCGGTGAGCAGGGCGGTGAGGACAAGGATCAAACGCATCATGGAGTGCCTCCGGGGGAGCCGATGGGAATACCGGGTTAGGATACTCCATATCGCCCCGGGTCGCCATGGGCCTTTTGGCCGAAATATGTCAGAATTGGGATCAGCCACGGAGGCCCCTCCATGCCGTCGGTGAACGCCTTTCTTCGGGACCTGCCCGCATCCCTTCGCCGCGTGCAGCTGCTCACAGGAGGCCGGCGCCCCATCGCCTTGACCGCGGGCTTCTTCTCCCCGGGCGCCCAGGAAATGCAGGACACCCAGAGGTTAAGCGAATACCGCCTGCTCTACCTGCTGGAGGGCCGGGGCGCCTACCGCTCGGGGGACTTGGAGCGGGAAATCCACCCCGGCGACCTCATCCAACGCATCCCGGGCGTCACCCATTCGATCCGCCGCCTGGCGCGGCCTAGGTGGACCGATTTCTACCTTATCCTCCCGCCTTCGTTCTACGAGCCCCTGGTGGAAAGCGGCCTCCTCCCCCTCCGGGGCCAGCCCGCCCTCCCCCCCGATTCCGAGGTCCTCGCCAAGCTCCGCGCCCTGCTCGAATCCTTCGCGCGGCGCGAGAACCCCGCCGAATGCTACGCTCGGGTCTTCCAAACCCTGTCGCTTTTTGAAAACCGCATCCGAACCCCGGCCACCGAAGCGCCGCTAGCGCGCAAAATGGAGGAGGCCCGCCGCGCCCTCGAAGCCCATCCCGAACTCCCGGGCCCCGCCCTCGCCGCCCAATTGGGCCTCGGCTACGAGCATTTCCGCAAGGTCTTCCGCCGCCATTTCGGGCAATCGCCGAAGGAATACCAAATCCGCCAAAAAATCCGCCGGGCCCAAGAGATCCTCGGTGCGGCGCCCCTGCCCATCGGCGAGGTAAGCGAACAATTGGGATACCCCGATCTCTTCACCTTCTCGAAGCAATTTCGAAGGGTCACGGGGATGACGCCCAGTCGCTACCGCAAATCGGTTTGGTGATGGCATCCCCCCCCCCTAGTTGCCTCACCTAAAAATCCGGACGAAACCCACCCCCATTGCCTCACCTAAATTCCGGTCAAGCGGTAGGTCTTCTTTTGGGTGTTTTTAGCCTGGATCTGCCCTGCGGGCAACCCTTTCT
>JAFLEE010000045.1 GCA_017302015.1 Spirochaetota bacterium | reverse complement strand
TTTCCACGATTGGCTCCTAAAAGAGCCGACCGTTTCGTCCGGATTTTTAGTTGAGGCAATGGGGGGCTTTCGTCCGGAATTCTGGTGATGCAATGCGCTCTTTTGACATTCCCCAAATTTAGTCCTATACTCACTACATCGCTATAGTAAGCGAAAAACACCGGTTTTTAGGAGTTCCCTATGTTCAAGATCAGCGAAGGCGAATACCAGCGGCGCATGGCTGAAGCCCAGAAAAGGGTGGGCGAGGCGGGCCTCGACGCTATCCTTGTCCACAGCAACGAGGCCGACTTCGCCAACGTGCGGTATTTCTGCGATTATTGGCCGATCTTCGAGACCACGGGGCTCTTCATCCCCAAGAAGGGCGAGCCGGTGCTCATCATCGGCCCCGAAACCCTCACCTTCGCCAAGGACCGCAGCAAGGTGAAGAAACTCGCCCAGATCCTCGAGTACCGGGAGTCCGCCGACCCGGCCTTCCCGGGGGCGAAACTCGATACCTTCGAATCCATCGCCGCCGGCCTCGGCGGGGCGGGGGCCTTTAAGAAGATCGGGGTCTGCGGCATGTCCATCCTCCCCGTGACCATCTGGGAGAAACTGCGGGAGGCCTTTCCCGGAGCGGCCATCGCCAAGTCGGGCATCGTCTCTGACATGCGCCGCATCAAGAGCGATGAAGAGATCGCGGCCCTCAAGGCGGGCTTCGCGGCCTCCGAGAAGGTGCTCGAGAAGATCTTGGGCATCATGAAGCCCGGCATGCGCGAAACCGAGGTGGTCGGGCATATCCAGCGCTACCTCTACGAGTTCGGCGGCGAGTACGAGGCCCACCCGGTCTACGTGCTCTCGGGGAAGAACAGCAACCACGCCATCGGCCGCGCCACCCATAAGGTCATCGAGAAGGGCGACCTGGTGCAGCTCAATCTCGGCGCCCGCATCGAGGGCTATTCCCCCAGCGTCGGCCGCCCGGTGGTCATGGGCAAGGCCTCCCCGGAGCAGAAGAAACTCCTGGAGGTCGGCCTCGAGGCGCATTTCAAGACCTACGAGTGGATGAAGGAGGGCGAACCCGCCAGCGGCGTCACCGCCAAGTTCTACGAGTTCGTGAAGTCGCGGGGCTGCGAAGAGAACTACCTCTACGGGCCCGCCCACGGCCTCGGCATGATCGAGGTGGAGGAGCCCTGGGTGGAGTCCAACTCGGCCTACGCGTTCCAGCCCAATATGACCTTCCAGGTCGATACCTTCCTCCAGGCCCCGACCTTCGGCCTGCGCTGGGAGAACGGCGTGCGCATCGTGAAGGGCGGCAACGAGATGCTCTCCCGCTTCCGCACCGAACTCATCGAGATCGTCTAAGCGGCGGGGGTCCCATGCGCTACGAATTGATGTTTCCCCACCAGATCCGCAAGGCCATCGACGAGAATTGGCCCATTGTCCTGCCCCTGGGCGTGCTCGAGTACCACGGGGAGCATTGCGTGAACGGGGTGGATACGCTCCTCGTCGTGCGGGCCTTCGAGGCCCTCGAGAAGGAGATGGATCTTGTGCTCATGCCCGCCTTCTGGTACGGGGCGGCGAGCGTGGCGGTGGGGCCCACGGCCGCCAGCGGCACGCTCCCGGTGCGCGCCGAGTCGATCCTCCCGTTCGCCAAGGAACTCTTCACCCAACTCCTGAAGAACGGGTTCCGGAACATCCACGCCTTCGTCCACCACCAGAGCGAGAACTTCAAGGCCGGCATGCCCACCGACCTGGCGTTCCGCTTCGCGGCGCGGCAGATCATCTTCGATTTCCTGGATCGGGAGAAGGGCGAAGGCTGGTGGGGACGGGAAGAGATGCGCCATTATTACGCCTCCCGAGAGGCCGGGGCCGATCCCTTCAGTTGGATCTCGGTCCACCCCCTCATGGCCGAGGAGGTCCAGAAGAAATACCCCATCGACCACGCCGGCCTCCAGGAGACCTCGCTCATGATGGCCTTCTGCCCCGAGGGGGTCGACATGGCGAAGTTCGATTCGAAATTATGGTACTGCGAGACGGGGGCATCGGCGAGCCTGGCCTACGGGCAGGAGGCCCGCCGCGAGATCCTGGCCTCGCTCAAGAAGACGTTGGGGGGATGAAAACGGCTGCGCAGGAGGCCCCGATGAAAAGGATCCGGTCTCCGGTGGGCGTGGGCGGTGGTGAACCGGCGCCTGGAACGTGCGGAATCGGAGGGGGCGTGGGAACCCTTCACCATGGGTCCCATGCCCGAGTCCGATGGGAACATGAGTTCGCGACCGAGGGCTCGTCCGCCACCCCCCTCCTCTTCGAGTGAACGGAGTCCCCATGCACCAACCCAAATACGCCATCTTCTACGATTTCCACACCCAACCCGACCAGCCGGATGTGGGAAAAGATTTTGACGTCGACGGCGCGGTGGCCGCATGGAAATCCTGCGGGGTCGATTACGTGATCTTCCACGCCCGGTGCAATCTCGGTACGGCCTATTACGACACCCAAGTGGGCATTCGCCATCCCTCCTTGACCTACGACCTCCTGGGGAAATTGGCCGAGGCCTGTGCCCAGGGCGGCGTGGCCCTGGGCGCCTATTTCAACGTGGGCCTCAGCCATGAAGAGGGCCTGCGCCACCGGGAATGGACCGTCGTGACGCCGGAAGGCCAGGTCATGAAGCCCAACCGCATGGACCATTTCATGCGCGGCATGTGCTACAACACCGGCTACGCCGAGAACCTGCTCGCCATGGTGGAGGAGGTCGCCTCCCGCTACCCCATCGCGGGATTCTTCTTCGATTGCTTCACGGTCCAGGAATGCGTCGGGGTGGAATGCGTCCAGGAGATGAAGCGCCTCGGCATCGACTGGGCGGACGAGACGGAGCGCAAGGCCTTCGCCCATACTTCCCAATTGCGCCTGGCGCGGCGCCTGCGCGAGACGGCCCTCGCCGCCAAGCCCGACCTGCTCCTGTATTTCAACGGGGTGAATTTCGAGGACCAACTCTCCCTCGGAAATTACAACGAGTTCGAGTGCCTGCCCACGGGCGGTTGGGGCTACGAGTTACTGCCCGCCTACGCGCGCTATCTCCGCACCCTCGGGAAGCCCGCCATCAACATGACCGGTCGCTTCCACCGCGCCTGGGGCGATTTCGGGGGCCTACGCACGGCGCCCAGCCTCGAGTTCGATTGCGTGCAGGGCCTCTCCCAAGGCATGCGCCCGTCGGTGGGAGACCATTGGCACCCCCGCGGGGAGCGCAACGACGCGGTGTTCGACCTCATCCGCCCGATCTACCGGAAACTCCAGTCCATCGACGCCTGGGTCGAAGGGGCCCGGCCCCAAGCGGATGTGGCCCTGGTCGTGCCCCCGCCCCCTTTCGGACCCGCGGTGCTCGGGGCGACCCGCATGCTCGCCGAACTTCAGGTGTCCTTCGACGTGGTGACGTCCGCTTCCCAGTGGGGAAACTATACGCTCCTCATCCTGCCGGACGAACTCGTTCTGGACGGCCCCCTCGCCGAAAGGATCCGCGCCCACTTAGGTCGGGGCGGCGCGATCCTCGCCAGCGCATGGGCGGGCTTGGACGCCGATAAAAAAAACTTCGTCTTCCAGGAGTGGGGGGTGACCTACGCGGGGGAAGACCCGGTTGCCGACTCGCAATTCGAGCCCAAACGGGAAGACGGTTTCGTGCCGCCCCGCGACAACGGCTATTTCAGGGTAGAGAAGCCTCTCTCCGAGGGCCTACCCGATATGCCCCTCAATGCCTACGTGCGCGGTGCGATCGTGGAAGCCGCTGCGGGGAGCGAAGTGCTCGCCCATTCCATCACGACCTTCTTCCCGCGGCATTGGGATGGGGAACACCACCATCTCTATCTGGCGCCCGATCGCCTCACCCAGCGCCCCGTCATCGTCCAAAGAGGCAAGGTGGCCTACCTGTCCCATCCCTTCTTCACCGCCTACCACCAGGCGGCCCCCGTGCCGCTGAAACAGATCGTGGCCCGATTACTCGAACGGCTCCATCCGCAGCCGCTCCTGCGCTTGGGCCATTTTCCCTCCTTCGGGCGCAGCGCCGTCACGAGCCAGGCGGGTCGCCGTATGGTCTGGCTCATGAATTACGTCGCCGAACGCCGGGGCGCGAGCATCGACATGATTGAAGAAGCCATCGAGACGCGCGACGTCGAGGTCCGCCTGCGCATGGATGGGCGGCGGGTGCGTAAGGCGCGCCTACTCCCCATAGGGGATGAATTGCCCGTGGCGGTCGACGGCGCCTATGCCCGCGTCACGGTGCCCGCGCTGGAGGGGTGGGCGGTGGTGGTGTTCGAGGAATGAGGGGGGAGAAATAGACGGAGGGATGGGAGTTCGATTCAACCCGCGATGTCGGTGTTATTGGTAAAATGGTATGCCTTGTCAACCTCTACGTGGCTGGCTAAGGGCCTTATTTCAACAAATGGAATCGGTGCGAGCCCCCCTCGCGTTTGAGCACAGGGCGATGGACGGATTCAGAACGCGGGTTGCCTATCGCCTCATATGGCCCGGTTCCATGCACTTCCCGCCACGGGCCATTGGCGAGTTGGACGTGTTTGATTGACAGGTGCTCGCTCAATAGATACAATACTACATCGCTATAGTAAAATGGTCATTTCTTAATCTACGCGGAAAACGGAGCATCACATGCTGGTGAGTCAATTCGAGGGAGCCAAAGGGATGAATCGACTTCTGAGCAAGTGCGTTATTTGGATGCTTGCGGCGTGGGTGCCGGTCAGCGCCCTCTTTGCGCTCCCCGACTCGGTTCGCCTCACGCTTCCTCCCTACGTGTATGCCGTTTGCGGAACGTCCACCGCCCTCTACTTCGACAATCTCGTTCTCTCCCAAACGCCTGAGTCTCTCCGTTTCACCGTCGTGTGCGACGTGAAGGGAACCCACGAAGCGCGGCGTTTTTCCCTCACCCCCGCCGCGGGGGACGCGGGCGAGCATCCCCTCACCATCACCGTTCGCGATGGGAACGGGATCGAACTCGGAAAAGCATCCACGATACTGCGGGTGGCGCCGGCGGATGCGGGGGCGGGGAAGGCGCTCAAACTCCTCATCGTGGGGGATAGCCTCACTGGCGCCAGCCTCTATCCCACGGAAATCCACCGGCTCATGGGCTCTCCGGGGAATCCCATCCTCACCATGCTCGGCACCTCCGGTGCGGCGAAGGCGCCCATCGCCCACGAGGGCTACGGCGGCTGGACTTGGAGATCCTTCCTGAGCCAGGTGGTGGAAAAACCGGGGGCCACTTACCGCGAACGCACGAGCCCCTTCCTCTTCGTCGAGCTGGGGAAGACGAATCTCGACCTCGACCGCTATTTCAACCAGACGCTCGGCGGCGCCCGTCCCGAGCTCGTGACGTTCCTATTGGGGATCAACGATTGCTTCGGGCTCGGCACGAAGACCGGCGATCCCGCCGCGGTGGATGTGGGCATCGACAGCGTGCTCTCCAATGCGGACCGCCTCGTGGGGGCCTTCCGCGCCGCGCTCCCGGGCGCGACGCTGGGCATCGGCCTCACGACGCCGCCGAATTCCCGGGAGGGCGCCTTCGTCACGAATTACAAAGGCGCCTACCATCGTTGGGAATGGAAGCTCGTCCAGCACCGCTTGGTGGAAAAACTCATCGCGAAGTACGGCGGGCGGGAAGGGGAGAAACTCACCCTCATCCCCACGGAACTCTTCATCGATCCCATCGACGGCTACCCGGTGGACAACGCGGTGCATCCGAATAACGCCGGATACCGCCAGATCGGTACGAGTTTCTGGTGCTGGATGAAATGGGTATTGCGGTGAGGGAAGGCGCGGGGCCGACGTTGGATCCCGGAGCGCTGACCGATTTACACCGGGGCGGGGCGCTGATCTCTCCGCGCGCCGCTGGATCGGAAGCCATCGGCGTTTATTATTCAATCTAAAACCACGGAGCCCTCGAATGAGCCTATTCACGATTCCCCGCCTTTCATGGGCCGCGCTCGCCCTCCTCGGAATGCTCGCCGCGGCGGCCACGCCGGCCTCGCCCTTGTCGGGGTTCCCGACCGAGAAGGGCGGCTCGCCCACGGTCACGCTACTCCTCGCCGATAAGGGCGCCACGACCTATGCCATCCATGTGGACGCGGGGGCCACCGCCGCGGAAAAGGGAGCGGCGGCTTTCCTCGCCGCCCGGCTCGGGGATATCACCGGGGCGGCGTTCCCGGTGGTGGAGGCCCCGCCCAGCGGAACGCGGGGGATCATCGCCGTCGGACCCGCCGCGGCCAAACGCCTGAGCCCGTCGCTTCCCCTCGACCTCTCCGCCCTCGGCCATGACGGCGTGGTGATGCGCACCGAAGGCGGGGCGCTCCTCCTCACGGGGGCCCAGTCCTCCCGCCGGGGCACCGTCTACGCGGTGGGGCTCTTCCTCGAGAAACTGGGCTGCCGCTGGTGGACGGAATCGGCCTCGACCCTCCCGAAAATTTCATCCCTTTCGGTCCCCTCCTTCTCCCTCCGCTATCGGCCGGGTTTCGAGTACCGTGAACTCCTCAGTTATTTCGCCACCAATTTCGCCGTGGAGAATCGCTTAAACGGAAACGGCTACCCCATCCCCGAATCCCGCGGCGGAAGCATCAAGTACCGCGGGCCCTATTTCGTGCACACCTTCGCCCAGATCGTGCCCCCGAAGGAGTATTTCGCGGGGCATCCCCAGTGGTTCTCGGAGATCCAGGGGAAGCGGATCAACAAATCGTTCGATGGGCAACTCTGCCTCAGCCCGAAGAACGGCGATCTCTTGGCCTTGGTGATCGGAAAAGTGAAGGGTTACTTGGCCGACGCGCCCCCCGATTCCATCGTGAGCGTTTCCCAGAACGACGGGGCGGGCGCCTGCGAGTGCGCGGATTGCCGCGCCATCGAAGCGGAGGAGGGCAGCCCCGCCGGGCCCGTGGTGCGCTTCGTCAACGCCGTGGCCAAGGCCATCGAGGCCGAGTATCCCCAGGCGACCATCGACACCCTGGCCTACCTCTACAGCCAGAAACCCCCGGCGCTCACGGGGCCGCGGGCCAATGTGCGAATCCGCCTCTGCCCCTTCAAGTGCCGTTGGCTCGCGCCCTACGATTCGAAGGCGAACGCGGCGTTCTTCGCGGACCTGCAGGGCTGGCGGAAATGGACCTCCAACCTCCACGTCTGGGACTACACGACCGATTTCGCCGATTACCATTCGATCTTCCCCAACCTCTATGTCAGCGCGGGGAATCTCCGCCTCTTCGCCTCGAACCAGGTGCGGGGCCTGATGCACCAGGGCACCTTCAATACCCCGGGGGGCGACCTCGCCGTGCTCAAGGATTGGGTCTTCGCCAAACTCCTCTGGGATCCCTCCTTGGATGAACGCGCCTTGGTTTCCGAGTTCGTCGCCGGGTATTACGGCCCCGCGGCCCCGGCCATCACCCGCTACCTCGACCTCGTCTACGCGGGCGACCCGATGCAGCAGAACCACCTGCTCCTCTCCTTCATGGAGAAGGCCTATCCCCTCTACCGGGAGGGCCGCACCCTGGCCGGCCGCGATCCGGAGCTGCTCCGCCGCGTCGAACTCGCCTTCATGCCGATGTTAAACGTGCTCCTGGTGAATTGGACCTCCTATCGCCAACAAGCCGCCGGAGGAGCCTGGCCGTTCCCGGCGGAACCCGCCGAACTCGCCGACGCGTTCGTGCGCATCGGCGCCGAGAACGGGGTGCGCTTCGCCAACGAGGCGCGCACGTCCCTATCGGCTTGGGTGAAGGATTACCGCATTCCGGGGCGCATGGGAAAGACGGCGCCCGAATTCGAGAAGATCCCCCCCGTGGATAAGCGGGAGATCCAAGACGACCGGTTCCGCTTGTATAAAAAGGGGGAACTGGTATTCACGGTGGCGGACGAAAGCGCCTCCGACGGCTTCGCGGCCTCGATGCCGGGAAGCCACACGGCCTGGGCGGTTCAGGTGGACCTGCCCACCATGCCGGCCAAGCCCGGCGCCTCGGGGCGATGGAAAGTCTACGCCGCGGTCAAGGTGGTCAAGCAGGGGGATCAGGGACTCGCGTTCACGGCGGGCGTCTACGACCTGGTGGAAAAGAAGAACCCCGCGTCCATCGAAATCGCGCTGCCCCAGGTCGTCGGCGAGGGCTATCACCTCTATGCCATCGGCACCGTGGTTCCCGGGGCCAAATACATCTGGGTGGCCCCCGCCAAGAACGCCGAGAACGCGAAAGAAATCCGCGTCGATCGACTTATGCTCGTGCGGGAGTGAAGGGCGCCCTTGGACGCTTGGGCGGAAGCGAGCCACCGATGAGTCACCGGCCCTCCACGACGGCAGCCGTGGCGCCGGGGGCGCGCTTGATCGCGAGCCCCACCAAAAGGTATCTTTCCCCCCAGGACGCCTCTTGATCAAGGAAATCGCCCGCCGAGCCAACCTTTCCGTCAGCGCGGTGCGCCGCGCGCTGAAGGATTTTCCAGATATCCCGCCGGCGACGAAGGTCCGGGTGAAGGCCCTCGCGGCCGAACTGGGCTACCGGCCCAATTTTCTCGCCCAGGCCATCGTCACCAAGAAGAGCCGGCTCATCGGGGTCCTGGTCCCCGAACTCGCCACCAGTTTTTTTCCTGAGGTGATCGACGGGTTCGAGACCGCCGCGAGCCTGGAAAAATACAATATCCTCATCGCCAAGCACGATCACCGCGATCCCAAACTCGCCGAGGCCGTGGCGCTCTTCGGGCGCTACCAGGTCGACGGCCTCTGCCTGGTGCCCGTGGCCAAGACCTTGGGCCTCGCCGCCCGGGAAGAATTGGGCTTCTTCACCAAACCCGTGGTGCTCTTCGACGATGCCCTCGAACCGGGCGCCGGCCCCAAGGCCTACCCGTGGATCGGCATCGACGACGAAGCCGCCTCGGCGGGCGCCACGAAGTACCTCCTCGGCAAGGGCCATCGGCGCCTCGCCTTCGTGGGGGCCAATCCCGAATCCACCAGCGCCCTCAAGCGGCTTAAGGGCTTCCAGGGCGCCCTGCGCGCAGCCGCGCTCCCCGCGGGGAAGGAAATCCGAGGGCCCCTCACCGAAGAGACCGGTCGCCTCGCCGTCGCCACGCTTCTCGGCCAGAAGGCGGGTCCCCTCGCGATCCTCTGCCAGAACGACTTGGTGGCATCGGGAGTGATCCTCGAGTGCCTGGAGCGTGGGCTCGCGGTGCCCGGCCATGTCTCGGTGATGGGGTTCGGAAACCTCTCCTTCGGCCACGCCCTCGCCGTTCCCTTGACCACGGTGGACCAATCCGCCCGGGACCTGGGCGCGCGTATGTTCGAACTCCTGCGCCGCGCCATGGAGGGCGACGGCGGGGCGGAGGAAGTGAAACTCCCCTGGCGCATCGTGGAGCGGGCGTCGGTGGGGCAGGCTTCCGCGGGGTGAGACGGGGCGCCCTCATCCCCCCAATTTTCGGTAGAGCGATGGCGGCTTTCCGAACCGCTTCTTGAACGCCTTCGAGAAGTGGAACTCGTCGTAATAGCCCAGGCGGGCGGCGATGGCGTTCACCTTTTCCCCGGCGCGCAGGAGGGTGAAGGCCTCTTTCATGCGCTCGCGCTCGATGAACTCCCGGGGCGTGAGCCCGAACTCGTCGGCGAAATAGCGGGAGATGAACGAGGGGGAGCGCCCGGCGAGGCGGGCGAGGACGGGGAGGGTGATCTTCTCCTCGAGGTGCTCGGCGATGTGGAGGTGCAGGCGCTCCTCCCAGCTGCGCCCGTGGTGGCGCACGATCTCGGCGCGGATGAGGTAGACGCTCATATGCTCCAGCAGGCGCACCATTTCTGAAAAGCGCTCGGCGCCGTGGTCGGGGAGGCGTCGGTAGGCCGCGAGGGCGGCGGCGGAGAGGCCCCCGGGCGCGATTTCGTGGACGCGGACCTGGCCCATCATCATCGCCCCCACATAATGGCCGTCCTCGGTCACCAGGGGGATCACGGCCTCCCGCAGCCCCGCATGGCATTCGTAGCCCTGGGATTTGCGGCTTTTGCGCGCCCGTTCCAGGTGGAGGCGGTCGCAGGCCTCGCACTGGGCGTTGAAGCCCGGGTCCTGCCGGCGCGCGGCGCAATAATCCGACATGGGCTTGACGTCGAAGGCCGTCAGTTCGCGCCCCTGGGGGTCGAAGAAGGCGATGCGCACGTCGAAGAGGCGCGAGAGTAGGGTGAGCACCTCGCCCAGGGCTTTCTTTTCGATGATCGCGCGCAGCATGACAGGGATTTTACATGGAAATCCCTCCTTTTCCATGGGACGCCTCCTTAGGGGCTTGCTGCGGTCAGGCCACTCGGTCTACGAGCGCCTCGAAGGGGAAGACTTTGCTTTTAGCCCATCGCCGCCGGGCACGACGCTGAAGACGTAAGGGTCCCCTCCTGGGACATGCCATTAGAATTGATAAAAGGCGGGTTTTCCGTTAGGGTAACGGCCATAGCCCCGTTTCCCTCCCAGAAGGATTCCCCATGCTCCATTGGAATTTTCGCCCCGGCCTCTTCATTCTGATCGCGGTGCCCATGCTCCACGGCGCGCCCCAGGAAAAATCCCGCGCTCCGCGCATCGAGTTCATCGAACTCGAGGGCGCCGAGGCTCCCGCCCAGGCCCCGAAGCTGCGCTGGGTCGCGACGAATGACCCCACCTGGACGAACGGCGAACCCTCCTTCAAAATCGAAGGGGATCCCAAGGTTTCGGCGCGCGGGTGGTTGGCGGTCTCGGAGCAGGCCATCCTCCTCAAGGTCGAAGTGCGCGACCAGGCGCATTTCAATGCCAAGGAGAAGTCCGATATTTGGGATGGGGACTGCCTCCAGATCGGAATCGACGCGAGCGGCGCGGCTTCGGAAAAAGTGCAAAGCTCCGTCAGCCCCACCGTCGCCTCCATCACCGCCGCCCTCACAGCGCGCGGACCCGAACTCTGGGCCCATTACCAGGGCCAGTACGGCACCGGGCGGCTGCGCGAGGGCAAACGCCATTACCCCTGCGCCATCGTCCGCGACGAGCGCGCGAAAACGACGACCTACTCCCTGGCGTTCCCTTGGGGCGAGTTCGCGTCGCTGCCGGGCTTCGCGCCCCTCATCGGCCTCTGCGTGCAGGTGAACGATTCCACCCCGAATGAAAAGCAGCGGCGCATCTATTGGGGGCGCGGCGCGGATGGAGCTCCCCGGCCTTCGCTCTTCGAGCGTCTTGCCCCCGGCGCCCCGCCCGGGGCCCTGCGGATCGCGACGGCGACGCGCACGACGCTGTGGCGCCCGACGGATTTCGGCGAAATCGCCGTGGTGGCCTGGGGAGTCGATGCGTTCCAACTCCAGGCGCGCCTCGGGAACCTGCAGAAAACCTGGGCGCCCGCGAAAGCCCCCGGAAAGGGCGTGCGGCGCTTCTTGGTGCGCGCCACCCCGGGGGTCCTGCCCGCGGCGGCCCTCCCGTTCGAGTGCCGACTCCTCGATTCCCAGAAGAAGGCCCCCGTGATCTGCGCGTCGAAACTCGTGTTCACGGCGGGGGTGATCGCCGCCCTGGAGCGGCGCATCGAAGCCCTCCTCGAGAAGTCGCCCCACCCGCTCTTCACGCGCCACCTGCGGTCGATCCAGGCGCTCGTGGGCGCGGAATGGAACCGGGCGCTATTCCTCGTCGACCGGGTGCCCGGCGCCCCCGACGGCGTGGTGCGCGACGCCCAAACCATCCTCGACGGGCTCAACGCCGAGATGGGGCAATGGAAGTCCTTCGCGGTGGACGGGCGCAGCCTGCTCTTCGTTCGCGAGGCGTGGCCCGATTCCACCCTGCAATTCGCGACGTTCAGCCTGCCGAAGGCCTGGGACTCCAACCGGGCCTACCCTCTCATTGTCGACCTCCACGGGGCGGGGCCCTCCCATGTGTTGTTCTACCCGGCCATGCGCTTGCAGACGCGTACGAACGAGACGAACTGGTCCCCGGACGAGAAGGCCCATTACCGCCTCGAGCCCTGGGGCCGCGGCAATAACGGCTACGACGATTGGGGCAAAATGGACGTCTTCGCGGCCCTCGAAGAGGTGCTGCGCGAGTTCAAGGTCGATTCCAACCGCATCTACCTGACCGGGCATTCCATGGGGGGCGGGGCCGCGTGGAACTTTGCCCTGCGCATGCCCCACCTGTGGGCCGCCGTCTGCCCGATCGCCGGGGGTACCTGGTATACGCCCCTGGGCGTCGGTCTGGGGATGAACGCTTCGAACCTGCCCGTGCGCATTTGGCAGGGGGAGAAGGATACGGTCGTGCGCGCCACCCACGCGACGAATATGCTCGAAGAATTGGGCCGCTACGGCAATCGGGGGGAGCTCGTCCTCGTGCCCGGATGGGGGCACGAATACCCGTCGGGCGACTGGATCTACAGCAATACCCAATGGCTCCTCTCCCATGTGCGCAAGCTCCCGGAGCGCTTCAGTTACTCCACGGAGTGCGACTCATTCCGCGGTACGCGCGGTATTTGGATGCGACGCGATCTGAAGGGTCCCGCGATCTCCCGTTTCGACTGCGCCCTCGAGCCCGAGTCGGTTCGGTTGACGAGCCAGGGCGCCAGCGGTCTGACGGTCCGCCTGGGCGAGAACGGGCTGGGGTTCACCAATACGGTCACTATATGGTGGAACGGCTCGAACGCTTATAAGGGGCCGCCGGTCGAGGTGAAACTCGGGGAGGGCGGCGGGTGGTACTATTGAGGCAACGGAGTCTGGGCCTCGCTGAACGCGCCTATTCGTCGGGGTTCGCCCAAGCGGTCCTGAACACCGATTGGACGGCCGGGGAAGTCGAGGCCATCACGGGGCACCATTAGGCACCCGCTAAAAGGACCGATTTCCACCGGATTTTACATGGAAATCCCTCCTTTTCCATGGGCCCCGCCCCCCGGGGGGCCTATCCTTCTTCCATGAAACAGCAGACTTTCGCCCTCTATTTCGGAAATCGCGGCTTTTTCCCAGGTGAACTCGTGGCTTCGGCCCGGGCGGAGCTCACGGCGCGGGTCGAATCCCTGGGCTACCGGGCCCTCCTTATGGAGGAAAAAGCGACCAAGCACGGGGCCGTGGAGACCCCGGCCGAGGGGCGCCGCTACGCCGCCTTCCTCGAGGCCCATCGCGGCGAGGTGGATGGGGTGATCCTCTGCCTGCCGAACTTCGGCGATGAAACCGGGGCCGTCGCCGCCCTGCGCGACGCGGGGGTGCCCATCCTCGTCCAGGCCTATCCCGATGAGATCGGGAAGATGGGCTTCACTGAGCGCCGCGACGCCTTCTGCGGGAAATTCTCTATCATGGACGTCTTCCACCAGTACGGCATCAAGGCCACGATCTTCTCGCCCCATGTCATCCACCCGAACGACCCGGCCTTCGCCGACCAGGTGCACGATTTCGCCGCGGTCTGCCGCGTGGTGAAGGGCATGAAGCGCTTCGTCATCGGGGCCATCGGCGCGCGCACCACCGCGTTCAAGACGGTTCGGTTCGACGAATTGGCCTTGGAGCGCAAGGGCATCACCGTCGAAACCATCGATCTTTCGGAAGTGTTCGACCGGGTCAAGAAGACCGAAGCGACGACCCCGCGCTACCGCGAGCGCGCCGAGCGCATGAAGGGCTACACAAATTGGGGCGCGACCCCTCCCGAGGCGTTCGACAACCTCATTAAACTGAGTCTGGTCCTCGACGACCTCATGGCCGAGTTCGCCATGGATGCCATCGCGTTGCGCTGCTGGATCGAACTGGAAAAGGAACTCCATGTCGCCCCCTGCGTGGTGCTCAGCGAACTCAATGATCGCGGCATCGCGGCCGCCTGCGAACTCGACGTGTGCAATGCCGTGGCCATGCGCGCCTTGACGCTCGCGTCCCAGGGGCCCTCCACGTGCCTCGACTGGAACAATAATTACGGGGCGAAGAAAGACGCCTGCATCCTCTTCCACTGCGGCCCGGTGCCCCAATCGCTCATGGCCGCCAAGGGCGAGGTCATCGACCATCCCATGTTCGCCAAGGATCTGGGGTGCGGGAAGGGGTGGGGGTGCAACGTGGGCCGCATCGCCGCCTTCGACATGAGTTACGCCAGCGCCAAGACCGAAAACGGCGTGCTGACCTGGTATTTCGGCGAGGGGAAGATGACCGACGATCCCATCGAAAAGGCGTTCTTCGGGTGCGCCGGGGTGGCCGAGATCCCCGGGCTCGAGAAGGTCTTGGAAATGGTGGCCCGCAAGGGATTCCGCCACCACGTGAGCGTGACGAAGGGGCATCATGGCCGGGCCCTCCAGGAGGCGTTCGCCCGTTACTTGGATTACGACCTGGTGACGCCGGAGTAAGCCCATGCCCCTCATCCTCAAGCGCCCTGATGTCCTCGACCTCTACCAGCGCGGCCGCGACCGCGGTTGGGTCATCCCCTGCTTCTGCACCGAGAACCTGACCACCACCGAGGCGGTCCTCGCCGCCGTCTACGATCACGGGAAAAAGATCGCCGACGCCAAACTCCCCGTGACCCTGGCGGTGACCAACCTCTACGACCACCGGTCCCAAACCGTGGCCTACACCCATACCCGCGATTGGCGGGTGGGATTGGAACTCTTCCTGGCGGATCTTCGGGTGCTGTGCGGGCCGAAATCGCCCTTTCGCGAATTGTCGGTCATGATCCACCTGGACCACATCCAGCACGACCTCGACCACGAACTCCTCGCCTCCGATTTCGAGGACGTTTCTTCGATCATGTATGACGCCTCGACGCTCCCCTTCGAGCAGAACATGGCCAAGACCCGGGCGTTCGTCGCGGGAAAGGGCAAGAAGGTCGTGGTGGAAGGCGCCTGCGACGAGATCATGGACGCCACCGGCACCGTCCACAATGAAATGACGACGGCGGAGCGGGCCGAGCGCTACCTGAAGGAAACCGGCGTCGACATGATGGTCGCCAATCTGGGCACCGAGCACCGCGCCAATACCGCGAACCTGAAGTACGACGGGGCGAGGGCGCGGGAGATCCGGGCCGCCATCGGGCCCAAGATCGTCCTCCACGGCACTTCCTCCGTCCCCTCCGAACAGGTCGGCTCGCTCATGGCGGATGGGGTGTGCAAGGTGAACATCTGGACGGCCCTGGAGCGCGACGCCTCCCCCGTGCTCCTGAGGGACATGGTCGCCCACGCGGCCCAGGTGGCCGGGAGCGCGGAAGCGAAGAAACTTCGGGATGAGGGGCTCTTGGGGCCGAAGGCGCCGGTGGAGGGGAACGCCGACCTCGGCCACTTCACCACCGAGTACCGCCAAGCCCTTGTCTACGGGAAAATGAAAGCCATCGTCCAGGGATACCTGGAACTCTGGTACCGTTGACCATGCCCGCCACCATGGGGGTGGATATCGGCACCACGGGGTGCAAGGCCGCGGCTTTCGACGAAGGCGGGCGGCTCCTCTCCAACGCGTACCGCGAATATCCGCTGAGCCATCCCGAGCCCGGCGCCGCGGAACTGGACTCGGCGGAGGTGCTTTGCGCCTGCGACGAAGTGATCCGCGAGGCCTGCGCGAAATCCGGGGTTTCCGTGGAAGCCCTCGCGATCTCGAGCCAAGGGGAGAGTTTCACCGCGCTGGACGGGGAGGGGAAGATCCTCCACCCGGCCCTGGTTTCCTCCGATGCGAGACCGGGCGGTCAAATTCCCTGGTTTTTAAGGTCTTTCCCGAAGGAGCGCCTCTATCAAATCACCGGGCACACGCCCCAGGCGCTCTTTACGATCTTCAAACTGCTCTGGTTCCGGGAAAAGCGAGGGGCCTTGTTCCAGCGGTCGAGGCACTTCCTTTGCTTTGAGGATCTCCTCCAAAAACATCTGGGCATCGAGCCCCACATGGGGTGGCCCCTGGCCGGCCGCACGCTCCTCTTCGATGTGAACGCCCACCGATGGAACGCCGAATTGCTTTCCCTCGCGGGCGTCCAAGAATCCCAACTCGCCAAACCCGTCCCTTCCGGTTCCGTGTGCGGCATCCTCCCCGATGATCGATGCGACGCCTTGGGCCTCGCCAAAGGATGCCGGGTGGTCGCCGGCGGCCATGACCAAAGCTGCGGGGCCCTGGGGGCCGGCGTCGTGGAGGAAGGCATCGCCATGTACGGCAGCGGCACGGTGGATTGCATCACGCCGTGTTTTCGGAGTCCGATCCGAAGCGCAAACCTCGCCCAGGCGAACCTCGTCACCTATGATTTCGCGCTGCCGCGCCATTACACCACCGTGGCGTATTCGCTCACCGGGGGCAACCTCTTCCGCTGGTTCCGGGACGAGTTCGGGGGGATGGAGAAGAACCTCGCGAAGTCGGGCGGTCGGGATGCCTACGATTTATTGCTGGAACAAATGCCCGACGAACCCTCCCGGCTTTTAGTTTTGCCCTATTTCACCCCCAGCGGCACGCCCTACTTCGACGCCGCGACGCCCGGGGCCATCCTGGGCCTGAGGCTCGATACGGGGCGCGGGGAAATCCTTCGCGGGCTCATGGAAGGCGTGGCCATGGAGATGCGCCTGAATCTCGACCTGCTGGGTCGAAACGGGATCCCCGTTCGGGAATTGCGCGCCATCGGCGGCGGCGCCCGCAATCGAAAACTCCTGCAACTGAAGGCCGATGCGCTGGGCGTGCCCCTGACCACCGTGAAGGTTTCGGAAGCGGGGTGCCTGGGGGCGGCCATGCTTTCGCGCGCCGCGCTGGGGGGCGCAACGATCGAAGAACTTTCGCGCCATTGGGTGGAAAGGGTGGAGACTCTTGAACCCAAGGAAGCCTGCCGAGCTCGCTACCAGGAACGGTTTGAATCTTATCAGAGGGCCTACCCCGTGTTGAAAGAACTATCTGAGACCATGCATAAGCCTGCATAAGGGGCCGATCCCACCCCGCCTTCCCGTCTCTCGGCTTTCCTTGCCTTCGCCGGTTTGAGCGCCACCGAGGTGCGGAACCCCGCGCTGATAGGGCAAGAGAGGGATGGGTGTTGCCCGATTGAAACCGGTCCGAGCAGGAGTCGAGGAGGGGACGCTCCTGATCCGTCCTTCCTGTAACTTCATCCCCTCCCTGAAAATACCACCGTCAACACCGCCTCGGTCGGCGTCTTTCCTTCCTGGGTGAGCGAGTGGCGCACGTCCGCCGGGTAATGGGCCGTGTCGCCGGGGCCGAGCAGCGATGATTCGCCCGCGGATTGGCAGCGCAGTCGCCCTTGGAGCACGGTGACCACCTCTTCGGTGCCGGGCACGTGGGGCGCGGAAGCCAGGCTGCCACCGGGGGCGAAGGCCAGCCGGTAGAGCTCGCACCGGTCGACATGGGCGGCGGGGGAGAGCAGGGTGATGCGGCAACGCCCGTCGCCGGTGGGCAATTGGGCCAGTTCGCCCGATCGCCGCACCGATAATTTCGCCGTGGGGATTTCGGCGCCCAAGAGGCGGGTCACCGGCACCTTGAGCCCCCCGGCGATCTTCCAAAGGGTGGCGACCGTCGGGTTCGCCTTGCCCTGCTCGACCTGGGAAAGCATGGCCTTACTCACGCCCGCGGCGACGGCGAGGGCGTCGAGGGTGAGGCGCCGTTCACGGCGCAGGGCGAGGATGACCGGGCCGGGTTCCGGGGGGCTATTGACGCGTTTCATGGTTCATTATACTTTATATTTGTTCACTATAGTGAACGTGTGAGGTCGGCCGATGAACACCATGAAAGCCCTCGTCAAACGCGACGCCGCCACGGGCCTCTGGATGGAAGAGGTCCCCGTCCCCGCCATCGGGCCCACCGACGTCCTCATCCAGGTCAAAAAGACGGCTATCTGCGGCACCGACGTGCACATCTGGGATTGGGACGCCTGGTCCCAGAAGACCATCCCCGTGCCCATGGTCGTGGGCCACGAGTTCGTGGGCACGGTGGCCGAGGTCGGCGAATACGTGAAGGATTTCAAGCCCGGCGACCTGGTAAGCGGCGAGGGGCACGTCGTCTGCGGCCATTGCCGCAATTGCCTCGCGGGCCGCCGCCACCTTTGCATGCACACCAGCGGGGTCGGCGTCAACCGCCCCGGGGCCTTCGCCCAGTACTTGAGCATGCCCCAGTCCAACGTGTGGTACTGCGACCCGGCCATCCCCCTCGACCACCTGGCGATCTTCGACCCCCTGGGCAACGCCACCCACACCGCGCTCTCCTTCGACCTGCTCGGCGAAGACGTGCTCATCACCGGCGCCGGCCCCATCGGCTGCATGGCCGCCGCCATCGCCCGCCACGCCGGGGCCCGTTTCGTGGTGGTGACCGACGTGAACCCCTGGCGCCTCGACCTCGCCAAGCGCATGGGCGCTACCCGGGGGGTGCACGTCGGCAAAGAGAAACTCCCCGACGTCATGAAAGAACTGGGCATGAAAGAGGGCTTCGACGTGGGCCTCGAGATGTCGGGCAACGCCGCGGCCCTGTCCGACATGATCGCCAACTTGTGCCACGGGGGCAAGATCGCGCTCCTGGGCATCCACGGCCCCGACACCCGGATCGATTGGAATACGGTGGTCTTCAACGGCCTCACCCTCAAGGGCATCTACGGCCGCGAGATGTACGAGACCTGGTACAAGATGACGAGCATGCTCCAAAGCGGCCTCGATATCAGCCCCGTCATCACCCACCGCTTCCGCGCGCCGCTCTTCGAGGAGGCCTTCCACACCATGAAAAGCGGCCAGGCGGGGAAGGTGATCCTCGATTGGGAAGGGCTCTGAACCCCATGGACGCGAAATTCCTCGACCATGCCCGCGCGGCCCTCTCCGACATAAAGGAGCAGGGCCTCCTGAAAACCGAGCGCCCCTTGGCGGGGCCCCAGGGAGCGCGCATGCGCGCCGAGGGGCGCGCCGACCTCCTCAACCTGTGCGCCAATAATTACCTCGGCTTCGCTTCCCACCCCGATATCGTCGCCGCGGCGAAGGCCGGCCTCGAGCGTTGGGGCTTCGGCCTCTCGTCGGTGCGCTTCATCTGCGGCACCCAGGATGTCCACCTCGAACTCGAGGCGCGCCTCACCGCCTTCCTCGCCACCGAGGCCGCGATCCTCTACGGATCGTGCTTCGACGCCAACGGCGGGCTCTTCGAGACCCTCCTGGGCGAGGAAGACGCCGTCATCAGCGACGAACTCAACCACGCCAGCATCATCGACGGCGTGCGCCTGTGCAAGGCCAGGCGCCTGCGCTACAAGAACCGCGACCTCGCCGACCTCGAGGCGCGCCTGCGCGAGGCCGAGGGGGCGCGCTTCCGCCTCATCGCCACCGACGGGGTGTTCTCCATGGACGGCACCATCGCCGACCTCGCGGGCATCTGCGATCTGGCCGACAAGTACCGCGCGCTGGTGATGGTCGACGATTCCCACGCGGTGGGCGTGCTCGGCGCGGGCGGGCGGGGCAGCCTCGAGCATTGCGGGGTGATGGGCCGCGTCGACCTCGTCACGGGCACCCTGGGCAAGGCCCTCGGGGGCGCCAGCGGGGGCTATACCAGCGGCCGCAAGGAACTCATCGAACTCCTGCGCCAGCGCTCCCGGCCCTACCTCTTCTCCAACACCCTCCCGCCCGCCGTGGCCTGCGGATCGCTGAAGGCGCTGGAACTCCTCGCCTCTTCCCCGGAGATTTTGGGCGCCTTGCGCCGCAACACGGCCCATTTCCGCGCCGGACTCGCCCGCCGTGGCTTTCGCATCCGCGAGGGCGAGCACCCCATCGTGCCCGTGATGCTCGGCGAGGCGCCCCTCGCCCAGGAACTCGCTTCCCGCCTCTACGCCAAGGGCGTGTATGTCAGCGGGTTTTTCTATCCCGTGGTGCCCAAGGGGCAGGCACGCATCCGCACCCAGGTTTCGGCTTCCCACCGCTTGGACGACTTGGACTTCGCGGTGGAAGCCTTCGCGGAATCGGCGAAGGAAATGGGGATCCCCGGGGTTGTATAATCGCCCCATGAATCCCCAACGCCTCGTCGCCAGCGGGCTCTACACGCGCCTTTCCGCGCCCGACACGGGCATTCCGCTCTACCTGCTCGCCAAGCGCGTCGCGCCCTCCCAGCAGTCCTTTTATTTCGTCAATGACGGGATGAGCGCCGATGGGCGTTTCCTGTGGTTTTATTGCGGCTTCCCCCCTTCGTCCGACCGCGTGCTGGGCGTGGTGGACCACGAGGCGGGCACCGTGACCTGCTATCCCGACACCCAATTCCTCCACGCCTCCCCGTGGGTCGAGCCGGCGAGTGGCCGCGTCTATTGGACGAGCGGCCCCGTCCTCTACCGGCGGGGCCCGCTGCCCCAGGACCGGGTCGAAAGGGTGAACGCCCTCCCCGCGGAGCTCATCGGGGGTCGGCCCGTTTCCCATCTCTCCACCCACCTGACCCTCTCGGCCGATGGGCGGAACTTTTTCGTCGACGGCAAGATCGGCACCCAATACGTCTTCGGCACGCTCCCACTTGACGGGGGGCCCTTCACCGAGTGGCACCGGTTCGACCGCTGCCATAACCACGCCATGATGAGCCCGGTGGATCCCGACGCCGTACTCTTCGCCCAAGAGAACCATACCGATCCCCAGACGGGCATCACCATCCCCATCACCAATCGGCTCTGGCTGCTGCGCCGCGGCGAGGCGCCCCGGCCGATTTTGCGCGAGCCCCGAGCCGTGACCCACGAATGGTGGGACCCCGCCGGCGAGCACGTGTGGTGCGTCACGGGAAAAGAGACCTGGCGGGTGCGGCTCTCAGATGGCGAGGTGGAGAAGATCCCCTTCCCGCGCCATTGCTGGCATTCCCATTCCAGCCCCGATGGCCGGTTTCTCGTGGGCGATTCGTGCGAGGCCTTCTTCCGGGGCTGCCCCTCCACCGTGCATTTCATGGACCGGTCCACGGGCAAGACGGTGAAGATCTTGGACAACCCGGGCCGCGCCGACCACGCCGGCCAGCATTACCACATCGATCCCCATCCGCGCTTCACCGCGGGCGGGCGCTTCGTCCATTTCACCACCACGATCCGGGGGGAGGTGGATGTGGCCCTGGTGGCGGTGGACGACCTGCTAGCGCGAACGGCGTAAGGCCTCGACCGTCTGATACCTCGACGGCGGGCCTTCATTCGCGCGATTTGGAGCGATTAAGTCGTTCTCTTTCGTCAATCCAAGGTCCATTTCCCTTCTTTCCCGTCCCGCGGTCTTTTCAATTTCAATGGACGGGCGGGCCCCGCTTCCGCCGGAAAGACCATCCAAGCCGAATTTTCGGCCTATTCTAAATCCGGGATGCCCCCCCTCTTAGACCGAATATTGTGAATTTCGTGGGAAATATCCAGGTCCGTCTATTAAAATCGGACATCTGGGAGCCGGAATTTGAAAAATCCGCATTCTTGGGGGATAATGGCCCACCGTTAAGCGGCCGTCCGCCCGGGTCCCCCATCCAGATTCAGGAGCAGTTTTCCATGGCATCCGACAAAGAAATGACCAATATCGACGGTAATGAAGCCACGGCCTACATCGCCCACCGGTGCGCCGAAGTCATCGCCATCTACCCGATCACCCCGTCCTCCAATATGGGCGAATGGGCCGACGAGTGGACCGCTAAAAAACAGCCCAATATCTGGGGAACCGTCCCCACGGTCATCGAGATGCAGAGCGAGGGCGGCGCCGCCGGGGCCGTCCACGGGGCGCTCCAGGCCGGGGCCCTGACCACGACCTTCACGGCCAGCCAGGGCCTGCTGCTCATGATCCCCAACATGTACAAGATCGCGGGGGAACTCACCAGCACCGTTTTCCACGTGTCCGCGCGCTCCCTGGCGGCCCAGGGCCTCTCGATCTTCGGCGACCACCAGGATGTCATGGCCGTCCGCCAGACGGGTTGGGCGCTCATCTCCAGCCATTCCGTCCAGGAAGCCCACGATTTCGCCCTCATCTGCCAGCAGGCCACCCTGGAGAGCCGGGTGCCCTTCATGCACTATTTCGACGGCTTCCGCACGAGCCACGAAGTCAACAAGATCAAGCTCATCCCCGACGACCAGATCCGCGCCATGCTCACCGACGACCTGGTGCGCGCCCACCGCGCCCGGGCCATGACCCCCGACCTCCCCATCCTCCGCGGCACCGCCCAGAACCCCGACGTGTATTTCCAGGGCCGCGAATCCTCGAATCTCTACTATGATAAGTGCCCCGACCTCGTGCAGAAGGCCATGGACGCCTTCGCCAAGCTCACCGGCCGCGCCTACCACCTCTTCGACTACGAGGGCGCTCCCGACGCCGAGCGCGTGATCGTGCTCATGGGCTCCGGCGCCGACACGGCCTGCGAGACGGCCAAGGTCCTCGCCCAGAAGGGCGAGAAGGTCGGCGTGCTGCGCGTGCGCCTCTACCGCCCCTTCTCCATGAAGCATTTCGTCGACGCCCTGCCCAAGACGGTGAAGAAGATCGCCGTCCTCGACCGCACGAAGGAGCCCGGCGCCCCCGCCGAGCCGCTGCACCTCGACGTGGTCACCGCCATGAGCGAGCATTGGAAGGGCGCGGCTCCCAAGGTCGTCGGCGGCCGCTACGGCCTCTCCTCCAAGGAGTTCACCCCCGGCATGGTGAAGGCCGTCTTCGACGAACTCGCCAAGCCCGAGCCCAAGAACCACTTCACCATCGGCATCCACGACGACGTCTCCCACCTGAGCCTGCCGTGGGACACCTCGTTCTCCATCGAGTTCCCCGAGACCAAGCGCTGCGTCTTCTGGGGCCTCGGCGCCGACGGCACGGTGGGGGCCAACAAGAACTCCATCAAGATCATCGGGGAAGAGACGGACAATTACACCCAGGGCTATTTCGTCTACGACTCCAAGAAGTCGGGCTCCATCACGGTGTCCCACCTGCGCTTCGGCACCAAGCCGATCCTCGCCCCCTACCTCATCGAGAGCGCCAATTTCGTCGCCTGCCACCAGTTCAATTTCCTCGAGAAATACGACGTGCTGAAGAACGCCGCGGTCGGCGGCACCTTCCTCCTCAATTCCCTCTACGCGCCCGACCAGGTCTGGAACCACATCCCCAAGGAGATCCAGAAGGGCATCCTCGACAAGAAGCTCAAGTTCTACGTCATCGACGCCTATGAGGTCGCCAAGAAGACCGGCATGGGCCAGCGCATCAACACGATCATGCAGACCTGCTTCTTCGCCATCTCGGGCGTGCTGCCCCGCGAAGAGGCCATCGCGCAGATCAAGAAGGCCATCAAGAAGACCTACGGCAAGCGCGGCGACGCGGTCGTCCAGAAGAACTTCGACGCGGTGGACCAGACCCTCGCCAACCTCAAGGAAGTGGCGGTGCCGTCCTCGGCGAACGCCTCCTTCGGCCTCCTCCCCGCGGTGCCCGCCCAGGCCCCGAAATTCGTGAAGGACGTCCTCGGCAAGATCATCGCCCTCGACGGCGATAGCCTGCCGGTGTCGGCCATGCCCATCGACGGCACCTTCCCCACGGGCACCACCCAGTGGGAGAAGCGCAATATCGCCCTCGAGATCCCCGTGTGGGAGAAGGACCTCTGCATCCAGTGCGGCAAGTGCGCCTTCGTCTGCCCCCACGCCACGATCCGCCAGAAGATCTACGACCCGAAACTCCTCGCCGGCGCGCCGGCCTCCTACAAGTCGGTGGACGCCAAGTTCAAGGAGTTCCCCGGCACCAAGTTCACCATCCAGGTGGCCCCCGAGGATTGCACCGGCTGCGCGCTGTGCGTCGAGGCCTGCCCCGCGAAGGACAAGACCAACGTCAGCCGCCGCGCCATCAACATGGCCCCGCAGCCCGCGCTGCGCGCCGAGGAGGCGAAGAACTGGGAGTTCTTCCTCGGCCTCCCCGAGGTCGACCGCGCCCAGGTGCCCCTCAAGACGGTGAAGTCGAGCCAGATCCTCCAGCCGCTCTTCGAGTTCTCCGGCGCCTGCTCCGGCTGCGGCGAGACGCCCTACATCAAGCTCGCCTCCCAACTCTTCGGTGACCGGATGTACGTGGCCAACGCCACGGGCTGCTCCTCGATCTACGGCGGCAACCTGCCCACGACCCCCTGGTCCAAGAACGCCCAGGGCCGAGGCCCCACGTGGAACAACTCCCTCTTCGAGGACAACGCCGAGTTCGGCCTGGGCATGCGCCTCACCATCGACAAGCAGACCGAGTACGTGAAGGAAGTGCTCCCGAAACTCTCGGGCCTCGTCGGGCAAGACCTCGTCGACGCGCTCCTCTCCGCCGACATGAAGGACGAGGCCGGCCTCGCCGCCCAGCGCGAGCGGGTGGAGAAACTGAAGGCCAAACTGAAGGGCTCCAACGACGCCAAGGCGAAAGACGTCCTGTCGCTCGCCGACATGCTCGTGAAGAAGAGCGTGTGGATCGTCGGCGGCGACGGCTGGGCCTACGACATCGGCTACGGCGGCCTCGACCACGTGCTGGCCTCGGGCCGCAACGTCAACCTCCTGGTGCTCGACACCGAGGTCTATTCCAATACCGGCGGCCAGGCCTCCAAATCCACCCCCCGCGGCGCGGTGGCCAAGTTCGCCGCCCAGGGCAAGGGCATGCCGAAGAAAGACCTCGGCCTCATCGCCATGGCCTACGGCTACGTCTACGTCGCCCGCATCGCCATGGGCGCCAACGACCAGCAGACGCTCAACGCGTTCCTCGAGGCCGAAGCCTACGACGGCCCCTCGCTGATCATCGCCTACAGCCACTGCATCGCCCACGGCATCGACATGCGCAAGGGCCTCGAGCAGCAGAAGAAGGCCGTGCAGTGCGGCATGTGGCCGCTCTACCGCTTCAACCCGTCCCTCGCGATGGCCGGCAAGAACCCGCTCACCATCGACAGCAAGGACGCCACGATGAAGGTCGAGGAGTACATCTACAGCGAGACCCGCTACAAGATGCTCCAGGCCCAGGATCCCGAGCGCGCCGCCCTGCTGGCCAAGCAGGTCGAGCACGACGCCAAGACCCGCTGGGAATACTACAAGCAGATGGCCGCCATGCACTACGACGGCGGCGCCGCCGAAACGCCCAAGGCCGACGCCTAAGGGGCGCCGGAACCCCCCACCAAGGAACGCACCATGGCAGACCTGAGCACCCAATACCTCGGCCTCAAACTGAAGAACCCCCTCGTCGCCTCGCCCTCGCCGTTCACCGAGACGGTCGACGGCGTCAAGCGCCTGGAAGACGCGGGCGTCTCCGCCGTCACCCTCTACTCCCTCTTCGAGGAGCAGATCATCCACGAGAGCGAGGAACTCGACCATTACCTCACGGCGGGCACCGACAGCTTCGCCGAGGCCCAGAGCTACCTCCCCGACGCGGGGAAGTACTCCCTCTCCCCCGACAAGTACCTCGAGCACTTGGCCAAGGTGAAGAAGGCCGTGAAGATCCCCGTCCTGGGCAGCCTCAACGGCGTGTCCACGGGCGGTTGGGTCAAATGGGCCAAGAAGATCGAGGAAGCCGGGGCCGACGCCCTGGAACTCAACATCTACTTCATGCCCACCGACCCCGCCATCGCCGGGCGCAATATCGTCAGCGACCAGGTGTCGCTCGTGCGCGACGTGAAGGCGCAGATCAAGATCCCGCTGGCGGTGAAGCTCAGCCCCTTCTACACGGCCATGCCCAACGTGGCCCAGCAATTCGCCGGGGCCGGCGCCGCGGGCCTCGTGCTCTTCAACCGCTTCTACCAGCCCGACATCAACCTCGAGAAGCTGGAAGTCGAGCCCAACCTCCAACTCTCCCGCTCCGACGAGCTCCGCCTGCCCCTGCGCTGGATCGCCGTGCTCGCCG
Organism: Spirochaetota bacterium; assembly: GCA_017302015.1. GTDB lineage: Bacteria > Spirochaetota > UBA12135 > COTS27 > JAFLEE01 > JAFLEE01. Next base: position 15,850 of record JAFLEE010000045.1, on the reverse strand, counting down.
ACCGGGTGAAGTGCGATTTCGCCCTGTCCACCGGCCTCCATACCGGCGACGACCTCGCCAAGGCCATCCTCGTGGGCGCCAGCGTGGGCCAGGTGACCTCGGCCCTCCTCAAGCACGGCCCCGGCCGCGTGAAGGAGATCCTCGATGGTTTCAAGGCGATCCTGGAGCAGCACGAGTACAAGACCGTCTCCGAAATGAAGGGCGCCATGTGCCAAAAACGCGTCGCCGCCCCCGCCGCCTACGAACGCGCCAATTACATGAAAGTCCTGGGCGATTTCAAGACGCTTCCCTAACACCACGAGGGTGTTGGGCTCGCGCCGCGCAGGATGCGCGAATAGGCGCGAAACCTAACGTCAGAGAGACATTTGGTAACGTACGCGGGATGCGCGAAAAGGCGCGCGCCCTAACGCGCGTGATGGCGTTGGTTTCACCTAGCGCAGGAATCGCGGCCCGGTGAAAAGCCTGTGGCAAAATGGTGCCAAACCGCCTTCATGTTGGAGGGGAGATCGCCGCGGAAACGAGGACACCCGGGCGACTGGGTTCGTGGCCCCGGTGCGATCGGTTTACGCAGCACCGCGTGCCCCGCGTGTCATGGAATCTCGAAGCGGTGGATGCACGGATGAGCGGCAAACCAAAGCAGCACGGACGAAGGAGGGCGGATGGGCGCCCGAAATTTGCACTACCCATGATAAGGGTGTAAAGTTCTATCCGTGGTGTTGCGATCCATCGTACGGCCGCTGTGGAGTTGATCTATGCCCCGCTCCAGATGGCTGGCTTGCCTCTTCCTCGTCTTCCTCTGGTCTCCTCTTGGCCTGGGTGCGAGATCCGTCAGTCTTCTCTCGGTCGGGAATAGTTTCTCGCAGAACGCACACAGCTACCTCGCGCAATTAACGGAGGCCGCAGGCCACCAAATCGTGCTCACCAACGCCGTGATCGGCGGCTGCGATTTCGAGCGCCACATGAGGCACGCCGATGCCTATGAGGCCGATCCATCCTCCTCGAACGGGAGACCCTATTATGGGGGACGGAGCAGCCTGAAAGAACTCCTCTGCGCACGACCCTGGGACCTCGTCACCATCCAACAGGCGAGCCCCAAGAGTTTCAAGCCCGAGACTTACCATCCCCACGTCGACCGTTTGATCGCCTATATTCGCGCGAACGCCCCAGGAGCGGAAATCCTCATTCACGAGACCTGGGCCTATCGCGACGATCATGCATTTTTCGGCCTCACCAACCTGAATACCGACGAGATGTACCGCCTAGTGCGGGCGGCCTACGATGGCCTCGCGTCGGAGACCGGGTTCCGCCTCATTCCATCGGGTGACGCGTTCGAAGCCGCCCGACGCGACCCTGCTTGGGGACGCTTCCTGCCAGATCCCACGTTCGACCGAAAGTCGGCACAAGCTCCCACGCTCCCGACCGCAGAATCTCGGGCGTTGCACGAGGGTTTTGCCTGGAAAACAAATGCAAGGACCCAAGTGGCGCAGCTCGCCTTTGATGGCATCCACGCCAATCGCTCAGGGAAATACCTCCTTGGGTGCGTTTGGCTCGAGTCGGTATTTGGGGTGAGCGCCGAGGGAAATAGCTTCCTTCCCGCCGGGATGAAGGCCGAGGATGCTGCCATTCTGCAGAGGGTGGCTCACCGCGTGGTCAGCGAGAAACGACGTCCCTAGCGCTGAACCGTTTTTCCACGACCAACGGAGCGTCCCTGGTCGAGAGGTTGGGCAAATTCCTCTTCGATGCTACCGACGTGGCTTGTGGGAACATGGCGTTTCCGGCAGGCGGTTTCGAAATGCTAGGGAGATCCTCGCGTTCAGACCAGGCCTGGGCAAGGCCATGCCATCAGGCATCTCCCGGTAAGTGAAGGCCCTTGGGAGGCATTGGTGTGGTAGTCAAATTGGGGATTCGAAATCAGAGGAAAGAAAGTGCCACGAACCCGTGAGAGTTCACTGGGCTGGAGGCACGCGCGTGGATGCTTACGGGAGCCGAGACGTAAGCTATTTGGGGGGCGGATGCGCTTATGCCAACGATGTGGTGATCCAGGGCAAAATCGATGCTCTCGGGTGTTGCTGGAGCGGCGACTCAGAACCCGCACTCCCCCTCGAACTCGAGTTCTTCCCCGTTGACCGCGAGGATCCCGAGGGTTCCCGCGGGAATCTTCACGAGGCCGTGGATTTCGGTCCCCTCCCTTTTCGCCCGGACGTGGACCTCACCCAGCGGGTGCACCATCGTGCCCTCGGCGTGCTCCAGGGTCCCCAGGCGGGGTTCGATGCGGATGCGCGCGAAGGAGGGCGCGGCGGGGCGGATGCCGAGGAGGCTCGCGAAGAAGTGGTAGAGCGGGTGGGCGCCCCAGGCGTGGCAATCGCTGCGGGTGGGTTCGGGCATCTCCGGGGTGGTGGTGAAGCCCTGGCCGTTCAGGTTGCGCCAGAGGTCGAGGCGCGGGAGGATGCGGTCTCCCCGGCCGGCCTGGGCGAGGGCCTCGAAGGTGTAATGGCTGTAATAGATGGTGGCGGGTATGAGGTCTTTCGCCGCATCGAGGCCTTCTGCGACCTGCTCGGCGCGGGACGGGTCGAGCATCCCCGAAAGGATCGCCAGGGATTGGGCGTGTTCGCTGTAGGAAGTCAGCCCTTCGTCGTCGGCGAAGAGGCCCCGGTCGGGGGACCAGAACCGGCGGTCCAAAGCCAAGAAGAGGCGGCCTCGGTGGCGTCGGTAGCGCTCGGCGAACTCGGCCTCCCCCAGGGCGCCCTCCAATTCGGCGGCGAGGCCGAGGGCGTAGAGGAGGTGCCAACCGAGGAGGCTCCGCTCGCGGCCCGCGGGCATCATGCCGGCGGGCCAGCCGGGCACCCAATCGTGGAAGTTCCATCCCGGGGGAATCATGGGTAGCCCTTCCCCGTCGAGGCGCGCGAGGAAATAGTCGAGCACGGCCCGGGTGCCGGGGAGGAATCCCCTCGCCACCGCCGCCTCGTCGCGCCACCAGGCGTAATCCTTGACCATGGCGACCCACCACAGGGAAAAGGGCGGGATGGTCTGGCGGAAGCGGGTGGGATAGCGCGAAGCGGTGAGGCCCGTCGCGGCGCGCGACCAGTCGAAGAGCGCGAGGGCCTTGCGCGGAAGCCGGGCGTCGCGCGTCGCGGCGTAGGTGACGAGGGCCTCGAGGCGGGTATCCCCCACGTACATCATCCGTTCGTAGTACGGGCAGTCCATATAGGTCTCATGGCTGCAGGACCGCAGGGCATTCCAGAGGATGGGGATGCTCCCGTCGAGGCGCGGGTCGCTGGAGGCGAAGCGGCTCTCGAGATCCATGGGGTAGCCCGTCTGCGTCAGGGTCGGGGCGCCGAGGACGAGCGGGGTGCGCCCCCCGTGCAGGGTGAAGAGCGCGTAGCGGCCGGCGTGCCAGGCATGGGATTCCAGGACGTGGGGCCGCCCGTCGAAGGTCCACCCGTCGCCTTCGCCGCGGAAGTACTTCCCCTCGGTCTCGCCCCGATGGGCTTTGTCCGCCTGGCCGTAGCCTCCGAGGGACGCGGGGTCGTTGGGGTCGTGGACATAGAGCGACTCCGCCCACTCGAGCGCGAGGCGGGCCCCCTCGCCTCCGCTGGCCTCGATCCTCGGCCAAACGCAACGGTACTCGCCCGTATCGAGGAGGATGCGGATCTTCGCCCCGGGCGGGAGCGTCAGACTCGCCTTGCCCGTGATCCACGCCTCGGCCTGGCGCTTCCATTCGGGGGAGTCGCTCGACGCACGGAAGACCCTCGGGAGGCCCTCTTCGAGGGGCCCCGCATGGCGCACGGAGGCCCAGGCGACCGGGGTCTCCCGTTGGGGCGGGAGGAGGGCGGGGTGGACGACCCAGACCGGGGTGGTGTCGGTGCCCCCCTCGGTGCGGGCGGTGGCGGAGACCTTCGGCGCTTCCCATCCCCCGTCGCCCTCCAACCAAGCTTCTTCCACCCGCGCGAGATCGACTTCCTGGCGCGGTGGGGCGAGCCAGATCTGCTTGCGGCGGGTCAGGGAGTACCCATCGAGGCGCTTCACGCTCCAGGGGGCCATGCCGGTGTGGAAACGTTCCCCGCCAGTGCCTTCACCGGCGCAAAGGAAGCCCGCCCGCACGGTTTGCTGCGCGTAGCCAGCCTGGTCGCCGGCGTACCATACCCGTGCGCCGAGGCGGTGGGCGCCCGCGGTGAGCGCGAGGTCGAACGAGGCGTATATCCAATGGGCGATATCCGAGAGTTCGGGGCCACGGGCGAAGCGCTTCCCGTCGAGGAAGAGTTCGAAGCGCTGGTCGGCGCTTAAGTGGAGGCGCACGGTCTCGGGTTTGGCGAGGGAGAAATCGAGGCGGGCGCCGAAGACGAGGGGTTCATCGGGGTTGGCGCCCTCGGGCCAGATCCACGCGGCGGGCCATTGGTAGAAGCGGAAGGGGTTGCCGTCGTCCACGGGAAGGTCGCGGCCGAAGGGATCCCGCACGGGAAGGAAGGGGGTGATCATGGGGCTGCCTCCGCATCGAAGTCGCCCCAGTTATAGCCGCTCGCCCCCGGCGCTGCAAACGCGGCAACGTACCTCTACTTTTACAAGAGCATGTCTTTTTTTGGATCCACCGAAGATGGAGATCTCCCCCGTGGCGGCGGACAGAAGGTCGGGTGCCATCGCCATGAACTCGCGGGGCCCGCTCCCGGGCACCACTGCGGGTGCGGAACGATGCGGAGTCGATGGGTTATTTCGTCTCCTTCCAATAGGCTTTCCCCGTGTCGAGATAGTACTTTCGCAGGAAATTATTGGCGATCCATTCGGCGGGGATCTTTTCGCCCCGTGCCTTCCGGGCGTCGATCTTTTCCTGGAGGGCGACGGCCGCGAGGTAGGCCTTCTTGCGGTCCGGATTACGGGCGACGTATTTGGCCATCTCCTCGAGGTTGCCCTCGTACATTTGGCGGGCCGCCTCCTCCGCGGTGCCCACCCCGCTCATGAAGGCCGCGCCGGCCTTCATCTTGAGGCTATTGATGGTGGGCGGGAGGAAGGGGCTGATCTCGAACCCGATGGCGAGGTTTCTGGTGGCGTGGGCATAGGCCTTCTGGAGCGCCCATTCGTTGGGCCAGGCGGAGGGTTCCAGGAACTCCTTGCGCTCGAGCATCGAAGGCAGCGGCGGCATGCTGTCGGCGTCCTTGACGACGTGGAGGCTGTACTCCTCGCTGCGCAGGAAGGCGAAGAAGTACTTCGCCCACTTCTTCTTCTGGGACCCGGCGTACATCACCAGCGAGCGGCTCCCCGTGGCGGTGTTCGGGTAGCCCCCGTTGGGCATCTCGACGCCGTCGAGGCGCAGGGGCGGCTCCATCTTCCGGAGTTGGATGAGGGCGTGGCGCCCGCCCCAAATCATGCCGAAGAAGCCCTTGTGGAAAAGTTGGTAATCGGCGCCGCCGTATCCCTGCTCGGTGGCCATGGAGGAGAGTTCGGCCTCGCTGGGGATGAGATGGTCGTCGTAGGTCCATTTGTGGACGAGCGTGAGGACGCGGGTGATGGAGGCCACATCGGGCCAGGGCGCGGTGAGCGTTTCATTGAACGCGGCGATCCCCAGGGAACGGCGGACCACCCCGGTGTCGACCCGGTAGGCGAAAAAGACCTCGCGCCGTTTGCGGCCCTCGTTCGCTTTGGCGATGAAGATCTTGCCCCGGCGCTCGAACTCCTCGAGGCTCCACCGCGTCGGGGGCGGGGGCAGGCCGAGGCGCGCGAAGAGGTCGAGGTTCACCAGGTAGACCGAGGGCCAGGTATTGCACGGGGTGCCGTAGACCTTCCCGTCGAGGACCATCTCATGGCGGTTGGCCTCGTGGCTCCCGTAGACGGGGAGTTTGAACTCGGCGAAGGTCGGGGTCAAATCTTCGAGCATGCCCATGTTCTGGAGGATGGGGATCTGGTTGCCGCTGCAGTCGATCATGTCGCCGGCGACGCCCGTGACGCCCTGCACGATGGTTTTTTGCATCCCCCGATTGGCCGTGTCGAGTTTCACGTCGATGTCGGGGTAGCCGTGCTTCTTCAGCCACTGGCGAAAGAGGGCGATCTGTTCGAAGCGCGCCGGGTTGGGATCGGTGACCCAATAGATCACCGGGGCGCCCGCTTCCCCCAAGGACTGGAGTTTGTAGACCATGAGTTGGCTGAAGATGATGAGGGTCGCGAGGATGCCGAGAAAGATCGTGCGCATGGAGGCCTCCGAACCTAGCAGCCGATGAAAATCAGGAAGGGCTACTGATTCATAATATGATGCAGATAGAATACTCCGAATTCCCTGGATTTGCAAGGAAACGCCCCGAGAAATAGCGGGACCGGCCGACTGGATGCGTGGCGTCGCCCAGCCCCATGGGAGGGGCGGGCCGGCTATTTAAACGGCATGACCCATTGCATCCCGCCGAGGCCGAGTTTCATGCGCTGGACCAGCGTCTTTTCCCCGAGGGTGACCGTGACCTCGTAATCCCCCAGGAAGCCACGGGTGGCCCAAAGGCCGTTCGGGTCCGTTTTGCCGCTCTCCACCGTGCGCCATTTGCGGGTGACGAGGTCTTCCCAGACCTTGCCGTTGGGTTTCATGGACCCATCCTTGCGGAAATAGGCGCCCTCGGGAATCCCACAGGCGCCCTCCCAGAATCCCCCATTGACGAAGCCGGTGGCGGCGGGATGGCTGAAGACAAGGGTCATGAGATCGCGGGTGTAGGCGGCTTGGCCCGCCTCGTCCTCCGTGGCGAGGTCGAACTCGGTCACCTGGAGTTTTAGGCCCAGTCTCGCGTAGCGGTCGAGGATCTCCTTCACCTTATAGAGCGGGGTGAGGGGCGCCTTGAAGTGGGCTTGGAAGCCCATCCCGTCGATGGGCGCGCCCTCTCGGCGAAGCATGACCACGAGTTTTTCGAGGTAGTCCTGGTGGCCGGTCTCGCGGCCGTCCTTCTCGATCTGGTCGTAGTCATTGAGCCAGAGGAGGGCCGAGGGATCGGCCTTGCGCGCCCGCTTGAACCAATCGGCCATCGCGTTGGTGCCGAAGATCTTGAGGAGATCGAAATGGGCGTAGGGCTCGTTCACCACGTCCCAATCGGTTAATTGGCCCCGGAAGGCGAGCACGGTCTCGTCGATGCGCGAGGCGAGGCGCGCCGCGAGGGCGGGCTTGTCGTTTTCAAGGTCCCTCAGGCCCTTCGGGGTTTTGCTCCAGGAGGGCCAGACGAGGCGAGGCCCTCGCACAAGGAACCCATTGCCGCGCAGCCAGGCGATGGCGTTGGAGGCCGCGGCGCGGCCGCCGGCGTTCTCCCAATTCTCCCAATGGAGGTCGTTCTCGAGGACCGCTTTGTTGAAGTATTTTTTGAGGGTCTCCCGGTAGCGCTCGCCCTCGGGGGAGGGGTCGTTGATCCAGTGGGCGGTGACCGCGGTGCCCCAGCCGAACTCTTGGGTCAATTGGCGCACGGTGACGGTGGCGCCGGGGACGGGCTTTTGGTCCAGGGTCAGGAGGCGGATCTCGAAATCGGCCTTCCGGTTCTGCTCGATCCGTTCCAGGGCGTCGAAGCGCCATTGGGCGTTCTTCTCGCTGCCCTCGTACTTGAGCGGGATCACGGTGCGCGGCAAGTCGGAGGGGGCGGTGCCCTCGGGGAACAGGTAGGCGGCGAGCCCCCCGATGTCGATCACCTGCTCCCGGTTCCCGAATTGGAAGCCGAGTTGCAGCTTCCCCGCGGGAAAATCGCGGCGGGTGACGGGCATGGCGAAGAAGTATTCCCGCCAGGCGCCGTCGACCTCGAGTTCCGGGGCGCCGGTGAAATGGGGGCACTCCCATGGGGGTTCGGCGAGTTGCACGGTGGGCTGCAGGGTCGTCTTCATGCCCGCCTTGGCGCTGCGCACCCAGACGGAGAACCAGAGCACCTGGCCACGGCGCGCGGGGAGGGTGGAGAAGAAGAGGATCTGCGGGTCCCAGGGGTTCTTGCCTTTCTGGGTGAGGCTCACCCGATAGGCGTTGGAGAAGGGCTGGTCGCCGACGACGATGGGTTTGACCTCGCCCTTGCCGTCCCGGAACCGGGCTTCGCCGAGTTCCGAGGTGTCGGCGAAGAGCGTTCCCTTGCCGAAGAGTTTGTTCTTGCCCCGCAGGGTGGCCTCGAGTTTTTTATCTTGCAGGGCGTAGCGGCCGGGCTTCGCCGACGCGACGCCCCGGTGGCGGCGCACCAGGTCTTCGAAGTTTGCCCCAGCCGCCTCGGAAAGCGTCGTGCCCGCCGGGAAGCGCACCACCGTGATGCCGCTGAACTCGAGGCACTGGGCCCGCCCCCCCAAGTGGATCGCCAATTGGGCCAGGGGAAGGGCCTCGCCGGCTTTTCCGACAAAGCCGTAGCATCTCCAGTCTTTTCCCGCCTTTTCCGAGCGGTGGATGGGGCCGTGGGAAGGCGCCGCGGACTTCTGCACCCTCACCGTGAACTCGCCTTCCCCGTGGGTGGACCGCGCGAAGAATGCCACCCCCACGAGCTCGCCCGGGGCCAGCGGCTCGGTGAGCGGGCCCGCGAGCTGGAGATCCCAAGGCTTGGCGGTCTTCGCCGGGACGGTGATGCGGCAGGCCAGCGGCGCGGGGAGCCCGGGCGAGGTGAAGACCTCGCGGGTGCCTTGGCTTCCGAGGGACATCGTCTCTTCCGGGTTCGCATCGAGGAGGAAGGCTTCTGGGGCGGCGGGATTCTGGGCGCCTAAAGCGAGGAGCAGGAGAAGCGGCGGGATGGGGGAACGGGTCATGGGGAACTCCAGTCGGGGAGCATCACAGGCGAGTGCCCGAGATTATAAATCCACCCACCGGGAAAGAACATGGCCCCCCAAAAGTGGCGGCCCGGGAATCGCGGTTGCGGCGCGTTGCGCGCTGCCGGGAGGGCGCCGATGGTTTCATCCAAAAGGGCGGTATGCGGCTCCTTGAAAGAAGCCCCCGCATATGGCAACATGTACGAAACTCTCCCCATAGGACGGTACCCCCATGACTGACGCAGCCGGCGCTCCCAAAGATATCCTCATCATCAATTCCAAGCTCAAGGCCTACATCAAGGCCAAGGGTTTCTCCACGGCTTCGACGGTGGCCGAGAAGCTCTCCGAGAAGGTGCGCGTGCTCATCGACCAGGCCATCGAGAGCGCCAAGAACGACAAGCGCAAGACGGTGATGGACCGCGATTTCACCTGAACCCAAGACATATTCCGATCTAAAAAAAGAGCGCCTCGCGGCGCTCTTTTTTTTCCCCTCGCGGCGAAGGGCCCGATGCCTATTTAGTCCAGTTGAACTCGCCGGAGGCCCAGAACTTCCCCTTGTTCACCGACTCTTGGGTCTTGCCGAGGGGCTTGCCATTCTCATCCACCCACAGGGTCGTCTTCACCGCTTCCCGGCTCGACCATACCTCGATACGCACCGAGTGGGTCCCGGAGGCGAGGGCATCGAACCCTTTTTGGAGGTCCGCCGGCAGGTCGATCATCCACGAGGACCATTCCGGGTCGGGCTTGACGTCTCCCTTCAGTTCGACCTGGTAGAGCATCTTGCCGCCGACGATCATGCGGTAGAGGAGGGAGACGGGCTCCTGCTCGTCCATCCCCCCCACGTGGCGGGGCAGGTAGACGCGGCCGGTGAAGTTTTCCCCGCGTTTGAAGGAAGTCCGCAACATGGCCTCGACCTCGGCCTTTTTCCCCAGGCGGGGGATCTGGTCTCCCGGGGCGAAGCAGATCACCCCGGCGCCCCACCATTCTTTTCCCTTGGTGGCGCGGCGTTCCTCATCGGTTTTTTTCACGATGGCTTGGTGGAACTCGCCCTGAGGCTGGGGGTCGCCGGCGAATAATCGACCGACGGGCAGGAGAAGGGAGAGCATGAAGGGGAGGCGTTTCATGGGGGCTCCTGGTGATGGCTATTGACCTCGTGTCGATGGGCGATCGATTCGGGTCCGTCCTGGCGCCGAGCCCCTCGAGAGCGGGGGACCAAGCGAGCCGGACGAATGGGCGGCAAGTTCCCGAAAGGATCGAAGGATTCTACTATTTTCCGTGCGGGGAACCAAGGATGACAAGCATTGTCCACCGGGGGGCATATGCTCATTCCTGGAAAGGGGTCCACCATGGGAATGAGGCACTGGAAGATGAGATATCGAAAAAGCAAGGGGGGCCAGTCGACGGGCTTCCTCAAGCTCCTGAAGCCGTTCGCGATGCAATATTTCGAGGCGGATCCCATCCACCCCTCCTTCCTTCGCCTCCTCTTGAGCCTCCTGCGTTCAGACGACCGCATGGCCATCATCGACGCCTTGGCCCCCAAGGTCGCGCCCAAGGCGAAACGGTGCCGCTGGTTCCGCGAAAACGACGACCAAATCCAGTTCCGGGACTCGCTCCTGGAGGAAGTCGACGAATGCGAGCATTTGGCCGGAGAATTGCGCGTGCGGGCCAGCCGAATCGGCGATGCGAAGGCCTACCGGATCGCCCTACGGAGGGCCCTCGAGGCCTGCATGGCGAAACTCCCCCGCCACCCGGCCCCCCACCCCGTGGAGAAGCGCGTGGACGCCTTCTGCCGCAGCATGAAACTCCGCGAGGGGGAAAAAGCGGTGCTTCTGGCGGCGTACCTCGAAAACGAGGTCCAGGCCTTCCGCGCCGTCTTGGGCGATTTCGAGGGGACGCGCCGCATCGATTTCATCTCGAAGGGGTGCGGGGTGCCCCGCACGGAGGTGATGCAGGCGCTCTCGAACCAGAGCATGCTGCGCGCCTGCGATTTCATCGACCGCCACCCGATGTCGGGCGATCTCTGCCTCTCGGAAGACGTGAGGATGTACCTCGAAACGGGGGATGACGCCTCCCTCCTCAATAGTTCCTGCCACCTCGCGACGGGAAGGGGCCTCCCGCTTTCTGCCTTCGCCGATGAGGTCTTCGGCCTGAAGGATTGCATCGAGGCGTGCCGGGGTCTTTTAATGGCCAAGGGGCCCTGCCATATCGTCTTCTACGGGGAACCCGGGGTGGGCAAGACCCAATTGGCCCGGGCCCTGGCGGAATCCTGCGGCCTCATCCCCCGGTTCGTGCGGGATGAGGACGGGGCCGCGGAGCGGTCCCGAGTGGCGCGCATCGAGATCGCCAGCCGCCTCGTCGACCATGACCGGGAATTGCTGATGATCGATGAGGCCGATGGCGTGCTCAATACCCGGGGGGGGATGGGCTTCTTCTTCATGGACGGCGGGCGCGACCGAGACAAGGGGCGCCTCAACACCTTCCTCGACCGGTCGCCGGCCAAGACCCTGTGGATCCTCAACGAGTCCCACTCCTTAAGCGACGCGGTCTGCCGGCGATTCCACTATTCCTGGGAGTTCCGGGCGCTCGGGGAGGCCCAACGCCGGGCGATCTGGCGCCGGCTCCTCGCGGGCCACCCGCGCGCCGCCCTGCTGCGGCCCCATGTGGAGGCGCTCGCCGCCCGGTATCCCATCGACATCGGCGGGGTAAAGAACGCGCTCAATACGGTCAATCGCCTCGCGAAAAAGAACGAGACGCCGGAGGGCGTCCTGAGGCGGCTGGAGCATCTCCTCGACCGCCACCACCACCTGTTCCGCAAGAAGGCCCCGGCGCCCAGGGCGCGGGAAGAACGCTACGATCCGGGCCTCCTCAACACGGATGTGCCCATCGCTTCGGTCGATTCCGCTCTCGCGGCCATCTGTCGGTCCTGGAACGCAGGGAATTTAGAGGAGGGCACCCACCTGAACCTCCTTTTCTGGGGCCCCCCCGGCACCGGGAAGACGGCTTGGGCCAAGCATCTGGCCCGGAGCCTGGGCCGCGACCTGATGGTCAAACGCGCCTCCGATCTCCAGAACCCCTACGTCGGGATGACCGAACGGAATATCCGCGATGCGTTCCTGGGGGCGGCGGCCTCGCGTTCCATCCTCCTCATCGACGAAGCCGATACGTTCCTCGGGGATCGGCGCGGCCACGCGCGATCTTGGGAAATCGCCGAGGTCAACGAGTTCCTCACCCAGATGGAGAGCCACACCGGGGTGCTCATCTGCTCCACCAACCTGCTGGAGCGCCTCGACCCGGCGAGCAAACGGCGCTTCGCCTTCAAGGTGGCATTCAAGCCGCTGACGCCCGAGGCTCGGGAACGGGTGGTCGGCCTGTACTTTCCGGGGGTAGCCGCGGAACTCGCCGCGCGCGGGGCGGTTCGCCTGCGCGAGATGGACGGGCTGACGCCCGGGGATGTGAGCGCGGTGGCGGCCCAAGCCAGGCATCTCGCCCCCGCTTCCGTTACGCTCGACTGGGTGCTCGAACGCCTGGCCAATGAAGTGCGCTACCGGGCGGACGGGGCGGAAAAAATCGGGTTCGGGCGATAGGAGCGCCGGGAATTTTCACCGGGATCCGACGGGTTGGGGTATCAGGGTTCATGAAGAGTAATGGCCGCGGTAAAGGGATGAATGAGGGGGATCGGGTGATGGCGGGGGGAGTCGGGTGTACGGGGCCGCCTTGATCAAACACAATCTCAGAGAATAGATCCAATCGAACGAAAACTCTGAAATTGTGTTTTCACCGCCCCCCCGAGCAAATCCCCCGCACCTTCCCGAGCCGGTCCGGCCGCGCATAGATGCGCCAGATCGCGATCGGCTTGCGGAACGCGTCCAGCACGTAGGACACGCGCCGGATATCGCAGACCTCGAGTCCGCCCCGGGCCGCGTTCTTGCGGAGAATGGGGAGCCCCCCTTCGGGCGCGTGGGCCTCTGCCCCGGAAGGGGCGAGGCGGCTGAGGCTGCGCCGGGATTCATACACGCAAACTTGGCCGGTTTCCCCCGCTTTCTTCAGGCGGGCGACGAGGCGGCGGAAATGGGCGGCCTCCGCGGGGATGGCATCGAAGGCGGTGGCCTGCCACGCGAGTTTCCACGGCTTGCGGGCGACGAAGAGGGAATCGGCGAGGGCGGCCCGCCTCGCCCTTTCGCCGCTGGGAAGTTCCGCGAGCCTCGCGGCGACCTGGGCGGGGAAGGTGCGGTCGGTGAACGAGAGGAACCCGGCGGAGTCGGCGGGGTAGGAGAGGGAGAGCCCCGAGCAAAGGGCGACGAACATCTCCTCGAAGGCCGTATTGGTCTTGTGGGTGTAGACCTGGAGGTACATCTGGTAGCGGCTGATGAGGTAGTCCTCGAAGGCGTGCAGGCCCGACTCGTGGATCGCCGGCCCGGGTTTTTTCCCCCCGGTGAAGCAGAGCGCCGCCGCGATGCGGTCGAGGTCGTAGAGGCCATAGCGGACCCCCGCCGAGCGGCTATCGCGCAGCAGGTAATCCATGCGGTCCGCGTCGAGTTCGCTGGAGAGGAGGCCGTGGAGGAAGGGCAGGAGGCGATGGCGGGAGAGGGGGGAACTCGGGTCGCAGCCGATGCCGGGCTGGAGCAGGGCGAGCACGTCGCGGAGCAAGGCCCTGCCGTTCGGTGGCAAATCGGCGAAGAGCCGCACGGCCATGAGGAGGGTATACCATTCGTGCGTCACCTCGGCCCCCGCTTTGATCTCGCGGGCGAAATGATCGCGCAGCCAGCGGGGCAGGGCGGGGTCGCTCCAGACCGCCGCCGCCCGGTCGAGGGTCAGGGTTTCGGAGGCGTGGCTGAACGGCCCATGCCCCAGGTCGTGGATGAGGGCCGCCAGGCGCACGGCTTGGAGCACCCGGGCTTCGCGCAGGGGGGCGATGAGGCGCGCGGTGCCCGGCAAGGCAGGGTCGCCGTGGCGGGCTAAGAGGCGCTCCTGGTTGGTGAGGGCCGCGGTGAGGAGGCGCCCCGCCAAGTGCATCACCCCGAGGCTATGCTCGAAGCGGGTATGGGTCGCGCTGGGGAAGACCAGATGGAGGAACCCCAATTGCACGATGTGGCGCAGGCGTTGGAAGAGCGGGTGGTCGATGACCTCGCGTTCCAGGGCCGTGAAGGGGATATTGCCGTGGACGGCATCGCGCACGACGTGGGGGAACTCGAGGGTGGCCATGGGTGGTTTTAGCATGGCCCCAAAACGGCTGGCCAGAAGGTATGATCCCCCAGGATCCGTTCCACCGGATCCCGCCGGGAACCCGAGAAGGGCGCCCGCCTTGGAATCCCCATGGTCACCCTGGAGACATCGCGCCTACAACTCCGTCCCTTCAATATCTATGATGCGGATCCCCTGGCGGTCTTGGCCGATGACCGCCGGGTGGCGGCCAGCACGGGCACGCTCCCCTTCCCGTACAAACGCGAACACGCCTCGGAATGGATCGCCAAGCACGCCGAGTGGTGGTTGGACGGCACCCAAAGCATCTGGGCGATCAACGTGAAGGCCGCGGCAGAAGCCGGCCCCGGGACGCAGAAGCCCCGCCTCATCGGCGCCATCGGCCTGATCCACGACCGGCGCCATGTCAATGCCGAAATGGGGTATTGGATCGGGCATGCCTCATGGGGCCAAGGCTTCGCGACCGAGGCCGCCCGGGCCGTGGTCGCTTGGGCCTTCGACGACGGCGGCGTCCATCGCCTCTACGGCCAGCATTTCGCCACGAATCCGGCTTCGGGGAGGGTCTTGGAAAAATGCGGGATGAAGAAGGAAGGGCTCTTGCGGCGCCATTTCGTGCGCTTCGAGGTCGCCCAAGACGTGGTGGTTTATGGCATTTTGAAGGATGAATGGGAGGCTTCGGCGCGCTGAAGGCCGTCGAAGCGGTGCCCGTCTGTCCGCGCGCGGGGCCGCTCGCGCGCAGGTCGCGCCCACGGAAGGGTCAGGGGCCGAGGTTTTCGTAGACGACGAGGCCGTCCTTCCCGGGGGCGATGAGGTCGAGGCGCCCCGTCCCGAAAAGGTCGTGGAGGGCGAATTGGAGCCCGCAGCCCTTGCCGACCCCGATGGGGCCGTACTCGATGACCTGCTTGGAGAACGATTCCCCGTTCCATTTGAAGTAATAGATGCCCGCGTCGTCCCATTCGCCGGCTTCGTGGCCGCAATGGGCGCGGTGGCGCTTTCCGGTGACGAGTTCGCACTCCCCATCGCCGTCCACGTCCGCCCATTGGAGGTCGTGGTACTGGGCGTTCTCCGGGTCGATGGGATGGTGGATCCAGCGGCGCTCCCCCCGTTCGGCGCGCTGCTCGCTCCACCAGAGGCCGTAGCCGTGCCCGCTCCCGGTCAGCACGGCGCCCCGGTCGACGCCCTTCAGTTTGACGGCGAGCATCGGCACGCTCGCCCGGGCCCATACCGGATCTGGGAAATCGGGATGCCAGACCCACCGATCGCGCCAAGGGTCCGCCGGGCACTCGAGCCAGCCTTGGCGGAGGAGGATATCAGCGCGACCGTTGCCGGCCACGTCGCCGCACCCGAGGCCATGGTCCTGCTTTTCCCCCTCCGGGAAGGTGTGGATGGTGTGGGAGGTGAAGGTGCCGAGCCCGCGCCCCTCTTTATCGGTGTCGAGTTTGAAGATCTTCACCTCCCGCGTATTGGGGGTATTGGGGATGAGCTCGGCCACCCCATCCCCGTCCACATCCCAGGCCCGGGCGGTTTCGATCTGGCCGACCTCGGCGATGGGGTGCACGGGCCAAGGCGCCCCCGGCTTGCCGGGGTTCTCCTTCCAAAGGAGCGTTTTCCCGAACCAGCCCCCGGTGACGAAGTCCATGCGGCCATCGCCGTTGACATCGAGGGGGAGGGTGGAGAAATCGTCGTAGTATTCCCCGTACTTCCCCACCGGGCCGATCTCGTGTTTTTTCCGGAAATCCGGCCCCTCATACCAGAACGCCCCCGAGACGATATGGGCTTTGCCATCCCCGAGGACATCGAAGACCCCCGCAGATTCGAAGCTTTCATCGGAGATCCAGCGTTTTTTCCATTTGAGGGGCATGGTTCTGTCCTTGGGAACGGCGGGTCGCCCGACCGGGCGCTTCCTCCGAGGTTCTTTGGCCGCACTAAGAAATGG
>JAFLEE010000044.1 GCA_017302015.1 Spirochaetota bacterium | reverse complement strand
CTGATCTCGCTCGCCCAATGGCATCCTCGCTCGACTTTTTCAAGCAAGTCAGTCGAAAATCAACCCCGAAGAGGTTCCACCTTAAAGGTCTCGAAAAACCGTCTCGAAATCGTGAGCCACTGCCAAATACTAAAAGCCTCTCCAAAACTCCTTGAAGAGACAACATTCACAATTTCTTCATCTAGTTTGTTAAAGTCTACCTCTTTTGAAAGTAATTCATAGATTTCGGAATTAATTTCCAAACGAAAGCCAAGGCGACCAACTCTTGTTGTTGTTAAAATTTCTGCATCTAAAAGCCTTTTAGTTTCTGGGAAATTTTGGAATACATTTGCATTCGAGTAGCCCGGAAATTGTTCCGTAACAAGGATTTTATGGTAAAGAAACCACACAAGGATATTTGTAGTGCTATTGTCTTTTGATATTTCAAAGTATTTCTCAGTAGGGGTTTTAGGGTGAGTCTGTCTATTAGTCATCCTCCTACTTAATAATAAATAAATCAAAGTGCTCGTGAGTGCTAACACCAAGATGCTGAGAAAAGTAATGGCCCAATGATATAAATTGAATTTTCCAATCAGGTTAGCCAAAAACCTTCTTACCGAAGAGAATAGCAACGGGAATGCTCCTATTGCTGCAACTATCCCCATCGCAATCAGCTTGGATCCTACTGGATCCTTCCAAATAGCCTTAAAAGTTTGCTTCACTTTTAGGATTAGATACATCTGATCTTTCCAATCAAGAAAGTGCCTCCTGTAATGTCGCCCGATGAATCTTCCTGTATAACCCAACCTTCTCCCTCATCTCTTCCTCCAGATCATAATCATTCTGGAGGCCAAGCCAGAAAGTAGGGGTATTGCCAAAATAGGCAGCAAGACGAATGGCAGTATCCGCCGAGACTCCCCGTTTTCCGTGAATGACATCCATAATCCGGGTGATCGGCATTCCCGTCTCCTTTGCCAATTTATAGGAGGAGATGCCCGAGGGCGTAAGGAACTCTTCTTGAAGAACTTCCCCAGGGTGGATATTTTTGATTCTTTTCATATGTGGTAGTCCGTAATTTCAACGTTCGTGGCGTTTCCATCTGCAAAATTAAAGCAAATCCGGTATTGGTCATTTATTCTGATGCTAAATTGCCCATCCCGATTCCCTTTGAGTTTCTCAAGGTGGTTTGCTGGGGGGATTTTTAGGTCTAAGACACCATGGCTATTGTTTATCATCCTGAGTTTTCGACGGGCAATTTCTTGAATATGGGGTGGGATTTTCTTGGCGAATTCACCATTCCAGATGGCTTCCGTCGATTTGTCCTTGAAACTGGTGATCACGCTCTAGGATAGTATCGAAAATCGTTACCATTGTCAAGTATAGTTCTCGTGCCAATAATCTTTACTGATTCTTCCCCTGCGGGATGATCCAGCCTCGACTTGGAGCGCGGCGGAAACTTCGTCGCGAAGGGAGCAGCCCCGGTCTATGGCGCCCCCCTGATCTCCACCCCATCCACCACCGTCTCTCCCCCGGTCACACGTAGAAAGCACCGCGCCTCCACCACGCCCGCGTCGGTGAACTCCAGGGTTCCTTCATATTTTTTCCATGTACTGTCTAAATTGATTTCAGCCGGGGTCGCCCGGCAGGCGTTGTATTGGACCCCGACCTTTAAATACGTGGTCATGCTAAGCGTCAGGCGACCGCTTCCCTTGGCCCAAAAGGAGAACCGGTTCGGCTTCGTGAGGGAGAGTTCGCGGTCCCCGGGATCATCGCTCACCGCGATGGGCGCGTCGGAAAGAAGGACGGCGTACTGGTCCGAGCCGAGGAGGATCGCGTTGGTCCCGGAACGCAATTCTTTGCCGCTCGGGTCCGTGATCAAAGCCGCGCGGCTGCGGCTCCCCGGGGCCCACCCCGCGTTGGGGTTCGGGGTCCAATCCTTCGGAAGCGGTTCTTGGCCCCCCGCGCCCAGGCCCACCCGACTGCCGCGGCGCGCCACTTCTCCCCAGCCCCCCGTGGTAGAAGGCTCGATGGAGAGCGTGCGCGTCTTTTCAAAATCGCCGTTCTTGAGGAGGTTTGCACGCACCGATGAACGGGTTTTCCGCTCGGGAGGGATCGGTGTCACCACGACCGCCGCGGCCGACTCGCCCGGGACGCGGGTGGCGAGATCTTCCGGGATGGTATTGGCGCTGAAAGAAAGGCGAGTCTTTATGTCTTCTAGCCGCACTCGGGATGGGTCGAATTGCACGGTGGGGCCCAGGATGGCCGCCGGGATTTGGCTCTTTTCGAAGCCGCAATTATTGGCCAGCACCAGGTTCTCCGAAAGACCCCGGGCGTAGACGAGGGCGGCGATGGGTTTGACCGCCTCGGGATCGCCGGGGTAGTAGAAACTGCCGAGCTTGTGGTTGAGCCAGCTGTTCTGGATGATCGCCCCCGCCCCGAGATCGGGCGCGCCTGGCTCCAGATAGACGGCGGGGAGGCCCCCATTTTCGCCGCCGAAGCGGAAGAAGTCGACGAGGAGCGGGCCGCGGGTGTCCATCCACCGGATCTCCCTGCGGAACGTTTTCGCCGAGGGAACGCCCACGACGTTCTCGATGCGCAGGCGCCCCTCGTTCCGCACGAGGGCCCGCTCGCGGTAATCCTCGGCGCCCTGGAAACCGCCGTCCCATCGGTAGCCTTCCGCGGTGCGGGTCTTCACGTCGCGGAACTCCCGGTAGGTGAACTTGTAGGAGCCGATCCAATGGGAGTCGACGACCGCGTCGATGTTCTGGTCGATCTCGCGCCCATTATTGTCGAAGACGCAATTCATGGCCCGAAGCTTCGAGCGGGACCTTTCCGCCCATTTTTCACCCTCGGCGCGGCACTCGAGGGCGATTTCCCCGGCGTTTTGGAATGCGCAATTGTCGACGAGTACGCGCGCCTCCTGGCCGCGGAGGATGCGTACTTGCACCTGCTTCTTCCCGGAATCGAAGGTCAGGTTGAGGAGCGCGACGGCCCGGGCATCGGGCACGACGAACCCTCCGGCGACGCCGCTGGGGGTGAGGAAGGCGGCCCGGCCGCTTCCGCGCACGATGATCCGGGAGGGCAAGCGGATCGGGCGGGTGATGAGGTAGAGGGCGCCGGGGAAGACGAGTTCGCAGACGCCTTCGCCCGCGGCGGCGTCGAAGGCCTTCTGGACGGCGTCGCTATCGTCGGCGATGCCGTCGCCGACGAGGCCGAAATCGGAGGCCAATACGCGGCGGGTGACATTGGACGCCAGAGTTTTTTCACAGAGGAAATCTCTTTTCGCCAGGCCGGTCCATCGGCGAACGGCCTCTTGGGTCGCTTTCGGAAGGGCGGGTCGGGCATAGGGCACCATGGGGGCCGGTAGGGACGCGGCGATGTTCCGGTTGCCGTCGTCGACGAGGTAGGCGAGGGCCTGGGGGGCCACCGGGATCCAGGCGCCCCGGTTGGTGAGCGGGGTGAGATCCAGGGAACCGATATTGTCGTAGGATTGGAAATAATCTTCGTCGAAGTGGGAACCGGCGAGGCCGATGGCGGCCACAGGCGTCTTCCCCGTTTGGACGCATCCGGAGAGGACGATCCGATTGGGCACCTCGGGGCAATAGACCACGGCGTTCTCGGGGCAGCCGGATACCGCGAACTCGGAATCCTGGAGGACCACGGAGGCGCAATTGACGTTCCCGGTTCCCCGAAGCCGCGCGAAGCTATAGACGACCGGCATGCCGAGGCCCCCCTCGGCCTCGAGTTTCAGGCCGCGGCCGTAGATCTGGGGCGAATTGCCGAAGGCGAGGTCCATCCACCGCTGTTGGCGGCCCGCCTTCACCCGCGCCAGGCCCCGGACGTTCTCGACCTTGAGGAGGCCGACGGTGCGGATGGCGGCGCCCTCCATCTCGGGGGAGGTCTCGATGGTGGAATCTTCCAGGGTCGCCATGTCGCAGGCGCTCGAGAGCACGCCTCGGCAAGCGCGGAACTCGCAGCCGTAGACATGGAGGTAGGTCGAGGAAAACATGAGCGGCGCGGCGGCGGGATTTTGCACTTCCGTCAGGCGCCCCGAGGAATCGGCGAGGGCGAATCCCACATAATTCTTCCCCGGCAGGCTCACGTGGATCTCCGTCATCTCGACGGCGAAACTCGTGGTTTTGGAGAAGGTGCAGTCGCGGATGACGACCACGCATTTGTCGTGGTTCCCGTTCCACAGGCGGATCCCCCGGTATCCGCCCTCGAAGGCCAGGCCCTCCACGACGGCCCGGTAGGCGTGGCCGATATAAAAAATGTCTTGGCTCGGGTCGGTCTGCTTGATCACCGCCCTCCCGATGCCGCGCGCGTAGGTGAAGCCCGCGCCCTGTACGGCCCCGACGCTCCAAGGGCGCCCATTGGTCTGCATCCCCTTGGCGGGATCGGCGCCCAGGCCCCAGACGAGGGGCCGAGAAATCAGGTAGGTGCCTTCGGGGAAGACGACCTCGGGATAGCCGCCGGCCCAGGGGAAGGGGAAGGTTTTCGCCAGGCGCCCGCCCTCGTTGATGGCGGCCTGGATGGCGGCGGTGTCGTCGGTCTTACCGTCGCCCTTGGCGCCGTGTTCTCTCACGTTGATCGAGAAGGTCGGCGGCGCCGTGAAGGCCGCCATCGGGAGCCAAACGATCAATAGGGCGAGAACGTATCGCCAATGGAAGGGAGCGTTTGGTGACATGCGAATTCCTTAGAGGTAATGGCGTGTTGCTTCCACCACCGACGCGAGGTACGGAGCGGGCCTCATCCCCGTTTGAATTGGGTGCGGATCTCCACCGAGAGCCGGTCTTGGGGGCGAAGGGTTTCCCCGCAGCCGCCCACCGCTTCGATCTCCATGAAGCCGCTCAGGTCGCTATAGACGCTGAAGCGCACCCCCTCTTTGGAGGGTTCTGCATTTGGCGGCGCGTCGGCGATGTCGATGAAGGCGCCGCCCTTGGGCAGCGAGGCGGTCCGGCGGACCGTGAGATGTGCGGCGGGATAGCGGTACTCGATGAAATCGACCCCGGCGGCGAGGGCGATCTGGTAGCGCTGGGCCCCGTCGGTCTTCGTGCGGCACAAGGTGCCTTCTACCCGGCGCTGGGCGTCGCTGGGGTCGTAGAGATCCCGCACCGAATCCGGGAGGTTCGGGAAGACGACTTCGGCCCCCGCGCCGCTATCGAATTGGCAGAGGGACCACGGCGCGAGGAGGAACTCGCCCTTGCCGAAAGACGCGGCCCCGAGATAGGTGATGGATTCAACGACCGCAAGAGTGGTGTCGGGCTCCAATCGGATCTCGCGTTTGAAGAGGCAAGGCAGGCCCTTTCCCGCGCTATTGATGAGATCGATCTCGGCTTCGATGGTGCAGGCAGAGGGGTGGTCCTCTACCACCAGGTAGCGGGCCCCGGTGATGGAGGGCGGCACGCGCCAGGCGCCCGTGGCGTACTCGTACCCGAAGCGGGTGCCCTCGGGCGCGGGCCACAGCACATCCCCCCCCGGGTTCTGGTACTTGTGCCGGGTGGAGAAATTTCGGATGGCGTCGGGATGGACCCGGCTGACCACCTCGCCCCCCACCACGGTGAAGAGCCGCCCCTCCAAGTCGAGGCCGCAGACGACGCCGAAGGCGTCGGTGCCCGCGAAGTGGTGGCGACGATGGGAGCGATCGAGGAGGGAAAGGAGTTCGTCGAGTTTCATCGGAGGGCTTCCTTTGGGGATCGATCAGAAGGTTTCCATGAGCGCGGCCGTGCTGATGACTTTTTCCTGGAGATCGCCCAGCGTGTAGGCATAATGGTTGCTGGCCTCGAACCCAATGGTGGAATCGGCGGCGAGCACGGCGGCCAGGCGTTTGGCCAACTCGATCTCCTCCGCCAGGAGGGCCTGAACGGCCGCAGCGTCGCGGAACCCCTCGGCGCGCAGGCGATGGAAGCGTACTTGGAGGAAGGCGCTGCGGAAATGGCAATAGACCCCCGTGGAGACGCCGCAAAGGGAGCGGTAGGAGGCGAGGCACGGGGCGGGGATCTTCCCTTCGGCGGCGAGGAGGCCGTCCAAGCCCGCCTTCCATCCCTCGCTGAGCTTCTGGAATTGGGCCTCGAAGATCTCGGGCGGGTAATTGGCCCGCCAACCCGTGAGGTCGTCATAGGGGAAGCCGACCATGGTGGACTGGAACCCGGTGGGGGTGCGGTGGAGGAGATTCGCCGGGCCCATATTATGGGGGCCGCGGTAGAGGACGCCCACGTGGAAGGGGAACTCGCGGAAGGCCTCGCTGAAGGTCTTCCACGCGCGCAAGATCTCGGGGGCGCCTTCGCCGAATTGTTCCCGGGCCAGTTCTTCGGGCGTCGCGCGCAGCAGGGCCAGGTTTCCGCCGGGGAAACCGCCCAGGGTCCAGGAGGCCATGAGGCCGCCGACCCCGGCTTTCTTCAGGTTGTCCAGGTGTTCCCGCACGAGATAGGGCACGGGGAGGTACGGGATCGCCGAGCATTCCCAGGAATTATTGAGTTGGACCTTGGCGAGGGTCTTGAGCCCGCGCTTGGCCGCGAGGCCCCAGACCGCCTCGCTCTCGCCGCTGGGGCCCGGTTGGGAAATGCTGTAGTCGACGATTTTGTTCTCGACGCCCCCGACCTGGATGTCCTTCCCCCACTCGCTCACGCTCATGAGCGATACCCCCGCGGGAAGCCGGGCGATGGCGTCGGGGGCCCAGGCCGGGTCCCAGGCCCAGGTCCACACGATCACCTCGGCCCGCGGCGAGGCGGCGTGGATGCCCTCCTCGATGCTCCGGTTCACCTCGGCCACCACCTCGGCGACGGGCCTTTCGCGGCAGCGCGGGCATTCGGCGCCGCTGCGTTTGGAATGGCAATGGGTGACGTTCTCCGACATGCTGATGGTGAAGGCACCGGCCAAGCCGGGCGCGGCGCGGAAGACCCGGGTGCACGAGGCCTTCAGGCGCTCGAGGACCGCCGGTTCCGAGGTGCAGAGGGCGAAATTGCCGGCGTAGGCCTTCGTGTTCCCCTTCCATGCCGGGAACTGCTTGAAGAACGCCTCCTCCATGCCGCGGGGCTCGTTCAGGTAGAGGTAGATTCCGATGCCATATTTCTTCGCCCGCGCCGCCATGGCCTCGAGGTTGGCCAGGCGCTTTTCCCATCCCGTCGAGAGGTGCTCCATGCCCGGGATCGGGTCGAGCAGATAGAGGACCACCTGGAGCCAGACCCCGGTGATGCCCATGCGGGCGTAGCGGCTGAGGAGCCCCTCGGGGAAGGGGTCGTTCTCGGGGAGCAGGAGCGGGTCGCCGTAGACGGCGGAATAGGAATAGAGGAATTGGGGATCGAAATCGGATCGGGGCGGTTTCGCCGCCGCGGCCATCGGCTCGGGGGCGGCGTAGGTCTCGAGGAAGCCGAAGGGCGCTTCGGTGCGGCGGAGGGCGCCGAAATGCGACTGCATGAGGCCCCGGATGGCGCGGGTGGCCTCCGCTTCCTTCGGCGTGAGGGGGCGGTAGGCTACGGGCGCGCAATCGGGCTTGAGTTCGCCGAGTTTCGTCCAGAGGAAATCGTCTTCTTTGAGGTGCAGGGCGAGGCGATCGGCGGTCCATCCCAAAAGATCTAGTAGTTGGCCATAATTAAGGAGTTGCCAATTCGCGCGGAGGATGGTGACGTAGCCCCGGGCGAGCCAGGCCGGTTCCACGGCCGGGGGCACCGCGAGGCCGAGTTCCCCCGCCGCGGCGAGGATCTCCCCCTCCGTCGCCCCGAGGACCCTCGCCAGGGCGGCGACGGGCACGAGTTCCCAATTCCGAAAGATCACCGCTTGGTGCCTGGCGGGGAAATGGGGGAACGTGAGGGCCTTCGGGTGGGAGCCGACGGGAAGTTCATCGGTATTCATGGGCGAGATCCTTGCAGGTGATGAAGCGCGCGCCCCGGGTCTTGAGCGAGGCGCAAAGTTCGTCGAATTGCCGGCAGGCGTAGACGCCGCAATGCTTCGTGATGAAGGCCTTGGGGGAGACCTTCACCTCGCCGAAATCCAGGGCGCCCGTGGGCATGGCGTGGAATTCCCAGGGATGGAAATAGAAGCATAGCACGGGCCGTTCCCCCTTCGCCCGCACCGTGGCGATGAAGGAATCGATGGTCTTCCCGAGGAAGGCGGCGCTTCGGGTGCGGAAGAGGGGCCATTGGTCGCGGTCGCGCCCGTAGGGGTCCCGGCTCTCCATGGCCAGATCGCAGAAATTGGGGATCTCGAGCATCTTGAGGTTTCCGGCTTTCGTCCAATCCCGGCGGGACGGGTGGTAGGGCTTCGTTTGTTTATTATAGTAATAAAGGGGGAGGGACGCATCCGCCCGGTAACCCAGGCGCTCCAGCACGTTCACCACCCGGGTGCTTCCCCAAAGCCGCGGGCAGCGGAAACTCACCGGCCGGGTCCCGCTCACCCGCGCCACCCGCTCCGTCGCCTCCCGGATCCTGCCCTCCACTTCGGAAGGAAGGATCGGCGGCAGGTTCGGGAGCGGGAAGATGGGGTCGCCCAGGGTCTCGTGGTAGAGGCCGTGGCAGCCGGTCTCATGGCCGTCGCGGGCGACCCGGCGCACCATGGCCCCGTGGCGCTCGGCCGCATCCCCGGTCCAGAAGAAGGTCGACGGCGCCCCGTGCTTCTTGAGGATGGACAGGAGGCGCGGGGTGCCGCGCTTCACTCCCTCGTAGAACGGGGTGAAGGATCCGATATCGGTCTCCATATCGAAACCGAAGACGACGTCGAACCCGCCGGGGACTCCCTTGGTTTTCATGGGGCGCCCGCGCGTTCAGATTTCACCGACGTGGAGGGCGTCCATCATCGGGCTGAAGGGCACGGCGCCCTTCTCGGTGATCTCGTAGCCCGTCTCGATGCGCACGCCGTGCCACGCGGGGTGGCCGAAGAAACTCACGTCGACGCAGACGGTCATGCCGGGGGCGAGCACGTCGGAACTCCCCGGCCCGAAGAAGGGCGACTCGGCCTCGTGGAGCCCGATGGTGTGGACGAAGGGGCAGACGAGATAGGGGGAGAGGCCGTGCTTCTTGAAATAGGCGCGGGCCGGGGCGTCGATCTCGCGGCCGGTCTTGCCGGGGACGAGCATGGCCTTCGTCAGACGGAAGGCCTCGCGCACGTGGCGCATGCATTCCTTCTGCGAGGCCGTGTAGGTCCCGTCGACGGGCAGGGAGTCGCCCATGACGCCGGCGTAGCCGTTGACCTTGGGCGCCAGACCGATCATCGCCGTCTCGCCGGGGGCGAACTTCTTCGAACTCGCGGTGGGCACCACCGCGTTGGCCCGGGCCCCGCTGCCCACGATCGCGCTGAAGCCGAAGCCGCTGGCGCCGCGGCTGCGGGCCGCGTATTCGCCCACCGCGGCGACCTCGATCTCCGAGACGCCCGCGGCGAGCTTCCCCTTCATCGCCGCATAGCACTGGTCGGCCAGGGCGAAGGCGGCGCGGATCTGCTGGATCTCCCAGGGGGATTTCTGGAACCGCAGGCGCACGTAGGGCTCGGTGAGGTCGACGAGTTCCACCCCGGCGAAGCCCTCGACGATGCCGCGGTGGCAGGCGGCGGGCATGCGGGAGGCGCCGACGAGGCCCACGCGCTTCACCTTCCCGAGTTGGGCCGAGAGTTCGGCGAACAGGGCGGGGAAATCGATGATGGTGGCGTTGGGGTACTCCTCGTCGGGCACCATGAAGACGGGGAAATTGCGCGTCTCGGTGACGGCGCTGTCCAATTGGGCGAAGGGTTCGCTCTCGGGCCCGCCGAGGAGCATGGGCTTCCCTTTGCGCGGCACGAGGACGGCGCCGCTCTCGAATTGGGGGCACCAGCCGGTGAGGTACCAGCCGTTGCCGATATTGAACTCGTCGTAATAGACGAGGGCGAGGTCGAGGTCCCGCTCCTCGAGCAGGCGTTTGACGCGTTCGATGCGGGCGGCGGATTCGCTTTCGTGTAGATAACCCATGGGTGGCTCCCTTTGATCGTGATGGTCAAAGGATACGCCGGGGGCCCCGGGGCTTCTTCCGCCGTTTTTACTTCTTTTTCCGGGTTTTTGACCCGCGGCCGGGGGGCGGGTTCATCCCCGTGCGGCCCGGGCGCATCGGCAACGGCGCATCAAGTCGCGCAGCTGGGAGCGCGTGAGCGCGTCGCGGGCGACGAGGCCGGCCCCCGGCTGCTCGTAATCGATGGGCAGATAATAGGCGTCGAGCTGCTCCTCGAGGGCCTCCATGCGGGTCCAGGCCGATTCGGCCGCGGATGCGTCGCCCGAGGCCAGCCCGTCGTGGTAGGCGGCGGCTTGCGCCATGAGGTCCATGACCTCGATGCCGTATCGCAGTAGCCGGCGGTCTTCGCCGAGGCGCCTCTCGTATTGGCCGCGCCGCATTTCCCGCTCCCTCGCTTCGATCGGGTTGAGCGCCGCGGCGGATGCCGCCTCGGGCCCCTGGGCGAGACGGCGCCGTTCGGCGCGGGCCGCTTCCTCCATGAGGCCTCGGGCCTCTTCCATGAGCCCCAGGGATCTCGCGCCCGCGGCGGCGAGGGTACCCGGCGTGAGTTCATCGTTTCCCGCGAGGGGTTGTTCCGGTGTGGCTCCATCCCAGGCTTGGAGCTGGGAGAGTACGCTCGCCGGCCCCCAATTGCGCCACTGGCCGACGTGGGACCAGGCTTCCTCCAGAAGCTCATAAGCCTTCCGCATGGGCGCGGCATGGGGCCCGTACCAGAGGCGGAAATAGGCCTCGAGGAAGGCCGCCACATCCGTTGTGGCATCCCACGAGAGTTGGGCGTAGAGCGCCTGGGTGAGGGTGCGCATCGCCCAGGCGACGAGGGGGAGGTGCATGTAGGTCATCCCCCGGGCGCCCATGCGGTGGTAGGCCGGGAGATCGGCCGCCAGGCGCCGGGTGAAGAGGAGGGGAAGGTCTTCGTACTTGGAGACGTTGTAGTACTCACCGATCATCACCGGGAGGGCCCCGCGGGCCGCCAGCCAGGATTCGAGGTGGCCGCGGTAGGCGCGATTCGTGGCGCAGCGATCCGCGGTGAAATCGTGGGCGTAGCATCGCTTGATGGGGTAGAAGGTGACGTAATCGCCGGCCGCTAGCAGATTTTCGGGCACGGAGTGGAGCGGTCCGGCGATCGTCGAGGTGCCCTCGTAGGCGCAGAGGACCAGGCGCACGTCGTGGTCGAGGGTCCCGCGGGCCCTCGCGTCGTCGATGCGGTGGCGCAGGCGCGAGACGAAATGCAGGCTCTGGTCGCTGCCGTTGCCGAGGCGCCGGCAATCGGGGCACTTGCAAATACCGCCCCAGGTGTCGAATCCCCAGACGTCGACGCGATCCGAGCGGCGCCATGGGCCCCGCAGATAGCCCAGGAGTTCTTCGGCCAGGAAGTCCATGAGGGATTCTTGGCTGACGCAGAATTGGGTGGCGTGGGCGAGTTCCTTCCTGCGGACGCCGCTTTCGGGGAGGCCGAACCACTCGGGCCGTTCCTCCCAAAGCGTCAGGCCGGAAGGGAGCAGGCGATCGGGTTGGAGGATGGGCTCGAAGAGGTGGCCGCCGATGGCCGGGCTCATGCATAGTTTTTCGCCCAGGGGGCCGGTGGACGGGCGGAACCCCGAGAGGTTCATGCGGTTTCGGGCCATCCAGAGGAGGAGTTGGGCGGATTCCCGCGAGACGCACTCGAAGACGAATCCGCGGCCCAGGGGAAAGGAGGGCTGCGCGGAAATCTTACCGGCCGGAAGGCGGCATGCAGCGGCCTTGGGCGGCGCGATTTCGCCGTCGACCCCCGGCGCGAACCAATGCCAGCCTTGGAGGCGGAGGAACTCGTAGGCCCCGTAGAGGGCGCCCGCGCGTCCCGCGCCCCGGATGGAAACGCCGCCCGGGATCGCCTCGAGGCTGAAGGCCCCGTCTTTGCTCCCGGGGTCGTCGACGCCGAGGTGGATGCGCAGGCCCCCGCCGGAAGTTTGGTCGGTGAACGCGATGCTCGCCGATTCGAGGGTCCGCTGCAGGTAGTTTTTCAGTTCGACGGCCGCGAAGGCGAGGGTGCAGCGCGCGGCCTCCGCGGGCTGGGCGCGGAAATCGATGGTGTTTTCGGCGAAGGCCCAGAGGGGCGTTTGGGTTTCGGCGCCCGGGTAGGGCAGGACGATGGCGATCTTATCCATGGGCCTTCCTGAGCGCGGTGGGGGAGATGCCCGTCGCCTTCTTGAACGCTTCGTAGAACGCGGAGAGCCCGCCGAAACCGGTTTCCTGGGCGACCTGGACGACGGGGTGGTCGGAATGCTTAAGGAGTTCGGTCGCCTTTTGGATGCGCACGTCTTTTACGTATTCCATGACGCGGAAGCCCGTCTTTTTCGGGAAAAGGCGCGAAAGGTAGGCGGCGCTTAAGTCCAGCCCCTCGGCGAGGGAATCAAGCGTGATGTCTTCGTGGAAATGCTGGCGCACGTAGTCCATGACCCGCGCTGCGTGGGAGTCGGGGACGATGCCCGTCTCGCGCCCGCCGCAGCGCCCCAGCAGGATGAGGAGTTTGGCCAGATCGCAGGCGATGACCGTCGGGTGCTCTTGGCGCTTGGCGAGGTACTCGGAGAGGATGGATTCCAGGAGCGGATGGATGGCGGCGAGTTGGGGCAGCGTGAGGGCGAGGGTGTGGAAGCCGCCGGTTTTCCCCTCCACGAAGCGGGGAAGGAGGAATTGCGGTTGGCGCGCGATCAATTCCCGCAGCGGGGCCTCTGAGAAGAGTTTGGGGGAGAGGAGGAGGGTGAGGTTCTCGAGGAGCCCCGTCGTCTCGAAGGAATGGGGCTCCCCGCGGTTCATGAAGAAGACGCTGCCCCGGCGAAGGGGCGTCTTGCGCGCGAGGGTCTTGTGCACCCCGGTGCCCCGCAGTACGAAGACCATCTCGAAGAAATCATGGTCGTGCCAGAGCGGGGAGACGGCGTCGGTGCGGATGCGCATGGCCGCGAAGGGGAGCCCGCGCTCGAAGAAGTCGGCGGCTTTCAGGTGGAGGAGTTGGCTTTTCATGGGGCGCGCCCGGGGGGCTGGGAGGCCGACGCTCCGGGACTATAATATCGGAGCGGGAATTAGTCATGGCCGCATCGGGCCGCGACCGGCCAGCCTCCCGAGTGGGCCGCGCCGGCGGTGGTGCCGGTGGCGGAAGGCGTCAGGGACCGAAGAGCGTCCTTCGGTACGGCGCGGGGGCGACGCCCAGTTTGGCCTTGAACAGGCGTGAAAAATGGTAGGCATCGGCGAATCCCACCTGCTCCGCGATCCGCGCCACGGTGAGTTCCGGGATGGACAATAGGCGGCACGCCTCGCGCAGTCGCTGGTCGATGAGGTATTGGATCGGCGTCATCCCCACGGACGCCTT
This sequence comes from Spirochaetota bacterium, assembly GCA_017302015.1. Taxonomy (GTDB): domain Bacteria; phylum Spirochaetota; class UBA12135; order COTS27; family JAFLEE01; genus JAFLEE01. The sequence continues at coordinate 28,384 of JAFLEE010000044.1, read as the reverse complement.
GAAGCGCGCGTGGAGGGTCACCCCCGAGAGGCCGAAGGCCGCGATGTTCTCCTTGAAGCGGAAGGAGGCGTTGTCGATATTCGCGACGAGGAGGTGCTTGAGATCCTCCACCAACCGGTCCTCGTGGGATCGGCCCGCCAGGGACAGGAAGCAGCTGAGGAACAAGTCCAGGTACTCCGCGCAGAGGGCCTCCTGGGGCCCGACCTTGTGCTCGTGGTAGAGCAGGCGAAAGAGCTGGGTGAGGGGGCGGTGGGGCGGTTCGCAGGCGTGCAGGAAGCGCTTCGGGACCCGGAATCCCGTGAAGGAGACCCAATAGCTTTCGTAGCCCGAGGTGGAGCGTTCCCCGTGGAGGAACCCCGGCGGCATCAAGAATGCGGCCCCCCGCTGGAAGGGGAAGGCCCGGTCGGGCGCCAATACCTGGCCGTGCCCCTGGGTGTAGAGCACCAATTCCCACGTGTCGTGGGTGTGCGGCGTGTTGAGGCGGGGACCGCTCTTGCCGCGGCCGACCCGGAGGAGGCTCTTCACGGGCCCAGTGTAACCCGGGGTTTAGTTTTCTTCATCCCCCGCTAACGTTTGGCCATTGTCACCCGTGCCGCCTGCCCCTATAATTCCCGGAAATCCGAGCGCAAGGAGATCACACCTATGGAACAGCCCCCCCTCGCGCCGCCCAAGTCCCCCAATCGCGGGGCCGTCCCGGCTGTCCGCCGGTTCCCGCCCTTGTTCGCGCTGCTCCTCCTCGCCCTTCCCTTGGGCGCCGTGCGCCTGACGAACATCGCCTTGGAGCCTGCGCCTGGCGCGGTCTTCAATCCGGGGATGGGCGTCTATATGCAAATGCCGCCCCTGACCCTCCCGCCGGACCACTGGATGAACGCGGTGGCGGATATCGCCTATTACCGCCTTGATTGGGCGCCGTTGAACCCGGAACCCGGGGTCTACCGATTCGACGAGATCCTCAAGCCCTATTTCGACGCCTGGGTCAAAGGCCGCGGGAAACGGGTCGCCTTCCGCGTGATGAGCCAGAATTATTGCTCCGCGCTCGAATACGTCTCGCCGAAGTGGATTTTCGAGAAGGCCTGCGTGCCCGGGGTCGAAACGACCGATCTGGTCAAGTTCACCGATCGGCAGGTGATGCCGGTCCCCTGGTCCGACGCGTACCTGGACGTCTATTGCGCCTTCGTCGCCAAACTCGGAGCCTACCTCGAGGGCCGCCCGGGCCTCGAGTTCGTGGACATCGGCGCCATCGGGGAATGGGGAGAGATGCATTTCATGCGGTGGGATAAGGAACGCCGCGAGGCCAACGGCTTCACGGAATATCGATACATCCAGGCGCACCGCCGCGTCATCGACGCCTACCGGCGCGCCTTCCCGGGGACGCGGCTCTTCCTCAACGTCGGCTATCCCCAGTACCAGACCATCATGGACTACGCCTATGCCAAAGGCCTGAACTTCCGCCAAGACGGGCTGGGGCCCGATGGGGCCATGGGAAATTGCGAGGAGTGGCTGTTCCGCCCCTATTCCCGAAAGGGCGTGCTGTGCAACCTCGAGTTTTGGGGCTACTACCCCCAAATGGTGGAGCGCGGCTTTTCATTGCCGGCCACGATCGACCGGGCGCTCTCGGCCCCGATCTCCTACCTCAACGCCAACCTCGGCACCTTCGGATCGGACACCCCCCGGATCGTCGTCGACGAATTGAGGCGCGCTTCGATGCGCGTGGGGTACCGCTTGCGCCCCATGAGCGTGCGCCTGCCGATCGAGATCAAATCCTATCCGTCCAGGCCGTCGCGTTTTCCGATCCTGAGCATGTGGTCGAACGCGGGCACGGCGGCGCCTTCGATGAACCTGGCCCTCCGGTGGTCGCTCCACGACGCCGCGGGAAGTAACCGGGCCCAATCGGAAAGTTTCCCGACGCTTCCCACCACGATGTGGTATTCGGGGATGACGAACGCGGTGTCCGAGCAGTTCGCCGTCCCCGCCGGCCTGCTCCCCGGCCGCTACACCCTGCGGGTCTCGCTGTTCCGGCCCGAGGACGGCCTCGCCGTCGGGCTCGATCTCAAGGGGCCGTCCAAGGACGCGCGTTACGCCGTGGCCGACCTGCGGGTCGCCGCCGTCGAACCGGACCGCCAGGGCCCGTTCCTCCTGCGGCGCGAGTCCTTCGAGCAGGGAATGGAAGGCTGGGCCGGCGCGTGCGAGGGCCTCAAGCCCACCCTGGCGGAAGGCCGGGGCGTGGAGGGCGGCCGCGCCCTCAAGATCGCCGGACGAAAGACCCGAGGGTGGAGTTATGCGATGTGTCCGATGATTTCCAACGTAAAGCCCTTCGCGCTCTACCGCTTGTCCGCCCAGATGAAGGTCGTCTCCCTGACCCCACCCGACGCGCTGCCTCCCCATATAAAATTGGACCTCCGGGATCTCGCCGACAAGCACGTGGAGAACGTCAATAGCGCCAAGTACTCGATGCGCCGGGCCGGGGAATGGCAGAGCCTCTCGCTCACCGTCACCCCGGGAGAAGGCATCGGAGCCTTCGTCTTCGGCTGGGAAACCGGAGACAATACGAAGGCCTGGGAACTCGAGGCCTACCTCGATGAGGTGAAGTTGGAATTGCTCGAGGAACCTTAGGCGCCTCCCTTCCTTTTTGGTGTACACATGACCACGGCGCCGATCTCTCGCGCCTGGTCGGTCCGGAATATGCCCGCGGCGGTCCCGCTGAAAAGACCTCACGGCGCCGATCCCTTCAGGTGGGTTCGGGAACGAGCGGCTCGATGGGGGAGGGCGGTTTCAATCCACCCGCGCCCTGAGAGTGTTTCCGCAGGGAGACCGACGATGACTCGGGTCCTCGGTTGGGAAGTTCCCGGTTGGGGATGGAAATTTGACAGCGGCCCCGTTTTGGTCCAAAATGATATAAATATCATTAATATCCTATCATAACAATTTCATGCCCGTGAAATCCACCCGCCGTAAACTCGTGCGCGCCACCGACCTGGCCAAGCGCCTGGGCCTCAGCCCCATGACCGTCTCCCGCGCCCTGCGCGGGCACGGGACGGTGGCGGAGGAAACCCGTTCTCGCGTCGTGCGCCTGGCGAAGGAACTCGGCTTCGCGGTCCCCGATCCGGCGGTTCGCCTGGGCGCGCCGAAGATCGTCTTCCATATGACCGAGTCGATGCTGCTGGAGGATCCCCTCCTGCAATTCTGGTCGCGGCTCTATTTCTTGTTCAAGAAACGAATGGAAGAGGCCGGGCGGCGCTGCGAGCAGGTCGATCTCGCGGCCCCCGGGGCCCCGGGGCGCCTGGATGGGTGCGCCGCCCTCGTGGTCTTTAATTTTCTCGAGCCCCGGGCCGAAGCCGTGCTCTCGCGCCTCCCCAAATCCCTCCCCGTCCTCGGCGTGCTCAACCAGACCCTCCCCGCCCGCATCGGGGCGGACGAGGCGGCGGCGGGGGAATGCCTGGCCCAGAAGCTTTTCGCGGGAGGCCACCGCCACGTGGCCGTCTTCGGCGCGAAGGTCGGAGGGGTTCCCCAGGAGCGCCTCGAAGCCTTGGCCCGCGCCCTGCTGCGCCTCGACCCGGGCGTGCGCATCGATTTCATCCCGTCGCGCTACCACACGCTCGCGCGCGGCGAGCAAGTGCGCGAGATGGAAGGGGCGCTGGGGCGTTATTTCTCCAAGGCCGACCCGGGCCCCACGGCGCTTTTTTGCACCGATGCCCACGCGACCACGGTGGCCTACCGCTGGCTTCGGGGCCGGGGCGTCGATCTTCCCGGACAATTGGGGCTGGCGGGATTCGACGATTTCCCGGTGTATGCCCATCTCGACCTCCAGATCGCCCGCGCCTCCTTCCGCGCGGAAGACCTCGTGGAGGCCGTCGGCGAAGTTCTCGACGCGGTGCTCGCCCGCGGCGCCGCGCGGCCCCGCATCGTGCGGATCCCCGTGTCCTTCACCGAGGGCGATTCCCTCCTTCCCGTATCCCGCATGCGTCCTCTATCCATCGAATGCTTCCAACAGGAGAAACGAATATGAGCTACCTTCGCGCCCTCTTGGCCTGCCTCCTCTTCGCCGGCACCGCGTTCGCCGCGGATTTCGCGGGGTTCCAGGTGGACGGCTGCGGCAATCTCTCGGTGGATGGCATCCGCTTCGTCCCCACGCTCTTCGAGCCCGGTTGGACGGGCACCGTGCCCGAGGCCTCTTCCTTCGTCCATGACGCGGGGTTTCCGAAACTTACCGCGGATGCCCAGGAGTATGCCGGGGCTTTCAAACTGCGCAAGGCGGGCAAGGCCGTGCGACTGGGGGTTAGACTCGAGAGGGTCGGCGAGCGCAGCCTCACGGCCGTGTGGCGCCTCGAAAACCCCGACGGCCTCGAACTCCTCGAATCATGGGTGAATCTGGTGCTCCCCTTGGCGATGGTGAAGGGGAAGGCCCTCCGTGTGGATGGGAAGGAGGCCCCCATCCCCGAGAACTTCCTCACGAAGAATCCCATCCCCACCCAGGCCGCTTGCCGGCGCCTGGAGATTCCCCTCGCCGAGGGTCGGCTCGTGCTCGCGGGTACTTTCGCCGCGAATTTCCAGGATGACCGGGTCTTCAAGGGCGAGACCTTCACCATTAGATTGCGCATCGACCCCCGCTCCGAGGCCCTCGCCCTTTCCCTGAGGATCGCCGCCGAAGGCGACGGGGCGAAAGACATGGCGGCGGCGCCCGTCATGAAGGCGATGGTGCGGCCCCCGCTGCGCCCCTGGGCCCAGGAAAATGCCCTTTCGGTCTCGGGTTTTTCCGCGCCCGAGGCCGCCCAAGTCTTCGGCCGCTACGAGGCGGACCTGGAGGTGAAGGGGACCTTCCAAAATCCCTTCGATCCGGAAGACCTGGAGGTTCGCGCCGTGTTCACCTCGCCCACGGGAAATAAATCCATCCTGCCGGCTTTCTTCTATAGAAATGTGGTGCGCTCCAATAAGAGCGAGCGCCTGGAAGGGGAGCCCTATTTCAAGGTCCGCTTCACCCCCACGGAAACCGGTTCGTGGACCTTGGCCCTCTCCCTCAAAGATCGGAAGAGCCGGTTGGACTTGCCGCCGAAGAGGTTCTCCTGTACCCCGGCGGCCCCGGGCAAAGCCCCCCGCGGGTTCGTCCGGCTCTCCAAGGCCAACCCGAATTATTTCGCCTTCGACGACGGGTCGACCTGCTTTCCGGTGGGCGAGAACGTCTGCTGGGGCCAGTCCCTGGCCGATTATGACGAATGGTTCGATAAATTAGCCGCCGCCGGGGGGAATTTCGCCCGCATCTGGGTGGGGCCCTTCGATCTCTTCACCCTCGAGCGCATCCCCACCGGCAGCCGCGACGCCGCGGGCCTCGTCGGCTACGACCTCCTCAATGCATGGCGCATGGACTACGTGCTCGACCTCGCGGCGCGCAAGGGCATCACGATCCTCTTCTGCATCGATTCCTTCAATAGTTTCGCCAGCAAATCGGCCCATGGCCTCTGGGACCGGTGCCCCTATAACGCCGAGCATGGCGGCCCGTGCGCGGGCGCCAGGGATTTCTTCACCGAGGCGGCGCCCAAGGCGATCTTCAAGAAGCGCCTCTCCTATATCGTCGCCCGCTACGGCCACCATCCGGCCGTCTTCGCCTGGGAGTTCTTCAACGAGGTCGAGCAGGTCGACGGCTTCACCCCCGAGATCTACCGCGACTGGCACCGGGAGATGGCACGCTTCCTGCGGGGGATCGATCCCTATGGGCACCTACAAACGACGGGCTGGGGGCACACGAAGGGCGAGCCGCTCTCCGACGCGCTCCCGGAGATGGATTTCCTGCAATCCCATAGTTATTCCAGCATGGACTCGGCCGAGTTCATCGCCAAGTATTCCCTCGAAAAAGCCGCGACCTTCCAGAAGCCCCATTTCTTCGGCGAGTTCGGCCTGGATACGAAGGGGATCGTCGACGGGAAGGATGGCGAGGGCATCCACCTGCATAACGGCCTGTGGGCGGGCATCTTCACCCTGTCCGCCGGCACGGGCATGCTGTGGTGGTGGAATACATTGGTGAATCCCTCGAACCTCTACCACCGCTTCGCGCCCCCCGCGGCCTTCGTGAAGGAGATCCCCTTCGCCTCCAAGCATTACGCGCCCGCGGCCGCCCCGCTATCGACCAAGTCGGGCCGGGCCTTCTTCAATCCCGTGAGCGTGAAGGGGCTCCAGAGCGCCTGGGGGCCCCATCCTTCCAACCGTCCCCAGCGCATCACGGTGGCCGCGGACGGCACCGTCACCGGGGCCGAGAACCTGAGCCGCAACCTCCACGGCAAGCGAAACCACGCCGATTGGAATAATCCCGCGACCTTCTTCGTCGAATGCGCCCGGGAGGACCGCTTCGGCGTCGTCGTCGCCGGCGTCTCGACCTACGGGGGGGCGATCCTCCAGATCTCCGTGGACGGCGTGGTTCGCCTCGTGAAGCCCTTCACCAACCACGCCATGGTCCAAAGCGGCGCCTCCCGCGACCATGACGGCCTCTACGCGGTTCCCCTTTCCCCGGGGAAGCACGAGGTCACCGTGGACAATTTGGGGGCGGATTGGTTCGAGGTTTCCTACGAGCCCGTGAGCGTGAAGCGTTCGGCGCCGCCGCTATTCACCTGGGCCCTCGTGGATGCCGCCGGTCCCGGTCCCGCGGCGCTCCTGTGGATCAAAGACCCCGTGTCCTCCGTGGAGAACATGCTCCTGCGCGGCGAGCGGCCCGCCCGGTTCGAAGACCTCGTGGTGAGCCTCCGCCTCCCCGATGGGGAATACCGGCTGGAATGGTGGAATACCTGGACCGGAGCCCTCGTGCGCGGCGGCCAGGCCCGAAGCCAGGGCGGCGTCTTGCGCCTCGAGGTGCCGGGCTTCGAGCGGGATGTGGCGCTTAAGGTGATGCCGGGGAGGTAGGGGATAGGCCGGAGTCTCGCCAGAGCCCTCGCGTAGGCCTCCGAGGTTCGTCATGGCGAAAAGATTCTTTCGTCGATGATGGATTTTAGCCCAAATGCACCTCTCGGAAGCTCGGGACCGTCCCGTCGAACCCTTCGGCACTCTTGAACAGGGATTGGCCCCCCCGAAAATTCGATTGCGATTCGATTTTTCTCCCGGATCGGGGATTTCGGGTCAACTTGCGCCGTGAGGCAACGGCCCTGTGACGAGTCGATTCCAGGTGAGGCATCACGGAATTTGAACAATTGGGGTGGCTGCGGTATAGTTCTGCCCATGGCCAAAATGGTACCTCCCTCCCCATCAAGACTCCTTCCTCTTCCCCATCTGTTTTTCCTCGTCTGCTCCATCGCTTTGTGGCATCCACTCGCCGCAGGACCCTCACAAGCGCGCGTGACCATCGACCCCGGAGCTCCCGGGCCGCTGCTGGCTCCGCTCATGAACGGAAACAACGTCAAGGCCTGGGGCACGGGCACCGGCGAACTCGTCTGGGATACCAACCGCCAGGCATTCCGTGAAGAGGCCCTCGCGCGACTCGCCCCATTGGGGGCCCGGGTGCTCCGTTTCCCGGGCGGGTCCAAGGCCGAGGAGTATGACTGGAAGGCGGCGGTGGGCCCGAAGCGCGGGGGCGCCGGCAGCCGCTGGAGTTTCGGTACCGACGAGTTCCTCGAGTTGTGCCGTCGGCTCGGGGCCGTTCCCCTGATCACCGTGAATGGCGGCGCGGGGGCGCAGGCGGCCGCCGAGTGGGTCGAATATGTCAACGGCGCCGCGGGCACCCCGATGGGGAAACTCCGCGCCGAGAACGGCCACCCAGAGCCGTACGGGGTTCGCTACTGGGAAATCGGAAACGAGAATTACGTCTCGATGAAGGCCCGCGACTACGCGACCCTGGTGCCCGTCTTCGCGAAAGCCATGAAGGCGGCGGATCCCAGCATCCTCGTCGGCGGGGTCGGCTGGGCTTGGCCGGGTTGGAAGAGCCACTACACCAAGGACACCGACCCCTGGAATGAGACCGTCCTCGCCATCGCGGGCCCGTACCTCGACGCCTTCATCATCCACGCCTATTGCTGGATCGACCCCAAGCCCACGCCCGAGCAGCGCACGCCCGGGCTCATGAGAACGGTGCTGGGCTGGCCCCCGCAGATGGCGCGGGAACTCGCGGAGGTGCGCGCCTCCTTCGCCGCGGCGGGGAGGGCGGGGCTCCCCATCTGGCTCACCGAATTCAACGGCTATTATGGCGAGGGGGGCATGTGCCGGCCCCTGGGGCACACGATCAACGGGGTGCTCGTCGCCTCCATGATGAACGAGTTCGCGCGCCTCGGCCTCCCGATCGTCTGCTATTGGGACCTGGCCACCTCGGGCTGGGGCCGCTTCTCTGCACTCGCCCACCCCAGCGAGAACCAGTGGCTTTACCGGCCCTCCTGGCAGGTGCTGTCGCTCTATGCCCGAACGCTTTCCGGGCGTCTTCTCCCCTGCGCGGTGCAAGGGCCGACCTTCGACCACGACAAGTACAGCATCGTGAAGGCCGGTTCCGGTACGCCCGGCCTCGATGTCGTCGCCGCGCGGGAAGGCCGCACGCTCTCCATCCTGCTCGTGAACAAGCTCGAAGGGGAATTGGAGGTCGCGGTGGATCTGGCGGGCCCGGCGCGCCCCCGCCACCTGTTGCAATCGACTTTTTCGGGGGAGCAGGTCTGGGGCGAAAAATGCGGGGTTTCTGAAACGACGAACCTGAATCCCGGACCGCTGCGTTTCCAATTACCGGGTTGTTCGGTGACGTCGTTGGTGGCCCAGCTGGACCGCTAGACATTCGGTCGGCGGTTTTCCCCCTGAAGGCGCGGGGGAGCCCATCGTCTTCCACTTCCAGTCCGGAAAAATCTCGTTTTGACGGGACTGGCCGCCAAGGTCGGCGCGGCGAGTCAGATGGATGGCGCCGGGCTTCCGTGCAATCGTTGCCTTGGATGAACGGCTTAAAGGGGACGAAACCCCGTGTTGTATCACCTAACAATCGTCCCGTAGCCCGAAACCCTTGACTTATGTGAACGTTCACCCTATCCTTATGCATCATGGCCGTCGGCATCAAGGATATCGCCACCCGCCTGGGCCTCTCGGCCAACACGGTCTCCAATATCCTCAATCGGGGCCTCGCCGAGAAATACAGCCCGGAAACCCGCTCCCGGGTAGTGAAGGCCTCCCAGAAACTGGGCTATCGCCCCGACCGGGCCGCCCAGAATATGCGCGCCGGAAAAAGCCGCATGGTCGGCTTCGCCGCCGTCAACGCATCCGCGGGGGGCCGGCTCGACAATTATGGGATCCTGCCGTTCATGGTGGGCCTTAGCCATGGCCTGACCGAAGGGGGCTTCCATCTCACCATGGTCGAACTTTCTGAGATGGGGGCCGACGGCGGCCTCGACCTGCCCCGCATCCTCGAGGAGCGCTTCTTCGACGCCTTCGTGGTCCATTACGGGGCGCCGGAGCGATTGGGGGAATGGGCCCGGCGGTCCAAGACCCCCGTGCTGTGGTGGGATTGCCGCCCCGGCGCGAAAGAGGCCTCGCTCTACCGCGACGAGGCCGAGGTGACCCGGATCCTCATGGAGCGGCTCTTCGAACTCGGCCATCGGCGCATCGCGCTCCTGGTGGGGGAAGAGGGGTGGGGGCGCTACCAAAGGGGCGAAGCCGTGCATTACAGCTTCGCGGAGCGCCTCCAAACGTATACCGCGTTCCTCGAATCCCGCGGCCTTCCCGTGCTGCCCCTCGCCGGGTACGGCATCCAGGAACTCCAGCGGGGGTTGGCGGAAAGCGAGGCCACGGCCGTGGTCTCCATGGGCGCGGTGAGCGAGAGTTTTTTCCTCGCCGCATCCCGCGCGGGCCTCTCCATCCCCGAAGATCTCAGCCTGGCGAGCCTCGACCTCGAGGCCCGCATCCCCGCCCGGGGCTTTCGCCTGGGGGGCGTTCCGTACGACCGATTCGCCGCGGGGCAACTCGCCGCGCGCCTGGTGCTCGAACGCCTGGACGCGCCGGGCAAGCCCATTCCCTCCCACCCGATCCCGGGGGTCTGCGTCGATGGCGATAGCATCCGGGCTCCCCGGGGAAGGGGCGCGAAATGAAGATTGGGATGCCGGCATCCGTGCGGCGCATGGCGCTTCTCATCGCGCTCTCGCCCGCCAGCGCCTTCGCCTGGGGCGACGGGCACGAGGTGCACCTGCTCCAGGTGATGGATCTCCTGCCGCCCGCCATCCTCGCCTTCCTCGTCTCCGGGAAAAGCCGCGAGGCGATCTTGCATGAATCCCATTACCCGGACGATTTCACCAAGTTTACCCCCGCGGAAGTGGGGGAAGAGGCGATGGCCCTCCTGGCCAAGCACAAACTCCCCCATCGCTATAGCCTCCACAGCGAGACGGGAAAGGCGGTGAATCTCCTCCTGCTCGCCCGGGCCTTCGCCCAGAAAGATCCCCTACGCGCGGGGACCTGGTTTGCGGCGCTCTCCCATACCCTCGCCGACGAAGCGGCGTGCAACCACGACCCGCTCCTCGAACCCATCAAGTTCGCCTATTTGCCCTACGGCCTCCCCATGAAAGACGGCTGCCCCCTCGATCTCGCGGATCTAGTGAAGAGCCCCGACGGAAAAAACGCATGGGAGACCGCGCTGCGGGATCTTCCGCCCACGGGGGTCCCCGCATCCTTGGAAGCGGCGATCCTCGCCGTCTATGCCCAGCCCATGGAGGCCAATCGATTCCTCACGCGCCGCGGCGGCGCCATCGCAAGAAGTTATAACCAGGGCGCCTCGCCCGAGGATCTCCGTTCGGCCCAAGCGGCCTTGGCCGAATGCGGGGCGGAAGGCGTGCGCACGGCCCTCTTATTCACGCGGGCGGCGTGGGAATATTCCGGGGATGCCCCGGGGATGGAATTAAACGAAGCGCTCCTGCATCGGGCCGAGGAAGGGGCGGCCCGCGTGGTGCGCGAGCGCCCCCTCGCCGACGATGCGATCTATGCGGGGGCTCTGGAGGGCTATCCCGGGGAAGCGCCCGTAGCCGTCTTGGTGGAGCCTTCGGTCGCCATGGACCGCGGGGCGTTCGGGTTCAACGCCAAGACCATCCTTTCGGCGATCCTGCGGGAATGGGCTTCCGCGAAGATCCCCTCCCGCGTCCTCGACCTCCGCGATGGGGAGTCCCTGGCGCGCCTGGCCCCGGCGAACGCGCGGCTTTTGGTGGTGTGCGCCGCAAACCAAGGGGTGCCCGAACCCGTGAAGAAGGCGGCGGCGCGTTTCTATCAAGCGGGGGGAAAAATCCTCTGGATCGGCGGGAAGGATGGCGGCCAACTGGGCGCGCTTTCCAAAGCGCTGAAGCCGGGTTCTACGGCGCTCATCCCTATTTCCCAAAAATATGGGGATCTCAACGAAAAAACCGTGGGCTCCCTACGCCTCGTTTTCGCGGCCGATTGGGCGGCCTCCATTCCCGGATCCCCGTTTCGATTGGCCCATAATCCCAATACCCGCGCCGGCTGGCACGTGCCCCGCTGCGCCCTCACGGTGGATCTCGACGCGGGCGATCTGATCCCCTTGGCCTTCACGGAGAACGGGGGGGAGCGCGCCTGCATTGCGGCGGCCGGGAAGGATGAAACCGGTCGCGTGCGGTCGCTCTTCCTCCCGATCTACCTCTTGGCGCCCTTCGCGTGGACCACGGGGGAATCGATGGCCGATTTCTCCCGCCCCCGGCTCGATTCCATGGGCGCTTCGGTCCTCGCGGCGGCCCTCAAAACGCTTACGAACTGACCACGACGTAAAACTCAAACTCCTGAAGGAAAACCATGCGCGCTTTATGGAAATGGACCTGGATTTCGTTCGCCCTCTTCGCCTTCCTCGAAGCCGTGGAGGTGGAGGCGTTCTGGAGCCCCGATAACGGCAAGACGCTTTATGGGCTTCCGATCTATATGAAGGAACCGGGCAAGGTCTTGGTGCGCTTGACGTGCGGGGATCCCGTACTCGAGCCCCAAGACGGGAATTGGTACGCGACGATCAAGAGCCGGGAAGATTTCGCCAGCGCCCTTTCGGGCAAGCCGGTGTGGAGCGATGGATGGTTCCTCCAGCGCCGCGACCCGCCCTGGATCCCGAAGACGGTGCGCACGGTCGATTTCATCCTCGATCTCGGGGAACGGGCGGAGGGCGCGATCGGTAAGGGCAATCGCTGGGATGACGCCCAGAAAAAATTCGTGGATGCGCCACTTCCACCGTGCCCCGCGGCGGGGAAGGCCGCACTCGTCGTCGAGATCTACTATAAAGACAAGCAGACCGGCGTGCGAACCCAGGGGCAGAAGAACCTGGAGGTGATCTTCGCGGCCCTTCCCGCCGGGCTCAAGCCGGTTTCCGGCGGCGAGAAGGTCTACGCCATCCCGAAGGCGCCCGTGCGAGTCTTCCCCGAACGCGCGGTCGCTCCGGTGCCCCCCGGCTATCTGGGGACCCATTTCAGCGCCGGCGGCATCATGCCCCTGGATTGGGAACTCGTCGTGCCCCGCCGTTTCCCGTCGATGGGCATCGGCAAGGGCGCGATGCTGCGTTGCTTCCTCCCCTCCAAGCCGAAGCAGACCGAGGTGAAGGGCGGGGTGACCTATGAGCGCCCCAACCGCACCTGGTGGGGCCATCTCCAATCGGGCGACCAGGATCGGGGCTGGGGCCCCGAAGCCAATTACCGCTACTATCAAAGCGATTTCCGGATGCTGCTGGGCTGGGCCGAATCCCTCGGCGCGAACCTCTTCGTCGTGGCCCCGGGTTGGCCCCACCAGACGAAGGAGACCGCCATGGCCGCGGTGGCCTACGCCAACGGCAAGGTCGGCGACCCCGCCGTGATCGGGGTGGACAAGCGCGGCGAGGATTGGAAGACCGTGGGCTATTGGGCCGAGCAGAGGGCCAAGGGGGATGACCGCCACGCCCCGCACCCGGCGCCCTTCTGCGTGAAGTACTGGGAGATCGGCAACGAGGATTATTACGCCCATAACGCCGTGCCCTGGAGCAATTGGCTCTTCCTGGAGAATTACGACAATGTGGCCCCGGGGCGCAATAGCGCCGAACGGGCGCGCCTTTTCCTGGAGGGCCGGGACTATAATGGGGAAAAGTGCGAGGGCTTCCTCGCCTACGCCGCGGCGATGAAGCGCGTCGACCCGTCCATCCAGATCGCCGCCATGCTCGCCCCCGAGCACAAGGCCAAATGGCATTGGGATTGGAACGAGGTGCTGCTCACGCGCCTCAAGGGCGTGGTCGATCTCTTCACCTACCACGGCTACACCCATTCCAGCACCCTCGACGAGGAGGGCGTGGCGCTCCAGGCCGGGAAGGAGGGGCGCACCTACATCACCGCCATCCGCGCCCATATGCGCGACACCGGGAACGGCGCGGCCCCCCTTGCCAATTCCGAGTGGCATTGCTACGAGCCTCTGAAGGCCGGTTCCATCCGCATGGCCTCGGCCGTCTACCTCACCGACATGCTCGGCATCATGCTCGAGGAAAAACTCGCCTTCAATTGCGCCTACGGCCCCTTCGACACGAAGCACGGCAATGACGGGGGGTGGATGAACCTCCTGCGCCCCATGAACGCCAGCGATTACCGCAAGAGCCCCGCCAGCGAGGGGATCTACGACCGCCCCACCGCCTTCCGCTGGCCCTCCTATTACGCCTTCGCCCTTTGGAGGGATTTCGGCGACCAACTCGTGGCCGTGGAGAATCCCTGGGACGCCACGAACCAGATCTCGATCTTCGCGGGTACGAAGGGCGGCCGGGTCACGGTGATCGCGGTCAATAAGTCGGGCAAACCCCAGTTGCTGCGCCTCGCCGCGGCGGGCCTGGGAGCGGAGATGGCGGTGGATGAGGTCGCGCCCGCCAAGGGGAGCGTGAAGGACGAGGACGTCACCTATAACGGCATCGACATGTCGTCGCCGGAGGCCCAGAAGATGGACGCGTTGGAGCGCATCCCGCCCCTTGTGAAACTTCGGGCGGTGGACGGGGAGTTCCGCTTCGACATGAAGGCGTGGGGTCTGGCGCGATTGCGATGGGATCGCTAAACTCCCGAGAGTTCCACCCACGGAAGATCCCCATGCCCCCCCTCCCCAAACTCCTCGTCATCGACCTCGACGGCACGTCCCTCGGCGGAGGCTACGAACCCTACGGCCGCTTCCCCGATGCCTACAGCGCCTTCCTCGATCGACTGGATGCGGCCGGTTGCCGCTGGGCCATCAATACCGCCTGGGACGCCCTCGGGCAATGGCATCTGCTGAAATCCAGCGCGGTGAAGAGCCGCCCGCTCTATTTCATGGCCGAATTGGGCTGCCGCCTGTGGACGCCGGGCGACGCGGGCCCGGTCTCCGTGGAGCCCTTCAACGCCGCCATGGAAAAGCGCTTGGCCGAGGCCAACGCCACCGGCCTCATCCCCTTCATGCGGGACATGGCGGCCCGCTTCACGCCGGCGCGCCTCAATTATTACGGACACTGGTTCGATATGACCTGCATCCCGCAGGAGACCCGAGCCTTCTGCGCCCATGTCGAAGCCGTCGATTGGAACGCGAGGGGCCTTTCCCTCTACGGGCATAAGGAGAACCGCATCTCGGTCGTCCCCGGCTTCCTGGGGAAGCACGCCAATTTGGGCGAGGTGCTGCGGCTTCGCGGCTACAAGCCCGAGGAGGTCGTGGTGGCCGGCGACGAACGGGCCGACCTTGCCATGATGCGGCCCGAACTCTCCCGCCACCATCTCTGCCCCGAAAACGCCCACGCCGACGTGAAGGCCCACGTGGAAAAAAACGGGGGCGCCGTCGGCACCCTCGGTTTCAGCGACGGGGTGATGGAGGCCTTCCACCGCCTGGCCGCCCGAAACGGTTGGGTGCTGCCATGACGGGGGCCACGCCCGCAGTCCATCCCCCGCCGACCCCCCTCGCGGAGTCGCTGGCGGGAAAAATTTCGGCGCGCCTCCTGCTCCTGCCGGATCTCCACGTGCCGTCGTCCCCGGATATCCTGGAGCGGATCCTCGCCTCGCGCGCGCTGGGGACGGTGGACCAGGTGGTCTTCCTCGGGGATACGGTGGCCTATTACGGGACCGACCACGAATACCGGGCCCTGGGCGATTTTATCGCCCGCCTGGGGAAGCCCTACTCGGCGGTGATCGGAAACCACGAGTTCACCTTCGAAGTGCATCCGCCGGAAGGGGGCCAGTACGGGCGGATCTGGAAGACGGGCTCCCCCGAGTCGCGCCGGAATCAACTCGATCAATTTACCAGATTCTTCGGGATCCACGATTCATATTGGATGGAAGAGGCGGTCGGCGTCCGCTTCCTCCATTTTATGTTGACCGACTGGGACCCCTCCGTCATGGAGCGCCGCCGCGTGAAGCACGAGCATGACGCCCTCAAAGAACTCCCCCCGGGGGGCGGCGCCTTCATCCGCGGTGCCCTGGAGGCCTCCCGATCGGACGGAAGGCCGATCATCGCCTTCTGCCATTTGCCCCTCGCCGCAAGCCTTCCCACGGACTTCGTCTACTACGAACCGGGGCGCGATCCCTGCCTCTATCTAGAGGACGAAACCCTCGACGGCATCGGCGAGGCCGGGGTTCCCGTGCTCTGGTGCTCCGGGCACGTCCACCTGAGCCCCCACCATCCCGACGCCGGCCTGCGCCTCGTCGCCCCCAATCTCCTCCAAGCCCATTGCCCCTCTTCCCGGTGGAATGTCCGCCGCGAGCGCGCGGATATCCACGCGAAGCGTTATGAAGAATCCTATGCGCTCATCCTCGGTGTCGACCGGGGAAGGCCCGCCTTCACCCTCTGGGATTGGCTCGCCGATGTCCCGGCGCCTTTGCCCGCGGCTTTCGAAATCGGGACTCATTGGGCCAGATAGTAACCTAACCGACCGACGCTCAAAAACCATCCCCCATCAAGGAAAATCCAGTACTCCATAGGAACCCCCATGAAACCGTTCATCCTCACTTGCCTACCATCCCCCGACACGGGGCGCGGCGTCGGCTTAGCCCTCGTTCTCGAACTCCCGGGGGGCGGGGTCTGGCTCTATGACACCGGCTGCGGCTATCCCATGGGCACGGGCATCGGGCCCGACGGCGCGCCGCACCAGTGGGTGGGCGATTTCAACGCCGGCCGCGACCTCATCGCGCCGTTCCTGCGGGAACGCGGATTCACGAAGATCGACGGCGTGGTCGTCAGCCACGCCCATTACGACCATTTCGGGGGACTCCTCTGGCTGGAGAAACATTTCCCCATCGCCCTCCTCGTCGATAGCGGCTACGATTTCACCGGCGCCATGAGCGCGGGCTACCAGAGGGAACTCTCCGATTTTAACGGCATCCGTGAACGGTTCAAGGCCCGCGGCGCATGGAAAGCGGTCCTCGGGGGCGATCCCATCCCCATGGATCCCGGTCTCGAGGTGAAGGTGCTGGCCCCGCCGCGGGGCTTCTTCCCCGATCCCCATCCCGAAAAGAGGAACCCGAAGGATCCCGCATCCCATTACATGCTCAATTCCAATGCGCTCATCCTGGGCATCCGCCACGGGAAGAAATCCTTCGTGCTGGGCGGCGATATCGAGAAGGAAGACCAAGAGGAACTCTTGGTGCCCTCCCTGCCGGTCGGGGCCCTGGCATGCGACGTGCTCGTCGCCCCGGGGCATGGGCTCCACACGGCGGAGAACTTCGTGGCGGCGACGCGGCCTTCCCTCGTGGTGGTGAGCCTCTTCGACCGGTGGCTGGCGAATTGCACGGCGAAGACCCTCTTCGAGGCGTCCGGCGCCACCGTGCGCATCACCGGGGATCGGGGCCGCGTGACCGTGGAGAGCGACGGGGAGAGGATCGCGCACCGATGAACGCCGAGGCGCATTTCAACATCTATCGGGGCGCCTGGGCCGCCATGCCCGAGGCCCTGCGGCAAAAAGTGCCGCTCACCGACCTCTTGCTTCACCGTGCGGCCAATTACCCGGACCATTTCGACGATCCCACCAAGGACGAAGCCACGAAGGCCGCTATCGATCCGGATTGGCGTCGTTTCACCGAGTTCCCCGAAGGCTTCGACGGGCCCCGGCTCCATTTCTGGCCCCATCCGCCCGACCAGCAGTCTCGGTGGCAGCCCATCACCCGGCATTGGTTGGGGAGGGCGGTGGACTGTTTCCGCGCGGGGGATACCGCGTCGTTCGTCAAGTACCTCGGATGCCTCAGCCACTGGGCGGGTGACGTCACCCAGAGCTCCCATTTGATGGACCTGGAACTCCTACGTGAGTTGATGCCGCCTCCCGATGGCCGGCGGGATTTCCACTACCACACCGACTTGGAAGCGGTCACCGGGGAATGCCTCCCGTTTCCCGCCCCGGCGTTCCTCGGAGGCGACGCGGAGGAATGCGCCTGGCGTGTGTCGCTGAACCACGCGCGGGCCATGAAAGAATGCCGGCGCCATATCATACCTACATTGCGGGCGATCTTCTTGGGCGATGAAATCACAGCCCGCGCCGAGGCGTCCCGACCGGTGACCCGCGCCGCCCAGCTAAGCGCCGACTTGATCCTGAGCGCCTGGAAGATCGCGGAGGGCGCGTTCACGGCGGAGGAGCGCGCTCGGCTGGGGCGGGTCGACCTGGCATCGCTGCCGCCGGAAGCCGAGTTCCACGACCTCGTCTACGGCGGGCCGATCGCGGGGGGGAACCGGGCCGTGCCGCCTAATAACGGTCCGTTGGTCGCGGCGAAATTGCGCGAGGCTTCGGGCGGTTTTTCCTCGCCGCCCGGTTTCGGCATGCTGCCCCATAGCGGGATGTCGGGGGCGCGCAGCGCCTGGATGCGCTTCTCCTTGCCGACGGGCGTCTTTCGCAGATTCACTGCCCGTGTGGGGATGCATGCGGAACTCGCCGTGGCGGGCGCCGGAATTTTTTCTGTTATACTTGACGACCGCGAGGCATTCCGCAGCCCCCGTCTCACCGGGGCAGACGACGCCGTGCCAGTGGTGCTCGACCTGGGCGGGGCTTCTTCCCTCACCCTCGTGGTGGAAGACGGTAACGAAGGGCGCTCATTCTGGAAGAATCATGGTTATTGGGCGGAACCCGAATTGAGGAAGGATTAAAGGATGAAACGACATTCTGCCTGTCTGTTTGGTTGTGTTCTTCTTCTCCTGGGTATTCGATTCGTTCGTGGTGAAGGAACCATTCTTGGCGAGGCACGAACTGAATTCGCACTCGCCGAAACAGATGATTACCAAATTCCTCCGTCTCATTTGAATTGGGTTCCCTTGGGGAAAGTCCTTACTCGATCTTGGCAATTGGCGCATCCCAGGGTGCGAGGTGGCGTGATATGGTATCGATTCGACCTCGAGGGCTTGCCCCGTCCTGTTCTCAGCAATGTGATGCTGGAAATCGGGTATCCGCTTGTGGTACTCGGAGCTTGGCTCGATGGCCGTATGCTTTTTGACGGGAGCCATGGGAGTTGGGGGCGCTTTACGGGAGAGCGCACCGGCCGCCTTTTTTTCGGCAGATTCGAGGACGGGCGTCGCATCACCCTGGCGGTTCGCGATTTCGATTCGCGATTCCCCAACCATTTTGAGAGTGCGGTCCTGAGGAGAGTGGATGCCAATTCCGCGACGGCACTCGATCTACGGGTCATCGGTCCACCGGGGGCTTCCACGGTGTCATTCTCGGTTCGAAATCGCGTGGGTGAAGCATTCAAAGGCGCATTGCTGGTTGAGATCGATGACTATTTTGGGACGCGCTTGCGCGAGGTGCGTCTCCCCCTCTCTGCCTCGCCCTTTGGATTCGGCGCGGCGGTTGCGGTCCGCCAGGAAAATCCCCGGGAGTACCGCGTGCGTGCGTGCCTGGAAGGACCGCTCGGTCGGTCACTCCCATACCTCGCAACGTTCACGGAGGCCTTCCGATTCGCGAACACGGGATCGAATCGATCCGTAATGATGGCGAATTCTTCCTGGAAGTATCGCTGGGTGCGTCAAGGGGAATCCTTCTCATACCCGCTCCCGGTTGATGCCTGGCAAACAAATTTCTCACCGCCATCCGGAAGTCCGCCTTACACGCCGATCATCAGCGGCGCTGACCGAATGCCGGCCCATCGCCTTTGGCTCGTGAGCCGTTTTAGCCTGGACACACCCGCTCCAGGCCAGCGGGTCCTTCTCTCGATGCGTGACGTCATGAGCGCCGCAGAGGTCTTTGTGGATGGGAAATCGGTCGGGACACGCTTCAGTTGGCAATTGCCCGATACCCTCGATATCACCAGCGCCCTCGCCGCCGAGCGCAACCACGAATTGGCTTACGCCCTCGTCGACTACTCGGCGACCCTTTCCTCTAAAGCCAGCAAACTGGCTGATGGCGTACATGCTGCCGCTCAATTCTGCGCAGCGGTGCCATCCCTCCCCCGTCAATTCGCCATCGGCATGAATCATCTCCCCGAGCTACGGGTTGTCCCCACGATTCGAATCGATCAGGTCGACCTGGAGTGCCGGGTGGTTCCCGAGAAACGTTTCACCGCTCGCTTGGAGATCGTCAATGACGCGAGCGAACCGAATCGCGAGGTCGTTGTGGAGCAAACCATTTTTCACAGGGGGATTCTCCTTAAGACGCTCCCCGAGATTCGGGTGCGCTTGGCATCTGGGGGGCGTCTTATCATCACCAATGTCGCCCCCTGGCCTGAGGCGCGAGAATGGTCCCCCCAAAGACCCACGCTCTACGAGTGCCGTAGCGTCGTGCGTTCGGGCGAAGGCGTCCTCGATACGCATCGGGAGCGCTTCGGTTTCCGGGAACTGAGCATCGCCGGGACAGACTTTCTCCTGAACGGAAATCGCATCCGCCCTTATGGCAATGGCTATGGCCGGAAAGCCGCAGCCTACTTGCACCCGGTTCGCTCGAATAACTACAATCGCTTGGAGCGTCTCAGTTTCGTACGCGCTCAGGAACTGGAGGCCCTCCACCAGGCCGACGAACTGGGGTATTTCGCCTGTTGGGAAAATTTCTTCTCCCCGTTCGGCGGGCAAATGTATGAAATGAGGGATCCACTCCTCTGGGAACGTATGGGCTGCGAATGGGAACGTATCGTACGCGCCGATGGCAACCACCCCGCTCTGTTTGCATACTCCCTCGGGAACGAACCTCCCACTTCTGACCCGACGACTGTCTCTTTCATGGCTGCATTGGAACGTCGGGTGGAGGGACTCGACTCACGCCATTTCGTCCATTTTTCACGGGGACACGATCTCCTTGGGGCTTCGCGCATGGTCAGCCCGCATTATCTCTATTACTACCACGCCCTGCCCGTGGATCTTCAGTGGTTCAAGGTACCGCCCTCCGCCCAACCGCCCGGCGTTCGTGCGAGGTTGGAGAAGGAAATCGAGGTTGTGAAGGACGAGTATGAAAAGGTGGCGCGCTGGGAGTGGCAAAAGGCACAGAAGCCCGTTTGGGATAGCGAAGGGCTTTCGGTTACCGATGGCAAAGAATGGGTTCCCTGGCTCTTTGGGGACGAGATTTGGCGTTGCCTGCCGAGCGATGCGGGTCGGTATCCGACCGGCGTCAAGGTGTGCATGGATGGGATGCGCGAACTACTTTGGCGCAAGCACCGTGAATTGGATATTGCGGCCGCGACCGGGCACATCGGTTTCGCTGCTGGTTGGAATGGCCTCGCCCCGGTGGCGGCGTGGGTGATGGGTGAGGATCATCGCGCATTTCCCGGCCGGTTCCCCCAGACCCTCCTCGTCTTGAATGACACAGAATCAGAGGAGAATGTCGCCTGGTCTTGGACGCTCCAGGGGGAAGATGGGAAAAACCTCGGAGAAGGACGGGGAACGAGTCGCTTGGCTTGCGCCTCGCGGTGCGAAGTTCCCATCCAGCTTCCCATGCCCGAGGTGGCGACGCCGAGTTATTGCCGACTGGAAGTCTCCACGCGGGGCGAAACGAGCGGCTTTACCGACAAGTGGCAACGTCGCTACACGGTCTTCCCGGCCAGAAAGGAGCCCACGAGGAGAACGGGGGTCAAACTATACGATCCTCGCGGGACGATGCGGGCAGCCCTCAAGGCTAGCGGGAATACGATCGACGAAATCAGTTCGATGGATGCCGACGTAGTGTCCGCCCTTGAGGTGCTCTTGATGGCCCCTGGTTCATGCAGGGAAGATGACGAGGTGTTGGCTCCCCTGCTGGGCGCCGCTGTCGAGAAGGGGTTGCGCGTCATCGTGTTCGGTCAGGAGCGATTCTCTTCCCGCTTCCCCGTTCGCCTAGAAGACGGCTTCCACTCAAGCCACAGTGCGGGTGCGGTCGTGGCCGCGCCGTGGCATCGAACGATCGCGGGACTACTCCCGGAAGATTTGCGCTATTTCATGGACGAAGATCGCTCTTGGGTCACGGTAGTCAATGCACCGTTCGCGCCGCTTTCCCCGGGCGTGAAACCGATCCTGCTGAGTGGACAGACAGAATTCCATGGGGATTTGAGGTATAGTCCCCTCCTCGAGGCCCAGCACGGGAAGGGCGCCTTCTTATTTTGCCAATTGGAATTGACAACGTCCCTCTCACGGGATCCTGCGGCACAACGCCTCTTCCAGAATATCATCGCTTGGGGTCTCGACTACCGTTCCCCCGAGATTCATCCCCTGTGGGTTCCCGCGCATGCCCTTCGCCAAGAAATGGCGAGTTTCCTTCGTTTACCCCTCCCCGACGAGGCGGGAGTGGACCCGGTCATCTTTATCGCCGGAGGGAAGATTCCGGCGGGAACACGGCCCCTGGTGGAGAACGGTGCGACGCTCTGGATCAACGGCCCGGATGGTCAAACGGCGTTGAGCCTTCAGGAACAGTTCGGGATTTCGCTGAGGACGAACGCGCTTTACTCAACAGAAGCCTATCTCATTTCCCGACACCTATTATTGGAAGGTCTCTCGCAATATGACCTGGCATGGGCCACGATCGAAGGGCGCCGCCCCGCCGCAGGCCAACCCGGGAAAGAATCTCCTATGGACGTGGGACGGGTCACTCTTGGAGTGGAGGGTGCCGTCTCTCGTCCTCTCCTCGCGCCGGCCTATTTGGTCGAAATACCCTTGGGCAAAGGGCGACTGCTCCTCGACCATACTCGTTGGCGGGAAGTGGGCCTGAAACAGGCAAAGCGATTCGCCTTCACGCTCCTGCACAATCTGGGGGTTCGAGGCGACTTCTCGGGGAGGGAGGAAGAAATTCGATTGCGCGAACGCATGAGCCGCCTCTCCTTCACCGAACTCCCGCTCTCACCCATCGTGAACACGGGATTTCGTGATGACGAAGTGTCCCAAAATGCAAAGGGAGGTTGGACTGATGAGGGGGCCGGGAAGGGTTTGGTGAATTTCCCTGTCGGCAAGTGTGCGTTTGGCGGCGTTCCATTCCAGATCGCCGATCCCTCCCTGAATGATGGGCGTGGACTCGTCACGGTTCAAGGCCATTCATGGCCCTCGCGATCCAATCGCTCCCCGGAACTCCCCGTGCGTGGGCGATTCGAAAAATTATTCATCTTGCACAGCGCGGCATGGGTAAACCTCAAGGCCGGAGAGGAGATGGCGCGCCTCCGGCTATATTATCAGGAACGCGATTCATGGATACCGGGGAAACCCGACCCCTACGCTGAAATATCCATTCGACACCGAATCAATATCGACGATTGGTGGTTCATCGACAAGATCGAGGACGGTGAACGGCCCCTGCCGGAAGCCCGGGTGGGATGGCGCTCCGCCCCGCCTCGCCAGAATACCGGGGCATTGCTTGTCGAGTGGGACAATCCATTTCCAGAAAAGGAGGTCGTCGCCATCGAAGTCGAGAGCCGCTCGACCAAGGCTCAATACTTTCTCATCGGCCTCACCGCGGCGAATCGGATTCGAAGCGAGGTGGAGGTAAAAAGCCTTTCCGTCTCCGTGGCCGAAGCAGGGATGCTCCCAACCGGGCTTTCCAATTCCCCCGGACTGCAGAAAATCGAATGGGGACCGTGGCGCTTCTATGTCACACCGTCCCTGCGCATTCCATGGTTCGGGACATGCAAAGGGGCTCCTCTTTGGCGCGATCTAGCTTATTGGCAATTAAGGGTTCGCGCAGGTGCCAATTTCCAATTCCTCGCGCATCCTTCCGGGCCTGAACCCTGGAAGTTCGAGGATGGGCCGGAACCGACGATCCGGAGGGGGCCCGTCAAGCTACCCCAATGCACTTATTCCCAAATCATTCGATTGGGCGACCATTCGATTCATGCTCGACTTACGCTGCGCTTGACCCCCGAGGGGCGGGCACAGTTGAAGGGGGGTGTCGTCGATCTGTCACTCGGGGCCGAACTCGCACCCGGCTTTCTCGGGGGGGCGCCCGCGATGGCGAAAGGGGCTTCTCATCCTGGATCACTGGTGTTGCCCACCTCACACGGCATGGCGATCGTTCGTTTCGACGAGCGCTACGAGCGCCACAAGGATGGAGTGTGGTACGACGACAAAGGGCGTTTTGGCGTCACACC
Organism: Spirochaetota bacterium; assembly: GCA_017302015.1. Classification (GTDB taxonomy): domain Bacteria; phylum Spirochaetota; class UBA12135; order COTS27; family JAFLEE01; genus JAFLEE01. The sequence goes on along the minus strand of JAFLEE010000044.1, from coordinate 5,009 downwards.
GGGGAAGGTGGGAATGGAACGACTCGCGATGGGCGAGGAAATCACAATCGAATATACGCTTGAAATGTCGGAATCTGATTGCAAATAGATGGTAATCGTTCGTGGCTTCCCAGTTTAGCGACACATTGTGAGGAGCAACTATGACGACCCTTTGGGATGACGCCCTAATTTTTCGAAGAATGCTAATGTCATTATTCCTGTTGCTCCAAGCGAATCTCCTTGCGGATTCTCAATACGCTGCATCTATTTTTGAGAATCCGCTGCGTCCGGTGGACGGGGTCTATACCACGGTGAAGGCCGGCCACCTCACCTATGGCGAGAAGCGCCTTCGTTTGTGGGGCGTCTGCCGCCACGACAGCGTGAACGTGGATACCGCCGCGCGCATCCGCAAGATGGGGTTCAACGCCATCCGCCTGTGGGGCCCCGTGAACGGTTACGACAGCGACTCGGCCGCGCGGGGGAAACTCAGCGCGGCGCCGGTGGGCGATCCGGGAAAGGATGCCGGCCTCGACCGGTTCGACCGCTTCTTCGCCGCCTGCAAGCAGGAGGGCCTCTTCGTCCTGTTCCCATCGCTCCATTATTACGAGGGCGGCGTCTTCAAGGCGGAGCCGGGAGCGCTCGCCGACGGATCGTTCGTCTCCGGCGGGGCGGACTGGGGGGCGTGGAAGGCCGCCCTGGCCGACAAGGAGGTGCGCCGTTATTACCGCTTTTTTAGGTATTTCGATCCGCGCATCCGCAAGATCAATTTCGCCCACGCCGCGGGGATCCTCTCCCACGTGAACCCGTACACGAAGCGCGCCTACGCCGAAGAGGAGGCCATCGCCACCTACGAGGTCGAGAACGAGAACGGATTCCTCAGTTGGTTCCCCGAGCAGGGCGCCGAGAAATGGCCGGCCTTCTTCCGGGAGGAACTCGCGGCGCGGTGGAACGCCTGGCTCGGGGCGCGCTACGCCTCGGGTGAAAAACTCCTCGCCGCATGGGGCCGTGTGGAGGAGGGGGAAGATTGGGCCTCTGGGAACCTGGCCCTGAAGCCGCTCTTCGCCGAGCGCAACAAATATCCCGCGGCGCGCGGCGCGGACCTCATGCGCTTCCTCGTGGAACTCGTGGGCGAATACAACGAGGCCTTCCGCGCCCATTGCCGAAGCCTCGCCCCGGCGGGGAAGGGCGCCGCCGTGGTTCCCTTCTCGTTCGATACCCAGTTCAAGAATACGCTCCCCTGGCTCTACGCCAACGCGAAGGCCGACGTCACCCATGCGGGGATCTACCAGTGGGCGCTTACCTCCTCGCTCACCGCGCCGCCGTCGATGTACGTGGTCGACGGGAATACGGTGGAGGGCAAGCCCCTCATCATCTACGAGATCAACACGAGCCGCCCCAATCCCGCGAGGGCCGAGTTCCCCATGCGCCTCGCCGCCTTCGCTTCCTGGCAGGATTGGGACGGGGTGTTCTGGCATTATTGGAACGAGGCCGGCGCCAAGGGCGATGCGCGCTTCCAATTGCCGCGGGCCATCCCCGACCGCGAGTACCTCGAATCGCCCCTGCCCATCCTCGACAAGTCGGATGCCATCGGCGATACGGGGTTCACCCACGCCACCGACCCCGTCATGTGCGCCTCCCTCGCCCTGGCGGGCCGGCTCTTCCTCGGCTTCCATCTGGCGCCGTCGCCCGCCCCGTCGCGCGTCCAGGTGGGCGATGACCTGGTCTTCGGGTATGACGGGTTCAGCGGGATCAAGCAGACCCGGGCGGCCTTCGCCCGGGGGGCGCGAATCTCCTTCGCGGGGCCCGCGGTTCGTGGCTCGAAAATCGACGGGGAACCCCTTTCGGAGCAAGTGAGCGAGGCGGTGGCCTCGGGGGAGGAGATCCTGTGGGATTGGCCCAATGGCCGCCTCCTCATCGACACGCCCACGGCCAAGGCCTATGTCGGTCCGACGGACGGCCTTCCGTACCGCTTCAAAGACGGGATCGTGCTCGCCAAGGCCTCCGGCGTGCCGTTCGTCACCTTCGCCCTCGCGAGCGCCGATGGAAGGCCCCTGACGGGGCCGCAGGCCTCGACGCGCATGCTGGTCAACGCCGTCTACGACGCGCGCAATACCGGCTTCGATTTCGATTTCAGCGGCGCCCCCGCCAATGGCGGCTTCATCGGCCCCTCGGCCCAGGGCGCCCGGACGAAGCAGAAGGGCGCGGCCCCGGTGATCCAAGATAAGGTCGGCCTGGAACTCGCCTTCCCGACGCGCGTCGACTACGCATGGGAAGGGTTCGATTTCGCCCTGGGAAAATGCGCCTCCAAAAAGGAAAAGGACGCCCGCGCCGTCATGACGGGCGAAGAGGCGGTCTATATGGGCGTGCTCACGGTGGAGCGCCGAGGGGCCGTCCAGGATGGCGCCCAAAGCGCGGCGGTTTCGACGCGCCGGAGCGGGACGGCGCCTTCGGCGAAGGGCGCCGCCTTCGCGCCCTCGGGCTTGTGGAATCCGCTCCCCGGGGTGGATTGGAACCAGGATTACGCCTCGGCCCACCAGGCCCTGCGCGACGGGAACCTCCTCAGATCCTCCATCAGCCGCTTCGACGATTCGCCGCGGGCGGAAAAGCGGATCACCCTTTCGGAGGCCCAGGTGATCTTCAAATCCAGCGCGGATGTGGAGCTCGCCTTCGACCAGGGGGGCCTGGCGCGCATCGCGTATACCTTCACCCAGCCCCCGCCCCTGGCCCAGCTCTTGGCCGCCTGGGAGAAGGAGTTCGGCGCGCCGAAGGAAAAGGCGATCGCGACGGAAGCCTATAGCACGAGCCGGGTCCGCTGGATCGTGCCGGGCAAGGGGCCCGGGCTTGTGGAGATCCTGGTCACCGAAACCCAGGGCAATCTGGGGGTGCGCTTCACGCGCGGCCGCTAACGGCCCGCGCCCCTTAGCCCTCGAACCGCGAGAGGATCACGCAGGCGTTGTGGCCGCCGAAACCGAAGGCGTTGGAGAGCACGTGCTTGACCGACCGGCCGTCGGCGTTCTCCCGGAGGATGTTGAGGGGGATCTCGGGGTCGGGCTCCTGGTAATTGGCATTTTTGTGGATGAGCCCGCGCTCGAAGGCCATGATCGAGGCGATGGCCTCGACGGCCCCGGCGGCGCCGATGAGGTGCCCGATCATGCTCTTCGTGGAGTGCACCGGGATCTTCGCGCCCAGGTCGCCCAGGGCGCGTTGGATGGCCCGGCATTCGGCCCGGTCGCCCGCGGGGGTCGAGGTGCCGTGTGCGTTGATGAAGCCGAGATCTTCGGGGCCGAGGCGCGCCATGGAGAGCGCGTTCTGCATGGCCCGGGCGGCGCCCTCGCCCTCGGGGTGGGGCGCCACGAGATCGTAGGCGTCGGTGCTGAAGCCGAAGCCGCTCAGTTCGGCGTAGATCTTCGCGCCGCGCTTCTGCGCGTGGGAGAGCTCCTCGAGGCAGAGGACGCCGGCGCCCTCTCCCATGACGAAGCCGTCGCGGTTCTTGTCGAAGGGGCGGCTGGCGCGCTCGGGGTCGTCGTTGCGGGCCGAGAGGGCGCCGATATTCCCGAAGGCGGCCATGCCCGGGGGGGTGGCCACGGCCTCGGCGCCGCCGGTGAACATCACATCGGCCAGGCCCGCCTTGATGAGGGTGCTCGCCGTGCCCAGGGCGTGGTTGCTCGAGGCGCAGGCCGAATTGATGGCGAAGCTGGGCCCGCGGATATGCCGCTCCTGGGCGAGGAAGGCGCCCGGGGTGTTGGGGATGACGTTGGTGACGTAGAAGGGGGAGACGGAGCTGAGGCGCTTGTCGATGATGCGCCGGATCATCTCATAATGGGTCTTGAGCCCGCCCTCGCCGCTGGCGATGATCACCCCCACGCGTTCGCTCTCGGCTTCGATGTCGAGTTTCGAGTCGACGATGGCTTCGGCGCCCGCGAGGTAGCCGTAGATGATGAAGTCGTCCAGCCTCCGGGCCATCTTGGGGCTCTTGATGCATTTGAGGTCGTCGGGCGTCAGGTCGACCTCGGCCCCGATCTGCACGTGGTACTCGGGCAGTTCGATGCGCCGAAGGCGCCGCACGCCGCTTTTCCCGTCGCGGAGGGCGTCCCAAAAACGGGGAACGCCGATCCCCACCGGGGTGACCACGCCCATGCCGGTCACCACTACCCGCCGCTCGTTCATGAACATGGCCGCCATCCCTTCCCGCCTCTTTTCGGGCGTTAAAATTTAACCCGGCCCGGGCGATTTTTCAATCGCGGCGCGGGGCCGGGTCGGGTGTTGGCGGCGCGGGGAGGCCTATGCCAGTTCGATGCTCACCGGCACCGGGCGGGAGAGCGTGTGCCCGACGGGCGAGGTGCCGATGACCTTCTTGTGGAGTTCGGCGATTTTATCGGCGGGGGCATCGGATTCCAGGTGGACCTTGGCGCGGATTTTCTCGTAGCCGGCATTCCCTCCCTCGCGCAGGCCGAGGAAGGTGTGGAGGTTGAGGTCTCCGTCGAGTTCGATGCGGAGGTCCTTGATCGCGATGCCGGCCGCGGTGGCGTTGGCGGCGTAGCCGACGGCGAGACAATTGCCCAGGGCCCCGAGGAGTTGCTCCACGGGATTGGCCGCGGAATCGCCGCCGCCCAGGGAGGTCGGCTCGTCGGATTTGACGGGGGCGAAATCCCGCACCTTGGCCTCCGATTGGAAGGCGCCCTTCCATTGGACGGAGGCCTTCCAATTCGTCTTGGCCACTTCGGGTTTGCTCTGGACCTTCTGGATCAGGCTGACCACGGATTCGATCTGGACGTTATTGAGTTTGACGGCGTTGGACATGGGGAGACTCCGGGTCTTTGGTTTAGGAAGGGATTTGGATCGGCTTCCGTTTTAGACCTTATTATCTATAGACTATATATCCTAAAAAGACAAAAGTCAAGGGGGCGCATTGCATCACCAGAATTCCGGACGAAAGCCCCCCATTGCCTCAACTAAAAATCCGGACGAAACGGTCGGCTCTTTTAGGAGCCAATCGTGGAAATGGAAAAAAATGGGGCTATGAGCCTCAC
>JAFLEE010000043.1 GCA_017302015.1 Spirochaetota bacterium | reverse complement strand
GAAATGCCGCTGCGCTCGAGGAAGTGAGCGAGCCGGCCGCACACGATCTTGGTGTCGACGAAGACCAAAGCCTGCGTATCGGGCTGATGGCGCAGCAGATGGGCCAAGACGACGGGAAAGCCTTCGACTCGCCCATGGGGGGCGCGAGTTCGGTCTTCATCCGCGGGAACCTCGCCCAAGCCGCGCTTCGCGCGGGCGAAGCGGCATCGGTGCTGCTGGAGCGGCGCTTCGAATCCGCGAGCCCGGTGGACAAGGCCTACGCCGCCCGGCCGGTGGTGCCCCTGGCGGGCCCGGGATCCGAGACCCTCGAACTCTCCATCGACGGGACCGACTTGGGCGACGCCGCCCTCGCCGATTATCCCGACGGGGCGCGCCTGGCCGCGGTGCAGAGTTGGGATGACGGTATCGAATCCGACGTGCGGGCGGCCCAACTCATGAAGAAGCACGGCTGGCGCGCGAGTTTTTTCTTCAACAAGCACTCGAAACTCCTGGAGCGGAGCCAGGAATTGGAGGCCTTGGGGATGGAAGTCGCCTCACACTCCTGGAGCCATCCCGCCTATTGGCTCCAGACGCCCGAGCGGTGCCGGGATGAGAGCCTCGCCTGCCGCACCCTCCTCGAGGAGAAGACGGGCCACCCGGTCATCTCATTCGCCTATCCGTTCAATTACGGCGCGGCGTGGGACGCGGAGGGCGATTATGTGCTGCGCGCCCAGCGGGTGGCCGGCTACCTCGCCGGCCGCAGCACCGCGAACGGCCCCACGACCCTCGACGCCATGGGCGAACCCCTGGCCCTCAAGACCGATTCCCATTTCCTGGCCCCCCGGGAGAGGCTCCTCGAGGCCTGGGAGCGCGCCGCCAAGGCCAGCCGTGGCATCTTCTACATTTGGGGCCATACCTACGAGATGGTGAAGGATTCGGATTGGGCGGCCTATGAGGGGAACCTCGAGTTCTTCGGCCGCAAGAGCGACGCGTGGTACGCCTCCCAAGGCGACCTCTCGGTCTGGAAATGGATGCGGGAGAATGTGAAGGTCGAGACCCGCCGCGTCGTCGGGGGCCTGAAGGTCAAATTGACGCGCCCCAAACTAAACCCGTGGTGGGCCGCTCGGGTGCCGGTGGCCCTGAAGGTTCCGGGCCAACTCACTTCGGTGCAGGCCGAAGGCGCTTGCGCCCAAATCGTCAACGGCGTTGTTCAGGTGGAGTGGAGGTAGGGCGATTCTCAGTTCCCTCGCGGCGCTTCGCGCCCCCCATCCGTCTCCAAACGCTTAAAAGGAAGCCGTTTTCGGGTACGGAATTCGGGTGATATCGAGTCGTTTTTCGGCTTTTCAGAATTCTGGCGTATTTCGAATATCGCCAGAGCACTTCTGTTTTTTACCTAAACACTTCAATTTTAAGGATATTTTTGGTATTTATCGAAAAATTGAATTAACTGGACAAACTGGATATTGACAATAAGTATTATCAGTAATATACTTTTTATAATCAAGTTTTGAGTTGGCCAGTCGGCAAAAAGGAAATAGGAGAAGGCAATGAAGAAATTGTGGATCCTCTTCACGGTGGTGATCGTCGCGTCGTTCACCATCCTCGGCATCGTCGGGGGCAAGATCTGGCAGAAGATGCCGCCGATCCCGAAGCAGGTAGTCGCCACCGACGGCTCGGTCCTCATCTCCGAAGGCGAGATCATGGCCGGGCAGAACGTCTGGCAGGCCATGGGCGGCATGCAGGTCGGCAGCATCTGGGGCCATGGCAGTTACGTCGCCCCCGACTGGACGGCCGATTGGCTCCACCGGGAGTGCCGTTTCATCCTCGATCTCTGGGCCCAAGAGGCCGCGAAGAAGCCCTTCGACGCCCTTTCCGCCGAGGCCCAGGCCCCGCTGCGCGCGAGGCTCAAGGGCCTCATGCGCGCCAATACCTACGATCCCGCCACCGGGCGCCTGACCCTGGACGCGGCCCGGGTGAAGGCCTTCGAGGCCAACGCCTCCCATTTCGCCGATGTCTTCTCCAAGGGGCACGCGGAATACGCCATCCCCGCCGGCGCCCAGAAGGATCCCGCCAAACTCCGGCGCCTCGCCACTTTCTTCTTCTGGACCTCGTGGGCCGCCTCCACCCAGCGCCCGGGCGAGTCGGTGACCTATACCCAGAATTGGCCCCATGAAGACCTGGTGGAAAACCACGCTTCGGGCCAGACCGTGGTGTGGACGGGGGTGAGCATCATCATGCTCCTGGCCGGCATCGCGGCCCTCGCCTGGTTCTTCGCCGCCAAGCGCAAGGAAGAGGGCGGCCCGGCCCCCACCCGCGATCCGCTCCTGGGCCTGGCGCTCTTCCCGTCCCAACGGGCCGTGCTCAAATATTTCGCGGTCGTCTCCCTGCTGTTCCTGGTGCAGATCCTCGCGGGGGTGGTCACCGCCCATTACGGCGTGGAAGGGGGCGGCTTCTATGGCGTTCCCATCGATAAATGGATTCCCTACGTGATCACGCGCACCTGGCACGTGCAGATCGGCATCCTGTGGATCGCCACGGCCTGGCTGGCCGCGGGCCTCTTCATCGGGCCCGTGGTCAGCGGCGAAGAGCCCAAGGGCCAGGTGCTCGGGGTGAACATCCTCTTCGGCGCGCTCCTCGTGGTGGTCGCCGGTTCCCTCGCGGGGCAATGGCTCTCGGTGATGAACAAATTCGTCGGCGAGAACACCTGGTTCTGGTTCGGCCATCAGGGCTGGGAATACGTGGAACTCGGGCGCGTGTGGCAACTCGGCCTCTTCGTCGGGCTGCTCCTGTGGCTCTTCCTCGTCGTCCGCGGGGTGGCCCCGGCCTTCAAGAAGCCGGGGGACCATAAATCGCTCCTCGCGCTCTTCCTCGTCTCCGCCACGGCCATCGGCCTCTTCTACGGCGCCGGGCTGGCCTGGGGCCCGAAGACCCACCTGAGCCTCGTGGAATACTGGCGTTGGTGGGTGGTGCACCTGTGGGTCGAGGGCTTCTTCGAGGTCTTCGCCACCGTCGTCATCGCCTTCTTCTTCATGCGCATCGGCCTCATCAAGCCGCTCTTCGCCGCGACGGCCTCGCTGCTTTCCGCGACGATCTACCTCGCGGGGGGGATCATCGGCACCCTCCACCACCTCTATTTCTCGGGCACCCCGACCACCGCGCTGGCCTTCGGCTCGGTGTTCAGCGCCCTCGAGGTCGTGCCCCTCGTGCTCACGGCCTTCCACGCCATGGACGATTACCGCCTCTCCAAGGCCGCGCCCTGGGTGCGGGCCTACCGGTGGCCCATCTTCTTCTTCCTCGCGGTGGCCTTCTGGAACGCCGTGGGCGCCGGCCTCTTCGGCTTCATGATCAACCCGCCCATCGCCCTCTATTACATGCAGGGGCTCAATACGACCCCGCTCCACGGCCACACGGCCCTCTTCGGGGTCTACGGCATGCTGGGGCTCGGCCTCATGCTCTTCGTGATGCGCGCCGCCGACCCCGAGCGCCGCTGGAACGATCGCGTGCTCGCCTTCTCGTTCTGGTCCCTCAATATCGGCCTGCTCGCCATGGCCCTCCTCAGCCTGCTGCCCGTCGGGCTCATGCAGACCTGGGCTTCGGTGGACAGCGGCTATTGGTACGCGCGAAGCGGCGAGTTCCTGAAGACCCCCGTGATGATGTTCTTCAAATGGATGCGCGTCCCGGGGGACACGCTCTTCGGCCTCGGGGCCCTCGTGCTCTCGGCCTATGTGCTCTTCGGCCTGCTGCCGGGATTGGGGAAGAAGAAAACTCCGTAGACGAGGGTTCGACCCGGGCCCCTCCCTTTTCGGGGAGGGGCCGGTGGACCGCCACGCAAGGGCCCCGGGCCGTTGCGAGCTGGGCGCCCGTGGGGGCGCCCTTTTTTTTGGTGCGTGGCACGGCGTCGGGTGGGTTCTCTTAGTTATAGTAGAATCCGCGGACGGCGAGCGTTTGCGGCCAGCGGGCTTGCCCACGAGGGTGGGGGGACGGCCTTCCTCCGGGCCATAGGCCAGCGCGACGAACCCGATGCCCCACCCGACCCAAGACCCATGAACCTCGATATCCGGACCCTGGGCCTCTGCCTCGCCGTGGGCTTCTTCGTGCAGGCCGCCATGCTATTCGCCCAATACCGCTTCACCCGCACCGACCGGGGTTTCGGCACCCTGGTCGTGGGCTTCGTCCTCCTTTCCATCGGGTTCCTGCTCAATATTTTGCGCGACGCCCCGGGCATCGGCGTCTTCGCCGTCTTCGGCAATAACCTATTCTTCTTCGCCGCTTGCGTCCTCTACCTCGCGGGGGCGCTGCGATTCCTAGGCCGTCCCTTTCCCCGCGCCCCGATCCTTACCTTCGCGGCGTCGGCCCTCGTCCTCAGCGCGTTCTTCACCTTCGTGCGCCCCGATATCCTCGCGCGGACCCTCGTACTCTCCTTGACGGTCGGTCTTCTGATGGCCGCGACGGCGGGGGCTCTCTTCCGGCATAAAACACCGGACCTCCGGGGTTCGGCCACCCTGCTCGCTTCCGTGTTCGCCCTCGCCGGCGGTTTCTTCCTGTTCCGGGCCGCTTACCTGGCCCGAGGCGGCGCGGTGGATGGCTTCTTTACGCCGAGCGCGATGCAGACCGCCACCTACCTCCTCGTCTTCATCTCGAGCCTCTTATGGACCTTCGGCTTCAGCGTCATGCAGAACCAGCGCCTCGACGGCCAGCGCAGGCGCGCGGAGGGGGAGATCCGGGCCCTCGCCCGGCAGCTCGAGACCGAGCGGGACGCCGCCCTCTCGGATTCCCGCACCGACGCCCTGACCTCCGTGGCCAACCGCCGGCATTTCAACGAATCCCTCGCCCGGGAATTCCAGCGCCACCAGCGCTCCGGCGAGCCCCTGTCGCTCCTGCTCCTGGATATCGACCATTTCAAGAAGTTCAACGACCGCTACGGCCATCTCGCCGGGGACGAGTGCCTGCGCCGGGTGGCCGGGGCGCTGCGGTCCGTCGTCCTGCGAGTCCCCGACGTGGTGGCGCGCTACGGCGGGGAAGAATTCGCCGTCATCCTCCCCGAGACCGATGACGCCGGGGCGCTGGCCCTGGGCGAACGCATCCGGCGGGCGGTGGAAGGCCTCGCCATCCCCCACGAGGCCTCCGCCACCGCGGAGGTCGTCACCATCAGCCTCGGCTGCGTCACGCTGCGCCCCACGGGGTTCGAGGAGGCCGCGGAACTCATCGCCTTGGCGGACAAGGCCCTCTACCGGGCCAAACGCGACGGGCGCAACCGGATCCTCGCCGTCTCCCCGGAAGAACTCGCCGCGCGCCGGGAGGCCCCGGCCCCCGCCTCGTTCGCGCGCCTCGTGTGGAGCCCCGCCCACGAGTGCGAGATCCCCGCCATCGACGGCCAGCACCGCGGGCTCTTCGAGACCTCCAACCTGCTCCTCGCAGCGGTCATCGGCGACCGGCCCAAGGAGGAGAGCGGGCCGCTCATCCGCCGTCTGGTGGCCGAAGTCGAGGGGCATTTCACCGATGAGGAAGCCCTCCTACGGGCGCACGGCTATCCCGGCGTTGAAGCCCACGCTCGGTGCCACGCGGAACTCTACGCGAGGGTCACCGAACTCTCCCGCCAATACGAACGGGGCGAGTTCTCCCTGGGGGATTTTTTCCGCTTCCTCGCCTACGATCTGGTGGCCCAGCACTTCATGGCGGAAGACCGGAAATACCTACCGTGGCTGCGCGGGAAGCGCTAATCGTTTCCCGCGCCTCAGAGCGTGACGGAGTCTCTGATTCCTGAGGAACCGGAATCACGAGGAATTCGCCCAAACTGAGTGGGGGAGGCGCGTTTTCTTGAAATCTTATGGCCCGTCCATCGATCCTATGCCCTTGCGATTTTAGGCGCCTAAAATAGATTGTGGTACATGGATGAAATGCCTATCGACTAATTCAGATATCGACTTCGTGATTTGCCGCTCTTATCAAATAATTAAAATGATTATAAATTCGCGGGGAGCTTCACTTGGGCCCCTGGCCCCACGACATGGGAGGTTTCATGGACGCGCTTTTTCTCGGTCGCATGCAATTCGCGGCGACGACGATCTACCACTTCTTCTTCGTGCCCCTGACCCTGGGGTTGTCCATCTTCGTTGCCGTCTGCCAGACGGCGTACTTCCGCAGCGGCGACGAAGGGTGGAAGAAACTCACCCAATTTTGGGGAAAACTTTTCCTCATCAATTTCGCCATGGGGGTCGTCACGGGCATCGTGCAGGAGTTCCAGTTCGGCATGAACTGGGCCGAGTATAGCCGTTATGTCGGCGATATCTTCGGCGCGCCACTCGCCGTCGAGGCCCTCCTGGCGTTCTTCCTCGAATCCACCTTCATCGGCCTCTGGGTCTTCGGCTGGGACAAACTCTCGAAGCGCGTGCACCTGGCCTGCATCTGGATCGTGGCCATCGCCTCCAACCTCTCCGCCTTCTGGATCCTCGCCGCCAATTCGTGGATGCAGCATCCCGTCGGCTACGTCCTCGAGAAGGGCAAGCCCCGCATGGACGATTTCTTCGCCCTGATTGGGAACCCCACGCTGTGGGTCCAATTCCCCCACGTCTTCTTCTCCGGCCTCGTGACGGCCTCGTTCTTCGTCATCGGCATCTCGGCCTGGCACCTGCTGCGGGAGCGCCCCGACCGGGCCCTGTTCCTGAAGGCCTTCAAACTCGCCGGGGTCTTCGCCGTGGTCTCCTCGCTGCTCGTCATGCTCTCCGGCCACCGCCAGGGGCAGCATACCGCCGTCACCCAGCCCATGAAGATGGCCGCCACCGAGGCCCTGTGGAACACCGAGAGCCCCGCGGCCTTCTCGCTGCTGACCATCGGGAACGAGAAGGAGCGCCGCGACGTGTGGGCGATCCGCCTCCCCGGCTTCCTCTCCTTCCTCTCCTACAACAAGTTCAGCGGCGAGGTGAAGGGCATCAACGACCTGCAGAAGGAATACCAGATGAAGTACGGGCCGGGGGATTACGTGCCGCCCGTGGCGCTCACCTACTGGTCCTTCCGCGCCATGGCGGGGGCGGGCGTGCTCATGTTCGCCCTCGCGCTCCTGGTCCTCTGGTACGGCCTCCGCGGCCGGGTGCCGGGGCGCTTGCTCCTGAAAATCCTCGTCCCCGCCCTGCTGCTGCCCACCCTGGCCACGGCCACCGGGTGGATGGTCACCGAATTGGGCCGCCAACCCTGGATCGTCTTCGGGCTGCTCAAGACCGCCGACGGGGTCTCGCGCCACGTGAGCGCGGGCATGGTCGGCGCGTCGCTCCTGGTCTTCGTGCTGCTCTACGGCGCGCTCATGGTCGCCGACGTGTGGCTGCTGCGCAAGTACGCTGTCCTCGGCATCGAAAAATCCCGGTAAGAGGAGCCCCCCATGGATCTCAATACGCTCTGGTACATCCTGATCGCCGTCTTGTTCGCCGGGTTCTTCGTGCTCGAGGGCTTCGATTACGGCGTCGGCATCCTCCTGCCCTTCGTGGGGAAGACCGACCTCGACCGGCGCCTCGTGCTCAATAGCATCGGGCCGGTCTGGGACGCCAACGAAGTGTGGATGCTCACCGCCGGCGGCGCCATGTTCGCCGCCTTTCCCGGCTGGTACGCCAGCCTCTTCTCGGGCTTCTACCTCGCCCTCGTGCTCATGCTCGTGGCCCTCATCATCCGCGGCGTCGCCTTCGAGTTCCGCAGCAAGCACGACCACCCGCGCTGGCGTTCCCTGTGGGACCTCGCCATCTTCATCGGGTCCTTCGTGCCGGCCCTGCTGTGGGGGGTCGTGATGGGCAACCTCATCCGGGGGGTCGCGGTCGACGCCAACCAAGATTATGTCGGCGGCTTCTGGGCGCTCCTGAACCCCTTCGCCCTCCTGGGCGGCGTCGCCTCGGTGCTCGTGTTCGCCCTCCACGGGGCCCTGTTCTTGGGCCTCAAGACCACCGGGACGCTGCAAGAGCGGGTTCGCGGTCTCTATTGGCGCATCTGGGTGCCCACCGCCGCCGTGATCTTCGGGGTCATCCTCGCCAGTTATTTCGTCACCGACCGCCTCGCCCGCCTCGGGGTGAACCCGGGCTACGGCCCCGTGCTCGCCCTCGGCGGCATCCTCGCCGCCGGTTGGGCCGCCCGGGCCGGCCGCGAGGGATGGGGCTTCCTGTTCACCACCGTCTCCATCGTGTTCGCGGTGGTGACCGTGGCCGTGGCCCTGTTCCCCAACGTGCTCTTCTCCAGCCTCAACCCCGAGTGGAGCCTGACGATCTACAACACCTCCTCGTCTCCCTACACGCTCAAGGTGATGACGATCGTCGCCCTGACCATGGTGCCCATCGTGCTCGCCTACCTCGCGTGGACCTACTGGGTCTTCCGCAAGCGCGTGAGCAGCGAGACCCACCTCGAGTACTAGGCGCGCCCCCATCCCCCCGGCCGACCCCGTCGCCGCGGAACTCCGCCGCCTCTCGCGTTCGGTCGGGGCTTGGACCGCCCTCGGCGCGGCCTGTCAGGGCGCGGCGGTCCTCGCCTTCATCGCCGGCGCCTGGGAACTCACCCGGGCCATCGGCGGCGTCTTCCAAAAAACGCGGACCCCCGAGGAGATCTTCCTGGCCGCCGCTGGCTTCGCCTGCGCCGCCCTCGCGCGCGCGCTCCTCGCCTGGTGGGGGGATCTCTGCGGGGAGCGAGCCGCTTTGAAGGTGAAGCGCGCCTGGCGGGAGCGCCTCATCGACCGTTGCGCCGCCCTTCCCCCGGGCTTGGGGCGGGCCCCCGGCGAGTTCCCGGCCCTCTTAGCCGATGGGGTGGAAGCCCTCGGGCCCTGGGCCAGCCGCTATCTGCCGGCGCGCGTCCTCTCCGGAGCGGGCCCGCTCCTCATCCTTTTCGCGGCCTTGGCGCGGGACCCCCTCTCCGCCCTGGTGCTCGCCGTCACCGGGCCGCTCATCCCGCTCTTCATGGTGCTCATCGGGCGGCTCACCCGGGAGACCGCCTCCCGGCAACTCTCCACGCTCCTCGCCCTCTCGGGCCGGTTCGCGGGAACCCTGCGCGGGCTCTTCACTTTGAAACTCCTCGGTCGGATCCCCGAAGCCCGCGCGTCCCTGGAGGCCCACCACGCGGCGTGGGCCGGGGAGACGATGACGCTCCTGCGCACCGTCTTCCTCTCCGCCCTCGTCTTGGAATGGCTGACGACGATCTCCACGGCGGTGGTGGCCGTGGAGGCCGGGATGCGCCTCCTCTACGGGAAAATGCCCTTCGAAGCCGCCCTGTTCGTCATCCTCCTCGCCCCCGAGTTCTTCGCGCCGCTTCGCCAATTGGGCCTGCGCTTCCACGCCCTGCAGGATGCCAAGGCCTCGGCGGAGAAATTACTCGAGTTCGCCCCCGCGGTCCCGTCGACGCCGTTCCCCGGGCGGGCGCAGCCGAGTCCCGCCGCGCGACCTTCGGCGATGCCGGTGCCGCCCGAGGAATCAAACAAGCCGCGGCAGGGGGATCCCCACCCCATCCGATTCCCCATCGAGATGCGTGGGATTTCCTTCCGGTGGGAAGACCGCAGTGCGCTCCTCTTCGACGAACTCGAGTTCCGCTTGGACCAAGGCGAATGCCTCGGGATCACGGGGAAAAGCGGGGAGGGGAAGAGCACCCTGGCGAGGCTTCTGCTCCGCTTGGAAACCGGGGGAGACCTGCTGGGGGGCCGGTGCCTCAGCGGGGGCGTGGATTGGAACGGGATCCCGCGGACCGATTGGCACCGCGGTTGCGCCTGGTTCTCCCAGCAGACCCATCTTTTCCACGGTTCCGTGCGGGAGAACCTCCTCCTCGCCGCCCCCGGGGCCTCGGAGGAGGCATTATGGCAAGCCTTGGAAGATGCCGGCCTCGCCGAGAAGGTCCGGAGCCTCCCCGATGGGCTGGAGACGGCGGCGGGGGAGGACGGGCTGCGCTTCTCCGGCGGCGAGCGCCAGCGACTGGCCCTCGCCCGGGCACTCCTGAAGGGGGCGCCGCTTTGGGTGCTCGATGAGTTCACCTCCCAACTCGACCGGACCACGGAGGAGGGCCTGCTCTCGCGGTTCGCCCGTTTGCGGGCGGGCCGCAGCGTGCTCCTCATCTCCCATCGGGAAGCGGCGCGGGCCGTCTGCGATCGGGTGCTCGTCCTCGAGGGCGGCAAACTCCGCGGGGCGGCGGGATGAGCCCCCTGCGCCGCCTGCTCTCGCTCCTCGCGGAGCATCCGCGGGACACCCTGGCCACCCTGGCCCTCGGCGCGGGTACCCTCGCCTGCGGGGCGGCCCTCGCGGCCACGAGCGGCTGGCTCATCGCGGCCGCGTCGCTCATGCCCGGCATCGCGGCCCTGCAGGTCGCCGTCACCGGGGTGCGCGCTTTCGGCATCGCCCGCGGGGGGCTGCGCTACGGCGAGCGGCTCAGCGGACACGGCCTCTCGCTTCGAATTTTATCGCGGCTGCGCCTGGGGCTCTTCGACGCCCTCGCCCTCCGCTCGCCGGCCCTCCTCCTGCACCGGGGGGGCGATCTGCTCCACCGCTGGGTCCAGGATGTGGATCAACTCCGCGATGCCTATGCGCGCAGCTTCCACGCGCCGATCCTGTCGGCCTTGGTCTTCGCCCTCGCCTGTCTCGGGCTGCTTCTTTTGGCTCCGCTCCTCGCCCCCGTGTTCGCCGCCTGGTTTCTCCTCGGGGCCGTGCTGCTTCCCGCGCTCTTCCACCGCCTGTCTAAGTCGCGCCAGGAAGCGGCCGCCCGCCTCGCCGGCGAGATCTCCGCGCGGGCCCTCGACCTGCGCCTCGGGCGGGATGAACTCATGCTGGCGGGGGCCTGGGACCGCCGAAGCGCCGAATTAAAGGATTCCATCCAGCGCCTCCACCGGGCCCGGGGCGGGGTCGCGCGGCTCCATGCCTTGCGGGATGCGGCCGGCATCGCGGCGACCTCGGCGGCGATGCTCGGTGTTTTTTTCATCGGTTGGCCCCTGGTGGCGAAGGGCTCCCTGGACGGCCTGGCCCTCGTGGCCCTCGTGCTCGCCACGGCCTCCCTCGCCGAGGCCATCCTCCCCGTCTCCGAAGCCCTCGTCCATTGGGGCGCCCATCGGGAGGCGGCGGTGCGGGTCTTCGCCCTGGAGCGGGAGCCCATTCCCGTGGCGGATCCCCCGGCGCCGGCGAGGAGCGCCATCCCCGTCTCCGTCCCCGCGATCCGGTTGCGGGGCGTCTGGTTCACCTGGCCCGGGTCGAATGTTCCCGCCATGGCGGATCTCGACCTCGAGATCGCGCCGGGGGAAAAAATCGCCATCACCGGAGCGAGCGGGGCGGGGAAGAGCACGCTCCTGGCGCTCCTCGTGCGGGCCCATGATCCCCAACGGGGCGCCATCTTTTTGGATGGGATCGATCTGCGCGAATGGGAATTGGCGGCCCTGAGGGCCACGATCTCCGTGGTCTCCCAATCCGCCTGGTTCTCCGAAGGCAGCGTACGGGAAAACCTGCATTTGGCCGAACCGGGGGCCTCCGATGGCGAGCTCCGGGACGTTTTGCGGGAGTGCGGCCTCTCCGGGTGGCTGGAGGCCCTTCCCCAAGGCCTCGATTCCCCTATGGGCTCGGATGGGGAGCGGCTCTCCGGCGGAGAGCGCCAGCGCCTTTCCCTCGCCCGCGCCCTTTTGCGCGCCTCTCCCGTGCTGGCCCTCGATGAACTCAGCGCCAACCTCGACCGGGGAACGGCCCTGGAAATATATGATCGACTCGCCGCCTCCACCCGAGGGCAGACGGTCCTTCGCATCACCCACGATCCTGAACTCTTCGGCGGCGCGGATCGGGTGCTCGTGATGGAGGCCGGAAGGCTTTCGCGGATCCTTCCCGGCTAGGCGGGGGAGGGGAATGGGGCGCGTCGCCTTGGAGCTGGAGCGGGCGGCTTCTACTTGACGAGCGCGACGGCGGGCGCCAAGGGATCTTTCGGCACTCGCACCAGGAGCGCCATGCTTTCCTTACGATCGATCGAGGAGGCTCAGGGCTTCGCCGGCCTCGTCATCAAGTACCACATCGTCTGGTCCGCGGGATCGACCGCGAGCACGCCGTCCTTGGCTTCCCGCGTCGCCTTCACCTTCCCGCCCCCATCGAGGACCTGGACGGTCCAGGCGCCGGGGAGTTCGATGCGCGCGCGCACGGGGTAGCTGAGCATGGGCGCCTTCCCCCAGGTGGCGGATCGCCGTTCGGGGTCATAGGCCTGGCCCGTGCCTTCGGCCTTGCAGGCGACGACCACGAGGACCTTGGCGGACTCAGAAACGGGTTTCCCGTCCACGCTCACCACCATGGCTTGCCCGAAGGAACGGTGGAGGGGGCCCTGGAACGAGAGGGTGGCGTCCGCGAGTTTGAAGGAACGATCGGCGACGATGCCCGAGGCGAAGCGGCAGGCGGGGGCGTTCACGGTGAGGGTCTCGCGGCCTTCCTGCCTGCGGTCGAAGGCGATTTCGCCGGAATCGCTTTCGATGAGGCCTCGGAGGCCCTGGGCGGATTTTTCCGAGGCGACGACGGGGCCCGCACCGGGGAGGAGGCGCATGGCGACGGAACGGTTCCAGGGGGTTCCCGCCGAGACTCCCGCACCGTCCCAAGAAGGCGCATCCCAACCCGCCGCCGATTTGGCGGTCATGGCGGCGGCCGTGGCCTGGGGCACGTCGAGGAATAGGCGGTGCGCCGCCGGCTTCACGAGGCCGAGGCGGAAGAGGAGCGCCGCGGGGGGGACGAAGGCCATCTGCGCCGTGTCGCCCACCGTGACCCACGGCGATTTGAGGAAGTTCGTGCCCGGGCCGGTGCCGAAATTATACCAGGCATAGTCGAAGACGCCGCTCCAATCCTGGAAGGAGGCGAGCAGGCCGAGCATCGGGAAGACCTGGGCCGTATGGTCGTTGGGGGGATTGAGGTCGAACTCGGTGACGAAGAACGGCTTTCCCGCCAGGCGATTTCCCGCGAGCGCCGAGAGGGATTCGGCGCCGGCCCCGGTGAGGGGAATATTGCGGATTTGGCGCCCCACGCTGGAAGGGTGGTCGGGGTAGCAATGGGCGTCGGTGGCGTCGCCGGTGCGGCCCTCGCGCACCGCGCCGGCGCCGCCGCCGTAATTCACCTGGGTGCAATAGATCACTTGCCGGCAGCCGAGTTCGCCCGTGAGGAGGGCCTTCATCCGGGTGACGTAATCGATCTCCTGGTCGAGGAGGAAATCGACGTAGTCTTTGGCCTGGTTCTTCGAGAAACGGGAGCCGAGGAGCGCAATGGTGCCGTCTTCGAAGCGCTGGGACGGATCAAGGGCCGGCGGGGTGCCGGTGCGCAGCGAGAACGCCGAGAAATAGTAGACGCCGGGCTGATTCCGGCAATTGAGGTTGAGGCGCAAGGCCTTGCCCAGGGGATTGGCGATTTCAAAGGTGATGGTTTGAACCGCATTGGCGTCGCCCGGGTCGCATAGGCCCCCGGCGATGGTGCGCCAAGGGGCCTCCTGCATCATGAGGTCGACCGCGACCGGTCCGCCGCCCACGCGGCGGGCCTTGAAGGTGAGCGTGTAGGATTGCCCGTCGACCACGGGAACGCTCTTTTGCTGCAATTGGTGGCTGAAGGTCGCCGGGCCCGCCTTCGTCACCGTCCACCGGAACTCCTTACCGCCCTGGCCGTCGAGGCATTCCAGGGCGCCCTCGCCCCCGCCGTTTTTTTCGTAATTCCATTCCTGGGTCCCGCCGGCCAGATCGGCGTTGCGAAGGAGTTCTTCTCGGCCCAGGGGAGCGCCCTGCCCCCAACTCGCCAGGAGCTTCTGGGTCGTTCCGTACTTCTTCTTGAGCCATTCGTTCCATTTCGCCTTGAGGGGGTCGGAGAACGCGGGGGGCAACGCCGCCCACCGGTTCCATTCCCGCAGCGCGGTGTTCTCGTTATTGATCTCGATGATGGCGATGGCCGGATCGTCGGCCAGGCGTTTCTTCGTGTAGGGATTCACGTGGGAAAGCAGGTCGCGGGCATAACGCATTTGGGATTGGATGTAGGGCTCGTGGATGAAGTCCAGGCCCTTCCCCATGCGGTCCCAGCCGGGGGGCATGTCCGCGTAGCCGCGGGCGACGTGGAGGTTGAGGTCGACCCACACCCCGTTTTGGGCGAGTTGGTGGATGAGGGTGTCGAGTTGGTCGAGTTTGGCGGCGTTGAGCGTTTGGCGGTCTTTATTGAGGATACCGCTCGGTTCCACGTCCCAGTCGAAATAGTGGAGGCGCACCGCGTTGATGCCGAGTTGCTTGAGGCGCTGTGCGCAGGGGCCGGCGACCTCTTTGGGCATGAGCGGATGGTAATCGGTGATATTGACGCCGAAGAGGCGCACGGCGACGCCGCGATCGTCGACGAGGGTCTCGCCCTTGGGGCGGAGGAAGCCGTGGCGGCCCGCGGGTTCGGGGCTGAGGAAGGAGAGGTCGAGGGCCGCGTTGGCCGTTTCGGGGCCGGCGAGGTCGGGGATGGGGAAGGGGAACCATCCCTTCTGGTCGGTGGGGGTCATGGCGGGAAAGACGAGGGCCGCGGCGAGGGCCAAGGCCGCGACATAACGAAGGACGGGAGCGGAACGCTTGGTAAAACGATTGCTCTTCATGGGGGATTATGCCATGGGACGGACGACCCATCGCTTTTAGTTTCAATCTTTCCCTAGAGGAAAACAGGGGGGTGCATTCACACCGCATGGCGCACCTACGCGGCCGATGCGGGGCCGAGTTTCTGGCCCCCGTTTGGCGAGGCCCGGGAAGAATCCATGAAAACCTGAAAAGAATCCATGCTTTTCCTGCCCGTCCCTCCTCCCGTAGGGCGGGGGCCCCCTATACTTAGGAGCAATAGGATCCCCCATGAGCAACCCTGAAACCATTGTCGCCCCCGACTCCATCCAATGGTGGCGCGAAGCCCGCTTCGGCCTCTTCATCCACTGGGGCCTCTACGCCCAGCCCGCCGGGGTGTGGAAGGGGAAGGAGATCCCCAGCATCGGCGAGTGGATCATGTACAACGCCAAGATCCCCATCGCCGAATACGCCGCCCTCGCCAAGACGTTCAACCCGGTGAAGTTCGATGCCGAGGCCTGGGCTTCGTTGGCGGCGCGGGCGGGCATGAAGTACTTGGTGATCACGGCGAAGCACCACGACGGGTTCGCCATGTTCCGCTCGCCCTCGAATCCCTACAATATCGTCGACGCGACGCCGTTTAAGCGGGACGTCATGAAGGAACTCGCCGAGGCCTGCCGCAAGCACGGGCTCAAGATGTGCTTCTACTATTCGCAGGCCCAGGATTGGCACGCGCCGGGGGGCGCCGGGCATTGGGACGAGGTGGGCGAGGCGGGTTGGCACGGGGCCACCATGCCCGCCGAACCCTTCGCCCGCTACCTCGAGGAAAAGGTGAAGCCCCAACTCCGCGAACTCCTCACCCAGTACGGCCCCATCGGCCTCATCTGGTTCGACACCCCCGTGGTCATCACCCGCGAGCAGAGCCTGGACCTTCGGCGATTCGTCCACTCCCTGCAGCCCGAATGCCTCGTCAGCGGCCGGGTGGGCCACGGCGTCGGCGATTATGGCAGTCTCGGCGATAATCAGATCCCCTTTAGCCGCATGAGGGGCGATTGGGAAGTCCCCGCCACCCTCAACGATACCTGGGGCTACAAGAAGAACGACCAGCACTGGAAATCCACCGGGACGCTCCTGGGCCTCCTCGCCGAAATCGCGGGCAAGGGCGCCAATTACCTGCTGAATATCGGCCCCACGGGTGACGGCGAGATCCCCCCCGCCACCGTGGAGCGCCTGGAGGCCATCGGGAAATGGATGCAGGTGAATGGGGTGGCCATCTATGGCAGTTCGGCGAGTCCGTATGATTATGCGTTCCCGTGGGGAACCCTGACCCGAAAGGCCCGGGTGCTCTACGTGCTTTTGACGCAGTGGACGCGCTCGTTCAAACTCCGGGGGCTCCAGTCTTCCGTGGCGAAGGCCTGGCTCCTCGCCGAGCCGCAGGCGCGCCTTTCCTTCCACCAAAGCCTGGGCGCCGGCGGGATCCATGAACTCACCGTGGAACTCCCCGCACAGGCCCCCGATCCGCTCGTCTCGGTGCTCGCCCTCGAGATGAACGAGGAAATCCGTGTGGAGATGCTCCCTCTCCAGCAGCCCGATGGGAGCATCCAGCTCCCCATCCACCTCGCGGCGTTCGTGGATGAAAAGGGCCCCCGCTCTCCGACGCTCATGAACGACGGCCTCCTCAGTGGGTGGACGAACGCCAACGACTATGTCGCATGGACGGTGCGGGTCCAGGATGCCGGCGTCTACGAGGCGCGCCTCACCCTCGGTTCGCCCGAGTGGGAGAAAGCCGTCGCCAGCGGGCACCGGGTCGCGCTTTCCATCGGCGCGAACGTGCAAAGGGGCGAATTGCGCTCCGAGGAACCCATCCGCAATGTGCGCACGGTGCACCATTTCCAGGCCATCAGCGCCCTCGGGAAGATCCGCATCGAGGCCCCGGGCGAGTACCGGGTCGAATTGAGGGCGGAGAAGCTGGCCGAGGGCGCGAAGGAGGGCTTGGCCCTCCTCGCGGTGGAATTGCGCCCGGCGGGTTGAGCCAACGGGGCGCTACCGGACGTATCGGGCCACAAGGCGGTCGAGGCTGCCGTCTTTGATCAGACGGCGCATGGCGTCGTCCCAAGCCGGGGCCAATTCGCCGAGGCGCCGTTTTTTGGAGAAGGCGACGTAGCCGGGATGGATCTGGATGGGGGGGAGCCGTTCCACCACCGCCGAGGCCTCCCCGCGCTTCTTCAGGGTCGTCAGGGTGACGAGGCGATCGTTGACGAAGCCGTCGATGCGGCCACCGATGAGTTTCTCCAGGCACATCTCGGCGTGGTTATTTTCCTCGACGGTCAGGAGGCCCCCGCGCATCGCGCGGTCGAAGCCTTCGCTGATGGAAAATCCGCGCACGATGGCCAAGCGGTAGGGCTTGAGGGACTCTAAATTTCCGTCATAGCAGAGGGCTTTGCCCCGGGCTTCGAAGAGCGAGACGGTCTCGTGGGAAACGGGGACCCCGGTGTAGTCGAGGAATTTCTCCCGTTCGGGGGTGCGGTTGGCGCCCATGACCGCGTCGGAGGATCCTTCTTCCATCATCCGAAGCGCCCGTGTCCAGGGAACTTTCCGGTAGACCGGACGGATGCCCATGAGGGCGGCGGCGGCATCGATGGTCTCGATGGTCAGACCCCGCGGAATGCCGCCCTCTTCCATCTCGTAGGGTGGGTATTGGAAGCTGCTGAGGAACTCGATGCTGCGGTTGGTATGCGCCTGGGCGAAAATGGCCAGGAAAAGCAGGGCGGGCGGGATGCGGTGCATCATCGTTTTTTCGGGGCCGGCATTCGACGTCCCAGACGTTTAGTATAGCCCATGGACTTTCCCTGGGGATATGGGGATTTATTCCGAGGGGCCTGCCTTTTGGGCGGGGTGTTCTGGTGGGGTTCCCCCAGGTCTCCTTCCCCCGTAAAGAGCCGAAGGATCACGCTTAGGCCGGTGGATCGAACGGGGAGAATTCCCGGAAAATGGCGGATATTCCCACGGGGGAGCGCGGGAAACTCAAAGCGACCCGGCTCTTCGACCCGCATCATTCGCCCCTGGAGTACTCCCGGTTGAACCGATGCTCTCCGGGCGCCATTTTCGGCGACATATCCCCTCCGAGCACGATGGTCCGATTCGATGCCTTCTGGGCGGCTCCTTCTTCGGATGTAGACGTTGACGGGTAAAACCGCGCCTGATCCGTTCCAAGCCCGTCCGCCGCACGAATGGAGGGGACCAAGCTTGCGCGTCCACGAATTCTCGCCTAAAATGTACACGTGTACATCACGCAGGAGCTTCCGATGGAACTCTCGACGAAACCCGATTTTGAGCGCGCCCGGGCGATGTGGAAGGCCTATTGGGCCAAGGGGGTGCTGAAACGGCCCCTGGTCTGGGCCACGGCCACCCGGCCGGGGGCGAAGAACGTCCTGGACCATAACCGCAAGTACTACCACGCGGTCACCGCCCAGTACGAGAAGGAACTCGCCGTCATCGACGAGACCCTGGCCAATACCCTCTACCTGGCGGAATCCATGCCGATGTTCTCCCCCGACCACGGGCCCGACCAGTACGCCACCTTCTTCGGCGGGAAATTGGAGTTCGCCGAGGCATCCCCCGCGACGAATTGGGTCCACCCGGTCATCGACGATCTCGAGGCGGCCCTCCCCTTGGCGATGAGCGAAACGAGTCCGACGTGGAAGAGCCTGATGCATTATTCCAGGCTCCTAGCGGAACACGGCAAGGGCCGCTATTTCGTCTCCATGTGCGACCTCCATTCCAACGCCGATGCGCTCAGCGCCCTTCGGGGCCCCCAGAATTTCTGCATGGACTTCATGGATTGCCCCGAAGCCGTGGGCGAGGCCATGCTCCAGGTTCGAAAGACCTACCCGAAGGTCCACGAGGCCCTCTACCAGGCGGGCGGCATGGAAGGCCGCGGCTGCGGCGGCTGGGCCCCCTTCTGGTGCGAGGGCCGCTATGCCACCATCCAAAGCGATTTCCTCGCCCTCATCGGCCCCGAGCAGGGGCGCCGTTACGTCATGCCCGCCCTCGAGGAGGAGGCCGAGTACCTCGACCATTGCGTGCTGCACTTCGACGGGCCCGGCGCGCTGCCCCACCTCGACGACGTGCTCTCGATCAAGGCCATCGACGTCATCCAGTGGGTCCCGGGCGAGGGGCAGAAGCCCATGTGGGAGTGGATGGACGTGCTCAAGAAATGCCAGAAGGCGGGCAAGGGGCTCCAGATCTACGGCCTCCCCAACGTCGAGGCGCTCAAGCGAGTCCACAAAGAATTGTCCCCCGAGGGCCTGATGTACGTCTTCGGGGGCCTGCCCGAGGCGGAACTCGCCGAACTCCTGGGATGGCTGGAAAAAAATACCTAAGCGGTGCCCACGCCGCGGGCCCGACCCGCGACGCGGTGGCCAAACGGGCGGGGGTGAGTTCCGCCACGGTCTCCCGCGCGCTCAATGATCCCGGTTCCGTCTCCGACGCGACGCGCAAGCGGGTGCTCGGCGCGGCGAAGGCGCTGGGTTACACCCTCGACAAGCGGGCGAGCGCGCTGCGGCGGGGCGGGAGCGGGACCCTCGTCTTCGCCTCGCGGGCCGCGGCGGAGGGCGAGACCTTCGACCGCTATTATTCGTGGTTCTACGCCGATATCATCCACGCGGTGCAGCAGGCCGTCGAGCCTTCGGCCTATTCCCTCTCGCTCTTCACCTTCCGTTCCCCCAGAGACGTGGCCTCGCTGGCCCGGCGCCTGCCCGAGGGCATCCTCCTTCGCAACGAGCAGGAGCCCGCGGTGATGCGCGCGTTCGCCGCCCTCGGGGTGCCCACCGTCGTCTGCCGCCAGGGCGCCGGACGAAGCGCCATGGAGAGCGCGGTGATTGACGAGCGCGAAGGAGGGCGCCTGGCCGCCGAAGCCCTCCTCGCCGCGGGTTGCCGCCGGCCCCTCCATATCACCGGAGGGCTTGGGCAAAACTTCGTCTGCCGCGACCGGTATCAAGGCTTCTGCGGGGGGCTCGCACCCCTGGAGCCCCTCCTGATTGACGGGCGCCTGGGCATCCAGGGCGGGCTCGCCAGCGGGGCGAAGGCGGCGCAGCTCGTGAAAGAGGGCAGGGTGGACGGGATTTTCGTCGTCAACGACCTCACGGCTGTCGGGGTCGTCCAGGCGCTCCTGGCCGCCGGTGTGCGAATCCCCGAGGACGTCCGGCTCATCGGCTATGACCGCCTGCCCTTCATCGACGTGCTCCCGATCCGCCTCGCCACCCTCGATATCGGCTTTGGGCGCCTCTACGGAGAGGCCACCCGAGCCCTCCTCGCCCGCATGGCCGGCGGGGCCGCGGTAAGGATCACCCTCGCGCCGGTGCTGGTGGGGGGGGGAAGCCTAGGAACCCGCGTGACTTAATCCTGTGCGTGCGGCTAAAGGATCTGAGGCGCTCGGGCTTCTATCCAAAGTTAGGTGCCTGCCGGCAAGTCGAGGCCAAGCGTCGCGCGATTTGGGCAAGTTCGCCGGGCCTTGGCCCGCTTGAAGAACAAACCGTCCGGTTGTAATATTCCCCAGACCACGCCGGGAGGCCCTTTTTGCGAACATCAGGTATTCACCCCGCCTTCCTCCGACGGATACGACCATGATCCCCCGCAAGCCCAAGCGGGCCAAGAGCGAAAAGACCCGCGCCCGGATCTTCGCCGCGGCACTCTCGGAGTTCTCCGCCCGGGGCTTCGACGGGGCCCGGGTGAAGCGCATCGCCGAGAAGAGCGGCACGAACAAAGAACGCATCTATTGGTTCTTCGGCAGCAAGACGCGCCTCTACGAGGCGGTGCTGCGCCACGTCTACGGCCTGCTGGCCGAATACGAGAAGACCTTCCTCGATTGGGGGGAGGCCCAGGCGGAGGGCTTCGCGGAGCAACTCCTGAGGGGGTATTTCCGTTTCCACGCCGAGCACCCGGATTATTGGCGCATGATGACTTGGGAAAACCTGGGCGGGGCGCGGCACTCCAAGGGCCTCTCCGAACTGCGCGAGACGGTCTTCGCCCACCTGCGCACGCTCTTCCATTCGGCGCGCAAGAAAGGGAAACTGGCCCGCTACCCGTCGTTCGAATCTTTCCTCTACGTGTTCTTCGCCGCGTCGTTCTTCTTCTTCTCGAACCGGCTCACCCTCTCGGAGACCCTCAAGCAGGACCTCGACGCCCCCGGAGTCGCCGACCGCTACTTGGAGGACTTGCTGGGCATCCTCAACGCCTGAGGCTAGCCTTCGTCTTCTTCCTCGGCCTCTTGCAGGAGTTCCGGGGGGAGGGATTTGCCGGCCTTCGCGCCCAGTTCTTTGATGCGGGTCACCTGGCGGATGAGGTTGCCCTTGCCGGTGGAGAGCCTGCCGAAGGCGCCCTGGAGCGCGCGCTGGGCGGCCTCGATCTTTTCGTCGACCCCCTTGAGATCGTCGACCACCTGGACGAACTTGTCGTGGAGATCGCCGGCGATGCGGGCGATCTCGAGGGCGTTTCGGCCCTGGCGTTCATGGCGCCAGGCGTCGAAGACCACCTTGAGCACGGCCAGCAGCGTGGTGGGGGAGACGATGAGGATCTTCTTCTCGAAGGCGCGGGCGTGGAGGTCGCGGTCGGCCCGCAGCGCGGCGAGGAAGGCGGGTTCGTTGGGGATGAAGAGGAGCACCATCTCGAGGCTCTCGAGGCCGGGCAACCGGTCGTAGCCCTTCTTGGAGAGGCCGTCGACGTGGGCGCGCACCGAGGCCACGTGGGCGGCGAGCAGCGCTTCGGCCCGGGCCGCATCGGCCTCGCCGCTGAGTTCGGCGTAGGCCGTCAGGGACATCTTGGCGTCGACGATGATCACTTTTTCGCCGGGGAGGTGGAGGAGGCAATCGGGGATGAGGCGCTGCCCCTCTTGGGTGAAGACGCGCTGGAGTTCGTAATCGACGTCTTTCTGGAGGCCGGAGAACTCGAGCACGCGCTCGAGCATCATCTCGCCGTAATTCCCCTGGATCTTCTGGTCGCCCTTGAGGGCCGAGGTGAGGCGCTGGGCCTCTTCGGACATCTTCTTGTTGAGGTCGGAGAGGCTATGGATCTGGCCGCTTAAGGTGTGGAGGTTCTTGGCCTCGCTCTCGTGGAGCGCCTCGAGTTTCTGCTTGAAGTCTTGCAGGCGCTCTTTGAGCGGGGTGACGAGGCCGGTGAGCCATGCCTGGCTCTTTTCGATCTCGAGGCGATTGCGCTCGTCGAATTTCCGGCTTTTATCCTCGAGGATGGATTCGGCCAGGGACTTGAATTGGGCCTCGAAGCGCTTCTGGATCTCGTCGAGTTGGCGCCGCTCTTCGGCGAGGCGTTCCCGTAAGTTCTTCAGGTCGCTTCCCATGGCGCTATGCTCCCGGGCGAGCTGGTCGGATCTGGCCCGCTCGGCGGCCAGATCGGCGCGGGTCTTCTCGAACTGCTCGCGGGAGAGCGCCAAAGCCCCCCCCGATCTGGAGGTGCCCGCGAAATACCCCAGCACGATGCCGATGGGGAGAGCAAGGGCCGCGATGAGGAAGGGGAGGAGGGACATGGGGTCTCCGCGGAGGGGGTTTGGCGCGGCGTCATTATGAAATGGAACGCGGACAGATTTTGTCCGGGCGCCGAAACGGCATTGACATAGAATAGACCATGCGGTATATTCTATAAATTGGGGGCCATCCCGTTGAATTCCAGCCGAGGCAAGCGAAAATACCAGCCCATCCGCGAAAGTGCGGCGGTTTTCGACGCCTATTTGGCCAAAATGCGCCAGCGGGGCGAACTCATCCTGCCCCCCGAACGGGCGCTTTGCGACCTCATCGGGTGCAGTCGGGGCGGGCTGCGGGCGCTGCTGACGAAGAAACTCGGGGAGGGGGCGATCCTCAAAACCGGAAAGAGCCGAAGCCTTTCCCTCCAAACGGCCACCCGGGGCAAGGTCTACGGCCGCCTCGCCTTCGTCGCCCTGGGGCACCTCTCTCCGGGCAATCCGGCCTGGAATAAATTATGGTGCCGGCTATCGCAGCGGGCCCCCGCGGCGGGCATCGCCGCCGAACTCCTCCTCATCCCCTATGAGATCGATGGCTTCGATTGGGAAGCGGCGCTCGCCGATCTCCCCCGCCTCGTGGTGCTCACCACGCTCCCGAAGGCCCACCGGCAGCCCTTCCTGCGCCTCAAGGGGAAGGTCTTGGTGACCACCGAATCCCACGACGCCGGGTCATTCGCCCATATGGTGGCCCTCGATAATCGGGCTGTCGGCCGTCGGGCCGCGGCCATGCTCAAGGGCCATGGCTACGCCCGTCCGGCCATGATCTGTGAGCGCCTCATGGTGGAAGGCCGCCCCTATTCCCAATTCGAAGAGCGCATCGCGGGCTTCCGAGAGGCCTGCCGTGAGCTCGGGCTCGCCTTTCCCGAACGGGCCCTTTCCCGGGTCGAGGGCCGGGGCGCCCGCCTTAAGATCGACATCGCCCAGAAGGCGAAAGACTTCGCCCTCGGCGGGTTCGACTCGATCTTCCTCCACACCGATAATGACCTCGATTTCCTCGTCGAGGGCCTGCGCCTCGCCGGCAAGAGCGCGCCCGAAGATCTCGGCGTGGTGACGGTCAATAGTTTCGACACGGCGAGAAGCCGCCATCCCGAGGTCTCCTCCGTCGCCCACGGAACCGATCCCATGGCCGCCCTGCTGCTGGAGAAGGCCCGGCGCCTCTACGCGGGCGACGAACTCGCCTTCGGGAAAACCCTCGTGGAGCCCGGGATCCACGAGGGGAAGACCCTGCGGGCCGCCCATACCGCCCCGCGTTCCCGCGGCGCTGCGGCCATGTCCCCAACCATTCGATGAAGTCGCGTCTGAGTCCCATCCCCCCAATAGAAGGATCTCCATGAACCACAAAGCCCTCGCGGCCACGGCGCTCTTCCTAGCGTGCCAGGCCTCCGCCTTCGAATTGGTGCGTGAAACTCAGATGCCCAATCTGGGCATCCCGGCTCCCTACACGGCGGCCGACAACGAGTGGCGCAGCCGCATGATGGCTTGCCCCGAGAAGGTGGATGCGTCCACCCGCATCTGGAGCGGCCCCGATTTTTTCGAGGGCGAATATGGGAAGCCCTGCGCCTTCACCGAGGATTGGCTCGCGAAGGAGGGCTACGCCGTCGGACCCTACGCGGTGGAGGGGGGCGCGCTCGCCTTCACCACCGGGGCCAAGGGCTTCACCTTCGGCTTCGGCCCGCAGCCGGGGAAGTCCGACCGGCCGGCCATCCGGTTCGGGTTCAATTGGGGCCCAGAGCGCAAGGATCTCCTTGGCCTTCGCATGGAGGTCGAGCAGAGCGTCGAAGAGACCGACTGGGAGTTCTCCATCGCCGATCCCCAGGGGAAGGGGATCAAAGACAAGCCCGTGCCCTTCAAAGTGAAGGGCACGGCCGCCCAGGTCTTCGAGACCGATATCACTTTCGTGCGGGTGGCCATGAACGGCTACGGCACGGCGATCCAATTCGCGTGCAAGACGCCCGGGGCCGCCGTGAAAATCCGCGCCCTCAAGCTCGCCCCGAGTTCCGCGGAGGTCTTTTTCCGCCGCACCGTGACGCTCCCGGAAGCGCCCATTTCCGCCCATTGCAGTTTCAAGGACGACGAAGTCTATTCCCTCTACGTCAACGGGAAACTCGTCGGAAGCGGCACCCGGGTCTATCCCTGCGGCATCCTGAAGAGCGTCGACCTCGCACCCTACCTGAAAAAGGGCGAGAATCTCCTCGCCTTCTCCCGGGAGTTCCTCATGTGGAATACGGGCGCCAGCAAGCCGGAACTCCTCTTCGAGGGCGTCGCCATCGGGCGCTCGGGGAGCGTGACGCGCCTCGTGGGCGACGGAGCGTGGAGGTCGACGGTGCGCCGCAGGGAGGGTTGGATGGCGGCGGGCTTCGATGACGGTGATTGGGCGCAACCGGTCCTCGGTACGCGCACCCTCGAGAGCGAGGGCGCCGACGGCAAGCCGGTCTTCATCGGGGTGAACCCGAAGTACATGGGCATGCTCGACGCGGCCCCAGAGAAGCGGACCTTCCCCATCTACCAGAGCGGTGAAACTCCCCGGTTTCGGGTCCGTCTTCCCCTCGGGGTGAAGGGGGTTCTCACCCCCGCGCTCACGGTGTGCCGCGGGGCGTCGGATGAGGCGCTGGAAGCCGTCGGCGGCGCGCCCCAGCCGGATGAGGGCGATTTCGCCGTCTGGCGTTTCGAACCCAAGACCCGGGAAGCGGGGCCCTACCGCCTCTTGTGGACCCTCCGCGGAAAAGATGCGACCGCCGTCGAAACGCGGCGGGAAGAGTTCGTCATCGCCGGGAAGGTCCGCCAAGACGTGCTGCCACTGGACGCTTTCGAATCGAATTTCGAGGGACGCTTGAAACTCGTGACGAAGATCGATTGCACCCAAAGCGCGCCCCCCGAAGGCGAGTTTCTCGACCATGCGGGGATGTACAGCGCCCCCGGCACCAATCGGGGGAAAGTTTCCACCGAGGGGCCGCTCACCTACCGAGAGACGGGCAAGGGCCGTTGGGACTATTTCGCCTACCGGCTGCACCTGCGGGAGCGGGGAGTGGCCTACCTCGCCGAGGTGATCGTTCCCGACGACCAGGACCGCTACATCTACTCGGGCATCACCGAGAATTACCCCATCGGGTTCATGAACAACGTGCCCTCGGGCAGCACGGGCTGGTTCACCGCCACGGGCACTTGCTATACCGGCGTGCGCTACCCCTTAAGCGGCGGTAAAAAACGCCTGCGCTACGTATTTTTCCCCGCCAGTTTCAACGCGTCCATCGTCGTCATGAGCGGCTTCGGGGGGATCCCCGCCGCGGCCTGTGAGATCAATATCTACAAGATCGAGGGTGGATTGCCGGCCCTGGAGATCCCGCCGAGCGGTCGTCTCTTCGGCTCCCACAACGAGCGCATCTCCACCCTGCGCCTCACCACGGGCATGAGCGAGAACCCGGCGGGCTTCGACAAGGGCTTCTCCACCGCGCCCCATAAGGATTTCTACCACGACTGGTACCGGGCCCTGGAGAGAAAGATCGCGCTCCTGCGGTTCCAGGGCTATAACATGTCCACTGAGGGCCTCTATATGTACACGGAGGGGGATTACCCCTCGGCGGCCCACGGCCCCCGCGGGGGCGACGGAAGCGAGGTCGACGCGGTGCCCCTCTTGATGGGGATGTACCGCGAAAACGGCATCAAACTCCTCTTCGGTTTCGAGTATATCGCTTCGCCCCAGGTGTACTTGCAGGGGAAGGGGGGGCTCAGCGAGCGCCGACTCTGGGCGGGGGAAAAATCCACGCGGCTCGTGGACCGCTACGGGCGGCAACTCCACGGCTACATGAATAACGGCTTCAACTTCCTCAACCCCGATGTGGCTTCTATCATGAAGGGGTGCGTCTCGGAGATCTACGGGCGCTACCAGGGTTATGGGGATATCGCGGGCTTCTTCTTGGTCCATGGCCAGTGGTGGCTGCCCACCTTCAATACCCACGCCTACCGGGAGTTGGGCGATCTCGAGGTCGGCTATGACGATGACACCGTGGGCCAATTCGAGAAGGAGAGCCGGATCGCCCTCGGCATCAGCGGCAAGGATCCCATGCGTTTCCAGAAGCGCTACGAAGCCATTATGGCGAAGTTCCCGACGGAATGGGTCGCCTGGCGCGCGCAGAAGATGAAGGCCTTCACCGACGAGATCGCCGCCCTCCTCCAGACCGGGGCCTCCAAATGGCGCCTCTACCAATTCCCGACGGGCATCGACTACAAGCAAGACACCCCCTTCCTCGATCCGGCCTCCACCCGAGCCGATCGCGAGGGGTTCATGGAGAAGCGATTCCGCGATTTCGGCGCGCCGCTTTCCCTCTACCGCTCCCAGCGAGCGCAGGCCCTGGTGATCCCCTTGGGCAATTGGGCCAAGTTCGGCAGCCCGAGGGAGAATTACGATTGGGTCTATGGCTGGAACAAGAACCCGGGATCCCGCGACCAGATTGAGGCCTTTGGGGCCTTATATGTGGGGGTTTGCAGCGGTCTCGACGAGGTGGACGCCCCCGCCGCAGCCGCGGGACGCTGGCTCTTCCGGGGCACGGCCCGGGGCGTCTTCACCCCGCGGGCGGTGGAAGATTGCGCCATGAACGAGTTCGTAGACGGGGTGAGCGGCGGGAAGGTGCCCACGGCCGTCTTCGACCAATGGATCGACTGCAATTTGGAGACGGGCTTCGGCCCCCAATTCCGCCGGTTCGCCAAATCCTTCTATGCGACGCCCGAGGCCCGCTTCCAGACCTTGGCCGCCCCGGCGGCCCGGGGGGTGATGGCCCAGACGGCCAGGAACCCCGATGGTTCGATCTGCCTTCGCCTCATCAACTCCACCCCCTACGCTTCGATGGGCAGCATCGGGGGCATCGGGACGGTGCGCGATCTCGTCTATGATAAAGACCTCGCCCCGGGTAAAGACGGAATCGTATCGATCGCCATGAAGCCGTTCGATATCCGGCTCTTCCGGATTGCGGGCCCCGAAGCGCGGCCGACGTGCCGCCTCGCCTTTGAACCGAGGGTCGAAGCTTCGATCCTCGCCGATGCCAGGCTCCTCATGGGGCGCCCCGAGTTCTTGAAGAAGATCCCCAGCGACTTGCTTTCGAACATCGAGGCCGGCGTCGCGGGGGGGGACGCTTTCGCGGTCTGGAATACGATGGAAGATTTCGAAGTCCTCGCCCAGGTCCGTTCGGCTAAGGCCCTCGTGCGGTGCCGGGAGAACCAAGCCTCGTTCCTCGAGGATCTCAAGAAGTCCCGGACGGGGCGCATCCACTGCGGATCCCGGGCGGTCTATACCGATCTCAAGGGGCGCCGTTGGCTCCCCGACCAGGAATTTCAGGGCGAGGAGGCCTACGGGGGCTCGGGTGGCACCGCCGTTGATCGGGGCAAACTCGACATCAAAGATCCGGTGGCGCCGGGGATCTATTGCAGCGAGATCTACGGGAACCGCATCCAGTACAAGATCCCCCTTCCCCCGGGGCGCTACCGGGTGCGCCTGCACTTCTGCGAGTCCTACATCAAAAACTCGAAGCCGGGCATGCGCCTCTTCAACGTGCTCATCGCCGGCCGCCTCGTCGAGGAACGCCTCGACCTCGTGGCCCGGGCGGGGGCCCAGTACACGCCCGTGATCGTGGAGGCGGATGAGGTTCCCCTCTCCGGCGCCGGGCTCCTGGAGATCGAACTCACGGGGAACGCGTGCCTCAACGGGATCGAGGTGGAGCGTTCTCCCTAAATGGGGAACGCGGTGCGACCCTGCGATGCGCCCGTCTCCGAAAAAGGAACTCCCATGAATCCCCGAAACATCTTGATCCTCTCGTTGGGGATTTTCCTCCCCCTCTTCGGAACGGAGGCGGTGAGACTCGGCGAGGTGCCCCCGACCGATGCGGCTGATTTCTGGACGCAAGACGGCCCGAGGCCCATGGTCGTGGACAAGAATCTCCAGGGGCACGCCATCGCCATCGCAGGCGTGACGTATGCCCGGGGAATCTCTGGGCATACGGGGTTCAGCGTCGTCTACAACCTCTCGGGCCTGGCCTGCGGGTTTACCGCATTGGCGGGCATCGAAGATGAGGACCACCCGAAAGACCCGAAGGATGGGGGCGGCGCCGACCTGAACGTCGTGGTCCTCGTCGACCGCAAAGAGGTTTTCCGCCGGAACGTTCGCCTCGGGGAGAAGGCGATCCCCCTCGCGATTCCCCTCGTCGGGGCGCACCAGATCGAACTCCGGGGCGAGTACGGGAAGTCGGGGTTCCTGCGGCAGCGGATCGCCTACGCGGATCCGCTTCTGGAGGTGTCGAACCGGGATGGATTCTTGAGGCAAGCCGCGGCCTGGCGGGAACGCGTGGCGGCGGGGCGCCAAGGAATGGCGGGAAGCGCCGAGGTGCCCCCCTGGAAAAAAATCCGCATCGAGAAAATAGCGGAGGGATCCAACCGGGGCCAATTCCAGGTGGCGACCTCGAACCTCACCCTCCGTTTCGCCCCGGACATCGGGGGGATGATCCTCGCCTTCGGCCCCCCGGGAGGGCCCAATGCCATCCACGACGATTTCAAGGCGCCGCAGAACGTCCCCAATCGCGGGGCTTGCCCCGATTTCGGGGCTCATTTCAACCGGTTCCAGCCCCGTAATTATTTCCTCCCGGCCGATCCGATCCTCCTGTGCGGGCGTTACCGCGTGGAATTCCCCGCGGAAGGCGAGATCATCCTCAGCTCCCCCGAGAGCGCCTATCTTTTCCTCGTGCAGCGCTACGAGATCCATCTCGACCCCGCCCGGCCCGGGTTGCGCGTGGTCAATATCCAGAAGAATACCGCCCCGTTCCCCCAGGCATGCGGCATCTGGTCGATCACCCGCGTCCCGCCGAAAGCGGCGAGGGAAATTGCGGTCCCCCGGGAGGCGGAAGGAGACACGAGAAAATCCGCCCTGTCGCCGGAAACCCACCGCGACCTCATCCGGCGCGACGGGGGCTGGGATCGACTCGATACCGCCGCCGCGCTCGCACGAACCGGTGCGAAGGGCCTCGAATGGCAACAGCAGCCCGCCGTGAACGAGATCCAAGTGCGCTACGAGGGGTTCCGTTTCCGCCTGCAACCGCGACTCCTTCCCGGCGACCTCGACCTCATGGGCGATTTCTATCCGGCCCATTTCTATGTCTGCCCGAAATTCATCGAAGTCGAGAGCCATGGGCCGACGAAGATACTTCCCCCCAATGGGGAGATCGCCCTCGAAGAGAACTGGGAATTGATCCCGGATTGAAAATGGGGGCCTGACGGGCTCGGTTTTCTTTCATCCCTTGACAAGGGGTGAGACCCCGGCTACACTATATATGAGCGTTAACGCTCATATATGGAAATCCGATGATCCCCGCCCTCAAACGTGGCCTCGACCTCTTGAAAATCGTGCTCACCAGTGAAGGGCCTATCGGCTATAACGAACTCTTGGCGGCCACGGGCTTTCCGGCCTCCAGCGCCACGCGGCTGCTAAAAAGCTTGGAAGAGGGCCGCTACATCGTGAAAGATCCCTCGGGAAAATACCGGGCCGGAAACCAGCTTCTGGTGCTCGGGCGGGGCGTGCCGGTCTTTACCCGGCTTCTTTCCGCCTCCAAGGGCGTGCTCGGGGAACTCTCGCGGAAAACGGGCAACACGGCGCTCCTGGTTTTTTGGAACGGTCGCGAGCAGCAATGCATCGACAAGGTCGTCGATTCGTTCTCCATCGCCATGCAAGAGGTCGGGAACATCACCCGCGATCCCTCCGCGACGCCATGGGGTTGGCTCTTTTGGGCCTCGCTCGATGCATCGGGGCGCAAGCGGGCCGAGGGCGAGATCGCCGACGCGGCCCGCTTCCGTAGGGCCTTTCCCGGTCGGATGGCCTGGTTCGAAAAGCACGGCTTCACCTACGACGACGCGGCCTTCTACCCCCACGTGCGGCGTCTGGCGGCCCCGGTGCTCGAAGCGGGGCGAACCATCGCCGCCGTCGGCCTCGGCGGCAATACGCTCACCATCCCCGATCAACAAGTACTTCCCTACGCGGCGCTCGTGAAGGCGGCGGCGGAAGAACTCACCCTCGGAACCAGGACCTAAGATGAACCCACGCCCCAACGTCGTCTTTCTCTTCAGCGATCAGCACAACGCGAAAGTTCTCGGGCACAGGGGCCATCCCGATGTGAAAACGCCCCACCTCGATCGTCTCGCCGCCGGGGGGGTGCGCTTCGAGAACGCCATCACCCAGAATCCGATCTGCACGCCCAGCCGCCTGTCGTTCCTTTCGGGCCAGTACTGCCATAACCACGGCTATTACGGCCTCTCGGGGGGGAATCTGGGCGGGCTGCCCTGCCTCCTCGGCCATTTTCGCGATGCGGGGTACCGCACGAGCGCGGTGGGCAAGATCCATTGCCCCGAGTACTGGGTGGAGGACGCGGTGGACCATTTCCACGAGACCGCCGGCTGCAGCGTGGGAGGCCGCTCGAAAAAGTACGAGGCCTTCCTCGAGGGCCGGGGGAAGCTCGCCCTCGAGGAGCACGGCAGCCTCCCCGAACACGGGAAGAAAGGTATCCAGAGCATGGAGGGCCGCGTCTCGCCCCTCGCATTCGAAGAATCCCAGGAGGGGTGGATCGCCTCGGAGGCCATCGCGTTCATGCGGGCCGCGCAAGAGGAGGGTCGGCCTTTCTTCTCCTTCGCCAGTTTCCCCCGGCCCCACCAATGCACCGCGCCCAGCGAACCCTTCTGGTCGCTCTACGAGGGAAAAGACCTTCGCCTCCCGCCCAACGCCGACTACGATCTCGCGGCGGCCCGCAAGGCGCCGCACCTATTGCGCGCCGCGGCCCAGTGGCGCCGGGGCGAGTGGGCGCTCTTCGAACCCAAGACCTTCGAGGCGGCGCGCCTTCGGAAACTCCGCGGCTACCTGGGCGCGATCAGCCAGGTCGACCATGCGGTGGGCGAGGTGCTCGCATTCCTCGACCGCCACGGGCTTGCCGAAAATACGATCGTGATCTATTCCACGGACCACGGGGATTACGCCTGCGAGCACGGCATCATGGAGAAGGCGCCCGGCATCAGTTCCGACGCCATCACGCGCATCCCGTTCCTCTGGAGTTGGCCGGGCCGGTTCAAGGCCGGGCACGTCGCCCCGGAACTCGTGGAGACGGTGGACGTGTCCCAGACGCTCTGCGAACTCTGCGGCCTCGAACCCCTCGAAACCAGCGACGGCGCCTCGCTCGCGCCGCTCTTGGGCGGCGAACACAAGGAGATCCATTCCCTCGCCGTCACCGAGTTCGCGTGGAGCAAGAGTGCGCGGCAGGGGAAGTACCGCCTCGTCTATTACCCCCGCGCGATGTTCGCCCAGGAATATCCAGACGGTTTCGGGGAACTCTACGACCTCGAGGCGGATCCGTGGGAGATGAAGAACCTGTGGTTCGACGCGGACAAACGGCCGGTCGTGGACCGCATGGAACGTGGCCTCATGGATTGGCTGGTGACGACCACCCGGAACAAGAGCGTTTGGCCCGCGACGTACGCCTCGCCTTCCCAGAGTCGGGAGCGCTACAAGATCCACGCGAACGCGGACGGGAAGCAGCCTTGGCGATCCACCGCGAAGAACGCCGGAGGGAACTACACATGAACCGGACCACCCACCCCGCGGCGCTACGCGCCGCCCTCCATTTCCTCGCGTTCGCTGGCCTCCTCGCCGCGGCCTATGCCGCCGATTACTGGGTCGCTCCGGGGGGCGACGATGCGGGTCCCGGGACGAAGGAAAAACCCTTCCGGAGTTTAGAACGGGCGCGGGACGCATCGCGATCGCGGCCCAGCGTCCCGGTGACGGTTTACCTGAAGGGCGGGAACTGGTACCTCGAGAAGACCCTGTCGTTCGGGCCCGGGGATAGCGGGCACGAGGGCGCCATGCGCACCTGGACCAGTTATCCGGGAGAGCGGGCGGTCCTCGTGGGCGGCCGGCGCGTGCAGGGTTGGAAAACGGCGGGGGCCGGGGTGTTCGTGGCCGAGGTCGAGAAGGGGAGGCCCTTCCACCAACTCTTCGAAAACGGGAACGCGGCGCGAAAGGCGCGCCACCCCAACGAGGGCTACCTCCACGTGGCCGAAGGAATCCCCCAACGAGACGCCAAGGGCGAACCCCTGCGGCACAAACTCTGGGGCATCCTGATGTCGCCGAGGGAGTTCCTTTACAAGGAGGGCGACCTCCCCACCGGCTCCCTCGCCGGCGCCGAAGTCTACCTCTGGGCCGGCTTCGATTGGTTTGCCAACATCCTCCCCATCTCGAATGTCGACCCGGCGAAGCGCCTCATCGGCCTGGAACGGCCGGCCCTGGTGCCGATCGTCATCCGCCCCGAACGCCGCTATTTCATCCAGAATACCCTCGGGGCCCTCGATGCGCCGGGCGAGTTCTATCTCGACGCCCCGGCTGGCCGGTTGTATTACCGTCCCATGGCCGCCCCCATCGAAAGGCAGGTGATCGTCGCGCCCACGGTCGTGCGCATCGTCGAGTTCAGGGGGACCTCGCCCCAGGAGCCCGTGGGTCATCTGCGGTTCACCGGGATCGACTTCATGGGCTCCGATTTCACCAACGATTTCGTGGAGACCTCGGGCACCCACGGCGTGGGCGTCTGGAACGAGCCGATGAACAAGGAGGCGGCGATCTATTTCGAGCACGCCACCCAATGCGTGATCGAGCGCGCCCGCATCGACGGCGCGGGCTATAGCGCCGTCGCCTTCGTCTGGAGCGCCCGCTCCAACCGTGTGAGCGATTGCGAGATCGCCCGACCCGGCTTCCACGGGGTGCTCCTCTCCGGCTACCGGGCCCATTTTGGCCTGCAGATGGACGTCAACCGGGACAACCTCATCTCGAACAATTGGATCCACCACGTGGGGCGCAACGTGGGCCATGGCGCCTGCGTCTTCGTGTGGGCCAGCGGCGGCAACCGGATCGTGAACAACGCCATGCATGATAGCCCGCGCTACGGCGTGTGCATCAAGGGCGAGGGGATGGAGGAGGGGAAGACGGCCAAATGGAACGGCGTCAAGGTCGGATATCTGGACCGCTACCCCTGGGTGCATTCCGGTAGCAACCTCATCGCCGATAACGATCTCTTCCGGATGAGCCTCGACACCGAAGACAACGGCTTCATCTCCTTCTGGTCCTGCGGCGCCGGCAACCAGGTCGTGCGGAACCTGCTCCACGATAGCCGGCGCGGCCTCGACGGCCTCGGGATGGCCGTCTACCTCGACGACGCGGCCGATGATTGCCTACTCAAGAAGAATATCGTGTGGGGAATCGAATGCGGCGACAAACGGGTCGC
Source organism: Spirochaetota bacterium (assembly GCA_017302015.1). Taxonomy (GTDB): domain Bacteria; phylum Spirochaetota; class UBA12135; order COTS27; family JAFLEE01; genus JAFLEE01. The sequence goes on along the minus strand of JAFLEE010000043.1, from coordinate 8,587 downwards.
GTTCTTCAATAAGGGGCAGCGCAACGTCACCGAGAATAACATCCTCGTCTGCGGGACCAATGATGTGGCCGCCGTGCGCATGTGGGAGGGCTTCGGCCGCACGGCCGTCCAGCATACCTACCGGCGCAACCTCCTCGTCACGCCCGGGGCGACGGCGCCGTTTATCTTCGAGTTCGCCGGTTGGGAACTCCCCCGATTGACGAACTGCGACTTCAACCTCTTTTTTAACCCGGATGACCGTTACGTCATGAAAGGCTACCCGGCGCCGGGCCTCGACGCCACCCTCGACGATTGGCGCGTCAAGACCCCCTACGACCACTCCTCGCTGGTGGCCGATCCGCTCTTCGTGGATCCGCTCAAGCGGGATTTCCGCCCTGCGGCCAATTCCCCCGCCTGGAAACTGGGCTTCGAGCCCATCGAGGTGGAGGCCATCGGCTTGCGCCCGGGAAACCCGTACCGCTCCGAGCAGAAGGCCCTTCAAAAAGCCCTTGGCTGCCTGCCGGATTATTCGGGGGATCCGGGCCGTCCCGTCGCAACGTCCGCTTACGTGCATCGCCCCTCGAAATCCGCAACGCTGGGGCTCCAGGATTATCTGGGCGCGGGAGGGCTCGCCTCGATCTTCGGGAAGGGCGGCGTCAAACTCTATGCGGAACAGGGAACGTCCATCGATCTCTTCGACGACAAATCCCGCGCGGGCGGGCGCTGCCTGCGGTTTTACGACGCGCCCGGGCCGAAGTACGATCCGCGCCTCATGGTCAACACGACGGAAACTTCGGGCCGCCTGCGCCTGCGCTTCGCCGTCCGCCTCGACCCCGAGCGTCCGGCGCCCTTGACCCTCGATGTACGCCAATTGAACGAGCTCGAGGGGAATGCGCCCTATTACTCCGCCGCCCTCCTGACGGTCTCCAAGGAAGGGGCGGTGATGGCGGATAAGACTCCTGTGGCCATGATCCCCCCGGGCGCCTGGGCCGAGTTTGAACTCGCCACCGGGCTCGGGAACCAGCGCACGGACCATTTCGACCTGACGCTCACGGCCGGAGGCGCGACGCTCTATGCCGGCGCCCTCCCGAAAAAAGACGTCGCCTTCCGGCGATTGGAACGGCTCCTCATCTACGGGCACGATTCGGTGGATGGGATCTTTTACGTAGATGGCCTCATGGTGGCGGTGGAGAAATAGGGGCGCGTTTTACGCCTTTCACCGAAGTTAGGAACCATGGGTACACTTGGATCCCGTGAGTCGTTTCATCGCCACCCTATCCTTCGCGCTCCTGGCCGCGTGGAGCGCCCCCGGACCCTCGGTTCGTCCAGGAGCTTCCCCCGGGCAGCCGGGCCCATCCAAGCCCAAGGCCGTAATATCGGACTGGCCCCGCTTCCTCGGCCCCACAGCGGACATGCGAGCTCCCGAGACCGGCCTGCTCGCGGATTTTTCCAATGAAGCGCCCCGCCTCGTTTGGGAACAGGTGAAAGGCGAGGGCTTCGCCAGCCCGGTCATCCAAGACAGCCGTCTCTTTTTCACGCACCGCCAAGGCCAGGATTTAATTGTTGAATGCCTCGACGCCGAAACCGGGAGGCGACATTGGCAGTATCGTTACCCCACATCCTACGAAGACCGGTATGGCTATAATGGCGGACCGCGCTCCTCGCCGGCGCTGACAAAAAAAAATGTCTATACCCTCGGTCCGGAAGGGGAACTCCACTGTTTGGATCTGGGGACGGGCCGTCTCCGGTGGAAGCATTCGTTAGGTGCAGAGTTTGGGGTTGTCCAGAATTTCTTCGGTGTCGGTTCTTCTCCCCTCGTCTGGGGATCCTTCCTCATCGTCCAGGTTGGAGGTCCCGATGGCGGGGATGTGGCGGCCTTCGATCTGGAAACCGGCGGCCTTCGGTGGAAAAATGGGGTAGGGTGGGGCGCCTCCTACGCCACGCCCCGCATGGCGCGTCTTTTGGGAAAAGACCGGCTCCTCGTCTTCGCCGGGGGCGAGAGCGAGCCGCCCACGGGCGGCCTTCTCTGTATGGATCCCTCCACCGGACTCCTCGATTTTTCCTACCCTTGGCGGGGGCGGCCCCGGGAATCAGTGAACGCCTCGACTCCCTGGGTCGGTGGGAACCGAATCTTCCTCTCCGAGTGCTACGGGATGGGGAGCGTCCTTTTGGAATACCGCAGCCAGGGAATTGCGGTGCCACGCTGGACCAACCGGGGCTTCGGCATCCACTTCATGTCGCCCCTCGAGAAGGACGGCTACCTCTACGGTGTCGACGGCCACGGCCCGGGCAACGCCTTCCTCGTCTGCATCGATCTAAAAGACGGAAGCGAAAAATGGCGCCGGCAGCCGAGTTGGGAAGAAGTGCTCGTGCGGGATGGAAAGACGGAACGGGTGCGCTTCGGCACCTACCGCTCCTGGCTGATGGACGTGGACGGGCGCACGCTCTGCCTCGGGGAGTTCGGCCACTTATTATGGATGGATTTGAGCCCGGCCGGTGCCCAGATCCTATCCCGAACCTGGCTCTTCTCCGCCCGGGAGACGTGGACGCCGCCGGTCTTAAGCCGCGGCCTCCTTTATGTCTGCCAGAACCAGCGCGATTTCCTCCACGGGAAAAATCCAAGGCTCTTGTGCTATGACCTGAGGGGCCGTTGAGGCGGTTGGGAAAGCGCTCCACAGACAAGGGCTCGAGCATCGCCGTTCCATGGTCGCCCTTGACCCCGCCGCCGCCCTCGGACGATAATGACCGTGGTTCAAGTCCACGAATGGGATTTCGGCGAGGGAACCGGGTGCAAACCCCGGGCTCGCCCGGAGCTGTAAGCGGGGCCGCCATCCACGGCCGAGGTCGTCGCCACTGGGTCCCATGACCCGGGAAGGCAGACCGGGGGTTCCTCCCCTTCCGCAAGCCAGAAAACCTGCCGAATCCCGGGCGCCTAAAAACGCCCGCTCGACGCCCTCCGGACGGAGACTCCGGATGACGGGATCCCCGCGTATCCAGCCGCTTGGCGCCGGATCGCTCGCCCCCCATCCATCCAGCTCCCTCCAGTTCGGCCGACGGCTTCGCGGCGACCCGGCGTAAATTTTACCGCGCCGGGCCGTGGGCCAAGTTCTCTCGCGGAGGGGAACATGTCCGTTATTTTTGGGGACGACCGAAACGGTCTCGCCCTGTCTTTTTTATCCAACCGATTTCCGGTCGCGACGAGGAGAAGGCGCCGCTTTTCCCGACTTCTCGCGCTTACGATGGCCTTGAGCGCGTCGCTGACCGCCGAAGAAGGGGCGACGAAGGCCACCAATCGCTATCTCGATCCGGTCGTCGTCAGCGCCACCCGAAGCGAAAGTTCGCTTTCGCGCACCGGCATCGCCGTCTCGGTCATCGGCAGCCGGGAAATCTCCAATCTCGGCTTCATGAAGCCGGTGGAATACCTGCGCCTCTCCCCCGGGGTTTCCATCGCCCAGAACGGGCCCATGGGCGGCGGCCAATCCTCGGTCTTCCTGCGCGGCGCGGGATCGGGGCAGGCCCTCGTCATGGTCGACGGCGTGCCGATCCACGATCCCAGTTCTTCGGGCGGTGCCCCCGCCCTGGAGATGCTCAATTTCGCCTTCCTCGACCGCATCGAAGTGCTGCGCGGCAGCCAATCTTCCCTCTACGGCAGCGACGCGCTAGGCGGCGTGATCAATTTCATCACCCGAGGGAAGACGGACCGGGCCTTCGCCCCCGTCCTCACGGTGGAATACGGGAATTACCAGAGCCTCAACCTCCTGCTCGCCCTCAAGGGGAGCGTCGACAAGTTCTCCTACGACGTCAGCGGCGGCTGGGAATCCACGGCGGGCGCCTCCAAGGCCCAAGAATCCGCGGGGAGCACCGTGGCGTTCAAGCCAAACGCCTACACGAACCTGCTCTTAAGCGGCAAACTCTCGCTGCGCCCGGTGGAGGGCGCGCTGCTCCAGGTCCAGGGCCGGTTCAACGGGTCCAGCACCTCCCTCGACTACGGGGCCTTCCGCGACAGCACCAATTTCGACAGCATGGGCACGAATACGTCGCTCTCGCTGTCTTGGGAGCATCGGCCCGTGGCCGCGTGGAAGTACCGCCTCAGCCATGACTGGTCGCGCTTCCAATCCACGAATAGCGACAAGGCGGCCTTCAGTTTCCAGAATAGCCTCCTCGATGGCCAGCAGCACGCCGGGTCGTTCCAGAACGATTTCGACCTCGGGAAACACAAACTCGCCGCCGGCTTCGATTGGCGCCTGGAATCCATCCAATACTCCGATTCCTTCGCGCCCGTCTCCGGGTCGAACCAGGCGCTCCTGGGGGGCTTCGCCCAGTACCTCCTCGATCTGGATTCGCTCACCGCCAGCGCCAGCGGCCGCCTCGAGGGAAGCGGCGCCGCGGGGTTGGTGGGCACTTTCCACCTTGCGGCCGCCTGGCAGCACGCAAGCGGCCTTCGTCTGTCGGCGTCCGGCGGCAGCGCCTGGAAAGCGCCGACCCTCTACCAACTCTACGTGCCCGTGTTCGGGAATCCGGGGCTCAAATCCGAGACCAGCCTCGCCGTCGACGCGAGCGTCGGTTTCGTGCGCGAGAACGCGTTCCGCCTCTCGGTCACCTATTTCCACCAGGTTTTCTCCAACCAGATCGATTTCGGTTTCGCCTACACGAATACGGGCTCCAGCCGCATGCAGGGGGTCGAGTTCGAGGCCCGGGTGAATCCCGATCCGCGCTGGTCCGCCGGCGTGACCTATACCTTCATGGACGCCCGCAACCTGGCGACCGAAAAATTCCTCATCCGCCGGCCGGCGCACACCGGTTCGGTCTATGGCGATGTGCGCCTGGCCGATCGCTTCTCACTGGGTGCGAGCCTGGGCTATAGCGGCGTGCGCTACGACGTCACCTTCGATCCGCTCACCTACGCCCAAACGACGGTGATGACGCCGGAATACTGGAAACTCGATGCGCGGGTTTCCTTCGATGTCGTGCGGCAAGTGACCCTTTTCTTCCGGGGCGAGAACCTCCTCGACCAGAAGGTCAGCACGGTCTACGGCTACAAGAACCCCGGCATCCTCTTTTTCGGCGGGGTGAAGGTCGCGCTCTGATGGGGGTCACCTTGAGCAAACTCTACACCCGCACCGGCGACGACGGCACGACGGCCCTCGTCGACGGCAAACGGGTCCCCAAATCCGACCTGCGCGTGGAGGCCTTCGGCACCGCCGATGAACTCAACGCGTGGATCGGGGTGCTGCGCACCAGGGCTGGCGGGGCCGCGAGCCCGCTTCTGCGGGAAAAATCCGAGATCTGGTTCCACGAGATCCAGAACCACCTCTTCGACCTGGGGAGCGCCGTGGCGACCTCCCCGGCCGCGGGGCCCTTGGTGCATTTCGACGACGAGGCGCCCAAGCGGATGGAGGGCGAGATCGATTTCCTCACGGCCCGCATCCCGCCGCTGCGCAATTTCGTCCTGCCCGGCGGCAGCGAGCTCAATGCCTGGGCCCACGTCGCCCGGACGGTCTGCCGGCGCCTGGAGCGCCTCCTCGTCCGCCTCCACCAGGCGGAACCCGTGGACGAGGCCATGCGCCGCTACGTCAATCGCCTCTCCGATTTCCTGTTTGCCTATTCCCGCTGGGCCGCGAAGGAAGAAGGCACGCCCGAGTACCTCTGGGGCCAGAAGGCCCCCGTCGCCGAGGGCGGAAAATCCGGGGAAGAGAAGCGATAATTCGCACGCCCTCCCGGCCCGCCGCGCTTCGGATCCTTTCGGAGCGCGCTTGGCGCCCACGGGGGCAGGAGCCGTCGATGCAAAAACCTCTCATCTTCCTCGGGCTGATATGGGCCCTCGCCGCCTGCTCCAATCCGGCGATGCGCATGCCCAAGGGCGAAATCGTCTCCCCGCGCCACGCCCAGGGTTTCTATTTCCTCAAAGAGAAGGATTTCACCCGCCTCGTCGTGCGTCGGCCCTGGAAAGACGCCCAGGAAGACCTCTACCTGGTGCTCCTCACCAACGGCGCGCCCATCCCCCGGGATATCCCCGCGGGGGCCCGGGTGCTCGTGCCGGTGACGAACCTGGCGCTCTCCTCCTCGCCTCAACTCGCCATGGTCGAGGCCCTGGGGGGGCTCGATGCGGTGGGGGCCTTCGCCGAAAGCCGCTTCCTCTATAGCAGCAATATGCGCGCCCGCGTCGCTTCGGGGCGGGTGCGTGAGGCCTTCGGCGGCGCCAGCCGTTTCTCGCCCGAGGTGATCGCCTCGGTGAAGCCGGACCTGGTGGTGGCCGACGTGGTGGGCCGCGAGGCCGCCGACCGCATGTTCCGCCTCTCCGAATCCGGTTGGCCGATCCTCATCTTCGCCGAATGGCTCGAGGAGCATCCCCTCGCCCGGGCCGAGTGGATCAAGGTCTTCGGCGCGCTGCTCGGAAAAGAAAAAGAGGCCGACCGGCTCTTCGCCCAGACCGAGAACGCCTACATGCACATGGTGAGCACGCTCTCCGGCGTCGAGCACCGGCCCAAGGTGATGCTCGGCCTGCCCTATAAGGGAACCTGGTACCTCCCCGGCGGGAAGAGCTATATCGCCTCCCTCATCGAGGACGCGGGCGGCGAGTATCTATGGAAGGAAAACACCGAGAAGGGGAGTTTCGCCGTGGCCCTCGAAGAGGTCTTCCGCCGGGCGAAAGACGCCGAGGTGTGGCTCCACACCGGCGATGCGAAAAGTCTCCCGGCGATCCGCGCCCTCGATCCCCGTTTCGCCTCCTTCGCCCCCTTCGCTTCCGGTTCCGTATGGAATAACGACCGGCGCGGGGTCCCCGAGGGCGGAAACGATTACCACGAGGGGGCGGTCCTCCGTCCCCACGAACTCCTCGCCGATTTCGCCATCATCCTCCACCCCGAGCTCCTGGGGGAACTCACCCCCAAATACCACCGGAAACTCCCTTGAGCCCGGCCCGCAGCACGGCGGTGCTGGCGCTACTCCTGCTGCTTTTGGCCGCGTTCGCCGCCCTCTCCCTCACGATCGGGGCCGTGGCGGTGAGCCCCTCGGGTTGGTGGGAAGTCGTCTTCGGCGGGGATCCCCGCGGGCTCGGGGCGCTCCTCTTCGATTTCCGCTTGCCGCGCATGCTCACGGCCCTGGCCTCCGGGGCGGCCCTGGCGGTGGCGGGGCTCCTCATGCAGACCTGGTTCCGTAATCCCCTGGCGGGGCCCGACCTGCTGGGCATCACCACCGGCGCGACCCTGGGCGCGGCCCTAGCCGTCCTCGGCACCGGGGGGATGCTGGGCGGGCTCTTCGCGCGCTTCGGGGTCACCAGTTCCGCCGTCCTCGGCGCCTTCTTCGCGCTCCTCCTCATTATGCTCGTGGGAACGCGGGTGCGGGGAAACCTCGCGCTCCTCGTGTCGGGGATGATGCTGAGTTTCCTGATGGGGGCTGTGGTCTCCATGCTCACCGAACTCGCCAGCGCCAACCAGGTGCAGTCCCTCGTCTCCTGGAGTTTCGGGAGCTTCGGGGAAGTCAGCCGGGGCCGGCTGCCCTTCCTGCTCCTCCCGGTGGGGGCGGGATTGCTGCTCGCCGTCGCCTCGGTGCGCTCGCTCGACGCGCTCCTCCTGGGCGAGGAGCACGCCCGCAGTCTGGGCATCCCCATCCACCTCGCGCGGGTGACGATCCTCGCCTCCGCGGCGCTCCTCTCCGGCGGGGTGACGGCCTGGTGCGGCCCGGTGGCCTTCATCGGCCTCGCCGTGCCCCATCTGGCCCGCTTGGCCCTGGGGACTTCGCGCCACGCCCTCCTGCTCCCCGGCTGCGCCCTCATCGGCGCCAGCCTCGCTCTCGGCGCCGACGCCGCCACCTTCCTGCCCGGCGGGGGTAGAATACTTCCATTAAATGCCATGACCTCGCTCTTGGGGGCCCCGGTCGTCCTGTGGATCGTCCTCTCGGGCCGCCACCAGCAGTCCCTCGCATGAAGGCCGCGGCGAAAGTCCCCCCCGCGCCCCCGCTCTCCGCCGAAGGCCTGGTGGTGGGCCACCGCGCGCCGCTCTTCGGACCGGTGGATGTGCGCCTCGAGGCGGGGGAGGTGGTGGCGCTCCTGGGCCCCAACGGTTCGGGGAAGAGCACGCTGCTGCGAACCCTCTCGCTGCTGATCCCCTCGCTGTCCGGGGGGATCCGCTACGGCGACCGCGACGCCCGGGAACTCCCGGAGGGGGAGCGGGCGCGGCGCGTGGCCATCGTGCTCACCCGCGTCGATTTCTCCCCGTTCCTCACCGTGGAGGAGGCCGTTTCCCTCGGGCGCATTCCCCATACCCGGTGGCACGGGTTGCCCACGGCGGAGGACCAAGCCATCGTGCGCGAGACCCTGCGCCGGTCGGGCCTGGAACCCTGGGCCCGCCGTCGCATCGGCGAACTCTCCGACGGCGAACGCCAGCGCGCCCTCATCGCCCGCGCCGTCGCCCAGGCGACCCCGGTGATCTTCCTCGACGAGCCGACGGCCCACCTCGACCTCGCCGCGCGGCACGCGGTCCTCCTCTACCTGCACCGCCTCGCCCACGAGACCGGCGTGGCCGTGCTCTTCTCCACCCACGATTACGACCTGGCCATGCAGGTCTCCGACCGGCTTTGGATCATGGACAAGGGCGAACTCGAGACCGGG
>JAFLEE010000042.1 GCA_017302015.1 Spirochaetota bacterium | reverse complement strand
CTCCCTCTCTCCCTCGCCCGCGAACTCGCAGCGCCCTACCTTATTTCCCGCCAGACGCGGCAGCGCTTCCAGGAAGACGGGTTCATCAAATTGAAAGAGGTGCTGTCCGCCGACGCCCTGAGCTATTTCGAGGCCCTCATCACCGCGGAGGTGAAGCGCCTCAACACCAATACCAAACCCCTCGCCGAGCGCGATACCTACCAGCGCGCCTTCCTCCAGGTGATGAATCTGTGGCGCGAAAGCCCGGATGTCCGTGCGTTCGTCTTCTCGGCGCGCCTGGCCCGCTTGGCCGCCGACCTCATGGGCGTGGACGGGGTCCGCCTCTACCACGACCAGGCCCTCTATAAGGAAGCCGGCGGCGGCCATACCCCTTGGCACGCCGACCAGTTCTATTGGCCCCTCGACACGGCGAACACCGTCACCGCCTGGATCCCCCTCCAGGCCACGCCGCTTCCCATGGGCCCCCTGGCCTTCAGCGCCGCGAGCCACCGACTCACCGAGGGGCGGGACCTCGCCATCAGCGACCGCAGCGAAGCGGCCATCGCGGAGCAACTCGCGCGAAATGGCCTGGACTGCCATGAGACCCCCTTCGACCTCGGCGAAGTGAGCTTCCACTACGGGTGGACCTTCCACCGGGCGGGAGCCAACCGCAGCGACGCCGCCCGGGCGGTCATGACGATCATCTATTTCGAGGACGGCGCCCGCGTCGCGGCGCCCGCCAACGCGAACCAGGCCGGCGACCTCGCCCATTGGATGCCGGATCTCGTCCCCGGGGATCTGGCGGCAAGCCAATTAAATCCGCGCCTCTATCCCGCCCAAGAAAAAGCGTCGGGCCAGGCCCCCTTCAAGGAATCCGCCGCCCCGCCCAGTGAAGCCGAGGTCCTGCCACTCAGGCGCGCCCGCGGTATTTCGAGGGCGCGCAGCCGTAGACTTTCTTAAACCGCGCAGAGAAATAGAAGAGATTGGGCATCCCGATGCGCGCGGCAATTTCGCCCAGGCTGAGGCGCTCGTCGTCCATGAGTTCCAGGGAGCGCCTGAGCATGCGGGCCTCGCGGTAGCCGCGGGGGGAAACGCCGTAGGCCTTCTTGAACCTCGAGAAAAAAGTCGATCGGGAAAGGCCGCAGGCGGCGGCGACCCCATCCAGGCCCCCGAAACCGTCCAGCGTCTCCAGGAGGTCTCTCGCCCGCTCCAAGCGGAGATCGCTTACGCCGTGGGCCGAGGCCGCATTGCCCCTCAATATTACGCTCTCCAGGAGGCAGAGGGCCAGGGGCCTCCACCCAGGCGGCTGCGCCATGGAGTATCCATGGAGTTCGATGAAGGCCGATCGCGCCGCATCGAAGACGGGTTTGGGAGCCGTGACGAGGTGCACGCCCCGTAATACCTCGGGCCACCTAGCCACGGCGCCCGTCTCTTCCCGCCGGAAATGCACCCAGTAGACGTCCCATCCCTTCTCCACGGAGAACTCCCGCTTGGGGCCCGCGGCGATGAGGGCAAGGGAGCCTTGGGGAAGATCGACCCCGCCCTCTTCCAGGTCCACCCGGCCGCATCCTTTCACGCTCAGAAGTAGATTCCATTGGTTTGCGCGGCCCATCCAACGGCTCGCGCCTTCCCGCACCGAGCGCCCGGTGACCCATTCGAGGGCCGCAAACGGGCTGCGCTCCGTCAATTCCACGGGCATCCCCCTAATTGGACAAAAAAGCAAACATGCAAGACAAAACGGTATTCCATACGGATATTTACGCCATTATACTTGATTCTGAATCGATTCGACAATTCATGATCGATACGATTTTATAAATTCAGGAATCCCCATGCATCAGGTCCATCCCCCCATCGAGGCCGCGGCGCTCCACGAAACGAGGATTTTAGGAAGCATCGGCGCCCAGATCGACCGCTTCCTCTTTGAGCGCGTGCTTTCCGACGATGCGTGGGATGGGGTTTACCAAGAGGCGGAAGCGGCCTTCCATAATAAGGTCGACGACGCCTCCGGGGTGGTCGGGCTCTGGCAGGGGGAGTTCTGGGGGAAGTTCATCCTCGGCGCCGTACGAGTCTGCGAATACACGGGAGAGGCGGCCCTCAAGGAACGCATCCGGCGGGGGGTGAAATCCCTCCTGACTTACCAGGAAGCCGACGGCTATCTGGGCACCTACCGAAACAAGAAGGCGATCTTTCCGGCCGACAAGGACGCGGCGCGGGCGACGATGGGCTGGGCCTGCGATTGGAATTGGAATATCTGGTGCCGCAAGTACACGCTCTGGGGCCTCCTGGAGGCGCACCGCCTCCTCGGCGATGGGGAGATCCTGGCCGCTGCGGTCCGCTTCGCCGACCAGCTCCTTTCCCAATTGAACGAGCAGGGGGTCGACCTGCGCGACACCGGCACCTTCCTCGGGATGCCCAGTGCTTCCATCCTGAAACCCATGCTCCTCCTTTTCGAGCGCACCGGCAATGCGCGTTACTTGGATTTTTGCCGGGGGATCGCCCGCGCCTGGGACGATCCCTCGGGAAGAATGCCCAATCTGCTGGCGAACGCCCGAAGCGGCAAGCCCGTCCACGAATGGGCGCCCGAGTCCTGGAAATGGGCCAAGGCCTATGAGATGCTCTCCTGCCTCGACGGGCTTTTGGCCCTTTACCGCATCACGGGCGAGGCGCCCCTCTTGGCGGCGGTCGAGGACCTCCACGCGCTCATCCTCCGGTGCGAGGGGAACGCCATGGGGAGCGTGGGGTATAACGATATTTTCGCCCATGCCGCGGCGCAGCCCAACGGGATCAGCGAACCCTGCGACGCGATCCACTGGATGCGCCTCTCCCACGAACTCTTCGCCCTCACCGGGAAGTCCGCCTACCTGGACGCCTTCGAGCATTGCTATCTCAACGCCTTCCTGGCCTCGATCTACCGCGACGGCAAATGGGGGGCCCGCGGCGTCCGCAGCTGCGGGCGCCATTACACGGTGCGCAGCCAGGCGGGCTTAAGCCGCAACCATTGCTGCGTCAATAATATGCCGCGCGCCATGATGGACGCCGCCCAGACGGCGGTGATGGTCCAGGGCGATGCCGTCTATGTGAACCTCTATACCGAGCACCGCGCGCGGGTGCGCACCCCCCGGGGCTCGGTGATGGTCGAAATCGGCGGCGCCTACCTTTCCCGCGGGTCGGCAGAGCTTCGCGTCGGCGCGGAGGCCGTGGCGACCCTCTTCCTGAGGATGCCGGGCCATAGCGCCCGCACCCGCATCGAGGCCAATGGGAAGTCCCACGAGGCCCCCGCCGGCGACTTTTTAGAAATCGAGGTGCCCGCCGGGGAAACCGCGATCTCGTTACACTTCGATCGCACCCCGGTCCTTAAGCGGCTCCCCGATTCCGCTCCCGCGCCGCAGGAAAAGAGTTGGCAAGCCGAACGCTGGGTCAACCACGAAAGCATTTCGCCCGTGCCGTTTCGGCAGATGGTGTCCAAGCCGCGGTTCACCCTGAGGGCGGGGCCCCTCCTCCTCGCCCGTAGCCGGTATGTGGGCAATACCGCGCAGGAGATGTTCGACGGGCCGTTCCTTCCGGGGCCGGGGGTGGAGTGCCGATTGGCACCCATCCCCTCTACGGAGGTGCGCCAGGCCTTCGAGGTCGAATTGAAATCCGAGGGCGTGGCCGTGAAGACCCGCGTCTGCGATTACGCCTCGGCAGGCAACGAGATCCTCGAAGACGACCACTTTTTCAGTATCTATTTCTAATCACGGTCCCCCGCGGCCGGGTTCTTCGCAGGTGAAGCGGCAGCGAGGGTAATAGGCCGCTTCTCTGACAATTCGTGGGGTCATCGCTTCCTAAGATGGATAGGCCTTGGTGAGTGAAATCGAGTGAAACATTTTAGTTTTATATTGGATATTCTCAACATATAATATCGATTATAATTCATTTATCTGTCGAGTCCAATAAGCAGGCTTCTGCTTTCTTTCTAAAACGATTCTAAATTTAGTGGCTTTTCAGCGCCAATAGAGGGATCCCAAACATGACCCAAACCCATCCCACCGCAGAAACCCTCTGGGCCGGCCTCGATGTGGGCTCGACCACGGTCAAACTCGCCGTGTGGAGCCCGGGGGGCGATGAGCTCGTCCATTCCCGCTACCAGCGGCATTTCGCGGACCAGGTGGGGGCGGCGCGGGAACTCCTCCTCGAGGCCCACGAATTATTCCCGGGGGCGGATTTCCATTTGGCGGCCTGCGGCAGCGGCGGGGAGCCGGTGGCCCGGGCCCTGGGCGGGCATTTCGTGCAGGAAGTGGTGGCCGGCTCCATGGCCATCCGCAAACTCTACCCCAATACCCGCACCGCGGTGGAACTCGGCGGGCAAGACGCCAAGGTCCTCTTCCTGCGGGTGCCCGAGGGCGGCGGCAGCCCGGCGGTCTCGGACATGCGCATGAACGGCGTGTGCGCCGGAGGCACGGGCGCCTTCCTCGACCAGATGTCCGAACTGCTTAAGGTGAGCCCGGGGGATTTCGCGGCCCTGGCCCACGAGGGCGCCCAGGTGTTCGACGTCTCGGGCCGCTGCGGGGTCTTCGCCAAGACCGACGTGCAGCCGCTGCTTAATTCCGGCGTGAAGCCCGCGGACATCGCCCTCTCCTGCCTGCACGCCCTGGCGCGCCAGGTCATCGGCGGCCTGGCCCAGGGGATGGAATTGGAGGCGCCGCTGCTCTTCCTCGGCGGGCCCTTCAAGTACCAGACGAAACTCGTGGAAGTCTTCGCCGAGCGGCTCAAATTGGGCCGCGACGACCTGCTCATGCCCGAGCAGCCCGAACTCGTGGTCGCCATGGGCGCCGCCCTGGCCATCGGGGCGGCCTTCGAGGACCGGCCCAACGGATACAAGGGGAAGGGCGCCCTGAAAGACCTGACGGTGAGCCGCGACGCCGCTAAGACCTCTAGCCTCGAAGCCCTCTTTGAGAGCCCCGAGGCCGCCGCCCGCTACCGCAGAGAGCGGCGCCTTGCGGACCTCGCCCTCCCCGACTACGCGCCGGGGGACCGGCCGAAAATCTATCTCGGCATCGACGCGGGCTCCACCACCCTCAAGGTCATGGTGACCGACGAGGCCGGCCTGCCGCTGCACCGGTTCTACGCCAATAACGGGGGGAAACCCCTGGAGGTCCTGAAGGAGGCCCTCCTCGGCGTGCGCGCGGCCTTCGCGGCGAAGGAGGCCTTCCCCGAGATCCTCGGCGTGGCGAGCACCGGCTACGGGGAGCACCTGGTGGCCAAGGCCGTGCACGCCGACACCCACTCGGTGGAGACGGTGGCCCATGCCGAGGCCGCCGTCCACTGCGATCCCGGGGCGAGTTTCGTGCTGGATATCGGCGGGCAGGACATGAAGGCGATCTGGCTCCACCAGGGCGTCATCACGCGCATCGTGCTCAACGAGGCCTGCTCGGCGGGCTGCGGCTCCTTCCTCGAGACCTTCGCCAAGACCCTGGGCATCCCCGTGGACCAGATCGCCGACGCGGCCTTCAACGCGGGCCGCCCCTCCCAACTGGGTTCGCGGTGCACGGTGTTCATGAACTCCTCCGTCACCACGGAGCAGCGCAACGGCAAGGGCCCCGACGATATCCTCGCCGGGCTCTGCCACTCGGTGGTCGAGAACGTCTTCACCAAGGTGGTGCGCCTGGCGAACCTGGACGCCCTCGGACCGCGCATCGTCGTGCAGGGCGGTACGTTCAAGAACGACGCCGTGCTGCGGGCCTTCGAGAAGACCGTGGGCAAGGCCGTCACCCGCCCCCCCTACCCGGGCGAGATGGGCGCCTGGGGCGCGGCGCTCCTGGCTAAGAAGCATCGGGAAACCGTGCGTCGGGGCGAATCGGAGCGGGCCTCGTCCTTCATCGGCCTCGACCGGCTCGATGAACTCCGTTGGGAGACCGAGACGGGCAACGTGTGCCGGTTCTGCTCCAACCATTGCAGCCGCTCGGTGGTGCATTTCGCCGGCGGCGGCAGTTTCGTCACCGGGAACCGCTGCGAGCGCGGCGAGGTACTGGGCGACCCGAAGGACGCCCAGATCCGCGAGCAGGCCAAGGAGGCCCATGCCCGCATGAAGGCCGTGCCCGACACCGCAGCCGACCAGGAGGCACTCCTCTTCCGGGAGCCCGAACTCACCTATTATGCCGAGGCACGCGGGCTTCGCATCGGCATCCCCAGGGTGCTCGAGTTCTGGAATAGTTACCCCTTCTGGAACGCGGTCTTCCGCAGCCTGGGCTTCACCGTCGTCCTCTCCCCCGCCTCCACCTTCCGCGTCTACGAGAAGGGGCTTTCCCACGTGCCCAGCGACACGGCCTGCCTGCCGGCGAAACTCGTCCACGGGCACGTCCAGGCCCTCCTCGACGCCGGCGTCGACCGCATCTTCTTCCCCAAGGTCTTCACCCTCCCCGCGGAGGACAAGCGCGGCGAGGGGGTGCACATCTGCGCCGTCATCGAGGGCTACCCCCTCGTCATCCAGGAGACGAACGACCCCTTCGGCTCCCGGGCAATCCCCTACGATAGTCCCGCCTTCTATTGGAATACCCACGCGCTGCGCTATCGCCAGGTGGAGCGCTATTTCGCCCAGACCTTCGGCCTGGACGAGGGGCTCGTGCGCAAGGCCATCGCCCAGGGCGACCGGGTGATGGCGGAATACAAGGACGCCATGCTCGAGGCGGGCAAGCGGGCCCTCGCCTGGGCCGAGGCGAAGGGGACCTTCGCCGTGCTCCTCGCCGGCCGCCCGTACCACCAGGACGGGTTCGTCAACCACGACCTCTCGCGCCATTTCACCCGCCTCGGCGTGCCCGTGATCGTGCCCGACGCCTATCCATTGGCGGGCACCGACGTCTCGGGCGTCCGAAGCGAGATCCTCAACCCCTTCCATGCGCGGATGTACGCCGCGGCCCTCCACGGGGCCCGCGACCCCCGCCTCGAGGTCGCCGAGGTCGTGAGTTTCGGCTGCGGCCACGACGCCGTCATCAGCGACGAGATGGAGCGCGTGCTGCGCGAGGTGGGCGACAAGAGCCTGCTCATCCTGAAACTCGACGAGGGCGACGCCCGGGGCCCGCTGCGCATCCGCATCCAGTCCTTCGTCGAGACCGTGCAGAAAAACCGCGCCCGAAAGGCCCAGGAGGTGCCGCGGCCCGTGGGCGAACTCTCCGACCCCTTCCCCGTGAAGTTCCGAAAGAGCGACCGCAAGAAGATGAGCGTGCTCGTGCCCAACCTGGCCCCCGCCTTCGGGCCCATGATCACGGCGGTGCTGCGCCGGGAGGGCTACCGCACCGTGCTCTTGGCGGAGGCGGACGATCGGGCGATCCAACTCGGCAAGCGCTTCGTACACAACGACACCTGCTACCCGGCCCAGATCAACGTGGGCGAGGCCCTGCGCGCCTTCGAGTGCGGCAAGGCCGACCCCAAGAACAGCGCGCTGGCCGTGGCCAAGAATTGCCAGGAATGCCGCGCGGGCCAGTACGCCGTGCTCGCCCGCAAGGCCTTCGACGAGGCGGGCTACCCCGAGGTCCCCGTCGTCACCAGCGGGGAGGACACCAAGGGCGCCCACCCCGGCTACCATATGGGCACGCGCTTCAAGATGCGCATGGTCTGGGGCGTGGCGCTGGCCGATTGCCTCACCGACATGCTCCAGGCCACGCGGCCCTACGAGACGCGCCCCGGCGAGACCGACGGCGTGTTCCGCGCCCAACTCGCCCTCATCGCCAAGGAACTCGAGACCGGCACCCGGGGCGCGCTCGCGGCCTTCCGCGCCGCGGTGGACGCGTTCAACGCCATCCCC
The DNA here is from genome assembly GCA_017302015.1 of Spirochaetota bacterium. GTDB lineage: Bacteria > Spirochaetota > UBA12135 > COTS27 > JAFLEE01 > JAFLEE01. The sequence goes on along the minus strand of JAFLEE010000042.1, from coordinate 34,554 downwards.
GTCGACCGCAGCCGGCCCAAGAGCCGCGTGCTGGTCATCGGCGAGATCCTCCTCAACTACCACCCCAGCGCCAACCGCAACCTGGTGGCCTACCTCGAGGGCCACGGCATGGAGGTCCTCCTCCCCCACATGATCCCCTTCTTCCGCAGTTCGACCCTGCGGGCCCAGGACCAGGTGAAGCGGGGCTTCGTGTCGAACCCCTGGGTCAAGAGCCTGGTCGCCGGGATCGAGGAGCGCCTCTACGTGAAGGTGCTCACCGCGGTCCAGGAACTCTCGCGCCGCTTCGTCCACCACGAGGCGCCCCCCGACATCCACGAGCAGGCGTCGCTCATCGAATCGTTCGTCGACCGCACCATCTTCGCCGGGGAGGGCTGGCTCATCCCCGGGGAGATCCTCGCCTGGGCCAAGCGCGGGGTCGAGAACTTCGTCATCGTCCAGCCCTTCGGCTGCATGCCCAACCACATCACCGGGCGGGGGCTCGTGAAGGCGCTCAAGAAGCGGCTGCCCGACGCCCAGATCCAATGCCTCGATTACGACCCGGACTCCAGCGCCGCCAACGTGGAGAATCGGCTGCTCATGATGGTCCTCGCCGACCGCCAGCGGCGGCGCGAGCGGGAAGCGGCCCGGGGAGCGGAGACGGCCGCCCCGGTGGCGACCTCAAGCCAGGGGTAGGGCCACCACGGCGCGAACGCCGTGGGACCCGGGGGTGGATCGCGATTCGATGCGAAGCGTCGCCCCGTAGCGCTGCAGGTAGGCCTGGGCGATGGCGAGCCCGAAGCCCGTTCCCTTCTCGCCCAGGGTGCCCGGGGTCGAGAAGCCGACCCGGGCATCGATATCCTGGACCTCTTCGGAGGGGAAACCCTTCCCCTCGTCTTCGATGGTCAGCACGACGCGATTCCCTTCGACCCGGGCCCCCAGACGGATCTGGCCGCCCGGCGGCGAGAACTTCACCGCGTTGGTGAGCAGGTTCATGAGGACCTGGTCGGCGAGGGTCTGGGGATGGAAGCGCACGGCGGGCAAGCCTTCGGGGATCGCGAGGTCGAAAGCGAGGGATTTGACCCGCATGGGCGCCTCGAGGGCCGCGCGGCAGGGGGCGAGGACCTCGGTGAGATGGACGGCTTCGGCCTTGAGTCCCGCGCTCCCCGAGGCCGCCAGGGCGTACTCCCGCACGCTCCCCAGGATGGTCTGGAGGCGCTCGGCCCCGTCGCGGATGCGGTCGTTATTCTCCTCGAGGCGCTTCAGGGCCGCGGCCTCGAGTGGCCGGCCCTGGAGGGCGGCGAGTTCGACCTTCTGGAGGTCGCCGTGCCCGCGCACGAGGTGCACCGAACCGGAGAGGTCGTGGCTGACCACGCGGAAGAGCATCTCGAGTTCCCGGTTCCTCCCCTGGAGGGCGCCCAGGGCCCGCCCGAGTTTTTGCTGGAATTGGTAGACGACGAAGGCGAGGAAGGAGAGCAGGCCGAGATAGGTCGCCGCGGTGAGGATGCGCGTTTGGGCGCCATCGAGGGGGAGGACCCTGGCGGGGAAGACATGGACCTTCAGCACGTAGGTGAGCGGAAAGAACACGATGCATAGGGCGACCCAGAAGAGGATCCCCGGGATGCGGAAGGAGAACGCCGCGGCCACCGAAACGGAGAGGCCCCAATAGATCATGGGCTCGAGGCCCGCCCCGACGTGCACCGTGACGTTGAGGAGGCCCGTGTAAACGATGGCGAGGAAAAGATGCCCCTTGAGGTCATCCGACCCCGGGGACCGCAGGGCGAACCAATTCAGCAGCCCGAGCGCCCCGAAGATCCAATTCGCCGCCAGCATATACGTGCTGTGGAGGAGCAGGAAATAGATCGCCCCGAAGCAGAAGAAGCAGCCGGACCCGAAGAGGTGGATGCTGCGGATGAGCGAGATGCGATTGCCATCCAAGGCGCTCTTACGGCCCATTTTCCAAGGATTATACATCTTTTCCGCCTGAATCCCCGTTTGGCACGCGTTTCCCTTGACGTTTGGGGGGCGGTGGCCCATAATAGATCCCATATGGGACCTTCTGATTTTCAAAATATCTTCCCATAGGAGTTTTCCATGGATTCCACCAAGAAATTGCGCTGGGGCATCCTCGGCACCGGAGGCATCGCCAAGGCCTTCGCCCGGGGCGTCGCCCATAGCCGAACCGGCGTCCTCGCCGCGGTCGGAAGCCGCAGCGCCGACGGCGCGGAGAAATTCGGGGCCGAGTTCGGGGTGCCCAGGCGCCACCCGAGTTACGAGGCGCTGCTCGCCGACCGGGAGGTCGACGCCGTCTATATCGCCACGCCCCACCCCTTCCACGCCGAACTCTCCATGCGCGCCGCCGAGGCGGGCAAGCACGTGCTGTGTGAAAAGCCCGCCTCCCTCAACGCCGCCATGGTGGCCGCGGTCATCGAATGCGCCCAGAGGCACAAGGTCTTCTTCATGGAGGCCTATATGTACCGCTGCCACCCGCAGACGGCCAAACTTGTCGATCTCATCCGGTCCGGGGCCATCGGCGAGGTGCGGCATATCCAGGCCGCCTTCAGCTTCCACGGGGGGTTCAACCCCGAGAAGCGCCTCTTCAATAACGCCCTCGGGGGCGGGGGCATCCTGGACGTGGGCGGCTACCCCACCACGATGGCGCGCCTCGTCGCCGGGGTCGCCCTGGGCCGCGAGTTCGCCGAGCCCGTCGAGTTCAAGGCGGTCGGCATGATCGGCGAGAGCCGATGCGACGAGTGGTCGTGCGCCGTGGCCAAGTTCGAGAAGGGCATCACCGCCGAACTCTCCACCGGCGTCTCGGTGATGCAGGACAACGTGGTGCGCATCTACGGCAGCGCGGGGAACCTCGTGGTGCCCACGCCGTGGGTCGTCTCCCGCGAGGGGGGCGTCTCGAAGATCCTCCTCAAGAAGAACAGCGAGAAGGACGTCCAGGAAATCCTCGTCGAGACCCCCGAATGGCTCTACGGCATCGAAGCCGACACCGTGGCCGAGAACCTCGCCGCCGGCCAGGCGAAATTCCCCGCCATGTCCCACGCCGACACCCTCGGTAATATCCGCCTCCAGGACGCCTGGCGGGAGCAGATCGGCTTGGAGTACGACGCGGAGAAGGAAGCGGGCTGGTCCCTGCCGCTCCACAAGCGCCCGCTCGTGAGGCGCAAAGACGCCCCCATGATCTACGGGAAGGTCCCCGGCCTGGAGAAGCCGGTCGCGCGCCTCGTCATGGGCGTCGATAACCAGAACACCCTCAGCCAGGCCTGCGTGATGTTCGACGATTATTTCGAGCGTGGCGGGAACGCCTTCGACAGCGCCTACATCTACGGCGGCGGCAAGCACGAGACGAACCTGGGCACCTGGATCCGCCTTAGAAACCTGCGCGAGCAGGTGGTGATCCTCGACAAGGGGGCCCACACCCCCTTCTGCGACCCCGCGAGCCTCACGAAGCAGCATCTCGAGAGCCTCCAGCGCCTGCAGACCGATTACGTCGATATCTACATGATGCACCGCGACAATACCGACATCCCCGTGGGCGAGTTCATCGACGTGATGAACGAGCACCAGAAGGCCGGGCGCATGCGCGTCTTCGGCGCCTCGAACTGGACCATCGAGCGGCTCCAGGCGGCCAACGACTACGCGAAGAAGAAGGGCCTGAACACCTTCTCGGCGGTGAGCAATAACCTGAGCCTGGCGCGCATGGTGAACCCCGTCTGGGGCGGCTCGCTCTCGTTCTCCGACCCCGCCTCGCGGGCCTGGCTGACGAAGAACCAGGTGGCCCTCATGCCCTGGTCGAGCCAGGCGCGGGGCTTCTTCGTGCCGGAACGGGCGCGCCCCGACCTCCTCGCCGACAAGAGCCTCTCCCACTGCTGGTACAGCGACGATAATTTCCAGCGGCAGGCGCGGGCGCTGGAACTGGCGAAAAAGAAGGGCGTCTCCGGCGTGACCATCGCGCTGGCCTACGTGCTCAGCCAGCCCTTCCCCACCTTCCCGCTCATCGGGCCCCGCGTGCCCGCCGAAACGGCGGATTCGTTCCGGGGTTTGGGGCTCATGCTCACGCCCGAGGAATGCAAGTGGCTTAATTTGGGGGAATGAGACGCGACCGGGTGGCTTAAGCCGGCGTCGCGCTTCAAGTCCATTGGATCAACGCCCCGGGGGGAAGGCCGACACGCAAAGCGCGCCTTCTTCTCGGGGCGTTTTCATGGACCACGATGGCCGCGGAAGGATTCCCCCCCAAACGCATGGTTTTTTTAAGGACACCCGATCCGACCGCCGCGCCTTCTACGCCTCCAAAGCCCGGCAATAATTCAAGGCGCTTTCCACCCGGATCGGCCCCTCCGTTCGCTCGCGCCGCAGCTCCCAGACCAATTGCCGGGCGGGGGCCCCGGTCATGGCTTGGAATTTCTTCAGCGGCTTCGAAGGCGTGTCATCCTGGTACTTGACCTCGAGAATTTCGCGCACCTCCCCGCCTTCCACGAGGCAGAAATCGCATTCGAGGCCGTCTTTGGTGCGCAGGAAATGGAGTTCGGCATCGATGCCCTCGAGGTCGCGCCGCGCCAGGGTATGGGCTTGGAGCGAGACCGCGGCGAGATTCTCGTGCACCGCGCCCGTATCCCCGTCCACCAGGCCGGTATCGTAGAAATAGAGTTTGGGCTCTTTCAGGAGCGACCGGGCGATATGCCGCGACCAGGGGCTGACCCGGAAGACGATGTGGAGCGCCTCGAGGATGGTGACGTATTTTTTGACGGTGGCGGGCGCGACGGCGACATCTTCGGAGAGCGACCGGTAGGATACCGTCGAACCGACCCGTTTCCGCAGGAGATCCAGCACGAGCCGGATGGCCCGCAGATCGAGGATGCGCTCGAAATCGAGGATGTCTTCGCGGATGAGCCCATCCACGTACGCCTGCCGCCATCGACGCGCCTCGCGCTCATCGGGAGCCAGGAGCGGTTCGGGAAAGCCGCCGCGCCCCGCGAGGAGATCCGTCTCTCTTTCGGGGGGAAAGGGGACCTCCGCCCCCATCGCCCGAAGGCGGGCCAATTCGGCGAACGTAAACGGCATGAGGTGATGTCCAAAGAAGCGCCCCGCCAGCGAATCGCCCCCCTGGCGGAACGTGTCTAGGCGCGCGCTGCCGGTGACGAGGATGCGCGTCTGCGCGGGCTTCGTGTCGAAGACCCCCTTGAGAAAGGCCTTCCATTTGGGCATCTTGTGGAGTTCATCGAAGACAATCAATTCACTGGAAGGCAGCCAGGCTTCTTTCTGGATGATCCGCCGGTCTTCCAGACGGTCGTAGTTCAGATAGGTGCCTTTGGAGGTTTGCGCCAGTAATTCTTTTGCAAGCCAGGTTTTCCCCACCTGCCTTGGCCCCGTGAGAAAGACCATTTTGCGTGCGGTATCCCTGAGAATGGCCGCATTTCGGAGGCGAATCATGCGACTATTTTAATCCGTATGACACAAAAGTCAAGACTTTTGTGCATTATGGTTTATATTAGTCGGATTTCAACCCTAAAAATCCAATTTCCAAAGGCACCAAAATCGGACTCCCCGACGATAAAGCTGGGCACTCCGCGCCAAGCATGACAGGCTCCTGGGAGCCTGAATGACTTATAGCGATATGCGCGATTCTACCTGAGGGCCCAATCAGCGCCCATCCCCGAAGGCCATGAGTTCCCGCAGGAAGACGTGGCCGCTTTTCTGCTTCATGAAGCCGATCTCGTAGACATCCAAAAACGTGATGCGGATGAAGGCCGCCTCGCGGGGCTTGTCCAGGGGAAGGACCCAGATGGCGTCGGAATAATTGTCGAAGGTCTTCTTGCCGACGGCCTCGAATGTTTTCCCGTCCACCGAGAGGGCGAGTTCGACGTTGCGGGTGCCGCCCACCGCGCTGCCGAAGGCGACGAGCGTCTTGAGCCGGCTCGGCTTCCCCAGGCGGATGACCACCTCTTTGGGGAATTGGGAGCCGGAGTCGGTGGAGAAGCAGCCATTACCCCCATCAGAATTCCAGACGCCATCGGTGAGGTCGCCGTAGATGCCCCGCGTCGCGGTGAGCGGGTTGGCATTGCTGCTCGACCATGGGCAGCGCAATGCCACGTTCACCATGCCGACGGTCGCCTTGCGCACCTCGAGGGGCACGCGCTCGGGCGACCAATCGTCGGTGCGGAACGGCGCGGCGGGGAAGCCTTCTTTATTATAGAGGTTCGCCAGGTGGAAATTGGCCCAGGCGTAGCGCACGGCCGTGATGGGCTTGCCTTCGGGGTGGGTGACTTGCACCTGGTTAGCCTGGATCTCGGCTTTGGCCCAAACGAAGGCCTCATCGGTGGACGCCACGGCAAAACCCCGGAGGTCCCCGGCCTCGAGCTTATATTTGAGGCCCAATTGGACCTCCTTCGCGACGAGGCCCGAGCCCACTTGGTCGAAGCGCAGGACCGCCTTGGACCCATTGAACGCGACGCCCGAGAAGACGGGGCCGCAGGGTACGTTTCCCAACCCGTAGACTTTCGCCTTGGCGAGGGCGGCGAGGCGCTCGCCCGACTCGTGCTTGAAGGGGGGGTGGATATCATCCTCGAGGCCGGCATCGATGAGGTTGGCCATGCCGGTATGGGGTAGATCGAGGGCCGCGGCCTGGGCTTCGCGCAGGTACGACCAGGTCTTGTCTTCAACGTTCGGGGACTGCTTCCCGAAGCCGGCCAATTGGCAGAAGAGGAAGGGCATGTCGGGGTTTTTGAACTCGAAGCGCCAATTGAGGATCATGGCCTTGAAGAGGCCGCGATAGAGCACCGCATTGGAATAATTTCGGGCGTTGTCCTCGCCCTGGTACCAGATGGCGCCCTTCACCTCGAAATCGACCAAGGGGGCGATCATGCCGTTGAAGAGCCCGTTGGGGCGCCGCTGGTTGGCGGGGCCCATGGGGGCCCGGGGCGCGGCGGGCAGATTGCTCGCCCCAGCCTTGCGCTTCGCGTTCCAATCGTCGAGGGCGGCGAGGAAATTGGAGTTCGCCTTCGGGAAGGCGTCGAGGGCGAGCCGGTAGCCGGCGAGCACGTCGGCGAACGCGGCGTTTGTGGCCAGGACCTCTTTCGGCACCCAAGCTTCCACCGGCGTGCCCCCCACCGTGGCGTGCACGAGGCCGATGGGGATCTTCACGGCCTCCTGCACCTCCTTCCCGAAATAATAGGCGGTGGCCGAGAAATCGCCCACGTTCCCGGGGCTCACTTCCCTCCAGTTCGACCCCCAGCCGCGATCGAGGCCGGGGAGGGCCCGGCGGTCCTCCGAGACGATGGTCGCTTGTTTGTACAGGCGGATGGAGGCGTTGGAATAGGTGAGCGCATCGGCGAGCAGCTTGGCGTAGATCGCCCCCTCTTTGGTCAGGTAGTACTTGACGCTCGTCTGCATGTTGGACTGGCCGGTGACGAGCCACACATCGCCCATGAGGACGTCCTTCACGACGACCTCGCCCTTGGCCGAACGTACCTTGAGGGAGTGGGGGCCGCCGGCCTTCATGGCCTTGAGGGTGACCTTCCACCTTCCGGAGGCGACCACCGCGGTGGCGGTCTGTCCGGCGAACTCCACGGTCACCGTCTCGCCCTCGTCGCCCTGGCCGTAGATGCGGATGGCGCGGTCGCGCTGGAGCACCATTTTGTCGGCGAAGATCGGGTGGAGGGTGAAGGCCTCGGCGGTGGCGCAGTCGAGGACGAAGAAGAGGATCGCGGGGAGGATTCGTTTCAAGGGGCGGCTCCGGCTCCGAGGCCTTCGGCGCCCGGGAGCCAGATGATACCGTACCCGCCGATTTTTAAATATCGCGCGGGCGGGCCTGCGCGGCGACCGAACGACCCCCGCGCGCCCCGGCCCGCCTCCCCCGCTATTTCCTCACCAAATACAGCGGCGCCTGGTTCAGAACCGTCTCGCCCGTGAGGGCCACCGGGTTCCCCATCATGTCGAAGGCCTCTGCATTCTTCCAATTGAGGGCGCCGGCGGCGGCGAGTTTCACGGGGATGCGGCTCCACGCGACATCCACCTTTTTCCCGGACCGTGCGAAATGGGCCACCGTCAACTTGGCCTCCCCCGCGGGGATCTGGTCGAGGCCCGCTCCGTCGAGTTCCTCGAGGAAGGAGACGGCGGTGGCGTGGGCGGCGAGGCTCGGGAACGGGATGCCGTTGCGGTCGAAGAACGAGGAGGTCTCATCGCCGAAGACGCGGTTGCCGGCGGGATGGGAGAGGGCCTGGTATTGGAAATGCCGGCGGCACCCCACGGCCTTGAGCGCGGCCACGGTGCGCACGAGGGCCCCGCTGAGGTCGGCCATGGTGAGCGTGCTGGAGGTGGGCACCCGGGCGCCCTTCATCCACGAGGCGCCGTCGGCGAGCCAGGGGCCGCCCTCGGTGTGCCAGGCTTCGAGGGGTTTCCCGTCGCGGCCCTTGAGGGTGCGCGTCCATTTCACCCAATCGACCCCGGTCCGGCCGGGGGCCTCCTCGGGGGACTGGTCTTCAAAATAGAAGTGGAAGGAGGCCGCATCGAGGAGCTCGGCGCCCCCGGAGAGCAGCACGTTGCTGTAGAGCGGCCGCGTGAGGCTCGATACCGCGCAGCCGATGAGGGTGAGGTCCATCTTCTCCTCCCGCACGATGCGCGCCGTGTTCTGCACGATTTCGAGGTAGGCGCTTTCCTTGGTCTTGCCGGGAGGCACCGAAAGGAAGCCCCCGTCGGGTTCGTTCCAGATTTCCCAGGCCTTCACCCATTTCCCGAAGGCCCCGTAGGTGCCCACCATGTACTTGCGCCACTCCTCCCAATCTTTGGGGGGGTAGCTGTTCCACCAGCGGTTATAGGAGTCCACGGGCTTCTTGGGGTCGGCATCGGCGTAGAAATGAGGCACCTGGTCGAAATTGCCCAGGAGTTTGAAGCCCATGGCGTAGGCGCGCTCCACCCCCGCGGTGAAGTACTCTTTCTTTCCCTGCTCCTTCTCGATGCTCCACCATTTGGTGGGCAGCGGCGGGTGCAGGCGCAGCCAGCGGAACCCCGCGCGCTTGGCGATCTCCAGGTTATAGGGGGTCGTGTTGAAATGGCTCCCGAAGAAAGAATCGGGGACCTGCTTGGGATCCTTCAATTTCGGGACGACGTTGTAGAGGATCTCGGTGGCCGGGAAGCCCGCATATCCCGCGTCGGCGTAGAGTTCGAGTTTGAATCCCCCGAACCGATCCGTAGGAACGGTCACCAGGGTTTGCCCGAGGCCGCCCTGGAGCGCGATGGGGGCCTCAAGCCGGGCGACGACCCGGTCGTTGACATCCACGACGCGCCCGAAGAGCGGGAGGGAGGCGCCCCGCGCCTCGGCGAGAACGCGAAAGCGCGCGGCCTCGCCCTTGTCGAAGAGGTTCCCGGGGTGCTTGTCATCCACGCACTCCCAACCGACGTTCACCCCGCGGGGGCCCCCGTCGGCCGCGGGCGCCTCGCCCTCGCGCACCTCCACCGCATCGAGCATCCATTCCCCCGCGTCCCAGGTCGTGCACTCGAGGTAATAGGTGCGGGAAGAGGAGACGGGGGGAGTGAAGGCGAACGCGAAGGGCTGCCACCCCTCCTTCTCCGCCTTGAAGCGCTTCACCACCGCGTTCTGGACGCTGTTCTTGCCGTAGCCGACGCGCACCTCGAGGGTCTTTCCCACCGCCGGGGGCTTGATCATGAGGGAAACCGTCGCGGGTGCGCCGTAACGCAGGGGGAAAAAATAGCTGCTCAGGAAGACGGTGCATTGGGGAAAGACCTCGAAACGAAGCGCACGCTTGCCATGGGGCGCGTCGGCCACCTCGGGCGTGAAGAGGCCCCCCTGGATATTCCGCTCATTGGCGATTTCCCCGGCATTCGGGCCGTTTCCGTTCTCGCGGAAGCGGGCGACCCAATGGTCGCGTCCGACCTCGAAGGACCCGTTGGCCAATTGGTTCCCCACGAGGGGGACGCCCCCCTCCTTCGGGGGGAGCTCGCGCACGCTCACGTCATCGATCCACACGAGGCCGCCCTCTTCGTTGAGGTTGAAGAAGAAGCGGGTATCGGCGGGATCGGTCTTGTCCGAGAGCACGGCGGTGTAGACGTACTCCGTCCAGCGCTCCATGATGGGCACGTCCTGGGACCAGTAGGTCGTGTAGGGGGCGCCGCCCTTCCGGAATTGCACGTTCACCGGCTTGCTATTGGCCTTGCCCCGCATCCAGAACCGCAGTTCGAAGGCCTGCCCGGGGCGCACCGCCATGTCTTGGGCGAATTGGAGGTTCACCGCGCCGAAGACCTTGCGCATCTCGAGGCGGTAGGCGTATTTCCCCGAGCGGGGGTTGTCGGTGACCCGCTCGCCGCTGGCGTCGTTCTTGGCCCAGTTATTGAAGTTCCAATCGCCCTCCTCCTCGAAGCCGGGGTTCTTCACCACATTGCTGGAGGGGCCCGAGGCCTCCTCCACCGCGGCGGGTACGGCCGCGGGGACCGCCGCGCTCGCAGGAAGCGCCATTTCGGCGGCGAGTTCGGTTTCTCCCAGGGCCCGGTCCCAGAACTTGACCTCGTCGAGGAGGCCGATGAAGCCGGGCATCCCGCCGTCGCGGTAGCCGAGGGTGAAGGGCCGCTCGTTGGCGGAGGGCGTCCACGTGCCCGTCGCTTCGGCGGATTTTTTTCCGTCGACGAAGAGCACGATCCGCGACGTCGTCACCGAAAGGGTGACGTGGTGCCAATCGCCATCGGCGACCTTTTTCTGGGTCAGGCCCGTATCGATGGCCGAGGCCCCCCGCGCCGAGAAGCGCAGCATGCCGTCTTTATGGAGAATGCAATCGAAGCCGGAGCCCTTGGGGTTGGCCCCATCGGCGTAGGCGTACTTGCCGAACACGCCCGAGTAGGGCGCCTGGGCGCTTCCAGCCTCGGAAGTCTTCATCCAAAGGCTGACCGAGAACGCCCCCTTCGGGTTAAGCGGCGCGGCGCTGGGCACCTCGATCCATTCCTTCCCGGAAAGGCGCACCGCGCGCCCCGAGCGGCCCGGGACAAAGGCCACCGCGCCCACGAGTTTTCCATCGAGCCCCCCGCCTACCTGGTTCTTCACGGGGAGGCCGGCCCCCTCTTCGAAGGACCACCAAGCCAAGGGCGCGGCGGGAAGAAGCGCGGCGAGGAACAGGGAAAACAGGGCGAGTGTTAGCGCGAACGTCTTCATGGGGGGATCCCTCCGCGAAAATAGATTTAGAAAATCACCAAATTTGCACCGGTGCAATTAGATTATAGGGGACAAGAAGCGCCCTTGTCAACCGCAAATCTACACCCCGATCGGCACGCCGTCGACGACGATGCTCGGGGCGCGCTTCCCGCCGTCTTCCACCCGACCTACCGCCATATCGACGGCCCGCCGGGCCAGTTCGTCCCAAGGGATGGAGACCCCGGGCCACATGCCGGGGGGATCTTGACTCTCGGTGCAATCGAAGGAGAGGATGCGCGGCGGTGCGGAAAAGCGCCCCGCGGTGTGGGCCAGGAAGCGGGCGATGAGGTAGGGCCCGTAGAAGACCAGATGGTCGAAGGAGGCCAGGTCGAGGCGACGGAGGGCGGCGGCGCTCTCGGGGCCGAAATAGGATCCGGGTTCGGGGGCGTCCACCCCCACCCGCTCCATGGCGATGCCGGCGGCGGAAAGGAGTTCCTGCAGGCGCTTGGGCCGATGGACGGCGGAGAAATGCCCCGTGGCGCCGGGCCCCACGTAGAGCACGCGCCGCGCATGGGCGTTGATGAGTTTTTTCCCGATGAAGCGGGCGCCGCCCTCTTCATCGGGGTAGAGCGCGTTCCATGGCCGGTCGTGGTTGAGCCAGACCACGGGCACCTCGAAGCGGTTAAGCCATTTCTCCATGGCGTCGGCCGCTTCGGCGTGGAAGCGGTTCATGTTCACGATCATGCCGTCGTAGAAGCGCACATTGAGGAACGCCGGGGTCTCGCGGGGGAGTTCGGCATCCATCGGTTGGATGACCAGATGGTAGCCCTGGCGTTCCGCCGCCTCGCCCAACCCCACGAGGAGGGCCGGGGACGCGTTGGAGTGCCGGCCCACGGTGGCGAAGACGTAGAGCAACGCGCCGAAGCGCTGCTTCTGGAGATTGCGCGATTGCTGGTTGGGTTTCCACCCCGATTCTTGGGCGGCCTTCTTGACCCGGGCCACGGTCTCTTGGGCGAAGCGCCCTTCTTCCCCGCGCAGGATCGTCGCCACCGTGGAGCGGGAAAAGCCGGTTTTTTCCGTGAGGTCCTTCAGGGTAGGTCGGGGCATCGGGATCTTCTCGGCCCCCATGGTATCACAATTCGAGCCAGGGGAGGATGGCGGATTTTTTTACGGGCCGGTCAGCCCCATCGTCGCCAGGACCCTTAGGATGCGTCCATTAGGATGCACTAGGGCAACCTGGACGCGCCGGGCCACGAGAGATCCCGTCCGCCCCTCAAGATCTCCGTAGAGAAAATCGGAGGGAGCGGATAATCCCTCAAATCGCGCCCCCACCTGGGATTGGACGGAGAAACCCCAGCCCAGGAGAAGCGCCCTCCCATCCTCAATGCCGGTGCCGATCGGGATACGCTTTTCGAGGAAGGCACGGAGTTCCCGCTCGGTCGCAGGGAGTTTTTCGGGGGGATGGGTGGATGCACAGGAAAAAATCAACGTAAAGGAGACACTAAACAGAAGAAACCGCATGGGGCGATTTTGCCATGGCGAGACGGCTCGTTTTGGAGGGCGGAATGACCCACCGGCTGCTATAATGAGGGAACTTCGAGATCCAAGGCCCCCGTGATGCAGCCTCATTTCATTACCGCTTCGATCCTCGCCGGCATTCTCTTTCTCGCCATGGCCTCTTGTTCCCGCAGGAGCACGCCGTCCCTCCCATCCCCCACGAACCCGCCGCCCGAACTTCGCACCCCCCCCGCGGCCCAGCGGGAGCCCCTCCCCGCCGTGAAGCCGAGCCTCCTCTTCGATCCGACCAACGTCCATGCGTTGGGCATGGATTATCGCGGGGGCCTCTGGCGGGTGATCGTGGGCGCCGACGGCGTCACGAACACAACCGTCCTATCGTTCGACTCCGAGCGCTACGGGGGCAACCACCGCGTCGGGAAGATCCCCTTCCGATACCGCATCTCCTGGGGCGAGTAAGCGGATGTGGATCCTCCTCGGCGCGCTGAGCGCCCTCTTCCTCGGCGCCTATGACGTGGCGAAGAAGCACGCCCTGCGCGGGAACGCGGTGCTCCCCGTGCTCTTCCTCTCGGTGAGCGTGATGGCGCTGGTCTTCGCGCCGTTTGCACTCCTCTCCGCCGTTCTCCCCGATTGGGCGTCGGGCGCCCGTTGGTTCATCCCCCCGCCGTCCTGCCATGGGCACCTCCTCATCCTCGCCAAGAGCGCCATGGTGGTCTCGTCTTGGATTTGCGCCTTCTACGCCCTCAAGAACCTGCCCGTCTCGGTCGTCACCCCCATCCGCGCCAGCGAACCCCTTTGGACCCTCTTCGGCGCCATGACGATCTTCGGGGAACGCCTGGGCCCCTGGCAATGGGCGGGGCTCGCGCTCATGGTCGTCTCTTACGGGTTCTTCGGCCGCGCCGGGGAAAAGGAGGGCATCCGGTTCTCCAAGAACCCGTGGATCCTCCTCATGGCCCTCGCGGCGATCATCGGCACCGGATGCTCCCTTTGGGATAAGTACCTGCTCTCGACCCTGAAGATCGACCGTCTCACCGTCCAGGCTTGGTACTGCCTCTATAACGCCGCGATTCTCCTGCTCGTCTGCGCCCTGGTCTGGTACCCCCGGCGCCGCAAGACGACGCCCTTCTCGATGCGGCCCTCCATCCTCGCCATCGGCCTCCTACTCGTCGTGGCCGATTTCGTCTACTTCAAGGCCCTCGCGATCACGGGGGCCCTCGTCGCCCTCCTCACCATCCTGCGCCGCTCCTCCGTACTCGTATCTTTCAGCCTGGGCGGCTTCGTCTTCCGCGAACAAAACCTACGGGCGAAGTTCTTCCCGCTCCTTGGGATCCTCGCGGGGGCCGTGCTCATCATTCTGGCTAGCGCGAAATAGGGCGAAGATTGGCAAACCATCGTCTCGCCGGGGGTTCCTCTTCCTCCATGGCAGGTAGGGAACCCCTTCGGGGCGCCGCAGCGCCAGTCTTTCGTCTCGGATGCGTGTTTGGTGGTGGCGCTGATGCGCCCCTGCGGGGTTCCCTAGCTGCCACCAGGGTGCGCGCTTCCACCGGCGAGCACGATACCAATCGCTAGCGCATTTGAACTGGGGGGAGGAAAAGAGATGAGTTCACTTTTACTAAAAGCTTCAATATAAAGGCTCGGCTGGGGGGCGAAGACCGGCGAATGGAACCGGAGGAGGGGCAAGGTCGGGGAAAATCTGCAATTCCCGCGGAATCAAGGAGCCCGGATGACATAATTCTTTTAGTGCGCTATTCGCCGGAGGGGCCCAGCGGAGGAAAAGAAGCGCTGCCTCGAAACCCGACGAACCGGATTCCGCCTAGCAAATCCGACAAATATTGATCATTCAAGGGGCCCCTAAGGGATTTCCCTATTCACTGAACAATCCAGCTGTGGTGATTGATGATTAAAATTGATGATATTATTTTCACTATTCGAATGGTTCCATGTTGATTGTTTAGTAACTAGCAAATTGCGCCCTGTGGGGGACCATGAAAAATGAAATCGTTTACAGTGACGCTAAAAACCGATTTTCCAGTAGAAATTCGAAGGGTTTAGGGGCCATCCTTCTTGGCCTTTTGATCCTGCTTGCCGGGCATGCCTTTCCCCAGGGTGCCGTCTCCAACGATCTCACCAAACTGTATTACGCGACCCTCCAGGCCGCCATCGATGCCGGTACCAACAACTATTCCGTCTATCTCGTCGCCGATCTCACCAATGCCCCCGTGTCGGTTAACAGCAAGACCAACCTCTACATCGGCACCTCGCCGGCCTACGGCGGAGCGGGGACGAAAGCGCACCTCTTCGGGAATGCCGCCGCGGCGGTAGGGATGGACATCACCAATTGCGGGCCGGTCACCGTCGATTCCATCCGCTTCAGCGCCTGGGCGGGCGTCGCCGCCCTGCGCCAGCAGAGTTCCTCCGGGTCCTTCAGCAACCTCGAGTTCGTCTCCAATCTCCAGCACGGGCTGTGCCTCACCAACGCCAATTTCAACCTGGTCACGGGCTGCTATGCCGCGACCAACCTCTACAATGGCATCGTCGTCTTCTCTGGCCGATCAAATACCGTGCAATTCTGCACGGTGATCAGCAATTCCAACGGGATCGAGTCGCGCAACGGGTTGTCGAACCGACTTTTCAGCAATATCGCCCTGGAGTGCCATCCGATCGGGATCAAAGTCGATTCGTCGGATTCCAATGACGTGAGTTCAAACTACGTTGCCGGCTGCGGGTGGAATGCCACCTATTGGAGCGGCGGCGGGATCTACATCAATAACAGCTACTCCGCCCGGGTCTACCGGAACCTGGTGGAATCCAACCACGTGGGGATCCAATTGGGCGGCTCGCCGCGCAACGCGACGGTCACCGAAAACTGGGCGCGCTTCAACACGAACATCGGATTCCATCTGAACGCCAGCGGGGCCAGCAATATCCTCGTGGCGAGCAACACGGCCTACGCCACCGCCCTGGCCTCGGGCCTCGGCTTCTTCTTCTATACCGGCGGGCCCTACTTCGTCTACTCCAACATGTCTTATTCGAACCAGTGGATGGGGATGCGCTTCCACGCCCAGAAATCCGGCACGATGGCCTGGGAAAACTGCGCCTTCAGCAACGGCGTCTTCGGGAACGGTTCCGGATTCTACATTTCGGATTCAACGAATATCTCCCTCTATTCGAACCAAGCCCATACCAACGGCCAATACGGGATCTACCGGGGCGGCACCGTGGCGAACTCTAATCTCTTCTACGGGAACCAGATCCACGGCGGCAAATGGCAGCAGTACGGGATCTTCCTCGGCGGGGGCATCACCAACTTCGGGGATCGCGTCGTCAACAACATGGTGAGCAATCATTTTTACGACGGCATCCGCATCGATGCCATCACGAACGGTTACATCCTCTCGAATAGGTCTCACCTCAACGGCCAATGGGGGCTCCGCGCCAACGGGAGTTCGAACCTCGTCGTCGCCGACAACGAGGTCCGCTGGTGCGCCAGCAACCACGGATTCGTCATCTATAACGGCGCCTTCGGCAATCTGGTCCAGAACAATATCGCCTCCGAATGCGGGGCCGCGGGCTTCTATTTCAAGGGCGAGAGCAATTGGGTCATCGGCAATATGTCCCGCTTCAACACCAACGGCTACCTCTCCTACGCCTACACCAATAACGCGGCGGGCAAGGGCAATGGGTCGTTCTTCCTGAGCAACCAGGCCCACTCCAACGCGCAGACGGGCATGCGGATCGAGGGCCTCACCAACGGCCTGATCCTGGGGAATGCGTGCTCTTCCAACTTCTCCTACGGCCTCGTGCTCTACCGGGGCTTTTCCAATGTCGTCCGCGAAAATAACCTCTTCATGGGGGTCGCCCAGCAGCAGGGGTTGCGCGTCGAATCCTGGAGCGGGTCGAATGTCTACGTCTCCAACCGCGTCACGGGCCACCTGTGGAACACCTCCAGTTTCGGGATTTCGCTCGAGTCCGCCTACGCGACGAACGAAATGCTGATGAACAACATCGTGATCTCGAACTACAAGGGCATCTCCATCGCCTATAACGGCTCCAACGTGATGTTCTACGGCAACGAGATCGGCTTCAGCAGCAATAACGGCCTCATGCTCTATAGCACCGGGGCCAACGCCGGACCGCAGTATTCCTTCGTCTGCAGCAATACGATCTATGGGACCCCCTTCACGAGCGGGGCCGCGGGGATCGTCGCCCAGGGCCCCTCGTGCATCGGCAACCTCTTCCTCTCCAACCGCCTCTATTCCAATTACCAGGGAACGCGGGGCAACCAGTGCCTGTCGAACGTTTGGCTCAATAATTTCGTCCACGACAGCCCGCGGGGCATGGTGCCCGTGAGCGAGAGCAACGGGCTCTACGCGTCGAACAACGTCTCCAATTGCTTCGACATGGGGATCTACGCCGCCAACGTCTGCGTGTCCAACGAGTACCGCGAGAACACGGTGGACGGCGCGTGGGTCGGCACCAACGGGTTCAACATCAACGCCAACGGCACGGGCGTGCGGCGCTTCGAGCGCTACCTCAAGAACACCGTCAGGCGCACCACGGGACAGGGGATGTATCTCTCCGTGATCTCGGACGTCGAACTGAGATCCAATTGGCTCTCCAATAACGCCATCGCCATGCGCGTGGCCCTCTCGACCAACCTCACCATCGCGGCCAACACCTTCACCAGCAATGCGCGCGCCCTCTGGTTCGAGACCGGGAACATGAGCAATGCCGCCCTCAGCAACGCCTTCGGATCCAATGCCCTCGCCGTGGTCATGCGCCATTCCACGAACACCCTGGTCCAATACAATAGCTTCGGGGGGTCCACGATCCTGGCCGTCAGCAACGAGGCGGGCCAGAGCAATATCGTCACCCTCAACAACCTCAGCAATAACGCCCTCAGCCTCTACGGGGATTCGGGGCTCCTGGAATGCCGCACCAATTATTTCGGGTCGCGGTCCTTCAGCAACTTCGCCCTCGTCGGCGCCCCCGCCATCACCCCCTGGCTCACCCGCCCCGCGGGGAAGAACGGCGATTTCCTGCCGCCCGACGCGCCGCTGACCCTCACCTCCTCCAACGGGACCCCCGGGAACCTCGTCCTCACCTGGAGCCCCCAATCCGCCGCCGGGGATTTCGGCGCCTACGCCGTCTACCGCAGCACCAACGCGCTCCTCGGTTGGTCGAACCTCGTGGACGCCGAGTTCCTCGCCCAGGTCGCCGCCGTCGGCACCACGAATTACGTGGACGCCCCGCCCGTGGGATACAACTGGAATTATTACGTCGCCGTGCGCGACGCCAACTCCAACGAATGCGCCTATTCCCCGGGGATCTCCGTGCCCTGGTTCGCCGCCAGCGCCACCGCCACGCCGGGGAACCTCACCACCAACGCGCCCTTCACCGCCGCCCTGGCGGTGAATACCGGCACCGGATGGTGGTCGACCAACGGGGGCGCCAATTGGTACTCCTACCCCACTGCGGGCACCAATGTCATCATCTCCAACGCGCGGACCCTCCTCGCCTACGCGGTCGACGGCGCGGTCTCGGCCACCAACACCTACACCTACGCCTGGGACTCCGTCGCGCCCACGGCGGGCTTCTCCCCGGGCTCCCTCACCACCAACGTGGCCTTCACGGTCTCCCTGACGACCACCGAAAACAATGGGTTCTACAGCACTAACGGCGGGGCCTCCTGGGTGGCCTACACGACCGCCGGCACCAACCTCGTCATATCCAACGGGGTCGTGCTGCGCGTCTTCGCCCGGGATGGGGCGGGCAACACGAGCGCCACCAATACCGCCACCTACGTCCTCGACCTCACCCCCCCCGTCATCGGGGTGAGCCCCCTGCCCGGCCTCACCAACGCCCCCTTCACCGTCACCCTCACCGCCAACGAGAACTCGGGCTATTGGAGCACCAACGGCGGGGCCAATTGGTACTCCTTCCCGACGACAGGGACCAATTTCATCATCTCCAATTCCCTCACGCTCCTCACCTACGGCCGCGACATCCTCAGCAATTACAGCGCGACCAATTCCTCGACCTGGACCTTCGATAACGGCGCCCCCGTCGTCGGCGTGAGCCCGGCCGGCTGCCTCACCAACGTCGCCTTCAGCGCCGCGCTCTCCACCACGAAGGACTACGCCTATTGGAGCACCAATGACGGGGCCAATTGGTGGCAATTCGGCACCGGCGGCACCAACGTCCTCGTGTCGGCCAACACCTCCCTCCTCTACTATGGCCGCGATGGCGCGGGGAACAATAGCGCCACCAACCGCGCCGACTACACCTTCCTGGCCACCCTCACCCGCTTCACGGCCAAGGCCGACGCGAGGAAGGGCCTCCTCGTCCTCCAATGCGAAACCGACCGGGGCGTCAATGACCGCTACGGCCTCGCCTTCTCGCTGCGCCCCGCCGCGGGGGGCGCCTGGACGCCCGTCCCCGACGGGGCCCTCTTGGCCAGCGCCACCAATTTCCAGGAGACCTCCACCACCAACCGGCTCCTCGTCTCCAACCTCGCCGCCTCGAACCTCGTGGATCTGCGGGCGGTGACCACCGGAGGCGGCATGGAGGGGGGCGAACTCGTGCTGCGCGCTTTCGACCTGAGCGTCTTCGGCGGCATGCAGGACGACCTCTCCAAGGCCTGCGCCCTCAATAACCCCTACCGGGGCGAGGCGGCGGGCATCCAACTCCTCAACCTCAGCGCCGACAGCAAGGTCACCGTGCACGCCCTCTCGGGCCGCCTCGTCGTGGAATTGCCCCCGGTCTCCAGCCGCGGCGCGGTCTCCTGGAACGCCCGGGACAAGGCGGGCAATCCCGTCCCCGCCGGCACCTATCTCCTGCGCGTCGTCAGCGCCAAGGGCGAGAAGGTCCTCCCCGTGATGGTGATGCCCTGAGGAGCCCGCCATGAAATACCTCCCCCGCGCCGCCCTCGTCCTCCTCGCCGCCTCCTTCGCCCTGGCCCCCCGGGGCCGCGGCGCCTCCCTGGATTTCATCAACATCCCCGTCTCGCCCAAGGAAGCGTGGTGCGGGGGGATGCCCAGGTCCGGGGGC
The DNA here is from genome assembly GCA_017302015.1 of Spirochaetota bacterium. GTDB lineage: Bacteria > Spirochaetota > UBA12135 > COTS27 > JAFLEE01 > JAFLEE01. The sequence continues at coordinate 14,870 of JAFLEE010000042.1, read as the reverse complement.
GAGGCCATGGACGGCCTGTGGTACAACCCCTCCTACCTCGGCTCCCTCGAGTTGCCCGTCTCCTTCGCCCTGGGGATGAACCTCCACCTCGGCACCACGCTCCTCGCCGGGGGGGCCGCGTTCAAACTCGGGGCCTTCTCCTTCGGCCTCGGCGCCTCGGGGCTCCTCATGGATTCCATCACCGGGGACCTCCAGTTCGCCGGCGACGGGGGGCGCCTGGTGCCCGCGGGGTCCATCCGCGCCACGGCCGCCGCGGCGCTGCATTTCGGCGAAGCCGATCGCGCCCGCTTCCGCATCGGCGCCGGGTTCCAGATCGCCGCCGAGACCCTCGACAGCGTCAAGCAGAACGCCCAATTCGCCCAGGTGGGGGCGCTCTTCACCGCGCCCATCGCCTCGCGATTCACCCTGGGCATCGCCGCCGACGGGCGCGGCCTGCTCGTGGGCTCCAAGACCACCGGCCTCTTCAGCCTGCCCCCCACCGCCCACGCCGCCCTCTCGCTCTCCTTCGACCTCAACAAGCACTTCGACTTCGCCGCCTCCGTCGAAGGTTCGTGGAACGAGGTCGACGGGGTCGGGGTGAACCTCGGCCTGGAGGGCCGCTTCCGCAAGATGTTCTTCCTGCGCGTCGGCTCGCGCTTCGAGGCCAATCCCTCCTTCACCGTGGGCGGCGGCGTGATGTTCGACCTGCCCGGCCCCAGCGCCCTCGGCCTCGACCTCGTCGGCCTTCCCGGAAGGCCCGGCGGGGAGACCGTGGCCCAGATCGTCTACGCGAGGTGATGGGAAGACCCCTTCCGAACGCGCGGGACCGGAAACGGGCCCGAAGCCCTTCCTGACGCTCCGTTCCATCCATTGAGCCCTTCCCGACGAAACCCCATCCGCCTCGACCGCATGGCTCCTTCCCGCGACGACACCATCCTCCAAACAAGGCATCGACGACCCATGAAAAAGCACCTGCCCATCCTCCTTTCCATCTCGCTCCTCGCCTCCTGCAGGCACGGCCGAATCGGTGACGAGGAAGAACTTCGTTTCATCCGAACCAATGTCTACCAGCCCTGGGTCGTCACCCAGTCCGTCTTTTCCACCCGCCCGGAAACGCTCCACATCCAGCGGGAGCGGATCACCCAAGTCGAGGAAGAACGCCTCGTGGTCACCACCAACCTGAGTCCGGTCTTGGAATCCGTGAGCAGCAATTGGACCGTCATCACCAATGAGCGGGTATCGACCCAGGCGTATTTCCTCACCAATCTGGTCGTCCTCCCATTGCCCCCCCTCGTCCGCACCAATCGATTCCTCGTCACCAATACGCCCCGCTCCACCCTGACGAACCTCTCCTATGATTTCTACGCGACTCCCGAGGGAAGGCGCCAGATCACCAAGGCGACGCAATGGGTGACGAACCTCCGTTTTTCCAACGAGATCAGGATCTTCCCGACGAACGCCCTCGAGATCCGCTGGGATTTCCTCTCGAACCTCGTCCTCGAGACCCGCGCCCTCAGCGAGGCCGAACGGACTTCCATCCTCACCCAGGCCACCGTCTTCCAGCGCCCGGAGACCAACCGCTACGTCGAGCAAATCGAACGGATGCGGACCCTGCGTACGGAGCAGGTGTCCACCCAATACCGTCTCCAAACCCTCACGATCGACCTGGAACCCCGTTGGCGGGAACGCGAGACACGCCGGAGCCGAAGCGAATGGTGGATTCGCCTCGCGGCGGCCCTGGGCGGAGCCATCGCCGGTTTCTTCGCGGCCCGCGCGATCCTTCGGCGCCCCTGATCGAGGGCGACCTCCGCGTTCTGGGTACCCGCTCCATCGAAAACACGGCGAGCGGAGCCTCGCCAAGCCGAAGGGTCCGGGGGGCGATCAGGGGGGCAGGATGCCCACCGGGGGCGGAGCCAAACCCGTCGCCAGGAAGTAGACGTACCCGATGGCGATGGAGGCCGCGGCCACGCCAAGTTCACCGAGGACCATCCCGATGAAGAGGGGTTTGAGTCGCATATAGACCTGCCCGCCCCCGAAGCGCTGGACCAGGACCTTGACGAGCCAGCCGATGAAGAACGAATAGAAGAACATCTTAAGCGGCCAGGTCCCCCAGACGAGGAAGATGACCGGGTGGAGGGGCCATTTTTTGACGGAAAAGCGCAGGATGGCGAACACCAGCACGAGGCCGAAGCCGAGCAGGAAGAACTTGAGCAGTTTGGGGTCGGGCCGGATGAGGGCGAGCTTGGCGAGGCCGGCGCTCCCCACGGCGAGGTCGAGGTTCCCGACGGCCTCGGATTGAACGGCGGCGTCGACGGCGGGATTGAAGATGAAATTGGGGGCCTGGCTGGAGGCGTAGGTGTCCTTGGTCGCGCCCCAATTGTACATCACCCAATTGGAGACGACGAAACCCACGCCCAGAGCCAGGAGGATCCCGGCGAGGATGGCGAGGCCGAGGCGGCCCTTCTTCGGCACGTCCCCATGGTCGGCGACCCGAAGCGCGGTGGCCACGTAGGGGATCATGCATTCGCGCATATCGTGGTGCAGGACGCTTCCGATGAGGGCCATGAAGACCATGGGGCCCGGCCCCACGGCCGTCCCCCCGAAGAGGGTGAGGAGGATGGCGGCGGGCTGCCAACCGTTGAGGAAGAACAGGCCCGTCTCGCAGATGATGCGGCTGAAGACGAGGAAGAGGAGCATGGCGGTGAGCCCGTAGCAGACGGCGATGAGGGGGTCGAGGCCCATGGCGACCATGATCGCGATGAAGAGGACGAAGGCCCCCACGAGCACGCGGAAGGCGGCCACGCCCAGGCGCTCCCCTTCGGCGGGTTTGCCGATGAGGAAGGCCCGCTTGACCACGGTCCAATAATAGGCCCGGCCCGTGAAGAGGAGGATGGCCGTGTAGGCCACGTAGGCGCCGGCGAGCGCCGAGGGATGGTCGTGCCCGGTGAGCACGTAGCCGCTGCCGGCGTAGAGTTGGAGCCCGACGAAGCCCCAGAGGAGGTTGGCCACCCCCAGGGAGAGGCCGATCTCGCCGGGGAGGAAATAGGTGAGGGCGATGACGGAAAAGAAGATCTTGCCCGAGTTGAGCCCCGACGGGTTGATGAAGAAGGCGAAGTTCTCGCCGAAGGTGTTGCGAAGCGGCCCGTCGGACCACCATTGGATGGCGATATCGGGGACGACCGCGGGGTACCATTTGGCCACGAGGTTCACGCCCTGGATGAGGGCCACGGGCAGGAACCCCCACCAGAACAGGCGCGAGCGGAACACGTCGGGGATCGGCGAGGCCCCGCCGCGCTGGAAGAGCATGGAAAAGACGGCGGCCAAGGGATAGGTGAGCTGCTCGTGCACGGCCCATTGCCGGTGCACCACCAGGGACATCGCCAAGAGCAATACGGAGAAGGTGAGGATGAGCGGGAGCCACCATTTGAGGAGCGGGGCGAGCCAGGCCTTCACCGGCCAGGCGAAGAGGCCGATATTCTCGTCGCCGGATTTCAGCCCCTGCTTGAACCCGTTATAGACCTTCTCGAACTCGGGGTTCTTGACGTCGCGGTCCAAGGGGAAGAGCTTCGCGGGCAGGTAGTCCATGAGCTGGTACTTCTGCCACATGGTCTGCCCCGGGTTATTGACCACGGGGATCATGAGCATGCGCTGGTAATATCGGTAGAACCCCGAGTTGGGCACCCAGGCCGCCGACAGCACCACCGCGAGGACGAGCACGAGTTCGCGAACCCCCAGGGCGAGCCGCGGGAAGAACCGGCTCATGAGCGGGTTCCAGATGAGGACGACGGGCAGGAAATAGAGCAGCACCCCGATGGGGAAATGGTTCCCGATGAAAAGGGTCTGCTTGAGTTGGTCGTCGTTGAAGAAGCCGAAGGCGCAGATGAAGACCACCCCGCCGAGCCCGAGGAGGATGGCCTTGGGGGTGAAGGTGCGGGGTGCGGCCGCGGACATGGGGTATTCTTCCATACACCCCGGGAAAAGGCAGGCCGGCCGCAGCGGGGGGACCCGCGGGCTCCCGGCGCGGGACCCCGCCGCCCCGGAGGACGACGGCGCGTTTGACAAGCCCCGGGATCCGGACGATACTTAGGTGGTATCTTTTTCAGTACCAGTTAAACCCATGGCCTTCATCCCCGCCTATATGCGCGTCCGCCAGTATTGCGTGGACCTCGCGCTGCGCCATACCGATACGCAGACCCGCATCCAATCCGAGCGGGAACTCTGCAAACGCCTCGGGATCTCCCGGACCACCGCGCGCAAGGCCCTGAAGGACCTCATCGACGAGGGCTGGCTCGTGGTCAAGCCCGGGAAGGGCATGTTCGTGCAGTCCCCGGGCGGCCGCACCCAAGCCGGGGGAAACGTCCAATTCTTCCGGACGATGGTGGTCTGGGGCGACGGGAAGCACGTCTCGCTCAACGGGCTTTACATGGACCTCCTCGCCGGGTTCTGCGAGGTCTTCAAGAACCTCCCCATCCTGCTGCAGACGGCGAACCTCGTGGGCACGCGGGAGCAGATCGTCGATGAGATCGCGATGTACCGCCCCGACGCGGTGATCTGGGTCCGGCCGCTCCCGGCCCACGCCGCCGCCATCCGGAAGATCCGGCGGACGCTGCCCGTTTGCGTGGTCGGCAATCCCCCGTGCGGGGATCCCTTCCACGTGACGATGGATTACGAGGCCGCCGGCCGCCTGGCGGCGCGTTGGCTCCTCGACCGAAAAATAGAACGCGCCTATTATGCGGGCCACGAGCAGGGGCATGGGGTCATGGAGGCCTTTCTCCGGGGATGGATGGCCGCCCACGACGAGCGGGGCCAGCCGTTCGACCGGGCGAGGATCATCCCCCGGGACGGCGACTTCATCGCGGCCACGCGGCGCGCCTTGGAGAAGGGTTGCGACGGGATCTTCTGCTATGGGTCCGAGTACGCCGCCGTCGACCGGGCGTTGGAAGGCGCCCAAGCGGGCGGCCTTCCCCGGGTGGTCGACCAAACCTTCTTCGGAACCTTCGGCGCCCAGCGCGCCCCCGATGCCCAGATCCTCTTCTTTCGCCATGAGACGGCGACCCTGGCGGCCCAGCAGGTGTTCCGCCGTTTGACCGAGCCGGATTTTAAGCCCGGCGAAACGGTGGTGGCCCCCGAACTCCAGGCCACGACGGCCCCTTCCTGAGGCCCCGACATCCCACGATTCCCCCCGCATGAACCCCTTCGGAGATCCGACATGACGCCCAACCCCAGCCCCCTGCGAATCCTCATCCCATTCGTCTTTCACCTCTATGCGTATCCGATCGATGGGAAGACGAACCTCCTCCCCAATCCATCGGTGGAGATCGGGGATCGCGGCGGCGCCCTCGGCTATCGCGGGGAGCCCATCCCCGGAAAGACGCGAGCCGAAGGGAAACTCCTCTCCACCAACGAGGCCCATACCGGAAGCGCCGCCCTGGCGATGATCCGACTCAACGACGGGGGCCTTTTCGGCGTCTACCCGCCCTTCACGCCGATCCCTCCGACCGATGCGGTGCGGTATTTCAAGGCGAGCGTTTGGATGAAGGCCATCGCGGTCCAAGGTTCCATCGCGGCCAATATCCAGTGCGCCGACGCGAAATGGGCGAAGGGATACCATAAGTATTACGGCGAGGTGAACTCGGAGTGGTCGGAGTACAGCCTGCTCATCCAACTGGACCCCGGGCAGGACCTCACCCAATTCCGCATCGCCATCGGCTACGGCCTGACGCTCATCGGCGACACCATGCTCCTGGACGATTTCGGGATGCGGGAACTCGATGCCGCCGAGTTCGCCCGTGAAACCGTTCTTCAACAGGCCGCCGGAACGATCGCCTGGACGGCCGCGACTCCCGTATCCAAACCCACGGGGACGAACCTGCTGCGCAATGCCTCATTCGAGGGGAGCCTGGAGCATTGGGGATTCTCCTACACGATGCAGAGCAGGTCCCGCGACGACCAGATGTTCCTCGACAACCGGGAGAAGGTCCACGGCGCCCAAAGCATGCGCTACGACGCGTGGCCGAGGTGGTACGAGGCCGGGGGGCGGATCCAGAGCCCCGCCGTGGCGGTGGCGAAAGGCAAGGTCTACACCTTAAGCGCCTTCCTCAAAACCAGCGAACCGGGGATCGAGGCGGTCCTTGAGGCCCGCTATGCGGCCCGTTCGAGGCCCGCCATCACCAAGGCGGTGCGCCTCACCGGGGATTGGCAACGAGTCGCGTTTTCGTTCGAGGTCGGCGCATGCCCCAAGGGAACGATGGTGGCCTGCATCGCCATGCCGGGCACCTGGCTCAAGACCAACGATTTCAGCGCGCGCAAGGTCTGGATCGACGCGGTGCAATTGGAGGAGGGCGGGCTCTCGCCGTTCGACCTGGCGCCCGCCGTCGAGATCGTCGGCTCGACCTCCGCGGAGCATGGGCTCTACGTGGAAGGAGAAACGGTCTCCTTGAACGCCCGCATGAGCGTTCCAGAGGGGCGCGCCACCGACCGGGCCTCGCCCTGGAACCTGGATCTCGCGGTCGAGAACGTCTTCGGCGAAATCGTGCATGCACGCTCCCTGCCCATGGACGAAAAAGGGGTGGCGACCTTCACCCGCTCCGTTGCGTGGAAGACGCCGCTACTCGGATCCTTCTGCGCCCAGTGGACGCTCAGGGCGGGGAGCGCGGTCCTCTCCCGAGGGATCGCCCCCTTCGCGATCCTGCCGAGGGGTCTTCCCGAGGCGCGCAGAGGGGCGGGGCTCTTCGGCGTGAACACCTTTTCCTCCGAAACCTTCTGCCGCATCGCCGGAAAGATCGGGGTGGGCAGCCTCAGGCTCCACGACGACAATTACCTGAGGTGGGCGATGCTCCAACCCGAGCGGGGACAGGCGCCCCGTTGGGAGCCCGCGAAGGAGGCGGTCCTTCGACGGGCGAAGGAGGCGGGCATCCACCTGCTGGCGAACATGGAACTCGGCTCCATGTGGGCTTCCACCGCACCCGCAACCGTGAAGGAGTGGGAGCGCACGAAGCACCCCCCCGAACCCGGGCCTTGGCGCGATTTCTCCGCCGCTCTGGCCGGCCGGTTCCGCGGCCTCGTCGACGCTTGGGAGATCTGGAACGAACCGTATCTACAGGATTGGTGGCGGGGAAGCCCGCAACAATATGTGGATCTCCTCGCGATCTCCCGGGAGGAAATCAAGAAAGCCGACGCGGTGACCCCCGTGGTGGGGGTCTGCGGGACCCTCTACGAACGGGGGTGGAATACGGACTGCCTCGCCGCCGGGGCGGCCCAGCAGATCGACGTCTTCAGCCACCACGCTTATCTATCCAGCGGATCGGCGGGCCCCGAGGAGGAATGGGCCTCCAATATAGAAGCCAACCGCCGCCGCATCCTCGCCAATGGGAAAAACCTCCCCATCTGGAATACCGAGTGCGGGGTGGGGGATGGCCACGAGTCCTACTATAGCCCCTTCTATTCGGGCGTGAAAGCGCCGAAGCGCTTGGCGCCGGCGCTCCTGGCCCAAGCGTACGCCACGGCCCTGGCCGCGGGCATCGAACGCCTCTATTGGTACGATCTGGCGGAAGACAATGGTCCGGCGGCGACCGGGGGGCTCCAGATGCTGGAGTACAACGGCCTCCCGAAACCGGTGGTCCCGGCCTTCGCGGCCAGCATCCAATTTCTCTCCGGTAAACGCTTCGTACGCAGCCTCGCCCTCGATGGGCAGACCGCCTGCTTCCTCTTCGAAGGGGAAGGCGATTCCCTCGCGGTCGCGTGGCGACGCATAGGCGCACCGGAGGGACGTTTGGCGATCGGGGTCGATGGCGTCTCCGTGCGGGATTTGATGGGGAATCCCCTCCCCCGCTCCGGGGAAAAAACCGTCGTGAAACTCGATTCTTATCCGCGTTACCTGCAGATGAAGGGGAACGCGGAACGCCTGGCCGCCGCCCTGGCGCCCTAAGCGGTAATCGCCTCGTCGCCACTTCCACCCCGTCCACAGGAAGCCCCCCATGAACTTAGGTCGCCTCCCGATCCTCGACTTCCCCTTTCCCATTCCCCGGACCCATTGCGGCATCGCCCTGGGCAACGGTTCTTTCGGGGCCCTCCTTTGGGGAACGGACAAAATCAACCTCACCGTGTCGCGCAACGATTTCTGGGACCATCGCCATGGCGTGCTGCTTCCCGCCGGCGTCACCTACCAGAAATTACTCGGGATCCACGATCCCCGGGATCCTGAAAAATTAAAGGGCGCGTTCCGCGACCCGAACCATCCCCCTCCGCCGTTCTCCTCCACGCTCCTTCCGGGAGGCCGGTTCGAGTTCACCCTGGCGGCGGGAAAGCGTCCGAAAGGCGCGCGCCTGCACCTCGGGCGAGGATTCCTGGAAGTCTTCCTCGCGGAGGGAGAGAAGGACGCGGGGTCATTGACCTTCACGCTCTTGCCTGCCGAAGATATCCTCCTCATCGGGGATCCCGACCGCTCCATCGAATCGGTGAGCGCCAAACCCGCCTGGGAATGGGTTCGCGGGGACCTTGAAAAACGCGGCTTCCTCCCGCCCGTCCTCGCGGAAAGACCGGATCTGGCGGGATGGTTCCAAGCGTGCCCCGAAGACCCGGGGCTCACCGCCCTATCTGGCGAGATCTCGGGGGGGCGCATCCTCCACCTCGCCTTGACGCAGGACCGGGAAACGGGCGAGACCGAGTTCGATTCTATCCGGGCCGGTTTCCTGAGGGTGGATGCCCCAACCCGCCGCATCCAGGCCGGGGATTGGTGGGCGCATTATTGGTCGGGCGTCCCCGAGGTCGAAATCCCCGATGATTTCTTCATGCGCTTCTACGCGTACGCCCAGTACAAGTTCGCCTGCGCGACGAACCCCCGCGCCCCCCGCCCCGCTCCGCTCCAGGGTCCCTGGCTCGAGGAATACCAAATGCCCCCGTGGGGCGGCGATTACACGATGAACGTGAATATCCAGCAGATCTATACCCTCGGTTTCCGCTCGGGGAACCTCTCCCATCTGATGCCGCTCTTCGCCATGCTCGATTCCGAGCCGTACCAGGAAGCGATGCGCCAGAATGCCGAGCGGATGTTCGGGATCAAAGACGGCTTGATGCTCACCCATAGCGTCAACGATCTCGGGCGCCAATGCCAAAGCGGTCTGCGGCCGCACTCGGGCTTGGACCAATCGGTCACGGGCTGGCTCGCATTGCTCTACTGGGAGTATTACCGCCATTCCCTCGACGCCGACTTCCTTTCGAATCGGGCCTGGCCCTTCATGTCGGGGGCCATGGCGAGCCACGAGGCCATGCTGGAAGAACGCGGGGGGCAACTGTCCCTGGCATTGGGCCCCGCGCCGGAGTTCGGCGCCCGCCATCACGAGGCCGAGGCGGGGCGCGATTCCTCGTGGCAACTCGCTTGCATCCATCGATTAGCGGAATCCCTCATGGAAGCGGCGAGGCGCCTGGGGATCCCGCCCAAACCTATTTGGCGCGACATCCAGCTTCGCCTCCCCCCCTACGCCACGGTGGCGGTCCCCGCCCCCGCCTATCGCCCCCCGGGTGACTATGGGAAACGGATCGCCCTATGGGAGGGGCAGGACCTGCCCGAATCCTATCGCCACCACTCGCACCTAGGCGCTCTCTATCCGTTCGACGCCATCGACCCCCGCGCGGAGGAGCATGCGGCCACGATCGATAAAACCGTCGATGGCTGGGTGGAGAAAGGCATCGGCATGTGGAGCGAATGGTGCATGCCCTGGGCGGCCATCCTGCATGCCCGGGTGGGCCTTCGGGAGAGCCCGCTCCACCTCCTGAATATTTGGAGGGAACTGTTCATCAACGAAAGCATGGCGACCGTCTACATCCCCCGATTCGGGGGACTCTCCTCCCATCGCCGGGAACTCCAAGAACAGCCGAAGGAATCCACCGAGATCATGCAACTCGATGGGACGATGGCCGGCGCCACGGCGCTCCTGGAACTGCTCGTCCATGAACGGCGGGGCGTGATCCACTTGTTCACGGGCGTTCCCGAGCGGTGGCAAACGGCTTCCTTCGAAGGAGTTCGGCTGCCGGGCGGATTCACGATGGCGGCGCGATGGGAGCGCGGTGAATTGCGGCGTGTGAGCGTTCTCAGTGCGGCGGGCGGAAGTCTCAAATTAGAGATAGGTGGGGAGGTGAGGACTTATTTGTTCAAGGAGGGAGAGGGGAGGGAGCTTCTGTAGGGGGTGGCGGGGGATGGGATGAGGTAGGGGAACTTTGAGGGGGATAGGGGTAGATGAAAGATTTCGCGAACAATGGGCTATTATGTGATATTGGGTCACCAAGCGTTGCAATCCCGAATTCAACATCACCCATCAAACCTCAAGAAAAACCCATTCCCTCCCCCACCGATTGAACCCAAATCCACCCTCAGTTTACTCCCCTATGTTCGGACGCTCGTCCCACCGCGATGAACCCGATCGTCAGGGCATCAGTAACAATAACCCGAACTTCGAAGTATCCCGGTAATTGTCATTGTCTCCCGCCCAAAAGGCGCGGGCGCGTTCTTCGTAATTCTTCCCCAAATCACGAACGGAAGCGGCGAAGCCGATGAGGCTTTTTTTCTTGTATCCGAGCGCCGAAAAGCATTCCCAGGGGATGCCGATCTCCATCAAGTACCCCTCGCCGCTTCGGGTCGTCTTCATCGACACCTTGTCCGCCGGAAAGTTCTTGTTGCCGGCGTAGACGTCGGGGCCCTTGTTGACCTCGTCCTTTGAGGCCGGACCGCATTTCACGGCGAAGGCGAGTTGCAGGTCATCCTGGTTGAAAGTGCTTTGGGAGAAGTCGCCTTCCCGGTCGAGATCGAAATAGAGTTCCACCCCGTCCGTCTTCCATGATGGAAGCGCGGTGGCGGAATAGTCGCGGTAGTTCACCACCTCATTGTCCTTCACCTTGAAGAAGAAATGGAGCGACTTTTCGTCGTAGGAAGAGGCCATAGTGGCGAAGTGACCGATGGGGCCCCATAGGGCCCCATTCCAGGCGGAATCCCCGGCGAGCCCGTCGATGAGCACCCCCGCTCCTCTCCGTGCGGACTGGATGTTCAGGGGAATATTCGCCACCAAGGTCCCCGAAGGAACCTCAAAGGCTAATCGCAAAAGATTATCATCGCCCGGCAGGGTCATGGGCAAGCGCCAGGAGAGGTCGAGATTCGTGAACCCAGGAAGGAGGCGCGATTCGCGGACACCGGCGGAAACCCAAGCGGGCTTGGAAATCGTCTCGACTTCTAGCCGCTGGGGCTGCGCCCCCGTGTTCTTAACGCTGGCCACGAGGAGCGGCGTTTCACCGGAGACGGAAAGGCTGATGCGGCCTAATTTTAGGGCGCTCGCGCCCCGCACCGTGATGCGTCCGACGGCGGATGCCAGGGCTTCTGCGCCCATGCCCGCGGCGGTGACGTAACGCGGCGTCTTGTCGATTTTAAGGAGCGTCGTTCCGCCCTCGCTCCGAACCGGAAGGCGCCCCCCCATCATATCGAGCACCTGGACGCCTTCGATCGGGAGACTGCCCTCGGTCTCCAAGGTTTCATTCCAATACACCAGGAACGGTTCATTGCCCTTCTGGAAGACGTAGGCCACGGTGCCGCCTTCGACGGGCACCTCGCGATGAAGCCGCGCGCCCTCGTACTGCTCGATGAGGTAGTTCTGCCCCATCATGGCCGCGTTGGGCGATCCATCATAATTCATCAGTGCGTAGTCGGGCTTCCCGATCCATCCGTAGGAGCCGATGAGATTGAACCAACTCTGGCGCTCCACCCCGCTGGCCATTTCATTGGCGTAATGCTTGCTGAGCATGGTGAGAAGGCCGTCGAAACGGTATTCCGTCGGGCTTTCCCAATTAAAATAGGCGGGATAGCCGTAATCCTGGAGGATCTCGCTGCCGCTTTCGGTGTCCCAGACCTTCCACTCCTTCCCGGTGAGTTCCTTGGCCGTGGCGCGGACCCGGGCGATATAATCGCGGTCCTTGGTGTGGTAGCCGTGGATGCCGATCTCATCCATGTATTTCCCGGCGCCCAGGGCGAGGCAGCGCTTCACCCAACCATAGAGGTCGCCGCCCATATCCCACGTGCCGCAGAGGCCCAGCACGCTCGAAGCCGGGTTGGCCCGCTTCATGTTCGTGTAGCAGGCCGCCAACAGGGGAAGGTACTCCTCGGCGCGCATCTTCACCCCGGGCTCGTTCCAGCTCTCCCAGAGGTCGATGCGGCCCTTGAAATGCTCGGCGAGGTCGAAACAAAAGCGCCCGAAATCCTCCGCGTTGACGAGGGGGGAGTCTTTTCCCGCGTTGTTCCCCCCCAGGCTCTTCGGGCCGGTGAGGATCCACTTGGGTTCGAAGTACCAACCCTGGTAATTGCCATGGGAGGTCGTCAGCGCCATGATCTCGAGGCCCAGTTTCAGGTAGAGATCGGTGCACGCGTCCGCATCCCGCCACTGGTACTTCCCCTTCTCCGGTGCCACCATGCCGATGCCCACTTGCCCGTAGAAATGGATCCATTGCCATCCGATTTTGCGGGCGAGGCTGGCATAGACCTCCGGCTTTTCGCGGTAGGCGGCCATGCGATAGGAGGGATCCGCCGGGGCCATGTAATAGGCCCGGGCTTCTTCCATCATCTCGATGCTTCCTCCGAAGCGCTTGGACCTAATCTGGTTCTTGGAGAGGTCGACGATACCGCCAAAGACCCGCTGGGCCGTGGCCCGACCCCCCCCGCTTGTGACGACCGCCTCGATGCGGTAATGCCGGCGCGCCACCGCCGGGAGGGAAACCCGCACGCTCCCCTGCCCTTTCGCGTCCAGCGCGACCGACTTCTTCTCGTCGAAGAGGACCTGCCCCCCGAGGGTATCCTTGACGGTGATCCGCGCTTCGGCCGCGGCCACGGCGCGCGTGGAGGCCACGGTCAATACCGCCTCGGGTTTTTCGCCGGCGAAATAGACGAGGCTACGGCGATTCGGGAAGTCCGCGAAGTCGAGGGTCGCCTCGAGGGTTTTCGCCGGCGCGTATTCCGTCAACGCTTGCCTTTCGATCTGGATGGCGTCGATCCAAACGTCCCCGAAGACCGGCTTCTTCGCGGAGAACAGGGACAGGGTGAGCGCATACATCCCCCGAGCCCCTCCCGCGGAGGACTCCTTCACGAAGTCCACCCCCACATCCCCCTCGAATTGGTAACGGGCCCAATCCTTCCCGAGGTCGATGTTCTTCTCGATGACCCGCTTCCAACCGCATAGCATGCCGGCCAGGAGGGGGGTCTTCTCCACGCTGGCCTTGGCATAAAAGGAAACCACCAGGTGGGTTCTTTCTTTGAATTCGCGGGCGGGGAAAAATACCTGGATGGCGTCCATCCCGGTGGGATTCATGAGTTTGAGGGAATGGGTGCCGTGCGCGGCGGTTTCAGCGGTGATCATCGGGGGGGTGAAACGGTCCCAATTTCGCAAAAACACTACGGGGGAGGCATCGAACCCCCAACGTCCCGACTCGAAAGATGAGTTCTCAAGGAGGAGATTTTCTCCCCATAGCCCCGCGGAAACGCCGAGTATGAGGATCGCCCATTTTTGAAGCTGCGCTATCGGGTTCATGCAGGTCCTTCCCCTATTTCACGAAATCATACGGGCGCGGGAAATCCCAGATCTTCACGTCGTCGATGCAGCCGGCGGCGTTCTTCCCCCAGCCCCCGCCGAAGAGAACGCTTCCCTTCTGGTGGCTGGCGAGGTCGGTCGGGGTCTCCATTGTCTTTAGACCCTTCCAGGCTTCCTCCTCAAACTCGAGGGTGAAGTCTTTCCGGGCATTCGCCAGGGCCCCATCCACGTAGAGGGCCACCCAGGATCGTCCTGGATTTTCAATTTTCCACGCGAACGAAACGAGGTGCCATTCGCCAGGGCGCCAAGCGCTCACGCCCGTGTATCGAAGCGTGGTACGCGATCCCGCCTTGTCCCCCAGGAGCAGGAAAAGTCCGGCGCCCCACCCGTTGATGATATTGAACGAATTGGCGAACGAATCCTTTTGCCCGAGGAAGGGAGCTTGGATCCGAAACAAACACCAATTATCGAGGGAGGCATTGGTGGAAGGTTCGAGAAAACACACCTTGAACTCCACCGTGCCGCCGGCCAGGTTCCAATATTTGGATACGGGAAAATAGGCCGCAGTGCTGCCGGTGATGCATTTTCCGCCGCGTTTGTCGTCGACGATCCCCGTCCCCTGGAGATGCCCCCCCGCCGCCGTGACCCGGCCTTCGTTAAAATCCTCTTTCACGAGGAGGTTCTGCCCGTCCATGGCGACCGCAAAAAGCGCGAGAACCAAGGGGATGGAAATGGCGAATGGTTTCCTCATGCGGAGTTCCTTGAAAAATGCCCTTCTTCCAAGCAACTTTAGTCCGCGATCGAAAATCGGTCAAGGATCTTTTTATGACTTGAGGTATCTTTATGTTGCGTCCGCCTGGATGGGCCTAACTTCCCGCCGGTACTGGCCCGGGGTACGGGCGCACGTTTTTCGGAAGGCTTTCAGGAAATGCTTCGGGGACATCCCCACGCATCGGGCGACCTCCCCCACGGGCATGGAGGTCTCGGCCAGGAGGCCCCGGGCATGGGCCATGCGTATTTCGAGGATCTTTTCCACCGGGCTGCTCCCCGTCTCCCGATGGAAGCGACGGGAAAAATGCGAGCGGTGGATCCCGGCGGCCTTGGCCATCGAGGCGACGCTCACCTGCTTGCGGTAATGCCCTTCCAGGTGGGAAAGACCGCGGCGGACGGGCGGGGAAAAATGGGCGTACTGGAGCGCCGCTAATTCTGATCTGTCTCAATAAAGTGGACAGTGAGTTAAGCCTTCCGATAATCTAAGGAGGAAGGTTTATGGACGAGCAAATCCCCGGGAAAAAGACCCGGAAAAAGATCGGTCGGGAGTTCAAGCAAGAC
>JAFLEE010000041.1 GCA_017302015.1 Spirochaetota bacterium | reverse complement strand
CCTCGCCACCGGCGAGATCCTGGTTCCCCCCGGCGTCCAGCAATGGGTGGAATGGCCGGTGAACCTCGTCGGGGTGCCCGACGGGTATGTGCGCCTGGAACTCGGGCCGAACCCCGAGGTCGGCTGGTGCGCCAGCGGCACCTTCCTGCCCGGCCAGGTGTCGATGTACCGGATGGGAAACCACCCGCGCATGCGCGCCATCTTCCATCCCCTCGCCTTCCGCGTCGCGCCGGCCCAGGCCGTCTATGGCCCCGAGAACGTGGTAAGCGGCGAAACCCGGCCCCACCGGGGGGTGAACCTCTGGCGCTCCGACGCGGGGCAGCCCCTCCCCCAATGGGTGGAACTCGCCTGGGCGAAGCCGCAAACCATCCGCCATGTGGAACTCTCATTCCCCGGGCAATTGGTGGCGGAAGTGCACGCCTACCCGCCGTTCTACCGCGATCCCCAATGCCCGCGGGATTACCGCATCGAGGGCTATCGAAACGGCGCTTGGCACACGCTCATCGAGGCCGCCGGCAATTATCAACGCCACCGCCGCCACGCCCTCCAGGCCCCCGTAGACGTCGAAAAACTCCGCGTCGTCGTGCTCGCCACCAACGGTGACCCCAGCGCGGCGATCTACGAAGTGCGCTGCTACGCCTGAGCGACCAGCGGGAGTTGGCCCGCGCGCGCCCTCCCCTTTTTGACCCCGGCGGCGGAACGGGGTACATTTAGGGATATGACGAACGATCCCCTCCACCGCGGCGCGACCCTCTTCGGGGTGGCGCTCATCATGTTCCTCGGCGCCCTCGACCAGACCATCGTGTCCACCGCCCTCCCGCGCATCGTCGCCGACCTGGGCGGCATGGAGCGCTACGGCTGGGTCTTCTCCACCTACATCCTCGTGTCGACCCTGGTGGTGCCCATCTACGGGAAACTCGCCGACATCTTCGACAAGAAGCGCCTCATGCTCTTCGCCACGCTCACCTTCCTGGGCGGCTCCGCGCTGTGCGGCATGGCGGGCGAATGGGGAACGCTCCCCCTCCTCGGCGATGGCATGGGGCAATTGGTCGCCTTCCGCGGCCTCCAGGGCCTCGGCGGCGGCGGGCTCTTCACCCTCGCCTTCATCGTCATCAGCGACCTCTACCCGCCCCGCGAGCGCAGCAAGATCGGCGGCGTCTTCGGGGCGATCTTCGGCCTCGCCAGCGTGCTGGGCCCCCTCTTCGGAGGGCTCCTCACCGACCACGCGGGGGGGCTCCTCGCGGGCGTCGAGGGCTGGCGCTGGGTCTTCTACGTGAACCTCCCCATCGGCGTCGTGGCCCTATGGTTCCTCATCGCGCGCATGCCCCACCTCGCCCCCCTCGATCCGTCCCATGCCTTCAATTTCGTCTCGGCATTCCTCATGGTCGCTTCGTTCTTCCCCCTCGTGCTCGCCCTCCAATTGGACAAGAACGCCCATCCCTGGGGCAGCCCCCGGGTGCTCGCCCTACTGGGCGGCTCACTTGTCGCCCTTACCGCCTGGGTCTGGCATTCCCTCAAGGTCGCCAAGCACCCCGTCCTCGACCTCTCCCTCTTCCGTAACCACGTATTCACCCTCGGCAATATCGCCACCTTCTTTTTCGGGGCCGGCTTCCTCTCCCTCATCATCTTCCTGCCGCTCTACATGGTCCAGATCCAGGGCGTGAGCGCCACCCGGGCGGGCGTCTCCATCATCCCCCTCACCGTCGGGGTGATCTTCGGCGCCTCCCTGGGCGGGCCCCTGGCCTCCAAATTGGGCCGCTACAAAGCCATCCTGGCCATCGGGTCCGTCGTGGCCCTCGTCGCGGCGGCGCTGCTCTTGGGCCTGGGGATCGATACGCCCATGGGCGTGGTCATCGCCATCATGGTGGTGGCGGGCATCGGCCTCGGGCCGGCCCAATCCCTCTATTCCATCGCCGTGCAGAACTCCGTGCCGCCCGCCGAGATCGGCCAGGCCACGAGCTTCAACCAATTCTCTCGCCAGATCGGCTCCACGGTGGCCGCCGCGGTCCTTGGGGCCGTCTTCAGCGCGAGCCTTACCCTGGCGCTTGAAAAGAACATGCCGCCCTCGCCCACCCACCAGGCCGCCCGATCCTCCGTCTCGGGGCAAACGACATCGAAGGGCCCCCAAGAGATCCGCGCCGCCGTCGAGGCGAAGATCGACCGTCAGATCGCCGGCATCGATGAGCGGCTAAAGGCCCTGCGCGCCAGCGCGCCATCGGCGCAGGCCATCGCCGAACTCGAGGGCGCGCGCAAACGCCTCGAGGTCGTGAAGGCCGAGACGATCGACCGCATGGTGCTCGGGGTGAAGCGGTCCTTCGCGGAAGCGATCCACCGGGTGTTCGCGGGGGTGCTTATCATCATGGCCCTCCTCGCGCTCTTCACCTTCCTGCTCCCGAGCCTGCCGCTGCGGGGCCGCCCGCAGGGCGGTGAAGGGCCCGGGCATTAGGGTTGGGCCAAGAGCCGAGAAGGCGGGGCCACTTTTTCCGGCCCGCCTAACGCCGCGTGAACACGATCGGCACCGAGACCGAGTACTCGGCGCATTTGACGAAGGCGTAATAGACCCCAGCGGGGAGGTCCTTCGGAACACGGTCCCACACGAGCCGATTGGGGCCGTGGGGGTAGAGTCGGTCCGGGAAGCGCCCGACGGCCTTTCCCCACTTGTCGTAGACCCCGATCTGGACCTTCTGGTTTTCCTTCAGGTGGAAGAAGAGTTCGACCGGGCTATCCCCCCCCAAGGGGATCACATTATCGTAGACGATGGCGTGGCGGTCCTCGAGCCCCTTCCCCAGGATCTTGAATACCTGGTTGTCGAGGAAGCAGAGGATCTGGTTCGAATGGGTGCGCCCGAAAACGATATCCGCGGCCTCGGCGCGCAGGTTATAGAATCCATCCTGGAGGAGCGTGGTATCTAAGACGGCCTCCTTTCCGTAGGCCGCGGAGAGGTTGGTGGAGAATGCCGGGGTGCCCGGTTCGTTCCAGAAGCGGTAGGTGATGGAGCTGAGAATCTCGGGCGCGTCAGCCGAAACGTTCATCACGAGGTCGCGCACCACGTATTGCCGATTGGTGAGGTTGCTGAACGAGAGCGCCGGATAGATGTCGGAGGCCGTGAAGTCCTGGCCCAGCACGGGACTGTTGAGGACGGTCACCGACCGCGAAGCCGGCGAGAAACGATAGCCGAGTTTGGAGACCGCGAGGGCATAAGAACCATTACTGACCAGGAAGACGAAGCCGGCGGCCGTGGAATTGGTGGCGAAGTTGCCCGTGGCTCCGCTTAAGGTGAGGGAGACCCCGTTCGTGACCGTGCCCAAGATCTTCCCCGAGACGGGGGAGAGGGCGTAGACGCCGAGGGCATTGCTGACCGTATTGCTTTGGCCGAGGTCGTTCCATACGGTCAGGGAGACGAAGCCGTTCATGGGAACGGCGTAGAGGTGGGTGGCGGCGGTGTTCGACCCCAAGAGCGTGGCCCCGTCGCCGAAATCCCAGAGGAAATTGGTGAGGATCCCCGTGCCGGGGATCGACGCGTTGGTGAAAGAGGCGGCCAGGTTCGTGCTCCAATAGGCCGGGCCGCTGAACGCGGCCGTCGGCGGCATATTGGAGAGGTAGGCCACCGAGGCCTGGGGCGAGTACCACGATTCGTTGCTATTGGTGTCCGAAATCGTGACGTAATAATGGTAGGTGCCCCCGGCCGACGGGGTATCCACCCAATTCGTCGTGGCGCCCACGAGGATGGTTCCCACCTGGTCCCCGTCCGTGAGGTTGGAATAGGCGTTGCTCACCTGCGTGCGGAAGATCCGCGTGCGGGAAAAGTCGATGGGCAGGACTCTCGCCCAATGGAGGTTCACCTGGCCGGCGAGGCCGTTGCTGGCCACCAGGGTCGTGGGCGCCGATGGGGCGACCCAATCGCCGCTGCCCCCGATGGGCCCGTTGAGCCAGGGGTCGGCCGCGGTCTGGCCGCTGCCGGCGATGCCCTTCGCGGAAAAGGGGCGGTTGCCGGGGCCGAAATAATTGCTGGGGGCGTAGAGGGCGGGGGTCGCCACCGTGTTGTTGAATTGGTTGGAACCGTTGGCGAAGAAGAGGTTCTGGATGATCCGGTGGCCCGCATTCCCCGGGCCGCTGGCGAATCCGCCGCCGTTATTGCTGAGGATATTCGAGGCCACCAGATGGTTCGTGGAATTGCTCGAAAAGGAGAGGCCGATCCCCGCGTTCCCGAGGATGAGGTTGCGGGTGATTTGGAGGTTCGTCGGCCCCCCGTCCACGCGCACCCCCGCGCCGAGATTGTCGTGGATCCGGTTATCCACCAAGACCAGGCTATGGCTCGTTCCGTCGATCTGGACCGCGCATTGGGTGGTCGCATAGACGTCGTTGCCGGAGAGGAAATTGCTCGCGGAGCCGCTGCCGCCGCCGATCTGGATGCCGACGGGCTGTTGGGCCACGGTATTCCCGATCACCCGGTTGCTCTTGGAACTCGTGCCGATGATGATCCCGGCGAGAACCCCCACCGCGCTCGAACGGACCGTGTTGCTCGATACCTGGAACCCCTGGCCGGGGGTGTTCCAGACGGCGATCCCGTAGGAGGACTGGCCCTGGCAGTCGTTCCAGAGGATCTTGTGGGTGGTGATGCTATCGCAGAGGATCGCGTACGTGCCGCCGATGAACGTGTTCGAGACCAAGTCATTCCCGTACGACCCCCCTGCCGCGTAGATCCCGATCTGACTCGCCCCGATGACGGTATTGTAGGCCAAGAGGTTGTTCCAGCTGGAACCGAACAGATTCACCCCGCGGGACTGGTTGGACTCGAGGAGGTTGCCGAGC
The DNA here is from genome assembly GCA_017302015.1 of Spirochaetota bacterium. Taxonomy (GTDB): domain Bacteria; phylum Spirochaetota; class UBA12135; order COTS27; family JAFLEE01; genus JAFLEE01. Next base: position 39,359 of record JAFLEE010000041.1, on the reverse strand, counting down.
ACCTGGTTATTGGAGGTGAAGGAGCCCATGGCGAACTCGATCCCGGCGGTATGGCCCGCGAAGCGATTGGACAGCACGAGATTCGAGTGGGTTCCGTTTGACAAGATCAAGCCCGCGCTGCTGAACGCCGGGCCCAAGACGGTGTTGCTGGTGAGCGTCACCCGCGGCCCCTTGAGCACGATCCCGGAATTCGAGTTCTGGAGGAAGGCATTCTTGGAAATCCGGATATTGGTCGTGCTCGTTTCGATGGTCAGGCCCCCCGAGTAATTGGAGAAGCAGAGACCCTCCACCAGGATATTCACACCCGCCTGGATGCGGAGGCCCTGCCCGGCCCCAGGAACCGCCGAGGTGAACCGCACCGCCCCCGCCGCCGCCGGGTCGACGCGGAGGTTCATGCTCGACTTATTGGAGATCGTCAGACCGTTATTCGTCTCCGCCCCGAACACCCACACGGTATAAAGGTTGGTACCCCCGTCGATGGCGGCCTGGACGGTGGAGTAGACCGTGGGGCCCAGGGAATTGCTCGCGACCGCGGCCCCGAGGGGCAAGGTGAGCAGCCAAAGCGCGGGGACCATCGCTTTCTTTAGGAAATGCCCCCACCCCGTCTTTCCTGGAAGCCCGCTCCCAAGCCGGCCCCCCCCCGGGCTCGCGCGTTCCCAGCGCTTGGCCCCGAACGCGCGTGGAGGCTCCGCAGCCGGTGGTCCAAAGAAGGCGAAGGCCTCGGCGGGGCAAGGCACCACGGCGATCGGGTAAATGGCTTTGGGAGAGCGCATCCTCAGCCCCGCCGCGTAAATACGATCGGCACCGAGACCGAGTACTCGGCGCATTTGACGAAGGCATAATAGACCCCGGCGGGAAGATCCTTCGGAACCCGGTCCCACACAAGCCGGTTGGGCCCGTGGGGGTAGACTCGGTCCGGGAAGCGCCCGATGGCCTTTCCCCACTTGTCGTAGACCCCGATCTGGACCTTCTGGTTTTCCTTCAGGTGGAAAAAGAGTTCGACCGGGCTATCCCCCCCCAAGGGGATCACATTGTCGTAGACGATGGCGTGGCGGTCCTCGAGCCCCTTCCCCAGGATCTTGAATACCTGGTTGTCGAGGAAGCAGAGGATCTGGTTCGAATGGGTGCGCCCGAAAACGATATCCACGGCCTCGGCGCGCAGGTTATAGAATCCATCCTGGAGGAGCGTGGTATCTAAGACTGCCTCCTTTCCGTAGGCCGCGGAGAGGTTGGTGGAGAATGTCGGGGTGCCCGGTTCATTCCAGAATCGGTAGGCGACGGCGCTGAGGATCTCGGGCGCGTCCGCCGAAACGTTCATCACGAGGTCGCGCACCACGTATTGCCGGTTGGAGAAATTCGTAAAGGAGAGGACCGGATAGATGTCGGCGGCGGTGAAGTCCTGCCCCAGCATCGGCGCATCCAGCACCGTCACCGACCTGGAGGAGGGGCTGAAACGATAGCCCAATTTTCCCGGGGTGAGGGTGAAGGCGCCATTACTGACGAGGAACACGAAGCCGGCGGCCGTCGAATTGGTCGTGTAGGTGCCCTGGGCGCCCGAGAGGGTGAGCGCCACGCCGTTGGTGATCGTGCCGAGGATATTCCCGGAAACGGGGGAAAGGGCGAAGATTTCGATGCGGTTGCTCGCGGTATTGCTCTGGCCCTGGTTATTGAAGACCGTGAGCGTCACCCACCCACTGAGCGCGGCGGCGTAGGCATGGGTGGCCGTATTCGTGCCGAAGGCAGACGAGCCATCCCCGAAGCGCCAGAGATAATTGGTGATATTGGCCGAACCGCCGTTGGAGGGGCAGGTGAAGCTCGCCAGGAGGTTCGTGCTCCAATATGCGGGCCCGGTGAAGGCCGCCGGGGGGTCCATCGCCACCGTGGCCTGGGGGGAATACCAGGACTCATTCCCCGATGCATCGAGGACGGTGGCGTAGTAATAATAGGTCCGGCTGGCCGGGGGCGAGTCGACCGCATGGGTGACGGAACTCCCCGAACTGGTCGCCACCAGGTCGCTATCGATGAGATAGGGGTACCCCCCGGCGATCGTGGTGCGGTAGAAGCGCACGCCGGCGAAATCCCCGGGGGGGGCCATGCCCCAGGAGAGGTTCACTTTCCCGGGAAGCCCGTTGCTCGCCACCAGGGCGGTCGGGGGCGCGGGGATGGAAAAATCCCCCCCAGAGCCGAAGGGGGCGTGGAGCCAGGGATCGATGATCGTCAACCCGGTTCCGGCGAGGCCCTTGGAGGCCGCCGCCCGGTTGGTGGCGCCGAAAAAATTACTCGTGGCGAGGAGGGTCGGCGTGGCCACGACGTTCAGGATATTGGTGTTCCCGTTGCTGAAGATGTTATTGAAGATGAGTTGGATGGCGACATTCCCCATCCCGCTGGCCAAACCCAGCCCGTTGGAGCACACCGTGTTCGCGCTGAAAAGGATATTGGTGGCGTTCGAGATGAACCACACACCCTTAGACCCGTTTCGGGCGAACAGATTCGTCAGGATCTGGAGATTGGTGGGGCCGTGCTCGACCTGCAGGCCCACCCCCGCGTTGTCGTGGAGAACGTTGCCGATCAGCACCGCGTTATGGCTCAAACCCGCGATGGAAATCCCGATGCCCGTGTTCGACGAGATGTCGTTCCAAAAGAGCTGGTTCGGGAAAAGTCCGATGGCGTTGGTGAGCTGGATCGCGAGGGTCTGCCTCTGGAGGGTATTGGCGATGAGTTGATTGCTTTGCGCACTCGGGCCGAGGACGATGCCGGCGACGGTGTTCGTGGACCGGATGAAATTGCTCGCCACCAGGAAGCCCCGGCTCGGGCCGTTCCAGATGGCCACGCCGTAGGCCGTCTGGTCGTTGAGGGCGTTCCAGAGGATAAATTGATCCGAGATGGAATCGCAGAAGACCCCGTACTGCCCCCCGGTCACCGCGTTGGAGGCGATGCGGTTGCTGGAGGCGCCGCCGGAGAGGGAGACGCCCCGATGGGTCCCGCTCCCGAACATCGTATTGTTCGCCAGGAGATTCCCGCTGCTATTATTGATGCCGTAGATGCCGCTATTCACGTTCGAGACGAACAAATTCCCCGTGACTCGGTTATTGGTGACCCCCGAACTCAGTCCCAGCCAAACGCCATAGGAGAGGCCTCGCAGGGTATTGGAGAACACCGCGTTCGCGAAGGACCCCCCGCTGAGCGTCACCCCCATGGCCCCCGTGCCGCCGATGATCAGGTTGCTGGAGAACTCGCAACCTACCGAGGCCGGCCCGTCGAGTTTGATCCCGTAGAGCGTGTTGGAGACGATCTCGAGTTGGGTGAGGCGGATATTCGTGCACCCCTCCCGCAGCCACACGCCGGTGGAGTAATTGCTGATGGTGAAGCCCCGCACCACCACGTTGGTGCTATTGGTGATGAAGAGGCCGTTTCCCATCCCCGGGCTCAGGGGGGTCAGGCGCACGGGGCCCGCGTGGCCGGGCTCGATGACGAGGTTCAGGTTGGCCTTATGGGTGATGTAGACCCCGGCGCTGCTGCTGTCCGCGTAGACCCAGACGGTGTAGTTGTTCGTCCCCGCGTCGATGGCGGCCTGGAGCGAGGGGTAGGAGGTTCCGGGGACCAAGGAATTGCTCGCCACCTGGGCCCCCAGGGGCCCGGAGAGGGCCAAAAGAAGGATCAAGATCGCGCCGATTGCTTTCATGGAGCGTTCCCCGTGTTCACTTGCCCGCCAGGATCGTAAAGAGGCCCTCTTTCCCGGGCCGGCTCGCCTGTTCCCAAAGCACGGCGCCGTCGGCGGCCCGGACCTTCACGGTGGTGGAAGATTTCGTCGTGAGGTAGATCGCCCCTTCGGACTCGAGGGCGTCCACGTAACCGTCCCGGCGCACGGTGCGCCAGGCCTGTTTCCCCGTCTCCATGGACCAGGCGGAAAGGGCGCCGCCGGCTTGCGCGTGGACGAGGAGCGTCCCGGAGAGGAGGAAATGGTCGCCCGGGTCCCCGGGCTCGGCGAGTTCCCATTGGAGGGTCCGCTCGCCGCCCCTCTGGGCGCGCTTTTCGGTGGGCAGCAGGCGGACGACGCAATGGTTGCTGTCGGCCTCCACCGCATAGAACCAGGGGCCCCCGAAGCCGGTGAGGCTTCGGGCGGGGCAGTCCGCCGTGAAGATGGCCGCGCCCTTGCGCAGGTCGAAGAGGCGGGTTCGGCTTGCGCCGACCACCGCCGCGACGTTGCCGGAAATCTCCAGGCGCTTGGGGTCTAAGTCGGCGAGCGCGACGCTATAGCGCACCCCGTCCTGCCCTTGGCGCACCAGGGAGGCCCCCGCGGTGACCAGGTCGCCGTCGACGAGGCGCACGGCGCGGGCGTAGGCCTTCACCCGGTAGACGGGGGCCCCGGTGAGCAGGTCGAGCACCTGGATGAAGCCGTTCTCCAGGGCGCAGGCCAGCCAGCGCCCGTCGTCGGAAAGCGGGGCCGAGAGCGGCACGCGCTCGCTGAAGCGCCAATTCGTCGCCCCGCTCTCTTCGCTGACGCAGAGGAGATCGAGGCCGCGGTTCTGGTAGAGGATGAGATCGCCCACGCAATGGGGCGCGGCGCCCCGAAGTTCGCGCACCGGGCTCGAGAGTTCCAGTCGCGTGGCGGGGTCGAGGAGCACCCGCAGGTAGGAGGCCCGGGTCGCCACCGGGCGGTTCTCCTTCTGCTGGATGCAGCGGTCGAGGGTCGCCAATAGCCGCTCGCGCAGGGCCGGCTCCCGCGTCTTCGCCTCATCCATGGCGTGGAGCATCGCCCACCACCAGAGGTACTCCACGTTGGGGTGGGCCCGGCCCTCGGCCGTGCTCTCGTGGAAGGCCAGGAGGTCGGCCATCTCGGCCCGCGCCGGCTCGAAGCGCTTGAGGCGGAAGAGGCATTGCACCTTCTGGAACCGCGATCCCTGGTAGAGTTCGACGCGGGCGGCGCGGTCCGTCTTCTCGGCGGCGAAGCCGAGGAGCCGCAGGGCCTCCTCCAGGTTCCCTCGTTTTAATTGCACCACGCCGAGATTGTAGGAGAGGAGCGCGTCGCGCTTGCTCCCGCCCCGGGCATAGCAGGCCTCCGCCCGGTCGTAATCCTTCATCTCGAAGTACAGGTTCCCCAGGAGCACCTGGAAGGAGGCCTCGCCCGGGTCGCTCGCCGCCCGCTCTCGCAGGGCCTCCGTGGCCCCCCGTAGGTCGCCGAGGGCGCGCAGGGCCTGGACCTGGAACTTCACGAGATCCCGCCCTTCTTCCAGGCCCGGGAATCGCGCCTGGGCGGCGGGCAGGAGGGCGAGGGCCTCCCGGGACCGCCCGAGGTGGTGGAGGCAATAGAGCACGCCCAGGGCCGGGTAGAAGCCCCGCCCCAGGTCGTCTTCGGAGCGGTAATACACGAGTGCTTCCGCATATTTCTTCGACTCGAAGAGCGCCGAGGCGATATTGGCCCGCAGTTCGGGGAAGGCCGGGTCGCGGGCCTCCACCTCCCGGTAGATCCGCAGCGCCTCGGCGTGGTTCCCCGCCGAAACGGCCTTCTCGGCCTCGCCCATGCGCTTCTCCAATTGGGCGCGCTCCTGGGCGAGCAGCAGGCTGCGCTTCAGGGCGAGCACCCCGCTGTCTTTGGGGGCGAGTTTCTCGCCCCGGGCGACGAGGGCCTCGGCCTCGGCGGCGAGCCCGCGGTTGAGGCGATCGGCGCCCAGATTGCAGAGGGCGAGGAGCAGCTTGCGCCGCGTCTCGCCCCCGGGGGCGAGGGCGTAGGCCTTCTCGTAGGCCTCCAGGGCCCGGGCGTAGTCTTTCTGCAATTCGTATTGGTAGCCGGTATCGAGGAGCAGCGGCGCGTCGGGGGTCTTTAAGATCTTCTGGCGCAGGGCCAAGAGTTGCCCGGTGCGCTCGAAATTGCTGCGGGCCGAGGCGAGGCTGAAGAGCAGGTCGTAGACCTGGAGGAATTGGGAGGGCTCGTTCACGTAGGCCTCGGCCAGGCGCTCGGCCTTCGGGTGGTACTCGGCGCGCTTGGCCGGATTCTTCTCGCCGGCCAGGTAGAGCGCGTTGGCCCACATGATGCGCACCACCGGGTGGGCGGGCGGGGGGAAGAGTTCGGCGGCCTTCTCGAAGGAGGCGACGGCCCCCTCGTAATTGCTCCCGCGGTAGAGGCGATTGCCCTCGTCGAAGGCCGCGGTGGCGGAAACCTTGCGGTAGACCTCGCGCAGCGCGGCGTCATCGGGCGCCAGGGCCAGGTAGCGGGCCAGCACGTCGCGGGCGGGGGCGTTCTTCCCCGCCGCCACCAGGATGCGGGCCTGCAGGCGCAGTCCCTCGCGGCCCGGGTTCAGGGCCACGGCGTCTTTCGCCCGTTCTTCGGCCAATTCCAATTCGCCCAGGCGTTCGTGGGCCTCGGCGAGGTAATACGCCAGGTCGAAGTCCATCCCCCCCGCCGCCTTGGCCAATTTGAGCGCCCCCAATGCTTCCGAAAAACGCCTTAATTTCGCCAGGGCCATCCCCCGGATCTTGTGGAACTGGAAGAGTTGGGCGGGGTCGGTGAACTCCTCCAGGCGCGTATCGCGCAGGGCCTCCAGGGCCTCGCGGAAATCGCCCCGGCGATAATGGAGCGCCGCGAGTTGGAGGACGAAATAGGTGCTGCGCTGGAGGGCAAGGGCCGCCTGGCATAATTCCAGCCCGCGCGCCACATCCCCCCGCTCGCGGACCTTCTCGAGTTCGCGCACCGCCTCGTCGAGGAGGAGCTTCTTCCCCTCCCGGTAGAGCGACGGCGGGAGCAGGTTGGAGGAGCCCAGGAGCAGCCCGCGGAGCTCGGTGAAATCGCCCTTCTGCCGCAGGTAGGCGTACTGGAGTTCGGCGTAGCGCCCGCCCCGGGGCGCGCGGCGCATCGCGGCGGCGGAATCTTCCCAGGCGCCCTGGCGCTGGAGGAGGCCGACGTAATCCAGGAGGGCCGCCCCGTCGGTAAGGATTTCGGGATGGTCTTTCGCCAGGGCCCGCGCCTCGGCGAACTCCTCGCAGCGGAAATAGGCGCGGAAGAGCGCGGGGTAGAGGCGGTCGTCTTTCAATTGGCCGCCTTGTACCAAGGCGAGGAGGCCGCGGCGCGCTTCGAAGTAGCGGGCCGAGCGCAATTGCTCCAGGCTCTCTTTCAGGGCCGACCGGGGGTCCGGCGCGGTCTGGGCGCCGAGGGAGAGCGCGAGGGAGAGGGAGATGAGGAGCGGCTTGAACTTCACGGGGAGCCTCATCGGTGCTTAAAGACCAGTTCGGTGGCGGAAAATTGTACGGAATCGCCCTCGACGGGCGCATCGACGCCGACGAAGATGCGCAGCGGCCCCTCTTCGGGGAAGGGGCCGATGGAGAGCCGCTCATCCCCGAGGAACGCTTCGATGGTTTTCTCGTGCTTCCACACCCGAAGCGGGGCCTCCCGGTCGACGAGGGCCCGGGCGCGGGTCTCCGCCGTCTCGGCCTCGTAGTCCGATTCCACCCACGCCTTCTGGCGCTGCAGCACGAGCACCCATTTCTTGCCCTGGGGGCCAATGAGGGCGAGATAGCCCTGGCCCGCGTCTTCGCAGGAGGCCGCAAGTTCGATCTGGAAATCCCGGGCCTGGAAGGGCGGCGTCTGGACCCCCAGGGGGCGGGGCCCCTGGGCGCGTTTGACCCCGCGCAGCTCGAGCCCCACGGGGCCGAAGCGCGGGCGGAACTCGGCGCCCTCGCCGCAGATCGACCAGAAGCCGGCCTCGCGGAAATTCTCGATGAAGTCGGGCATGAGGAAGACCTGGTGGTCGAGGCTGCTCTGGATGGCCAAAGGAATGGCGCGCAGGCCGTAGAACCCGCTGACGGAGAGCGCGCGGTTGGTGCTGAGCACCTCCTCGAAGACGGCCTCCTGCCCCTTGCGCAGCTTGCGGGTCTTCCCCCCCAGGGCGAGTTCGACCCCGCTCTTCTCGGCCAGGAGGACGGGGTAGACGTCGACGGAATAGAGTTGGGTGGGGAATTGCAGGGCCACCTTCGCCGGGGCGTCGATGCGCTGGCGCGCCACCGCATCGGGATAGCCGCGGCGCACGGCGCGGAAGACGTGCAGGCCGGGCTTCAGGGAAAGTTTCAGCCCCTCCGGCCCGAGGATGCCCACCGGCTTCTCGTCGAGGTGGAGGATCGGGCGCGAGAGGTTGGCGGTGACGGTGACCGGCTTCAGGTATTCCTGGGCGAGGAAGAGGGCGAAATCCCGCTCCCATTCGCGCACGAAGGCCGAGAGGGTCTCGCGGTTCTTGCGCCGGTGGTAGGGTTCCCCGAAGCCCAGGAGTTCGAGCCGGCCGCCCTGGGCGAGGGCGCGCACGCGGTCGACCCGGTCTTCCCGTTCCATGGGGGCGGCAAAATCTGCGGCGTAGGACCTCGCGAAAAGCGGCGTGCCCGATGCGTCGTAGGCGTCGAGGCGCAGCGAGAGGGCTTCGCCCTTCACCGAAAGCGACGGGGCGACGGTGAGTTCGGCCCCCGCTTCCCGCACTTCCACCGCTTCCTGGCCGCGCAAGCTGGATTCCACGGCATGGGCGAGGAAGCCGGCGAGGTCGCCCGGGTCGCTCTCGAGGCCGGCCGCCCTCACTGTGGCGAGGCCGACGAAGACCCGAAGATCGAGGCTGCCGTTGGTCAGCGGCGCGCTCGGGCGCTCGGGGCGCGTGAGTTCGTGGAAGCGCAACGCGCGCTCGGGGAAGGCCAGGTCTCCGCGGCGCACCTTGGAGAAGAGATCCACATTGCCCCGCAGCGAGAGGGTGAAGACATGGCGGAACTCGCCCTCCACGGGATCCTCGGAGAAATCCTTCACGAGGGCGTAGGCGAGTTCATAGCGCAGGGCCTTCACGGGAAGGGCGAGGGAAAGGCCCGCGGAGAGCCCGAAGGGCTTGTCGAAGACCGGCAGCCGCAGGGAAAGTCTCGGGGTGACGTAGAAATCCCGGAAGGCCTCGACGCCGATGCCGAGGCTATTAAAAAACGCCCCGTTCGTCCCCGGGGTGAGGCCCGATTCCATCCCCAAATCGATGCCGAACTCGCTGCGGATGGCCGGTACGGCCAGGGCCCCGGCCACATCGGCGCGGAAGCCCTTTTCCAAGCCCGCCAGGGCGGTGGAGAGATTGCCCACGAGTTCCTTCTCGAGGTCGGCCCCGAGGCGCAAGGGGAGCCTGCGGAAGAGGCGCGTTTCATAGCGCACGCCGCCCTTCACCCAAGTCGAGAACCCGTAGTCATTTAGGAAAAAATGGTTCTCCTGCACGGCGGCGAAGCCCACCGACAGCCCGCGGGAAAGGGCCAGGGACGCGCCGCCGCTTATGGCGAAATCGCCGAAACTCAGCTGGCCCTGCTGGATGCCGTCGCGATAGAGGGGCTGGTCCGCAAGGTTTCCCGGAAAGGTGAAGGCGAGGTCGAAGGCCATCGTCCACCGGCCCAGGGGCAGGAGCACCGCCGCGGTCTCGGCGTGGTTCTGGAACGGCAGTGGCGTGCTGGAGAAGGTGGCGTCGAAAACCCGCGAGCGGCTCATCATCGCCGGGTTGAACGCCAGGGCGAGCGCCCCGTCGACGAAGGCGTGCCCCGCGTACTTGAGCCCCTCGCTCTGGGCGGAGAAGGGCACCTGGGCCCCGATGTAAACGCTTGCGAAACCGATCGCGAGGAGCGCCGTTTTTTGGAACCACGCGAGGCGTGATCCCCGGTTGCTCATCTTCCGCCTTTCTTCATTTTAATTCACGGGGGAGCGCGGGGCGGGACCCGCTCACGCTTCCCCACGGGGCATCACTTGACCATCAGGTCCTTATCGGAACTGAATTGGTCCGTGCGCTTGCGCGTCGCCTTATTGGTGCCGCCCGAGACGCCCTCGCGCACATCGCCCCGGGTGCCGCCGAAACTCTGGCCCTGGAGTTCGCCGCGCAGTCGCAGTTCTTCGTCGCTGAGTTTCTGGTCGCCGAGTTCCAGCAGGCGAAGATTGGCCTTCATGGCCTCGAAGTCGGGCATGGCCTCGACCCCGGGCAGGGCCAGGAGTTCCCGGGCCGCGGCCACCGAAGAGCCGCGGATAGAACTGACGTAGGCCGGCGCGCCGCTGGCGGCGAAGGCCTCTTGTTTTCCTTCGACCTCCACCGATTTCGCGCCCACATCGAGGGCCACCTTGCCCGTGAGCACCACGACCCGCGAGCGGTCCGCGGCGGCGGTGACCACGAAGGAGGTGCCCCGCACGCCGGCGATGGCCGTGGGGGTCTGGAGCTGGAAGGAATCATTGGCGCCCAATTTATGGAGGACGAGGAGCACCTTCCCCTTCTGGAGTTTGAGTTGGACGCTGCGGGCGCCTTGGAGGTTCCCGAGGGTGAAATGGGAATCGGGGCCGAGTTGGAAGAGCCCGCGGTTCTCGAGGGTGAAATCGACGGAACCCTCGGCGGCGGTGGTGAGCACATCCCCCTGCTCGAGGCGCAGCCCCTTCGTCACCGGGAGGGCTTTCTCGCCGCGCAAGAGGCGCGCGGGCCCCTGCACCCGGGTCACGACGAAACTCTCGGCCCCCGTGCTCACGGGCTGCTTGTGGCAGGAAATCAGGGCGAAGGCCGCAAGCAGGGCGAGCGTCAGTACGGAAGCGGGAACGAAACGAGCGTGCTTATTCATCTTGGAGCGACCCCTTGTCAACGAATTTTATGATGGAGAACGCGTGGAAACGACTTTCTCGACGCGCAAGAATTTATTTTCACGGTCCCGATAGTCATTGCAAGGCAGATCTTCCGGGAGAGGGCTCCGAGACCCACTAAATCGTAAATCGAAGTTGCTCCTTTCACGTTCGTTCCGCAAAGCAGGGGGGGTGCTATCCCGCCCCTTTTTCCATCCACACCCCCCCTGGGCACTCTCGTATTTGGACTCTTTGGGTCCGCTTTAGATGAAATAAGCCATTTGGACAATATAACGGAACCCGGGCCCAGGGGGCCCCCCGCCCCCCGGGTTTCAAGGGAAAATCGCCCATGCCCAAACCCTTGGAACTCCCGGAACCGATCCGGGCCCTCCTCGACGGGAAGGGCCCCATCCTCCTCGCCCAGAGCTCCGACCTCTCGGAGGGGCGCGCCTTCGGCAATAATCATCTCGTGCTCACCGAGCATTGCCTCTGGGTCGCCGGGGAGCGCGCCATCCAGGGCGAGTATCCCCTGGCCTCGATCAAAGAAGTGCGGGTGGACGAACTCGTGGGCGCGGGCCGGCTCTCGGTGGTGCTCCAGAATGGCGCCATCCACGCCCTCGTGAATTATTCGGTGCACCTCGTGCCCCATTTCGCGGTCTTCGCCCGGTACGTCAACGATCGCGTGCGGGGCACCGCCATGGAACTTCCCGAGGCCCAGAAGAGCGCCCTCTGCGCGAAATGCGGGGGCCCGCTCTCCGACCGCGACGCCACTTGCCCCCGCTGCGTGCCCAGGCTTAAGATCCTCTCCCGCCTCTTGTCGCTCACGGCGCCCTACCGGGGCCGCGTCTTCCTGCTCATGCTGGTGACGGCCTGCGGGGTGGGCTTCCAGGTGCTCCCGCCCTACATCACCAAACTCATCGTCGACGAGGTCATCGGCAAGGGGCAAAGCGCCAAGCTCCCCATGTATATCGGCGCCATGGCGGCCACGGGCCTCCTCTACCTCTGCATGCGCCTGTCCAATATCTGGCTGTCGGCCTGGATCTCGGCGCGGGTGGTCTCCGACCTGCGGCGGGAACTCCACACCGTGGTGCAGTACCTGCGCCTGGCCTTCTTCAATAAGCGCGAGCCGGGGGAACTCGTCGGGCGTATCATGCACGACACCAATGAACTCCTGCAATTCCTCGTGGAGGGCCTCCCCTTCCTGCTCATCAACGGGCTGCTGCTTTTGGCCATCGGCGTGATCCTGGTGCGCATCCACTGGCAACTCGCGATCTTCGTCTTCCTCCCCGTGCCCGTGCTCATCCTCGGCGGGCGCTGGTTCTGGAAGCGCCTCATCCCGCTCTTCCACCGCCAGGGCAGCACCATCGCCCACCTGCACTCCACCATCTCGGAATCCCTCGCGGGACTCCGCGTGGTGAAGGCGTTCTCCCAGGAGAAGCGGCGCATCGACGCCTTCGAGAAACTCAACCGGCGCCTCTTCTCCACCCATATCGGCATCCAGCGGGTCTTCGGCAGCTTCAACGAGGTCATGTTCTGGGTGATGTCCCTGGGCGTGGCCCTCGTGTGGCTCTTCGCCGTGAGGAAGATCACGGGGAAGCCCCCGACCATGACCCTGGGCGACCTGCTCGCCTTCGTGGGCTATATCTGGCTCTTCTACGGGCCGCTGCAATGGTTCTCGGCCATCCTCAATTGGATGAGCCACGCCTTCACCGCCGCCGAGCGCATCTTCGAGGTGATCGACTCCAAGCCCGAGGCCTACCACAACCCGAACGCCGTCCCCCTGCCGACCATCCGCGGCGCCATCGAGTTCCGGGATGTTCGCTTCTCCTACGAGCGCGGCAAGGAAGTGCTTAAGGGGATGTCCTTCGCCATCGCCCCCGGGGAGGTCATCGGGCTCATCGGGAAATCGGGCTCGGGCAAGAGCACCATGATCGGGCTGCTCAACCGCTTCTTCGAGGCCGATAGCGGGGAGGTGCGCATCGACGGGGTGCCCCTGCGCGATATCCCCCTCGAGCAGCTGCGCCGCAGCATGGGCGTCGTGATGCAAGACCCCTTCCTCTTCAACGCCACCATCGCCGAGAACATCGCCTTCGGCATGGAGCACGCGGCCTTCGACGACATCGTCGCGGCGGCCAAGGCGGCCCACGCCCACGAGTTCATCCTGAGGAAGGACGACGGCTACGACACCCTGGTGGGCGAGAGCGGGGCCAAACTCTCGGGCGGCGAGAAACAGCGCATCGCCATCGCCCGGGCCATCCTGCAGAACCCGCCGATCCTCATCCTCGACGAGGCCACTTCTTCGGTGGACGTGGATACCGAAAAGCATATCCAGGAAGCCATCGCCAAACTCATCGCGGGGCGCACCACCATCGCCATCGCCCACCGCCTCTCCACCCTGAGGAACGCCCACCGCCTCATCGTGGTCGATAACGGCCAGATCGCCGAACTGGGCACCCACGAGGAACTCCTGGCCAAGAAGGGCGTCTACGCCAAACTCGCCGAGACCTATACCGAGATGAATACCCTGCGCCAGGTGGTGTGGAATGGATGAGACCCGAGTCCCGATCACCCTCGCCAAGAAGGGTTCCCAACTCTTCGCCCTTCTGGGCGGCAAGGAAGAGCAGGCGAGCGTGGTATGGCTGCGCCCCCTCACCCGCCGGGGGGGCGAGATTGCGATCCTGGGAGCGAAAGAAGTACTCGCCACGCTCCCGAGCCCCGACGCTCTCGAGCCTGCCTCCCGGGCCCTCGCCCTGGAAGAACTAGATCTTCGCTATTTCGCCCCCGAGATCACCCGGGTCGTGCGCACGGAAGCCGTCTTCGGCACCCGTCAATGGAAGGTCGAAACCGACCGGGGGCCCCGGGAGTTCGCCATGAAGAACCCCTTCTTAAGCATCCGGTGGATCCGCGAAGACGAACTACTCATCAAAGACGTCATCGGCAACCGCTTCCATATAACGTCGTTCGCGGCCCTCGACGCCCATTCCCGGGCCGAGATCGAAAAGGTGACCCGAAGGTGGCGGGCCGGGGGAAGACTCACCCCGATGGGCCGTCGGCCCAGGCGTGATAGCCGCCCCGAAGGCTCACCGCTCGGGTAAATCCCCAGCGAGCTCGAAGTAGCGGCAGGGCCCGCAGGCTCCGCACCCCGGCGGCGCAATAGACTACGAGGGGCTTGGCGCGGTCGAAACCCGCCAGGGCCCCCTCGCATTCCCCTTCGCCGAGGATGCCGAGGGGAAGGTGGATGGAAGGAAGGATGGCCCCCCGGGCGCGCTCATGGACTTCCCGCACATCGAGGAGTTGGGTATCGGGCCCCATGGCCGCAAGTTCATCGACCCCGATCTCTTCATCGGCGGGAACCGCGCAGGTCTCTCCGTACCCATCGGGAGGTAGGTCGAGGATGGGCGCCCGGTCGGGATTTACCTTGAGGCGAAGCTGCCGCACCGCCATGGTCAGGGCGTCCCACAACATGAGGCGGCCGGAGAGCGGCTCGCCGATGCCGGAGAGAAGCTTCAGGGCCTCGCAGGCCTGGGCCGTTCCGATGAGGCCGGGGAGCACGCCGAGCACGCCGGCCTCGGCGCAATTGGGAGCGTCCTCCGGGGCGGGGGGTTCGGGATAGAGGCAGCGATAGGTCGGGCCCCCGTTCCAATTAAAGACCGAGACCTGCCCCTGGAAGCCCTGGAGGGCGCCGTAGACGAAGGGCCGCCCCGCGATGACGCAGGCGTCGTTTACGAGGTAGCGCGTGGGAAAATTATCCGAGCCGTCCACCACCACATCGACGGAGCGGATCAGTTCCAGGGCGTTGGACCGGCTGAGGCGCCCCACGATCGCCTCGATGCGGAGGTGGGGATTGAGATCGCGCAGGCGGGTGGCGGCGACCTGAGCCTTCGGTTGGCCCGCGTCCGCGGTGGTGAAGAGCACCTGGCGATGGAGATTGGAGATGTCCACGTGGTCAGGGTCGATGATGACGAGGCGGCCGACGCCCGAGGCGGCCAAATAAAGGAGCGCAGGGCAACCGAGCCCGCCCGCTCCCACCACGAGCACCGAACCTTTTTTTAATTTCGCTTGGGCCGCTTCGCCGAAACCCGCAAGACCAATTTGGCGAGCATAGCGCTTTCTCTCCTCAAGCGAGAAGAAGATCTCCGAGGTCGTCATGGAGAAATCCGGTCCGCCGGAATACCCGGCGCCGTCGATGAGTGGGCCGTCACGGAGGCCGGCCCCACCGGCGCGAAGCCGTCGTAACTCGGATCCCAATCCTTCCACACCGGGTCGTAGCCGTTGCGGCGCAGCATGTCCGAGATTTGGGCGGGGCTGCGGTCGTCGTCGATGGCGAATTGCTCCAGCGACTCGGCTTCGCCGGCGTACCCGCCCGGGTTGGTGCGGGAGCCGGCGCTCATGGCGGTGAAGCCGAGGGAGAAGGCCCGGTCGCGGAAGGCGGCGCATTCACGGGTGGAAAGGGAGAGTTCCACCTCGCGGTCGAAGAGCCGGAAGGCGCAGGCGGCTTGGACGAGATCGCGCTCGGTGAAGGAGGCGGCCTCGGTTTCCCGGCCCTCGTGGGGGCGCAGGCGCGGGAAGGAAAGGCTATAGCGCGAGCGCCAGAAGCGCCGCTCCAGGTACTGGAGGTGGAGGCCGAGGAACCAGGCCTCGGCGCGCCAATCCGAGAGACCGTAGAGGGCACCGAGGCCGATCTTCTTGAGGCCGGCTTCGCCGAGGCGGTCGGGGGTATCGAGGCGGAAAGCCATATCGGCCTTGGGCCCGCTTAAATGGTGCGCGGCGTAGGTCGGCGCGTGGTAGGTCTCTTGATAGACGTAGACGGCGCTGAGCCCTTCCCCGGCGAGACTTCGGTATTCCTCGGTGGAGAGGGGCTGCACCTCCATGGAGAGGGCGGAAAAATGGGGGCGAAGGAGCCGAATCATTTGGGCGAGGTAATTGCGCCCGTATCGCGCCGATTCACCCGTGACGAGGAGGATCTGCTCGAAGCCGAGGCCCCGAAGGGCGTGCGCCTCGGCGAGGGCTTCGCGGTCGTCCAGGGCCTTGCGCGGGATGCGGTTTTGGGCGCTGAAGCCGCAATAGGTGCACACGTTGGCGCAGATATTGGTGAGGTAGAGCGGGGCGTAGAGTTGCATGGTGCGCCCGAAGCGCTCCTGGGTGAGGGCCCGGCTCTTCACGGCGAGTTCCTCGAGGAAGGCATCGGCGGCCGGGGAAAGGAGCGCGGCGAGATCGTCCAGGGAGAGCGTGCCGGGCGCTCGGGAGAGGGCGCGCCGCACGTCGCCCGCACCCATCTCGCGGATGCGGCGGGCGACCGCGTCGAAATCGTGCTGTTTCCAAAGTTCGTGGAAACTCACCGGGCCCCCCCGGGACTTGAGAGGAAGGAGGTCAGGGGCGAACTCGCCCGCGCTTCCCCGGATGCGCTCGCCGGGGCGAGGCCGGATTCGAAAGCCAAGCGCCCCGCCTCGACGGCCAGGCGGAAGGCCCGGCCCATGGCGACGGGGTCGGTGGCGGTGGCGATGGCGGTGTTCACGAGCACCGCATCGGCGCCGAGTTCCATGGCCGCGGCGGCGTGGGAGGGAGCCCCCAGGCCGGCGTCGATGACCACGGGCACCCGGGCCTGGGCGAGGATGATCTCGAGGAAGGCCCGGGTCTCGAGGCCCCGATTGCTGCCGATGGGCGCGCCCAGGGGCATGACCGCCGCGGCCCCGGCCTCTTCCAATTGCTTGCAGAGCACGGGGTCGGCGTGGACGTAGGGCAACACGATGAAGCCGCGCTTAACGAGTTCGCGGGTGGCGGCGAGGGTCTCGACGGCATCGGGGAGGAGGTACTTGGGGTCGGGGTGGATCTCGAGTTTAAGCCACGAGGTGCCTAATGCCTCGCGGGCGAGTTCGGCGGCGAGGATCGCTTCTTTGGCGTCGCGCACCCCCGAGGTATTGGGCATGAGGCGGTAGCGGGATTTATCCAGGCGGTCGAGGATCCCGTCGGGGGCGCCATCGGTGCGCACCCGGCGCAAGGCGACGGTGACTAAGCCGGTTCCCGTCGCCTCCAGGCTTTCGGCCATGGCATCGGGGGAGGCGTACTTCCCCGTGCCGAGGAAGAGGCGAGAGGTAAAGACGGTGCCGGCGATGGTGAGGGGCTTGTTCATGGGCGTTCCTTTCGGCAAGCGGCGCTTAGGCCGCGGAAGGCAATCAGGGGATCGGGGGCATTCCAGACGGCCCCCAGAACGGCGACCCCATCGAAACCGAGGGCGGCGCAAAGGGGAATGCGTGTCGCATCGACGCCACCTAGGGCGAGCACCTCCGTGGGGCGCTCTTTGGCGGGCCGGGCGGCGAGGGCCGAGGCGATGGCCCTATGGTCGAGGCGCGCATCGGGCCCATGACCGGGCTTGGAGATCGAAGGAAAGACGGGGCTTAGGAGCACGCGGTCATAGCACCCCCACGCCGTGGCGAGGGTTTTAAGATCGTGCACCGCCCGGCTGCGAAAGCCGCCCTCGCGCGGGAGCTGCCCCGCAGATCTCTCGGTCTGGTGCAAGCCGCCGCTCGGGTCGCCGAGTTCATGGTGTTGGTGGAGTACGAGGCGCGGGCGGTACTCGGCGGGTATGCGGACCATCCACGCGCCGAAGGCCTCTTTGCCCCAGGCGGGTTTGCGCACGTGCACGTGGGTGAGGCCTTCGCCAAAGAGCGCGGCCAAGATTTCGTGCTCGCGGGGATAATCAGATTCGGGAGTGACCACGACCAGTCGCATGGGGATGGAGCGCCCTACCCCCCCTGGGTCGCCTGGAGGATCAGGACGCGATCCCCGGGGGCCAGGGCCCGCTCACCCCACCGCTCCCGCGGGGCGATCTCGTCGTTGACGGCGACGGCGATGCCCTTTCGCTCGGCAAGGGCGAGTTCCAAAAGAAGGGCGTGGAGGGTCGCATCGGCCTCGATTTTGCGCGGCTCATCGTTTACGTAGATTTGTTTCGGGTTCATCGGTTCGGCTCACGGGCATTTTCCCCTGGGGGTTCCCTTTCCCGTCGTATGGGCCACGGGGGGCTTTTCGACGCACTTTGTCCCATTTCACCGGAATTGCTTAGGCGGTGGACCCGAGCCACCCCTTCCCCTGTCACCGCGGGCGCTGGTTGACAACGAGGCCCCGAAGGTCCATACTAATATCGTATTCAATACCTTAGGTTTCATATATGAAATCGACGATTAATCCCGCCATCCAGCGGAGCCTGAAGATCCTGGAGCGGCTCTCCGCCGGGCCCTCGGCGCGCTACCGCGAACTCGCCGAGGCCTGCGGGGGCATCTCCCACGCGTCCCTCTCGCGCCTGCTCTCCGACCTCGAGACCCTCGGCTACGTCGCGAAGGTCGAGGAGGGGTATCGCCTCACGCGCGGACTGCGCCCCGGCTCGGGGGCCGGAGAGTGGCCCGAGGCTTTCCAGGGCATCCTCGAAGCCCTCTCCCGGGATCTCGGCCTCTCCGCGGGGATCTTCGCGCCCCTAGGCCGCACGTGCATGACGATCGTGGCGCGCAATAACGTCGAAGAGGGGGCCTCCGTGGCTGTTCCGGGCACCGAGATGCCCCAGTACGCGGTGCACGGGTTCGCCAAGATCTTCCTGGCCCACGCCTCTCCCGCGGTGCGCCACGAGGTCTATAGCGCCCTGGCGCGCTACGTCATCCACCAGAAGCCGCCCTTTAACGCCTGGAACGCCGCCCTCGACGCCACGGCCAAGTCGGGCTTCGCGGTGGAGGCCATGGAATGGCAGCCCCATGTGGCGCGCTTTACCGTCTCGGTGGCCCGGGTTATAAGCGGAGTTCCCGAACTCGCCCTCGGCGTGATCGGCCCCCCTGAGAGCCTTAAGAATAAGAAGGCCATCCTCGTGCGCCTGGCGGCGGCCCAGGAAGAACTGGTTACCATCCTCAAACCCGCGCGAGCTTCCCAAACCAAACTACCGAACACCACGACGGCGCGCCGCCCGTCGACTCGAATCCATTAGGAGCACCCCCATGGCCGATCGACCCAATATCGTCATCCTCCAAGTCGACCAGTGGAGGGCCGATTGCCTCGGCTTCGCGGGTCACCCGACGGTGGAAACCCCGCACCTCGACGCCTTCTTCCGCCAGGGGGTGAACTTCTCAAAGGCCTACGCGGCGGTGCCCTCGTGCATCGCGGCGCGGGCCTCGATCATGACCGGCCTCACCCCAAGGAGCCATGGCCGCGTCGGCTACCGCGACGGAGTCCCCTGGAATTACCCCGTCACCCTCGCCGGAACCCTGGCGGCGGCGGGCTACCATACCCAGGCCGTGGGCAAACTCCACGCCTACCCCGAGCGAAGCCTGCTGGGCTTCCACCACGTCGTGCTCCACGACGGCTATCTCCACCATTCCCGCTCCCATGGAAGCCATGAAGACCGCGACGATTATCTCCCCTGGATCCGGGGGCGGCGCGGGCCCCGGGCGGATTTCATCGATACGGGGATGGGCTGCAATGGCTATACCGTCGCGCCCTGGTGCTATGACAATAGCGAACACCCGACGGCGTGGGTCGCCGACGAATCCATCGATTTCCTCAGGCGGCGGGATCCTTCCCGGCCGTTCTTCCTCTACGCCTCTTTCCACCGGCCCCATCCGCCCCTCGACCCCCCGCGGGATTACCTCGCGCTCTACGACAAGAAAGAACTTCCGCCTCCCCTTCGCGGGGACTGGGTCGACCACCCCCTGCGCCGGGGCTATTTCGATAGCCCAGTGCCCGTGAAGCCCGACGAGATCGACCGGGCGCGCAAGGCCTATTACGCCCAGATCACCTTCATCGACCACCAGATCAATCGCCTCACCCACGCCCTCCACGAGCGCGGCGTGCTTTCCAACACATGGATCCTCTTCGTCTCGGACCATGGCGATATGCTCTACGACCACGGGCACATCGCCAAGGCGCTGCCCTACGAGGGGAGCGCGCGGGTTCCCCTCCTCATGCGCCTGCCCGATTCGCAGAAGACACTGGCGCGCGGGCGCCAGGTCGACGCTCCGGTGGAACTACGGGATATCTTCCCCACCTGCTGCGAGATCGCCGGAGTGGCGGTGCCCCCGTCGGTGGAAGGCAAGAGCCTGCTACCCTTCGCGAGGGGCGAGGCGCCCCAGTGGCGCGAAGCGGTGCACGGCGAGCACGAATGGGGCGAGGGGTCGAACCAATGGCTCAGCGACGGGAAAACGAAGTACGCCTGGTACTCCCAAACCGGGCGGGAAGAACTCTTTGATCTGGAGAAAGACCCCGGGGAAATCCATGAACTCTCTCGCCTCGAACCCGAGCGGCTTTCCAAATGGAGAACTCGCCTGGCGAAAGAACTCGCGGGGCGGGAAGAGGGCTATAGCGACGGCACGCGCCTCATCCCCGGAAAGAAGGCCACGCCCGTGCTCGCTTGCGCCCTTACGGGGGCCTAGGCGGCGACCGAGTTGCCCAGCCGCCCGAATGAGCCTACTCGGGCGGAAGCTCCCGCAAGCGCAGGTCGTCGATCCACATGGTTCCCTTGGCCGGATGGAGGCCGATGCGCACCGTGGCGGGGGTGGGCTTCTCGCCGGTCTTGAAAACGTAACTCTCCTTGGCCCAGGGCCGGGTGCCGGAATAACTGCGGGCCGGCTCGTAGGCATTGGGGGGGAACCAGACATTGCCCGGGGCTCCCCATAGATTGACGAAGCCGCCCCCGTACTGGGCCCCGGGCTTGGGTTCGAGTTTGTCGGTGCGCACGAAATACGAGATGAGGTAGCGCGTATTCGGCTTAAGCGTGCCGAGGCTCTGGCTGGCGAAGACGCTCTTGCCCTCGAAGAAATCGGGGGCGCTTAATCGCAGGCACCGGGATCCGTGGCGGAAGGTATTCGCCACTACGGCCCCTACCTTGGCGGGGAGGGTCCATTCCGATGCGCCTTCCTCTTCCCCCTCCTCGAAACTGCCGTTTTTGAGGAGGGATCCATCGCTGGGGATGGCCTCACGGTCTTTCACCAATTGCAGGCGACCGAAGCGCTCCCATTCGTGGAATCCATTTACGAGGAAGGGAGTGAGGGTCTGGAGTTGGTCTCCCCGATGGTCTTTGAGGATGCGCGAGCGGCAAAAGTTCGCCACGAGTTCTCCTCCGCCCTTTAGGCCCATGGACGCAAAGGGGATGGCGAGTTCGGCGGCCCATCCTTCCCGGGTCTTCTGCGCCGCTAAGCGCATGCCGCTATTCCAGGTTCGGTCGGCGACTTTGGGGGCATCGAAGCGCCCGTCCATGAACGCGCCCGCCGAATTGACCACGAATTGGAAATACGGCTTGGCCTCTCCCGGGGGGCGCAGAAAGACCTCCACCGAATTATCCTTCCAGATCTCGGGGTCGTCGGGGGGGCGGGCGATGGCGAACATCTCGTCGGGGCGCTCTTCCAGGCATTCGAAGGCGAGGTAGAGGGTGGTGGCGCTCCAGACGCTTCGCACGCGGGTAAGCGCCAGGGGGTCTTCGCCCCGTTTCAGGGGCACCAGGGAATAGACCTCGGCTGCGCCCCAGGCCGCCTCATCGAGGGCGCCGTCGATCTTCATCTTCAAATCGGCGACGGCGAAGGCGGGCACCACGAGGTCTTCGGGCTCGCGCTTTCGCCGCTGGAAATCGGAGCGGTAGCGCTCCACGGCGCCGAAGAGGTTCGAGCCGACATAGCGCACCCGGGAGAGCGCGGCGGGGTCGCCGCTGGCGGCCGCTTCGCCCTGGGCGACGAGGCCCCTCATTTCGGCGAGGGCGGAGGCGCTGAAGATCTCGGCCCAGATCTCGCTCTCGGGCGGGGTCATGAGCACGGGGCCGGCGGTGGTGGATTGGTAGCCGCCCAGGCAGCGGCGCCAGAGGGCCTCGAGGCGGTCATAGGCCTTGGCCATGGGCGCCGCGGCGGGGCCGAAGAGGCGCGCATGGTGCTCGGCCAAGAGGGCCTCGCCGTCGACGGCGTTATCCCAGGCCACCTTGCCGAAGACGTACCAATTGAGGTAATTGTAGAAGCGCTCGCTGATCTCGGATTCCACGAAGGCGCCCCGCACCGAGGGCCCGATGCGGTTGAAATAAGAGACGATGGCCCGGGGGCTCAGGGCGGGCACGCCGACGGGGATCTTGCCACCGAAATCGTTCATGTAGGTCCACAGGGTGACCGCGCGCTCGCCGCCGAGTTTGCGGTTCCAGGCGCGAATGAGTTCATCCTGCTGCTTCTGCACCTCGGGGAATTTCTCGTTCCAGGCCCCGGGGGTGGCCACCTTCACCACCAGATTGTCGGGGAGGTCGATCTTGGGGATGGCGGTATAGCCGTTATAGGCCATCGTCGTCACCTTGCCGACGGCGCCGGCTTCTTTCAGGCGCCGGGCGATGCGGCCGACGAAGCCGAAGACGTACTCGCTATAATTGCCGTCGGCGGCGAAGGCCGGGGCGCAGGCGGGGCAACGGCAAAAATTGGCGGCGCCGAAGCCGTCTTCGGGCATGAGGTTCACGTAGCCGGGCTGGAAGGTGGACGGGGCCCACGCCGGAGTTTTCTTATTGTAGGTATCGAAGACGCCGCGCTTGTCGGCGGGCTCGCCCTTAAAATACGAGAGGGTATCTTCGAAAATAATATCCTCGAGTTCGCGGCTACTCAAGCAGAGGTGCCCCTTGCATTCCCCGGTCTCCAGGTCGCGCTGGCCATTGGGGAGGAGGGAGAAGTACTCGGGGTGCGACTGGGCGAAGCGCTGGTTGAGGCCGAATTGGCGGAAGCCGTGGCAGGCGGGGATCGAGAGGTTCTGGTGCCGGTAGAAATCCCGCTCGAGGTTGGCCCAGGCGGCCTGGTTGGTGCCGTGAAAGGCCATCTTGCGGTCGAGGGTGACAAACGAATCATAGCCGTAATTCCAGGTGCGCTCCTCGAAATCGGGGGCCTCGTAGACCTCCATGGAGGGCACCCGCAGGGTACGGGCGCGGGGCAGGGGCCGGCCGGCCTCGTCGGGGAAATAGAACCCGGCGCCGCAGAAGCGCTCGAGGAACTCGCGCACGGCGAAGAGCGTGGCCTTGTCGTAGTACCAGCCCCAGAACCACCACCGGTTCAGCAGGGCGGCGGGGTCCTTCGTCTGGTCATCGCGGCCGGCGATGACGATCACCTCGCCGGCCTCCTTGGCGTGGCGGATGACGAAGGCATCCCGGGGCCAGGCGTCGGCCCCGGGGGCGAGGCGTCGGGAATGGGATTGGAGGCCGATGGAGATCTGGACCACCCCGGGCACGGGGGCGGAGACGATGGGGATGCGGTCGCCGACGATGCGGTCGAGGGCGCTTTTCAGTTCGCTCGCCGCGTAGCGGGCGACGGGCGTCGCGTCTTCGGGAACGAGGATCACCGCCTTGAAGACACCGTTTTCGGCCAAGGTAAGGGGATGGGCGTGGTCGTAGGCGCCCCGGTGGTTCTTGGAAACTCGGTCGGCGGGGCGGGCCTGGAAAACCCCCTCTTGCCCCCAGGCGAGAAGGGGCCAGGCCGCAAGCACGCAACACCACACGAGGATCGATTTCGCCATGGAAGCCCTCCCGGGGGGATGGGGGAACGATAGCACAAAGCCGCGGGGGTGGCTATGGCATGGCTGCGGGGGGATGGCAGATTTGGGAAGGCGCGGCGAAACCTAGGGCGCGATGCGGAAATCGCCTTCCACGAGGATGGCGTAGCGGTCTTCCATCACGACCCATTCAGGCACGACGTCTTTCAGGGCCTGGATCATGGCGCCCACGTGCCCATGGCCGACATCGAAGCCGTCCCCGAAGGGCGGCTTCTCCAGGAAGACCCAGCGGTAGGCCGTAATCGGGTTGCGGTAGAAGGCCCGGGTCTGGAGCACCCAAGTGCGCCCGAGGGCATTGGTCTTCACCAGGAAGGGGCGGTAATCACCGGTGGCGCCGAGGATGGGCCTGAATTGGGCGAGGCCCTCGCGCTTCACCAGGTTCGGCACCAGGTTCGCTTCGGCCACCACGACCCCGCTTCCGCCCTCTTCGATGCGAGTCCTCATGCGGTCGAGGCTCGCCTTTCTCTCAAACTTCTCTTCCACGCTCAAGCCTCGCAGGAAGGGCACGTCGAGGCGCGCCCATTTAACGAGGGCCTCGCCGTTGACCGCCGCGAGGAAGACGCAAAGGGCCACGATCACCCAGCGGGGCCAGCGCCGCTCGGGGAACGAGAAAAGGATCGTGGCGGCGTAGAACCCGATGAGGGGGGGTAGATAATGGTTCCCCCATTTGGCGCTCAGGAAGCGGATGAGGAAAATCGGGATGGAGAGGATGGCGAAATCCCAAATTATTTTTCCGCCGTTTTTTCTGGCGATGACCGCGAGAAAGGCGAAGGGGACGAGGAGCACGAGCATGTGCTGGAGGGCCTTGCGCCCGAAGATGGCGTGGCCCAAGGTGCCCGAAGGATCGCCGATGACCCCGGAGAGCAGGCCCGCCCCGTAATTCTCGAAGGGAGGGGCGAAATAATGAAAGCGCCCCCAGAAAACGAAGACGCCCCAGACCACGGTCACCAGAGCGGCCCAGGCGGCCCATTTCCACTCGCGCTTCCACAGCTGCAAGAGGCAGAGCATGACCCCCACGAAGATGAACTCTTCTTTACAAGCGAAGAGGAGTTGGAGGGCGAGGAGGGTCATGATGGGACGGCGGCGGTGCATGGCATAGGCGAGGAGGAGCGCCGGGAAGATCGACCAGGTGGTGGGATGCACGGGGAAGCCCAGGGCCGAAAGGGTGCCCGCGCTGAAGAACACGAGGACCGTGGCGAGGAGGGCCGATGAGTAGGAAACCCTTCCGCGGAGATAGAGCCAGACCGGAAAGAGGCCCGCAAGGGTTATCCAAATGAGTTCCACGAGGAGCGCGGCGAAGGGCATTGGTAGTAGCCGCGCGAAGGGCACGGCCGTCCAGAGCACCGGATCGAAATGGTCGCTGAAGATGTGGAGTTGGCGCACTGTGAGGAAGGGGTTGGGATCGAAAAATGAGAGGCGGGCCATGGCCTGGGCGTAGATACCGAGGTCATAGGTGTGGTAGCCGTAGAGCATCCCCCGAATCCAGGTGGGTAGGGCCGCAAAGACCAGAAAGAGGAAGAAGGGCAGTAATATATAGAAGAAAGTGCGCCGGCGGGAAGGGAGGGCGGCTTGGAAGGCTTCCATTGGCCGAATTATCCCATCGGGATCGGGCCAAAATGGCGGGTTTCCCAAGGGATGGGCCCTGTATGCCAACCCCACGCTTCGTGGCAGGGCGCATGATTGGCCTCGGAGAGGGGCCGGGGGGGTGAGGCCCTCTGTCTGAACAGGGCCCATCCTGAGGGTAAAATACCCTCCCCCGAAGGCGCGGCCGCGTAGGTGGCCGTCGCCCCGTTCCCCCGGAAATCCGGGGGCGCATCCCATCCACCCACCCCCCCTTCTCCCGAAGCACCCGAGGCCCCCGTGATCAGCATTTCCAACGTGACCAAGACCGTGGGGGGCATCCCCCTCTATAGCGGCGCCAGTTTCCAGGTGAACCCCGGCGAAAAGGTGGGCCTGGTGGGCCCCAATGGGGCCGGCAAGACCACCTTCTTCCGCATGATCATCGGCGACCTGCAGCCCGACGTGGGCACGATCAGCGTGCAGAACAACGTGCACATGGCCTATTTCTCCCAGGACGTGGGCGAGATGAAGGGCCGAAGCGCCATGCAGGAAGTGGTGGAGGGCCACGAGCGCGTGTGCGAACTCGCCAAACGCATGCGGGCCCACGAGAATAAACTAAGCGAGAGCGACCTCGACCCCGACGAGATGACCCGCGTGCTCGAACTATTGGGCGACGAGCAGACTGAGTATGAGCATCTGGGCGGCTTCGAGATCGAGAACAACGCCCAGACCATCCTCTCGGGCCTGGGCATCGAGCCCGCCGACCACGACAAGCCGGTGGAAGATTTCAGCAGCGGCTGGAAGATGCGCATCGCGCTGGCCAAGGTGCTCATCCGCATGCCCGACCTCATCCTCATGGATGAGCCGACGAATTACCTCGACATGGAAACGATCCTGTGGCTGGAAGGGTGGCTTCGGGCCTTCAAGGGGGCCATCCTCATGACCACCCACGACCGGGATTTCATGAACCGGGTCGCCGGCAAGATCGTGGAGGTCGCAGGCGGCAAGGTCACCGTCTACTCTGGCAATTACGATTTCTACGAGAAGGAGCGGGCCGTGCGCATCGCCCAGCAGGAGGCCGCCTTCGGCCGCCAGCAGAGCATGCTGAAGAAGGAAGAAGACTTCATCGCCAAGTTCAAGGCCCGGGCCAGCCACGCCGCCCAGGTGCAATCGCGGGTGAAGAAGATCGACAAGATCGAGCGGGTAGAACAGGTGGCCGAAGAGGCGGAGATCAGCATCAAACTGCCGAACCTCCCCCGGGGCGGCAACGACGTCGTCATCATCAAAGACCTCGGCAAATCGTGGAAGAATAGCGACGGCAGCGACAAACCCGTCTTCTCGGGCCTAAGCGCCACGGTGCACCGCCAAGACAAGGTCGCCATCGTGGGGGTCAACGGGGCCGGAAAATCATCGTTCCTCAAGGTGCTCTGCGGCCTCACCCCGCCCAGCTCGGGCGAGGTGCAGGTGGGGCCCAGCATCTCCATCGGCTACTTCGGCCAGAGCACCCTCGAGGGCCTGCCCCAAGACCAGACAGTCTACGAAGTCGTGAAGAGCCATCTTCTAAAAGAAACCGAGGGCGGCCTTCGCGGCCTTCTGGCCGCCTTCCTCTTCCGCGACGACGACATCAATAAAAAGATCCGGGTACTCTCCGGCGGGGAGAAGACCCGCGTCATCCTCGCCTACCTCCTCTCCACCCCCCATAATTGCCTGGTGCTCGATGAGCCCACCAACCAC
This sequence comes from Spirochaetota bacterium, assembly GCA_017302015.1. GTDB lineage: Bacteria > Spirochaetota > UBA12135 > COTS27 > JAFLEE01 > JAFLEE01. Next base: position 12,955 of record JAFLEE010000041.1, on the reverse strand, counting down.
CTCGACCTAAGATCCCGTGAGATCCTCCTGGAAGCCCTCAAGCGCTACGAGGGTACGCTCCTCTTGGTGAGTCACGACCGCTTCTTCCTCCGCGAGATCACCACCCGGGTCTTCGAAGTCGACCACGGGCGCATCCGCATCGTGGATGGGGACTATGCATATTATTTGGAGAAGAAGAGGGCAGAGGGGTAGGGCAAGAATCGTTCGCGATCCTATTCCCCCTCCCTTCGCATCCGCCGAAGAGAAGGGCTAGTGGGCGGGTTCTTAAGCCTCGATAAGATCCTTCGCTGGGATGTGGAACACTTGGACGATTTTTTTCAGGGTTTTGAGCGTCGGGTTGCATTGGGCCGGGTTTTCATACCGTTGATAGGCTTGGTATGAAATGCCGAGTTGTTTGGCCATGGCCAATTGGGGTTGGGCACCGCGCTTCTGGCGTAACCGATAGGCGAGGAGGACCGACGGTTCGAGGGCGATGGGATGGTACCCCTTCCCCAGGTGTTTTTTGGCTACGGGAAGCCGCCGCCCGTGCTCAAAATCAGCTTCCAAGGTGCCGTTGAGCGCCTCATGGGCGGCAGCCATGGCTTCGGGAAGGCTTCGGCCGTAGGTATGAATATTGGGGAATTCGGGGAACGAGACCGAGTAATGCCTGTCGCCTTCGTCCCAAACAATTCGAGCGGCGTATTCCATAATTACCTCAGATTGATTCCAGCGGCCTTCAATATCTTGTGGGCTAAACCTTTTCCGATATCTTGATTGCCATGAACGGGGACGGGTATCGTTTTCCCGTCTTTGGTCAAAATGTGGTGGCTACCGCGGATGCGCTTTAATTGCCACCCACCCTCTTCAAGGAGCCGAACGAGGTCTTTCCCAGTCGCTCAAGATTATACAACACATATGCTGTAAGAGCAATTCGGCCTTTTTCTTTTCATGAATGCCTCATCGAACAAACCCACCCCCTCGGATAAACCAAAGCGGACTACAACTCCAAGCGTGGCAATAACTATTCATGCGGTGGTCGCCGTAGGGGGAGAGGAACTCGTTCTTGGGGTCGTAGACCTCCCAAAAGGTATCGGCGCCGCGGTCGAGCATCCCGCCCCAATAATCCTCCATGATCCGCCGCCCGGCACCGGCCGCCTCGCCGCCGCAGAGGGCGCAGGCCTCCATGAGGTAATGCCAGCCGTAGGGAGAGACGGGGGGGAGGGCCCCGCTTTCGCGCAGGACGCGGGTTAGGAGTTTCTCCCCTTCCCCCGGCGTGCAGGCCCCCGCGAGGATCATCCAGGCCTGGGAGAGCACCGAGACCTGCCCCGAGGCGCCGCTGACGAAGAAGCCCTTCGCCTCGTCATAGAGGTCTTTTCGGGCCGCGGCTTCCATCTTCGACGCCGCATCCCCATAGACTCGTGCGTCTTCATCTGGAACGCCGGCGATGCGGGCGAGCATCGCGGTGCGCCGCAGGCAAAGAAGGATCGCCCCGTGGAGCGGCGCCTGACGATCGAGTTCGGGGTTCCAGTCGAAGAAGAGCCACCAGCCCTTCTCGGGGACCTTGGCGAGGCCATCGTCGCCCACGAGGGAGAGGAGCACCGCGGCCTGGCGGGCGGCCACGGGCCAGAGCTCGGCGGCGATGGCGCGGTCGCCGCTTTCTTGGATGTATTCGAGGACGGTGGAGGCGAAGAGCGCCGCATAGTCGGGGATGCGCGTGTTCCCCGTGCGAACTCGGGGCTCGTCGTAGACGCAGGCGGAGACGAGGCCATCTTCCAGGGGAAGGGCCGCGAAGAGGTAGAGGCAGCGCTTCACCAGGTCGAAGCGGCGGAAACTCACCCCATTGGCGAGGGCCTGCAGGCGCAGATCTCCCAGCCATAATCTCCGGTCGCGCTTGGGGCCGTCTTCGAAGACCGTGTGCATGCATTCCCGCAGGGTCCGCCGGGAGACGAGATCGATGGCCGCGGCGACGGGCGAAAGGCCCGGTGGGACCGGCGCCCCCTCGTCCATCTCCACCGCTGACTGGGCCTCGACCATTACTTTTTCGAAGGCCGTTCGCCCGTCGCGCACGGCGAACACGGTGAGTTTCACGTAGCGGAAAGCGCAGCGGCGGGGGACCCGGGCGAACCCCAAGGGATGGTCGAGGGTGAAGACCTCGTCTTGCAGCCAGGAGCGCACCAGGGTGCCCGGGTAGGGATCGAAGGGCTTCTCAAGTTCGCAAGGCCTCTCGGCGAACACGAGGGCGAGGCGCAGGGGCGCATCGGCCGCCTCGCCGGGCTCCACGAGGCTAAAGGCGAGGCGCCCGGTGAGATGCTCCCCGAAATCGAGGATGAAGGAGTCTCCCGTCTTAAGGGGTTTGCCGAGGACAGACTCTACGGCGCCCCGGGCCTCCATGCGGCAACCCTGGAAAGCCTTGGGGTCATTGACTACAGAGACCAAACCTACGGGAAGCCTTTCGTTTATTTTTAAAACCGGCTTCAGGGATTCGGCGCGGGCAAGCCATTCTTGGCGGCGCGAGCGCATGGCCTCGAGGGGAGCGGGACCGAGGAGGGCGGCGGGGTCATTGAGGCGGGAGGGGAGCATGGGGGGGCCTTTTTGTGGAAGGTTTTTAGCAGGTGGGGATCCCCAATCATACGCTTGGAAACGTGGGGGACGCACCCCATCCCAACCCTTCCCCCTAAAACTCCACGTTCACCCCGCCACGAAATTGAACCGCCCCATCCTGATCCTTCACCACCACCGATTGCACCGCCCCAGGACCGAGTAGCGTCGTTCGATAGAATATGGGCCCCCCCGCCGGGGGCGTGTCGAGAACGCGGTAGACCGTATCGATGATCTTCACCGACCCCAGGAGATTCACCACGGTGAAGAAGGTGCGGACATGGGACCCGATGGGAAAGGTGATTTTGAGATCCAAACCCGCCATGAGTGGATTCTCCTCCCGATCATAGCCCCCATAGAGCAATTGATAGCGGTAACCCACCCCGGGGATCTCGAAACGCATCACATTCGTCACCGAGGTATACGGGTTTCCCGATTGAAGGCGCCCTTCGAGGAGGAGTTCGAGGAAGCGGAAGGTTTCGGGAGCCCGGCGCAGGGCGAATAAGGGCAGCACTTCGAGGGTCGCGGCAAGGCTATGGGCCCGAATGAACGAAGGGGTATAGACCTCGCCCACCTCGGGCAGGGGCTCGAAGGCCGTCCCCGAGGCCCGTGAGGCGACCTTCTCATCGGCGCGGGTGAAGGTATAGGAGAGATATCCCCCCATTGCTTCGCCTTTGCCGCGCTGGCGCCGCAGATAGGCGCTGGCTCCCCACACTTGGCGCGAGCCCGTATTGGTCAGCAATTGGTCGGGCGCGGGCACCAGGAGGCCCGTATATGACTTGTAGAAACCCTCGCCGGAAACGAGCCAACCGGAAGCGGCGAATTGGAAACCGATGGACCCGTGGAGGGCGGCGGGAGAAGCCATGGCGGAAGGCGCCCGGCGCAGGGTGACGGAGTCGATCTCTTGGGCGTGGTAGAGCCCGCCTCTGGCGAACAATTGCCAGGCTTCCGATGGCTTCCAGGTCAGGTCGCCCCGGGGCTCCCAAACCCACTCGCCCGTATGGCGCAACCAGGCGGCCCCGAACCCGGCGGTCAAGACGAGTCGGGGATGGATTTGGATGGCGTCTTGGGCGAACAAACGCAGATAGAGATCGGTGGTTTGGTTGGTGACGACGCGGGTTTCGTTGGTCCATGCCCCGGAGGCGCTCAAATACGAGATCGCGCTGCGTAGTTTGATGTCGGCCTGGTACGGCACGACGAGGGCGCCCAGGTGGAAATCGTTTCCCGCGAGATCGCCCAGGCGGAGATCGCCGGCGGCCTGCCAGGAGAGGCTCGCATTATCGTTATCGAACGACTGGAGGGTGCTCGCCGACAACGCGTTGCTATTCCACCGCGGCAGGGCCGTGCACGAAAGGGACAGGTCGGATTTCGCCCCGAACCCCTGCTTGAAGAGCACCGACAAGATGAGGTTCACATCGCGGTAGTCGAATTGGGTGGAGCCATTGGTCTCGTTGACCGACCTCCCCGGCGCCCCGGGGCCCGACGGCATGTCCATCCCCTCCGAAGAGGCATAGGCGAGGAACTCGAGGGCGGTGCGGGCTTCGGGGCGCCATTGCACCTTGAGGAGCCCATCGGCGATGAAGGGAAACCGGAAATTCGGGTCGGCTTTCCCGAGATTGATGACGGCATCCAACCAGGATCGGCGCGCCGAGATGAGGATCCCCCCGTGACGACCCAATGGACCGGTGAGGAGGCCCTCGAACCCTGCGTCGAACCCGAAGAAGCCATGCCACCCCTGCCGGGAGGGTTCTAGGGTCTTAGCCACCAAGATCCCGGAAAGGCCCTGGCCGTAGATCGCGGGATAGCCGGCCATGGAGAGCCCCACGCTTTCGAGGACCTTGGGATTCAACATGCTCACCGCCCCGTTCCAACGCACGGGGTTGAAAAGGGCCACGTGATCGAGCATCCCCACCCATTCCTGGTCGGAGCCTCCCTGGATATACATGCGGCTATCGAATGAATTGCCCGTCGCGACCACCCCGGGAAGCGCCTGGAGGGTGCGCGCCGCATCCCCCCAATTGAGTTGGGAACTACGGCGAAGATCCTCTTGGCTGGCCATACGACTGCCCCCGGTGCGCCCCTCCCCGGTGACGGTGACTTCGCTCAGGCGTTTTTGGCGGGGGGACTGGAGGACGAGCTCCACGATGTTGGTGTTGGTGTATAAGCCCATGGACCGCGTCACGGCCACAAAGGCGGGGTGGGAAACCAGAAGAACATCCTCTTCCCCGGGGCGCTCGGCGAAAACATAGGCACCCGGAACGCCGGTCTCCATGGCCGAAAGTTTTCCGACGACAGAGACCTGGGCACGGGCCACCGCATGCCTTTGGCTATCCATAACGAGAACGGTGAACGGATCGGCGTGCAAAGCGACGCACCCGAGAATAAGCGCAACGATGGGCTTCGTCAACATCATGCCACCTTTAGCAAGTAAAAATTGATGAAAGACTTCTGGGGGAGATTCCGGCGGACCGGATGGAATCAAAGGGCCGCCGAGAACGGGATCACTTGGGCTGCGTCGGCCCCCTATCATACGACATAAATGCGAATGCGGGAGGCATAATAGGAAGAAACCTTTGCGAAACAATTTTCCCGTAGGACTTCAGGGTCGATTACGGGGGGAAGAGGGAGACCCCATCCCAACCCTTCCCCTTGGCTGGCTCCCGCGCATCCGTGCGCTCCGCCAGTCTTGCGCCATCCGGGCGCCGGCCCTGCTCCCGCGCATCCGTGCGCTCCGCCAGTCTTGCGCCATCCGGGCGCCGGACCGGCTCACGCGCATCCCTGCGCTCCGCCAGTCTTGCGCCTTCCGGGCGCCGGCACGAAAGCCAAGGGGAAGGGTAAGAAAAGATTGCGAAATCAATTCCCCACTCCTTTCGCTTTCGGCGAAGGGAGGGGCAGGGGGTGGGTCAAGCCTGGTACTTTTCCTTCAAAATCTTTGCATCCACAAGAATCTTCGGAATTTCCACACTCGCGGTGTGCCAAATCAGCCCGGCATCCAAATCGAAATAATGGTGCGCGATGAGGTCGCGCAATCGCGCCGGCAATGACCAATCCCGACCTGGAATTTCAGCCTTGATCTCCGCAGGGATCCCCTTCACCGACTCTCCAATCACCTGCAGATTAAAAAGAACGGCATCAAAGATGGCCTCGTTCAATTGGAAAGTTTCCAGGTCTTTTCCATCCACCAGACGCCCGATCTTTTCGGCGCTCTCGATGAGATCATCTAAGCGAAGCCGCCAGTCATGCGACACGGATGAGATCCTTCTCGACGTGCGGCCGCACCCTGGGCTTGAGCCCCTTTTCCGTCACGAGATCGACCCGACGACCGAGCAGGCCGGTCAGCCGGTCTTGAAGGGCGCAATAGGCGGCGAGGGTCGGTAAGCCCTTGAACTCCACGAGAATGTCGATGTCGCTCTCGGGCCGGAGTTCGTCGCGGGCCGCCGAGCCGAATACGGACAAATGTTCCAGGTTGAAGCTGGACATGAGCCCTTTCGCGTCGCGGCGCAAAACATCAAGCACTTGATCCCGATTCATGGATAGGGTCCCTTCGATCTCCTCAAGTCTACCCTTCATCCCGATAAAAACGCCATCATCCGACTGGGCGAATATAAAAACAGCGATCATCCAGCTCCCCCCCTCCCTCCGCCCCAGGCGAAGGAAGGGGGACAGCCGTATGGGTCAAGCCCCCGGCGCCGCGCTCCCCGACACCGCCGGAGACAGGCTCGTGGCGGTGGCGAGATCGCCGTTAGCCAGGTAGCCGTAGACCACGTAGGTCACGCCGGCTTCGAGGGAAGAGACCGTGATGGGGCTCACGGCATCCGCGCCGTGATCCGTGAAGACCACCGGAGAAAGCGCGTTATTGGAGTCGACCTTCTGCACCCCGAGGAGCAGGTGCAGCCCGGATGCCGAGGCGGGGTAGGCGAAGGCCACCTGCAGGCCCTGGCCCGGAGTGCGGGGGGTCACGGTGAAACCGGTGAGCGGCTCCCCGTGGGAGGCCCGGGATAGTTCGATGGGCTCGCCCTTGTCGAGATGCTTGGAGTTCTCGCCAATGAAGAGGTTATAGCCGGTCATGTCGAGGCCGTGGGCCGCGGCATCCCAGGTGCGGCGCAGGGCCGGGGCGAGGGGGCGCCAGGCGGCGACGAGGCGCGAGAAATTGCTTCGCACCTGCATTTGTTCGGGCGAGTTGCTCACCGGGTGGGGGGTGTACTCTTTCAGGTAATTCACCCCCTTCCACTTGGAGAAGACCACATTGCCCACCCGGTCGCGCAGATCGGAGAGGACGAAATTGAGTTTGAGACGTGCCATGTTTGGCTCCTTTTGTTTTATGGACCGGGGGAAGGGCTTGGGGGAGGCCTCCCCCAGCGCCGCTGCAGCCGCGCCGCCTTTCCCTCGTTCCTGCCCTTATATACACCGGGGCGTTACAAGGGATTCGGAACGGAGCAGAAACGGAGCTGATACGGAGCTGAAACGGAGCCTTCCCCTACCCGTTCCCCCGTGAAATACGTTTGCATTTCTTGGTGGATGGTTAAAAAATCACCAAAAAGTAAATTTTAGTTGACGACACTCAAATATTTATCTATTTCGATCAATTTAATTGTCGTATTTTATGAATAACACTAAAAACTTGGATATTTATTGACGATATCTATCATAAATCAGTTCAAGAGTGACGTATGGATCAGAATATCATCAAAATTCCCATGGTTCCGCAAGAAATGGGGCCGGAATGCACCGAAACTCAGGCAGGCACGGGCGGGCTTTTTACCGGAGACCCTGCCGCCCCTCGAACCCTTTGGAAGCGCTTCGGGCGGCTTATCCACTCCCAAATTCACGCCGTGCTCCCCGACCCCGAGGATCGGCAAGAGGTCGCCAATGAGGTGCTCTTTAAGATCGTCTCCCAATTGGGCCGCTTCAACCCCCAGAAGGCCCGCCTCTCCACTTGGATCCGCCGGCTCTCCCGAAACCATGCCCTGAATACCTTACGCGCCCTGCGGCGCCGGCCCTCTCCCCTTCCCCTGGATGACGAGTATCCGGCCTCTGGCGATTTCGCCGTGGAAATTCTCCACGGGCTGTCGTCGAATACACCCGGGGCCTCCCTCGGCCAGGGGAATAACGCGGTGATGCGCGAGATGGAACTTTTACAGGCGGCGCTTTCTCGGCTCTCGGCCCGCGATCAGGGGCTGCTGCTTCGGCGGCAGGAGGGGGTTTCGTTTTCGGAACTTGGGGAGGAGTTTGGGATGAGCGGGGGGGCGGCGCGGGTGGCTTATTTTCGAGCGATGCGGGTGGTTAGGGAGGGGTGTGGGGTGGGGGGATGAGGATTTTTAAGTGTACTCGACGAGTCAGATACCGGAAGAATCTTTGCGATCGGTGAAGTTTTACTTGAGTCGTTCTTGTTTGGGTCGCTATAAAAAATGTCTTCCCATTGACCAAAAACTTATAATCCCGTATCATGGACATCATCTGCTTTCATTTGGGCGATTAAGGAATCAATTAAAAAAATCACCACCACTGTTAAACCAAGCACCCATGAACCATCCCGACCCCCAGGCTCATCGAGAACTCAAGTCTCTCCTTCTTCGCATCGTCAATCTCGATGCGAGCGGGGCTTCCATACCCGAGGCTTTAGCCAAGGATTTTCTTAATACGGCGATCCTTACTAATTTGCTTCAAATTCGGAGTGAGGGGTATTCGGGGATGGAGGCTACGGAGGAGTTGGGGAGGAGGGTTTCAGGTGAGATGGCTTCGGTGCGGGAGGTTTCGAGGATTTGGGATGAGGAGGAGGGGTAGTGAGAGGGGCTTTGGGGTTTCTGATCGAATTCTTTTAGGTTATTAATAAAAAGACCTTTTTTGGGTTCAAAACGTGCCGATCATGAATCTTGAGTTGGAATTGCCAGAATTGGCTTTGATTTTAGGTCAGAATGTTCCTTCATTTTAATTTTCAGCAATTGACCGTATTGAAAGAGGAATTGAGGAAGGGAGGCGAACATGATTCGGGCGAAAAAGATAATATATTTTTTGCCGCACGCTTCCCTATAGATATTTGAGTGCGCATAACCTTGCTCAATTTAGTTGAGCATGCTGCCTAATTCAATTTAGAAGGACGCTTCACGCAGTGAGGAGATGAAATGAAAGTCAAACACTTGATGGCGAAGAACATAAAGAGATTCACTGACCTCGAGATTAGAAGTATTCCCGAATCCACAAAACTTGTTCTCGTTGTTGGACCAAACGGTTCCGGAAAATCCTCGCTATTCGATTGTTTCTATCGCTGGTACAAAAAGACAACAGGTTTTGGCCTAGATCAAGACATGACATATTACCAAAAGGAACAAGGCGTTGCTTTTGATAATCAAAACGCAGTGCAAGTTGACTTTTATGGATCAAGCCCTATTTCAAAGAAGTCGATGTATTTTCGCTCAGCCTATAGAAACGATCCTGACTTCAGTGTTAGTTCCTTCACTAAAGTTGGGGCACCCTCTGAAAATTTGAAATTCGACAAGCTCATCGATAATGATCAAGCGGTTTCTGGTAACTATCAGAGACTCATACACAATACAATGGAAAAACTCTACGATACTGCCTACGACGCAGTATCTGTGCTGGACCTTCGGATCGAACTAATCGGAAAGATTCGACAGTCGATGCAGAATGTCTTTTCTGATCTGAGACTTAACAATATTGGTGATCCACTTTCAGATGGCACTTTCAAGTTTGAGAAAGGGGCTGTGAAGTCGTTTTTGTACAAGAATCTTTCTGGGGGTGAGAAAGCAGCGTTTGATCTGATCCTGGACCTAGTTATCAAACTTGATGACTACGAAGACACTGTTTTCTTTATTGATGAACCAGAGACGCATATGCATACGAGTCTGCAAGCGTCATTGATTCGTGAGATCTACAGCGTATTGCCGGAAAAATCGCAGTTATGGGTCAATACCCATTCTTTTGGAATAATGCAGGAAGCACGAGAAATAGAAGGTGCTAACCCGGGCACGGTGGCAATACTAGACTTTGCAGATCGAGACTTCGATACGCCGACCGTACTCACGCCTTCAAGAATGGATAAGGTTCTATGGGAGAAATTTCTGTCCGTCTCTTTCGGTGACTTCTCGAGGATGGTTTCGCCGGGAAAGGTATTTATCTGTGAAGGTGACTATACAGGAGTTCGCAGAAAAGACTTCGACGCAGAGATCTACTCGCGAATCTTTCAAGTTAAGTATCCAGATGCGGTGTTTCTGTCTGGCGGAGCCTGCAATGACATAGTCAAGGACGACCATCCAGTCTATCTTGCGCTGAAGGCTCTCCTGAAGAGTAGCGCCATTTTGCGCATTGTTGATCGGGATGACTACTCGCCTGCAGATGTCGCTGCTTTCAATGCGAAGGGAATCAGGGTTCTGACAGATCGCAATCTTGAATCTTATCTATTCAGTGACGAAGTATTACGAGCGTTTGTAGAATCCATTGACCCCACAAAGTGGGCCTTGGTGCAAGCGATCAAGCAAAACGCACTCTCCAGATCCATATCCCGCGGCAACGCTCCGGATGATATTAAGTCCGCGTCCGGGGAAATCTACGTGGAAACAAAGAAACTCATGGCACTAACTAAATGCGGCAATAATGCTGATGCGTTTATGCGCGACATACTATCGGCATTCGTTTTGCCTGGCACCAATACCTTTAGTACTCTCGAACGTGATATCTTTTAGAAGAGTTCTAACAAAGATTTCAAGCGCGACAACGCTTCGCGTTGCGGCTTAAATCAGCATTAAACGAAGAAACATCACCGGAATTCGTGGCTACAGGAATTGAGTCATAATCAACTTAACGAAAAAAAAATAATAGGATGAATCAACTTGATGCATTCGGTTTATTTACCTGTCTTTATAAATCCTGCGGTCATTCTACCCCTTTACCATCAACGCCTTTTGAAATACCTCAATATCATCATCCCACCCCCTGCCAGGAGTGAAATCCTTAATCTCATCGAAGGGATCAATGAAATAAAGTAGCGCCTTGGTGCAAGCCTCCTTCTCTTTCTTGCCACCGGCCCGAATCTGCTGAATTGCCCGGGTGACCAATGGTTGTATCTTCTTTTTGGCGTCCGCTTCCATCGACAATAGATGTTTGTTGGCATCTACGCAGAGGCTTTCATAATCTTCGGGCTTTTTCAATTCCTTATATAGCCGAGTCCGATGCACCCCCATCTCACCAGGAAACAGGCAGATCATCAATCCTTTGGCATCATAGCCCATTTTCTTTAGGTTCAGTTCTTTAAGTCGTTTCAGAAATTGTTCTTGATTGCTCTGGCCGAGCGTCAGTCGATACTGCTCGAGGCTCGAAAGCATTTGCTGGTATCGCAGGGACTCTTCGGAACCCGGTATGGCCAATACGTGACGGACATACCCAACGTCTCTCACTTTGGGTCCTTTTTCTGTCTTTGAATAGCTCCACCGTGGCGAGATGCCCACCCCGTGGCGAACAAACCGGTCACCCAATCTCTTTGCTTCATCAAACAAACCGCGCCAATGGTCCTGGCCCCAATGGTCCTTTTCGGGCAAGGCCTTTGAAACCGCTTCTCGGACCCAAAGGGCACTGTAGCGGTTAATGCGCCCTTCCCGTTGTTCGAATTGGATGGGGTTTGATGGAAGATTCCAATGGAAAATTTCTTTGCAGTAAAGATGGAAATCGAGGCCCTCTTGCCCAACGGACGTGGTCACCAGTACAAAGGGCCAAAAGGGGCTGTTGAAGGCCTCCCGCAGACTCTCCCGGGAATCATTTTGGTCTTCATCCTGCCCGAAAGCCTTGATCCGATCGGTGGCTACCCGAGCACGCTGACGGTGGCCTTTCTTGACGGTCAGGGAAGACTTACGGGACCCAAGTGCCAGGGATAATTTCACCAGGAATCGGTTTAACGCTGGGCTTTTTTCCCCCGATTTACGGGGTTCTGCCGCATGGTGGGTATATTCATCCAACATCGCCTGGATATTGCCATCTTGAAGGTAGGCCTCGAGGCGATCGGGAAATTTCTTCTTGCCCTTGACCGAGTTGATTACGGCAGCGATGCCTTCCCGATTGAAAAACGCTTTCCAGTGGCGACCACAAAAATCCATCAGCATTTTGATTTCATCTCTGGATGGTGCAGCCCCCACTGTCCTCGAAGAAATCAGGGCGCGCAACAAACATACCGATGGCGAAAGGAGCGCGGTTTTGGCCAGAAAACTCAACAAGTCCTTCGAATATGCATTTTTAGAAGTGCTTTTGTACTCGCTGAGCTTTTGTGAAACGACGATGGGGGTGTTTTTAGACTCTCGCAGGGGGAAACGTGATTTTGTGCCGGTGATGACACTGAGCAGATCCTTATCTATCTTACTGCTTTTTCCTTCGAAATCGAGATGAATCAGTGCTTGCCAGCCGGACAGGGCTCTGCCAGTATCCGCCCACTGTCGTTTATCAAGGTCCTTCTTTATAACCTCGATGGCTGAACGCATTAATTCATCAAAACTCAACCCTTGTCGACTCGAAAAGAAATCGTGTTTGATGACATTGCACAGATAAGGGCTCGGATGCCAAAACCTAGCCCAAAGGCCCGTGCCTTCTTTTAAGGCGTGTTTAGGCCCCTTCGAATGACCTTTCGAGATTTCATTTGAAAGTTCAGCCGCAATCAACGTAGGCACAAAATTCCATGATGAGAAAACCAGGCCCTTTCTCACCTTCGTGTTATCTACCGTCTTTTCATTGTAGATCCCATGGGACGGATAATACGGCCGGGTCGGTGGTAACCAAAGGTAGGGCCAAGTGGAACCCCCATCGAGCAATTCCTCCCAAATGTATTGCAATTTTGGGTTTGGAAAAGGGGCTTTCAGGGCTGTATAGAGTTCCCGGTTTCGGGGCCCCTTGGGGGTTTTCACACCCGCTAAAACCTTATACTTTGACTTCATGTAAGAAAGGGGCGCCTGTCCGGAACGCCAAAGACTTAAATACGTCCGGGGACTACTCACCTCATTCTTCAGTGAAAACCATTGTGACAACCATTCTGTTCGGGGAACAATGGTTTCATTATTTTGCATGAGCCGTTCGGTAAAATGCGCTTTCCCCTCGAAGAGAATCCGCTCGGTTCTAGCAATATACTCCTTCATCTGCTTTTCAATGTGGAGCTTCAATTTGATCAAATCGGCTATCTTATCTCGATCGATTCGTGTGAGCAGGCGGCCATATTTAACCAGATCGTCGCCGATTGACGTGGCAATTTTTTCAGAGCTGCCCACACCGATCAAAAAAGCCGGGCGTTCCGATTTAAAAAAGCCACCCGCAGACCTCTCTGCGCGTCACTTCCCAGATGCTAGCACGCTGGCTTTTTTATGTCAACGATGACGAGCTCGGCGCG
>JAFLEE010000040.1 GCA_017302015.1 Spirochaetota bacterium | reverse complement strand
AGGCGACGTTCTACGGCACCAACGGCGACGCGCATTCGGGGATCTCCCAGACGGTGGTCTATTTGAGCAACGCCGCGGGGATGGTTGGGACGAACCTGGCCGCGGCGTATGGCGCGGGGCTGTGGAGCAACGCGTGGAACGTGGCGGCGCTGCCCGACGGGGCCTACTGGGCCTGGATCGGGACGACGAACGGGGCGGGCCTGGCGACGAACACGCTCCCGGTCTCGGTCTGGCTCAACGAGAACGCCCCGGTGGTGGCGGAGACGAATACGGCGGCGTTCGCCTGGATCTCGGGCACCTGGTCCTTCCGCGGTCTGGCCACCAACGGGGCCAAGATCTTCGATCCGCCCTTCGTGCACCTGGCGACCAACGGCGGGAACGTGGTGACGGGGGCCACCAACACGAATTGGGTGCTCCCCTACGACACGACGCTTCTCCCGGACGGGACGAACGTGTTCACGTTCCGGGCGATCTCGTCGAACTTCCGCACCAATACCTACGCGGCGACGAACCTCATCGACAACACCGCGGCGCTGACCTTCCTGACCAACCCGACCAATAGCGCCACGGTGTGGGGCAGCGCGGTCTTCGCCGGGACGAACGCGGAGAACGTGTCCTTCCTCAAGGGTTGGAAATGGTCGACCAACGGCGGCGCGACCTGGACGACGGCGCTGTCCAATACCAATAGCGCTTGGTTCCTCGCCCTGGATACGACCTCCCACGCCGACGGGGCGCTCACCCTCGAGGTGCGCAGCACCAATGCCACCGGTTTGGAGGGCTCGGCCTCCTTCACGGTGTATGTAACCAATAACGCGCCGACGGCCACCATCACGGCGCCGACGAATTTCGCCTGGGTGACGAACGGCATCGAGTCCTATACCGGAGGGGCCTCCAGCGCCCCCGCGCCGCTGACGGGGGTCTGGTTCGCCACGAACGCCTCGGGTCCCTGGGCCGCGCCGGCGATCGCGGGGGTCTGGTCGACCAACCTGAACGTGAGCAATCTGGCCAATACGACCAATGCCTTCTGGATCCTGGTCTCCAACGCGGCGGGGAAGGGCGCGAGCAACGTCGTGACCAACCTCATCGATCTCACCCCCCCGGCGCTGAGTTTCGCGGCCGCCTACTCCAACGGGGTGCTGAACGGCCTGACGAACCTCGCCGGCACGGCGGGGGATCCCTTCGCCCCGGTGACGCTGCGCCGCCTCGCCTTCGAGACCAACGGGGTGGAAATCGCCTCGTTCGACCTCACGGCGCTTTCGACGAACTGGGCGACGAACATCGATACGGCGCTGCTCGCCGACGGGACTTACAACCTCCGATTGACGGCGACGAACGCGGCGGGCCTGGGGGCGAATCTCCTCCAAACGAACCTCTTCCTCTCGAATGCCGGCGTGCCGGTGGCAGCCATCACGAACCTGACGAACCTGCAGTGGGTCACTAATGCGAACCAGTATTTCGCAGGTTGGGCCTCGAATGCGGGTTTCCAACTGTCCACGGTGCTCTTCGGGAGCAACCTCGCCGCCCTCGCCCCGGCGACGGGGACGACCAATTGGAGCACGACCCTGGCCATGGGGCCGGTGGACGGGCTTACGAACGTGTTCTACGTGGTGGCGAGCAACGCCGCCGGAAAGACGGCGACGAACGTGCTGACCAACCGCATCGACCTCACCCCTCCGGGGCTCTCTCTGGCGGCGGCCTGGAACAACGCGACGTTCACGGCGTCGACGAACCTCACGGGCTCGGTGACCGAGGCGGCCATCGACCCCATCACGTTCCTGCAGGTGTCGGTGTTGACCAACGGGGCCGTTCGCAGCAATTACAGCCTCGCGGCGGCTGCGGGCGCCTTCGCCACCAATTTCGATACGAGCGTCTACCCCCTGGGCTTCTACGATCTCCGTTTTACGGTGTCGAACCAGGCCGGATGGACGAACGGGCTGCTGGCCACCAATATCCTGTTCAACAACTTCTCGGGCGCCTTGGCGATGCTCCAGCCCACGAACAACGCCTACGTCAGCGGGGTGACGATCCTCACCGGCTTCGTGACGGCGCCGAACTCGGCCTTCTTCATGAGTAACGGCGCGACGGCGGGGGCGTGGGTCCCCATGACCACCTCGGGCACGAACGGACTCAGCAATTTCGACACGACGGCGCTCGCCGACGGGGCGCAGGTGTTCGCCTTCCGCGCGACGAACGGGGCGGGCCTGCCCTACGGACAGACGAACATATCGGTGGTGGTGGACAATAGCCCGGCGGCGGTGGCGCTGACGAACCCGGCGGCGGGCGCGTACCTGGCGGTCTCCGGCGGGAAGGCGACGTTCTACGGCACCAACGGCGACGCGCATTCGGGGATCTCCCAGACGGTGGTCTATTTGAGCAACGCCGCGGGGATGGTTGGGACGAACCTGGCCGCGGCGTATGGCGCGGGGCTGTGGAGCAACGCGTGGAACGTGGCGGCGCTGCCCGACGGGGCCTACTGGGCCTGGATCGGGACGACGAACGGGGCGGGCCTGGCGACGAACACGCTCCCGGTCTCGGTCTGGCTCAACGAGAACGCCCCGGTGGTGGCGGAGACGAATACGGCGGCGTTCGCCTGGATCTCGGGCACCTGGTCCTTCCGCGGTCTGGCCACCAACGGGGCCAAGATCTTCGATCCGCCCTTCGTGCACCTGGCGACCAACGGCGGGAACGTGGTGACGGGGGCCACCAACACGAATTGGGTGCTCCCCTACGACACGACGCTTCTCCCGGACGGGACGAACGTGTTCACGTTCCGGGCGATCTCGTCGAACTTCCGCACCAATACCTACGCGGCGACGAACCTCATCGACAACACCGCGGCGCTGACCTTCCTGACCAACCCGACCAATAGCGCCACGGTGTGGGGCAGCGCGGTCTTCGCCGGGACGAACGCGGAGAACGTGTCCTTCCTCAAGGGTTGGAAATGGTCGACCAACGGCGGCGCGACCTGGACGACGGCGCTGTCCAATACCAATAGCGCTTGGTTCCTCGCCCTGGATACGACCTCCCACGCCGACGGGGCGCTCACCCTCGAGGTGCGCAGCACCAATGCCACCGGTTTGGAGGGCTCGGCCTCCTTCACGGTGTATGTAACCAATAACGCGCCGACGGCCACCATCACGGCGCCGACGAATTTCGCCTGGGTGACGAACGGCATCGAGTCCTATACCGGAGGGGCCTCCAGCGCCCCCGCGCCGCTGACGGGGGTCTGGTTCGCCACGAACGCCTCGGGTCCCTGGGCGGCGCCGGCGATCGCGGGGGTCTGGTCGACCAACCTGAACGTGAGCAACCTGGCCAATACGACCAATGCCTTCTGGATCCTGGTCTCCAACGCGGCGGGGAAGGGCGCGAGCAACGTCGTGACCAACCTCATCGACCTCACCCCCCCGGCGCTGAGTTTCGCGGCCGCCTACTCCAACGGGGTGCTGAACGGCCTGACGAACCTCGCCGGCACGGCGGGGGATCCCTTCGCCCCGGTGACTTTCCGGCGCTTGGGTCTGGTGACCAACGGGATCGAGGTCGTTGGATGGGATCTCTCCGCTCTGGCGAGCAATTGGGCCACCAACATCAATACGGCGGGCTACGCGGACGGGATGTACGATTTACGCCTCACGGCGTCCAATGCGGCCGGCTTGGGGGCCTTCCTGCTGCATACGAATGTCTTCCTTTCCAATGCGGGGGCGGCGAGCGTGGCGATCACCAATGCCACCAACCTGCAATGGTTGACCAACGCCAGCGTGGTGTTCTCGGGTTGGGCCTCCAATTCGGGGGTCGCGCTGGCTTCGGTGGTGTTCGGGACCAATAATAACGCTTTCGCCGCGGTGTCCGGGACGACGAACTGGAGCACCAATGTGAACCTCACGGGGCTCGCGGACCGCACCAATGTCTTCTGGATCATCGCTTCCAACCAAAGCGGCGGGGCGGCGACGAATTGGCTGACGAACCGCATCGACCTCACCCCGCCGGCCCTCGCCTGGAACGCCGTCTGGGACAACGCAAGTTTCACCGGGACGACCAACTTGGGCGGCGTGGTGACCGAGATCGCGATGGATCCGATCACCTTCCTCCAACTCTCGGTCCTGACCAACGGCGCGGTGCGCAGCAATTACCAATTGCCGGCGCAGAACGGGGCGTGGGCGACGAACCTGGACACGACTCCCTATGCCTTGGGTTGGTACGACCTTCGCCTCTCGGTGTCCAACCAGGCGGGTTGGTCGAACCTGATCTTCGCCACGAACCTCCTGTTCAATAATTTCACGGGCGCCTTGGCGACGCTGAAACCGACCAACGGCCAGTATGTCAGCGGGGTGACGATGCTCACCGGCTTCGTGACCGCCCCCAATTCGGCGATGTTCGTGAGCAATGCCGCGACGGCGGGCGGTTGGGCGGCGATGGCGATGGCCACGAGCAACGGGGCGACGAACCTGGACACGACGGCTTTCGTCGACGGGGCGCAGGTGTTCGCGGTGCGGGCGACGAACGCGGCGGGCTTCCCCTACGGGCTGACGAACCTCTCGGTGGTGGTAGACAATAGCCCGGCGGCGGTGGCGCTGACCAACCTCGCCATGGGGCAATTCCTCAATTCGGCGACGGGATGGCACGTGCTGACCGGGACGAACGCCGATCCCCACTCCGGGATCTTGACCACCTTCGTTCGCCTGAGCAACCTCTCGGGCGCGGGATCCCTGGCGATGGTGCCGGTCGGCGGCTCCGGATTCAGCAATGGCTGGAACGTTTCCGCGCTCCCGGAGGGCCCCTATTGGCTGTGGACGGAGACCACCAACGGCGCCGGGCTCATGACCAACACGGCGACGGTCAAGGTCTGGCTCAACCGCCTCGCGCCCGTCTTGTCGGTGACCAACACCGCGCCCTTCGCTCTCCTGACGGGCACTTATACCTTCCGGGGCGTCGCGACGAACGCGTTCGCCGGCTACGACAACCAGCGCGTGGAAATCTGGACGAATGCCGCCTTCGCCTGGAGCGGCCTGGGCACGAACTGGGCGATCCCCATCGACACGAGTCTTCTGCCCGACGGGACGAACGTATTCACCTTCCGGGCGGTCTCCACCAATTTCGTGACGAATAACCTGCTCTTCACCAACGTCATCGACAATACGGGCGCCACCGCCTTCGTCACCAATCCGGGCCCCGCCGGCACCGCGTGGGGTAATTTCGTCTTCCAGGGCACGAACCGGGAGCCCGAGAGCGCCCTCCTCGGTTGGGAATGGTCGACCAATGGGGGCGCCACTTGGACGAGCGCCGCCAGCAACACCAATGCGGCTTGGATCCTGACCCTCGATACCACCCTCCTGCCCAATGGCCCGATGCCCTTCCAAATGCGCCTCTCCAACGCGGCGGGCCTGGTCCAAATCACCACTCCCACGCTCTACGTCAGCAATAGCCCGGCCACCATCCTCTTTACCGCGCCGGCCCCCATGGCCTGGATCACCAACGCCTCGGAGCCCGTTTCCGGGACGGCCACGAGCGCTCCCGCCCCGCTCCTTTCCGTGCTGTTCGCCACGAATGCCGCCGGCCCCTGGCGGCCCCCCCTCGGCACGGCCGCCTGGAGCACCAATAGCGGCAATTGGATCGGCCTCAACCGCACCACCAACGCGTTCTGGATCCTGGCCACCAACGGGACCGGAGGGGTCTCCAATTCCCAGACCAACCTCTTCGAACTGACGCGCCCGCCCGCCGGGTTCGCCCCGTCGGTGCCGAACTCCAACGTCTCGAATGTGGCCGTCATCGCCGGCTACGCCGATAGTTTCTCGCCGGCGACCCAGCTCGTCATCGAAGTCCTCTCCCTCGGGACGCCCGTCGCGCGCGCGTCGATACTGGGGAGCCTGGCCGGCAGCAATTGGACCTGGCCGTGGGACACCACCGCCCTCACCAACGGCACCTACGACCTGCGCCTCAGCCTGACGAACGCCGCCGGGTGGTTCTCCAACGTCCATGCGACCAACCTCCAGGTCACCAATGCGACCAGTTACCACCTGCAATTCGCCGCTCTCGAGGCCCCCGCCAGCAATCTGGTGGCGGGCGTGGCCGCGCCCTTCCACCTCACCCTCTTCGACCAGTTCACCAATCGCCTGATGACCAACGGGGCCGTCCCCCTCGTGTTCGCGGGGCTCGGCTTGTCGCCCAAGGGCGACCTCCCGGCCGTGGGCGGGGCGGCCCAGGGCGCGTGGGCATCGATCAACTTCACCGCCGGGATCGCCAGCAACGTGATGTTGACCGCCGTGAAGAGCGGGACCCAGGTGCTCACGGTGGCCTCGGCGACGAACCTCACCAATCTGCCCCTCTCCGTCAGCGGCGGGGTCGCCGTCCCCGATACCTCCTTCTTCGCCGTCGAACCCATCGGAGGGACGGTGGCCACCGACCTCACCAACCGCCTGTGGGCGAATGACGCCTACTCCAACGCCGCGGGCACCCTGCCCACGTTCGTCTTCCTGCGCTACGCCCATAGCAATAGCAATTTCCAGAAGGATCTGACGATGGATCCCGCGGGAAGCAACGAGTTCCGGGCGCTCTACCGGGCGGGCTCGGGCATGGGCCGCTACGTGGCTTCGGCCTACCTCGGCGGCATGAACGAGGGCGAGCGGGCCAAGCGCGACGTCCAGGCCCCCTCTGACGGCTGGATTTCCCTCGACCTCTACGACGTCCCGGCCTCCAATATCGAGGCCCTCATCGACCAATTCTCCGGCGGCCCGACCCTCACCCAGAACCCGATCCGCAAGGGCCAAGACCTCGACCTCTATTTCCGCGGGCAAATCGGCCAGACGGTGAGCGTGCTGGTGCACGATCTGGGCGGGCGCATCCTGCGTCGGCAGGTCGTGGTGATCCGCCAGGAGGGCCTGCAATCCCTCCATTTCCAAAGCCGCGACGCCCAGGGTCGCGAACTCCCGGCGGGGCTCTATTTCATCCTCCTCCAGTCCTCCGAGCCCCACACCGAAAAATACTTCAAACTGGTGATCACCCGCTAGTAGGCGGCGCCCCTTCGCGTCATTTCGACCCAGACGACCGGCGGCGGGGTTAAAAATCGGTGCCCGCAGGCCCCCTTGGTCCCGGGAAACGGCCCGGGAGGGTTCACCCGCACACACGTTCTCGAGCGGGTAGGGTGGAGCCCGTTCTCCGATGGTTTCTAGGATGGGAACTTCCTTTTGCGCCCATCGGAAACACCCTTCCACTGCGTGAAAAGCCAGAGGGTGCACGCTCTCCAGGGCATTTCCTCGATGAGGAGCGGTTGATAGGGGCTTCCCGGGCCTTGGAGAGGCCGCCGCGACACTTGGCACGGGTTTTGCCGGCTTGTGCCTTGTCGGGCGGCCCACGGGCGCCTGAGCGCTTCCAAACGATCAAGAAAGGGAAATCCCCATGAACCAAGAAAAGTTTTCGGAAAGCCTCCTCGCCACGCTCGCGGCGGCGGAGAAGAAGGCGACCCTCGCCGACCACCCCGAACTCACCGAACTGCATTTCCTGGCCGCCGCCCTCGAGGAGGTGCCCCTGGTGGGCCAATTACTGACGGGAACGCCCATCTCTGTGGCGGCCTTCCAGGCCTTCCTGCGCGCCGAACTCGAGAAACTCCCCCGCACCCAGGGGACCCAAGTGAAGGCCGGCCTCTCCAGGGCGTTCTATAAGGTGCTCCTGACCGCGGAAGACGAGGCCAAGCGCGCCGGCGAGGAATACCTCTCCGTCGAGCACGTGCTCCTGGGCCTCTTCGAGGTCGACAATAAGGCCCGCGACTATTTCCACCGCAATCGCCTGCGCAAGGAAGACCTCACGGCGGCCCTCGGCCGCGCAAAGTCCGGCGGCGAGAAGGGGGAGGGCGGGGGAGAAGGGGTCGGCGGCGCGCTGGAGAAGTACACGAGGAACCTCACGGCGCTGGCCCGCCGCGACGGCATCGATCCGGTCATCGGGCGCGACGACGAGATCCGCCGCGTGGTGCAGGTGCTCTCCCGCCGCACGAAGAACAACCCCGTGCTCATCGGGGAACCCGGCGTCGGAAAGACCGCGATCGCGGAGGGCCTCGCCCGGCGCATCTCCCGGGGCGACGTTCCCGAGAGCCTCAAGAAATGCGAACTGCTCTCCCTCGACATGGGGCTCCTCATCGCCGGGGCGAAGTTCCGGGGGGAGTTCGAGGAGCGACTCAAGGCCGTCATCCAACAGGCCGAGAAGAGCGCCGGGCGCCTCGTGCTCTTCATCGACGAGATCCATACCCTCGTGGGGGCCGGCAAGGCCGACGGGGCCATGGACGCCTCCAACCTCCTGAAACCCGCGTTGGCCCGGGGCGAACTCCGCGTCATCGGCGCCACGACCACCGACGAATACCGCAAGTACATCGAGAAAGACGCCGCCCTCGAGCGCCGCCTCCAACCCATCCCCGTGCCCGAGCCCTCGGTGGAGGACACGATCTCCATCCTGCGGGGCATCCGGGAAAAGTACGAGATCCACCACGGCATCACCATCCTCGACGAGGCCCTCAAGGCCGCGGCCGTGCTCTCAAACCGCTACATCACCGGCCGCTTCCTGCCCGACAAGGCCATCGACCTGGTGGACGAAGCCGCGGCCCGGCTCAAGACCGAGATCGAGAGCATGCCCGAGAGCCTGGATGAAAAGGAGCGCAAACTCCAGCAGATCGAGATCGAACTCCGCGGCCTCCAGCGCGAGACCGAGTTCGAAAAAGGCGCGAAATCCGCCGAAATCACGCAGAAAATCGATGAACTCCAGCGACAGAAGGCCGAGGTCCAGACCTCCCTCACCGGCCTTCGGCTCCAGTGGGAAAACGAGCGCCGCCGCCACGGGGAAATCCACCGCCTCAAGGAAGAATTGGAGGGCCTGCATCGGGAGGAGGAGCGCCTCACCCAGAAGGGGGACTTAAGCGCGGTGGCGGAGATCCGCTACGGGAAGATCCCCGAACTCCAAAAGCGCCTCGACCAGCAGATGGCGGCGGCCCGCGGGGGGGAGGATTCCCTCCTCAAGAAGGAAGTCACGGAGGAGGACATCGGCCAGGTGGTCTCCCGCTGGACGGGCATCCCCGTGCAGCGCCTCAAGGAATCCGAGAAGCACAAGATCCTGGGCATGGAGGGGGAGATGCGCCGCCACGTGGTGGGGCAGGACGCGGCGGTGCGCCTCGTCAGCGACGCCATCCGCAGGAACCGCGCCGGCGTCGGCGCCGAGGGGCGCCCCGTGGGCGTCTTCCTCTTCCTCGGGCCCACGGGCGTGGGGAAGACCGAATTGGCCAAGACGGTGGCGCGCCAACTCTTCGACGACGAGAAACTCCTCACGCGCATCGACATGAGCGAGTTCATGGAGAAGCACTCCGTCAGCCGCCTCATCGGGGCGCCCCCCGGCTACGTCGGCTACGAAGAGGGCGGCGTGCTCACCGAGGCCATCCGGCGCCGGCCGTACTCGGTGGTGCTCTTCGACGAGATCGAGAAGGCGCACCCAGAAGTCTGGAACCTGCTGCTGCAAGTGTTCGACGAGGGGCGCCTCACCGACAGCAAGGGCGTCACGGTGGATTTCCGCAACGCCGTGCTCATCATGACCGGCAATATCCCCCAGGAAGACCTCAAGGCCGCCTTCCGTCCCGAGTTCCTAAACCGCATCGACGAGATCATCCAGTTCCAACCACTGGCCCCCGAGCAGATGGAGGAGATCTTCGACCTCCTCGTCGCCCGCATGGCCGCCACCCTCGCCCCGAGGCGCATCCAACTTTCGGTGGATGCCCCGCTGCGCTCGGAACTCTGCCGCGCCTCCTACGATCCGGCCTACGGGGCGCGTCCCCTGGTGCGCCTCGTCCAACGCGAGCTCGGAAATTTTCTCGCCCAGGCGATCCTGGAGGGGACGGTGAAGGATGGGGATTCGGTGAAATTAGGCTGGAAAAAGGGCCAAATTTGCCTCCTCGATTGAATTCCAATTGAATTCCTCGAGGAATTCGGTCTTTCTGCAGCGCGGCGCCGTGGCCCCATTTCGGGGCCGGAATCGGGATGGAGAATCCCCACGTTTTTTGCGGAAAAAATGGTTTTGGTCCCGAATCGCAACCCTTCTTTACCCCCGTGCAATGTCAAGTTACGCGGATCGGCTCCCCCCTTTTTGAGCCTTCGAAAATTTCGTGTTAGGATGGGTTCGATGTTGCGCGGGCCCGGGCGGGTTCGAGTCGGCGCAACCCGGGCTTTGAAAGGAGACCGGCGGCGGGGGCGGGCGACCGGCCCTGCGGTTCGTTTCTTTCGAATGGGGAGGGGTCCACAATGTTTTTTGAGCATCGTTTTTCCAATGCGGGAAAGAGCGTCCTTGAGGGCATGGCCTTCGAGAAGCGCGTCTCCGAGATCAAGAACCCCGACGGTTCCATCGTCTTCCGCATGGAAGACGTCTGGGTGCCCGCCGATTGGTCCCAGACCGCCACTGACATCCTGGCCCAGAAGTATTTCCGCAAGGCGGGCTTGCCCGCGGCACTGAAGAAAATCGAGGAAGTCGGTGTGCCCCAGTGGCTCCAGGCCTCCACGGCCGACACCGACAAACTCGAGGCCCTCCCGCCCGAGAAGCGCCTCGTCGGCGAAACCGACTCCCGCCAAGTCTTCCACCGCCTCGCCGGCTGTTGGACCTATTGGGGCTGGAAGGGCGGCTATTTCACCACCGAGAACGACGCCAAGACCTTCTACGAAGAGCTCATGTATATGCTCGCGGCCCAGGTCGCGGCGCCCAATAGCCCCCAGTGGTTCAACACCGGGCTCAATTGGGCCTACGGCATCACCGGTCCCTCCCAGGGCCATTATTTCGTCGACCCCAAGACCGGCGAGATGGTGACGGCCAGCGACGCCTACACCCATCCCCAGCCCCACGCCTGCTTCATCCAGAGCGTCGCCGACGACCTGGTCAACGAGGGCGGCATCATGGACCTCTGGGTCCGCGAGGCGCGCCTCTTTAAGTACGGCTCGGGCACCGGCACCAATTTCTCCTCGCTGCGCGGCGAGGGAGAGCGGCTGTCGGGCGGGGGGCGTTCCAGCGGGCTCATGTCCTTCCTCAAGATCGGCGACGCGGCCGCCGGGGCGATCAAGAGCGGCGGCACCACCCGCCGGGCCGCCAAGATGGTCATCCTCGACATGGACCACCCCGACATCGAGCCTTTCATCAACTGGAAGGTGAAGGAAGAGCAGAAGGTCGCCGCTCTGGTGGCCGGCAGCCGCCTGGCGAACAAGGCCCTCAACGCCATCATCGCCGCCTGCCATGCCGAGCACCCCGAGAACGATCCCTTCAACCGCAAGACCAATAAGCGCCTCGCCCAGGCCATCCAGGCCGCCCGGCGCACCCAGGTCTCCGGCAATTACATCGAGCGGGCGATCTCCCTGGCCCAGCAGGGCTATAAGAGCTTCGATTTCAAGATCTACGACACGAATTGGGGCGGGGAAGGCTACGCCACCGTCGCCGGCCAGAACTCCAATAATTCCGTGCGCATCAGCAACGCCTTCTTCGATTGCCTCGAGACCGGCAAGCCCTGGCCGCTCTTCGCCCGCGATGAACTGAAGAAGGCCGCCCGCGAGAAGCGGGATCCCCGGCCCCTGCGCACCGTCGACGCCAGCGGCCTCTGGGACGACATCTCCTACGCGGCCTGGTCCTGCGCCGACCCCGGCCTCCAATACCACGACAACGTCAACGATTGGCACACCTGCCCGGCCGGGGGCCCCATCCGGGGGTCCAACCCCTGCAGCGAGTACATGTTCCTCGACGACACGGCGTGCAACCTGGCGTCCCTGAACCTCGTGCGCTTCTACGACCCGAAGACCGCCTCCTTCCACCTCGAGAATTACCGCCACGCCGTGCGCCTGTGGACGGTGGTCCTCGAGATCTCGGTGCTGATGGCCCAGTTCCCCAGCCGCACCATCGCCCAGAAGTCCTTCGACTACCGCACCCTAGGCCTCGGCTACGCCAACCTGGGCTCGCTGCTGATGATGCAGGGCATCCCCTACGACAGCGAGCAGGCTTTCGCCCTCTGCGGCGCCCTCACCGCCATCATGCACATGCGTTCCTACGCCACCTCCGCCGAGATGGCGAAGGAAGTCGGCCCCTTCAAGGAATACAGCGCCAACCGCGAGGCGATGCTGCGCGTGGTGCGCAACCACCGCCGCGCCGCCTACGACGCGCCCGCCGCCGAATACGAGGGCGTCGAGAACAAGCCCGTGGCCATCAAAGAGGGCACCTGCCCCCCGCACCTCCTCGCGGCCGCCCGGGAAGACGCCGACCTCGCCCTGCGCCTCGGCGAGGCGCACGGCTACCGCAACGCCCAGGTCTCCTGCATCGCGCCCACCGGCACCATCGGCCTGGTGATGGACTGCGACACCACCGGCATCGAGCCCGACTTCGCCCTGGTGAAGTTCAAGAAGCTCGCCGGCGGCGGCTACTTCAAGATCATCAACCAGTCCATCCCCCCCGCGCTCACCCACCTCGGCTACCCCGCCGCCCAGATCGAGGCCATCGAGCGCTACGTCAAGGGCGCGGGCACCCTCGCGGGCTGCCCCGGCATCAACCCCCAGACGCTGCGCCTCAAGGGCTTCACCGACGAGGCCCTGGCGAAGATCGAGGCCGGGCTGCCCATCGCCTTCGACATCTCCTTCGCGTTCACCAAGTACGCCCTCGGCGAGGAGTTCTGCGTCAAGCAGCTCGCGCTCCCGGCGGAACTGGTGGAGGCGCCCGAGTTCAACCTGCTCAAGGCCCTCGGCTTCCGCGAGGACGAGATCAACGCCGCCAACGACTACGTGTGCGGCAGCATGACGATCGAGGGGGCCCCGTTCCTGCGCCCCGAGCACTACGCGGTCTTCGATTGCGCCGCCAAGTGCGGCAAGAAGGGCACGCGGTTCATCAAAGCCATGGCCCATATCCACATGATGGCCGCGGCGCAGCCGTTCATCTCGGGAGCCATCTCCAAGACCATCAATCTCCCCAACCACGCCTCCATCGAGGACGTGAAAGACAGCTACCGCCAATCCTGGAAGCTCGGCCTCAAGGCCATCGCCCTCTACCGCGACGGCAGCAAACTCAGCCAGCCCCTCAACACGGTCACCGACGAGGCCGAGGTGCAGGAGCTCATCGAAGACCTCGAGAAAAAAGATATCGTTCGCATCGCCGAGAAGATCATCCACCGCTACATCGCCAAGCGCCGGCGCCTGCCCTGGAGGCGCAAGGGCTATATCCAGAAGGCCAAGATCGGCCCCCAATCCCTCTACCTGCGCACCGGCGAGTACGAAGACGGCACGCTCGGCGAGATCTTCATCGACATGCACCGCGAGGGGGCGGGTTTCCGAAGCCTCCTCTCCTCCTTCGCCATCTCCATCAGCCTCGGCCTGCAGCACGGCGTGCCCCTGGAGGAGTTCATCGACGCCTTCGTCTTCACCCGCTTCGAGCCCAGCGGCATGGTGCAGGGAAACGACAAGATCAAGATGGCCACCTCCATCATCGACTACATCTTCCGGGAACTCGCCGTGACCTACCTGGGCCGCTACGACCTGGCCCACATCTCCCCGATGGAACTCGAGGAGAAGCGCAAGGCCGACAAGCGCCCCGAAGACGACCCCGAGTACGAGGATGAAGTGGTCATCAGCGAGCGCTTCATCGACGACGAGGAGGCCCCGACCGTGGCGCCCATCGAGCCCATCGCCGCGGCCCGCTCCGGCGTCACGGCCAGCCCGGCCCCCGCGGTCGGCCAGAGCATGCCCAAACTCGTGGCGGTGAAGCAGGCCATCCAGAAGGGCTACACGGGCGACATCTGCTCCGAGTGCGGGAGCATCACCATGGTGCGCAACGGCACCTGCCTGAAGTGCACCACCTGCGGCAGCACCTCAGGGTGCAGCTGAGGCGCCTCCCGGGGATCCCGCACAAATAAAAAGCCGCCCACCGGGCGGCCTTTTATTCGGGAAGAAGCCCCGCCGCGGGCTCCCTAGCGGGTGAACCCGATGCGGAACTCTTCGGTGAGGTTATTGGCGCGCAGGATATCGTAGACGCGGCTATCGTCGGGGATGAGCAGCATGAGTTCGCCCCCGGTGACGGAGAGTTCGCGCTTGAGTTTCACGAGCGTCATGATCCCCCCGGCGTTGACGGATCGGACCCCCGAAAAATTGATGAAGATGCGCTTCGCCCCGGCCGCGTGGATCTTTCGGGTGAGGTCCTTGAAGCGGTCGGTGACGGCGAGATCGAGGATTTGGATGCCGTGGTCCGCCAGGCGGAGTTCCGCGATGCCCTCGGCGTCGGGCTCGGGGAGGGGCGCCGGCGCCGCGTCGTGGGCGACGTCGGCCTCCGGCCCGACGGGGCGCAGGATCTCGATCTCCTTGTTGAAGCGGTCGCGCACCTCCTCCGCGAGGCCGGCGATGCGGTCGAGGATCGGGGCGGACGTGCCGTGGCAGGCCGTGAGGTCGATGCGCAGGGTCTCGATGGGTTCCCGCAGGGCGAGGCCCACCCGCTCCCGCAGGCGGTCGACCATGGAGGCGTCGGGAGGATGGAGGAACTTGAAGGTTTTGGTGCGCATGGCGCTTGGCCCGGGGAGGGCATCATTTCATCATCGGCACCGGGTCGGCCAGGTTTGAACCCCGGCGATCGGCAAAAAGGTGGGATCTGACTTCACAAAAAAACCGTCGGGTGGATGGTGTTAGGAGGGGATCGGGGACCCTCAAGCCCCCATTATCCCCAAAAACAGCCCGAGGAGTAAATGGCGCGGCGGGAGGAAAAAAAGCATTTCATACGGCAACTCGGCGGCCCCACGGGGTCATGGAGCCGCCCCCAGGATTTCGGTGCGGGGGTCAATCAGGGGGGCGTATCGCCCCCAAAATCTGCTCTTCGGTCGCATCCGTGATGGCCTGGCCATTTTGGCCCCCGGGGTGGGGAGGGGTCCGGATGCTCCAGGCGTAGGCCGGGTCGTAATAATCCAGGAGGATGTCAACGGCTTTTGCGGTTTCGCCGCCGCGCACGAGGGCGCAGGCTTGTTTCATCCGCACTGTGCCGAGGCGCCGCTCCAGGTTCCCGATGGCGGCGCAGAGTTTCTCCGCCGGGAAGGCGCCGTATTCGGACAGGATCTGGGAGATGCGCTCCTGGCGGCTGCGGCGTAGCAAGGTCAGCGGCGCGCGGCGCATGCGGTCCCACAGGGCCTTCGGGATCACGCAGCGGCCCACTTGGCGGCTCTCGTCCTCCAACCAGAGGGGAATCTGGGGGGGGATGGCGGCGAGGGCCATGGCGAGGAGGTTCTCGAAATTCTCCTGGGTCGGCTGGTCGGCGAGCCCGAGGGCGCCGAAGGCCGAACCGCGATGGCGGGCCAGGCCCTCGAGATCCACGATCTTCGCCCCCCGGGCGGCCATGCGGTGGAGGAGGGGCGTCTTCCCGCTCCCGGTCATGCCCCCGAGGATCCGGATCTCGCGTTCTTCCTCGAAGCGGTCCAGCACCCAGCGCCGGAAGGCCTTGTAGCCGCCGCGGAGGACCGCGGTCTCGAAGCCGTAGAAGGAGAGGAGCCACGAGACCGCGCCGGAGCGCATCCCCCCGCGCCAGCAATGCACGAGCACCCGGCCCCCGGGGGCGCGTTTCTCCGCCGCCTCCACGAGGTGGCGCATGCGGGGCCCGACGTATTCGAGGCCGAGTTTGACGGCCGTCTTGGGGCCGTGCTCCTTGTAGCATTTGCCCACGGCCGCGCGCTGCTCGTTGGTGAAGAGGGGCAGGTTCACGCTCCCGGGGATGCGCCCCCCCTCGTGCTCATCGGGGGTGCGCACGTCGAAGCAGGGGCTCCCTTCCATCCGGGCGAGGAAGGCCTCGACCCCGAGCGCCTCGGCGTTCACGGCAGGAAACGGATGGGCGGTCGGCCCTCTTCCGCGGGGACGAGTTCGCCGATGGGCGAGGCGAACTCGCCGATCTCGTGGAGTTGGAAGACGGCCTCCAGGGCGGGCACGGCCTCGGGGGCGCAGGCCACGAGGAGGCCGCCGCTCGTCTGGGGATCGAAGACGATGCTCGACCAGGGCTCCTCGAGGGGCTCGACCAGGTGCTGGTAGGCGTCCCGGTTGCGCCCGGTGCCGCCCGGGACCGCCCCGGCCCCGATATAAAACTCGAGGTCGGGGAGGAGGGGGAGGGCGGAGCGCTTCACCCGGGCCGCGACCCCGGAACCCAGGCACAGTTCGCTGAGGTGGCCCACGAGGCCGAAACCAGTGACGTCGGTGAGGGCATGGACGCCGCTGTCCCGGCCGAGGTCGACGCCGGGCTTATTGAGGCGAAGCATGGCTTCCACGGCCCGGCCGGTATGCTCCGGCTTGAGGCATTGCTTCTTCTCGGCCGTGGTGTAGAGCCCGATCCCAAGGGGCTTGGTGAGGAAGAGGAGGTCGCCCGCCTTGCCCCCCCGGTTGGTTTTGATGTGGGCGCGGGGCGCGGTGCCGCAGACCGAGAGGCCGAACATGGGCTCCGGCGCGTCGATGGAATGGCCCCCGGCGAGGACGCAGCCGGCCTGGGCGCAGACGGCGCGGCCCCCCTCGACCACCCGCCGGGCGATCCCGGGGGAGAGCTTGGCGAGGGGCCAGCCCAAGACCGCCAGGGCCAGGTTGGGCCGGCCCCCCATGGCGTAGACATCGCTGATGGCGTTGGCCGCGGCGATGCGGCCGAAATCGAATGGATCATCGACGACGGGCATGAAGAAGTCGATGGTGGCGATGAGGGTCTCGTCTTCCCGCTCCAGGAGCCAGACGGCGGCGTCGTCGCGGGCGTCATTGCCCACCAGGAGGCGCGCTTCGGGGGCCTGGATCTGCCCGTGGAGGATCTCCCCCAGCACCTTGGGGGAAAGTTTGCAGCCGCAACCCGCTCCGTGGCTGAACTCGGTGAGGCGAACGCGTGTTTCTTCCATGGCAGATTTTACGATCCGCCGCGGTCGGGGGGCCGGTTCGCGCGGGGGAGGGGATTCCCTGTAGAATAAGGGCTCCCGGAGGCGCCATGCCACTGCATCCGTTCCTCGTGCACCTGCCGCTCGGGCTGGCCCTCGCCCTGCCCGTGGCGCTCCTCGCCTACCTCATCCGGGGGCGCCTGCGCCGCCAGAGCCAGGGGCGCTCGGGTTGGTTTGTCGTCCTCCTTCTCCAAGCGGTGCTCTTCGCCTCGGTGCTCCTTTCCAACCGCACCGGGAATGCGGACGGCCGCCGGGCCGGGGTCGCCCTCGCCGCGGCGCCGCTGGACGAGCATGAAGACGCCGCCAACCTTTTCACGGTTAGCGCCGCGGTGACGCTCCTGGCGGCCATGGCAGGCGCCTTCACGACCCGGTCCCGCGCCGCCTTCCTGTGGCTCACCCTGGGGCTTTCCGTCTTCCAAGGCGCCTTGGCGTTTCGCGCGGGCTTCCTCGGCACCGAACTCATCTACCGCCATGGCGCGGCGGGGCACGGGGAGACCCTTTTCAAGCCCGCCGCGGGTCCGCGCCCATGAGGCGCCTCCTCGCCGCGGGCCTCGTCCTCGGCCTCTGCGCTTTTGGGGTGAGCCGGGAAGGGGTCGAGTTTCCCGAGACGCTGCGGGTCGACGGCCAGGAGGTCCGGTTTTTCCGGGGGGCCATGAAGCGCATGTTCGGGCTCAAGATCTATTACGGCGCCCTCTACCTGAAGAAGGCGCCCGGCAGCGTGAAAGAGGTGATCGAGGGGGACGACCCGCTCGTTCTGCGCATGCATTACGGCTATATGCCCGTCCCCCACGGGCTGCTCGTCGACGGCATCGAGAAGCATTTCACGAAGGCCCTGGGAAAGGACCGGGCCGGGCTTAAGCCCGAGTTCGCCCGCTACGTCGCGGGCTACGACCGGGCCCTGGCCATCGGGGATGTAGTGGAAGTCGTCTACCGCCCCCGCTTCGGCGTGTCCCTCGTGCTCAGCGGGAAGACCAATGTCACGGTCCCCGGGCTCCCCTTCAAGAAGGCCCTGCTCTCCACCTGGTTCGGCGACAACGCCCCCGATCCCTCCCTGCGGGGCGACCTGCTGGGTCTATGATTCAGAATGCCTGGCCGACGGTGAAATAGGTCCCGCCGAATAGCCCCCGCCACCAGGCGAGCTCCAGGGTCACGACGAAATCCCGTCCCCACAGTAGTCGCAGGCTTCCCCCGTAGGTCGTATGGAGGCCCTCGAAGCTGAGGGGATCCGCGGCCTGCCAGACGCGGCCGTTATCGGTGAACAGCGCCAGTTCCCATTGCCACACGGCCTTGAAGAGGCGCAGGTCGGTCCACGGGATATGGAATCGGAGTTCCGTATTCATGATGGCCTTCGCCGGCCCCTTCACGCGGTGGAGGGGCATGCCGCGCAGGGTATCGACCCCCCCGGGCCCGGAGAGTTCCCGTTCCCCCCCCGTGCGCTCCTCCATGAAGAAGGGGACTTCCCCGAAGAGGAGATCCGCCGTGAGGCGATTGGCGAGCACGAAGGAACGCAGGAAGGGGAGGTAGAACTTGAAGGCGGCGGTGAACCGCCGGCTTTCCCGGGGGAGGGGCCCGACGGGCCCGAAGTTCTCCTCCCACCAAATTTCGGCGGCCACGCCCCGGCGCGCATAAAGGGGCACATCCCGGCTATCGTAGAGGAGCCCGAGGCGCGCCCCGAGCCAGGCCCCGCCCCCCGAGCCGATGGGGGCACCCACGAAAAGGGGACCTATCCGGCCGAAGGCGGTATTGGACCGGGATTCCGCGAACGCGCCCCATTCCCCGGAGAGGCCCCCGGCAAGGGTCCATTGGCTGCCCGTCACGTGGAGGTCGCCCCGAAGGGGGAAGAACGCCGTGCTCATGAGGCGCCCGTAGGCCTTGCCGTAGGTATAGAAGGAAGGGTCCACCCGAGGGGAAAAACCGGTTTCAAAATCGCTATTGCCGAAGCCCGTAAAAGGTTCGTTGGGATGGACCCGGATGCGGAGGGAACTCAGGAGCCGCCAGGGCCGGCGCAGGCCGGGGAGCCGGGCCAGATCGAGTTCGACGGCGGGGATGAATTGCTCGAGGGTGGTTCCCGTGAGATCGAGGCGCAGCGCCCATCGGTAGCGCTCCGAGCCGGGGTCGTAGCCCGTCCACCTAGCCGTGGCCCCGAGGCGCCATCCCGTATCGGGCGTGAAGCCGAGGTTCGGCACGACCCGGAAACGCAGGGTGGAGCGGTTCGTATCCTGGGCGGGGCTCCAGATCGCGAGGAGCCCGAAAAGGATGAGCGGGGGGGCCCGGAGGCGCATAGAGACGTGGATTTTACCCCGGGGAGGTAACTTGGGCTATCGACGAGTCGGGAGGCTTTCCCGCATGGATGGGCCTTCGGTCTGGCCCATTCGGCGGAGTTTTCCCCGATTCCTTCCGGATGACTTTAGTCCTTTTTCATTCGGGCCTGGGGAGGGCGGTCAGCGGCCCGCGTTCTCATGTCCCCCTCGATTTGGCCGAAGCTACGAAGAGCCGGGAACCCCCATCGGGGCGCCCGGTTGCGGCCCAAGAGCCGCTTCCTTCCTTGCGGGGTCATGAGGACCCCGTCGGGGCATCCGCGCCAAGGACGGCGCGACCGGGTGCCGCGAAGAGGAGTTCCCATGGTACGAGGCCTATACACCGGCGCCAGCGGCATGAACGCGCGCCTGTCCCAGATGGATGTGGTGGCCAATAATCTGGCCAACGTCAATACGCCCAGCTACAAAGAAGACCTCGCGCTCTTCAAGGCGTTCCCCGAGATGCTCCTCCAACGCCAGGACGACGACGGGGTGATCAAGTTCCCCCTCGGGAGCATCGACAAGCGCCCCGTGGTGGGACGGTTGGGCACCGGGGTCGAAGTGAACGAGGTCTATACCCAATTCACCCAGGGGAACCTGCAGCAGACCGAGAACGCCTTCGATCTGGCCCTCGACGGCCCGGGCTTCTTCGCCATCCAGACCCCCGAAGGCGAGCGCTATACGCGAAACGGCAGTTTCACCGTGGACCGCAGCGGGATTCTCATGACCAAAGACGGCTTCCCCGTGCTCGGGGAGAACGGGGTGCTGCACGTCAAGCACAATAACCTGGTGATCTCGGAGCGCGGCGAAGTCGTGGTGAACCAGCGCTTCCAGGAGCCCCCCGGCCGTCCGGTGCAGATGTCGGAGAACGCCTTCGACCAGGGCGAGAAGATCGACCGGCTCAAGATCGTCCAATTCCCCCGGGAACGCTACCTGCAGAAAGTGGGGAGTTCCCTCTACCGGGATACCGAACCCACCGGCGGCCCCCAGGCCGCGGCGGGGGAGAAGGCGCCCAAGGTGCAGCAGGGGTTCCTCGAATCCAGCAACGTGAACGTCGTGCGCGAGATGGTGCACATGATCGAGGTCCAGCGCTCCTACGAAGCGAGCCAGAAGGCCGTGACCACCCACGACGGCGCCCTCGACAAACTCATCAACCAAATGGCGGTCGTCGGGTAGGGCGCGCCGGCGGGCGCGGGATGAGCGGCATGACCCCTTGGAGTCGCCTCGCGCTCCTCCTCGCCCTCGGGGCGGGGCATTGGATCGCCCCGCTCGCGGCCCAGAGCGCCGCGGCCCAGGCTCCCCGGGTCGGCGAGGCCAAAATGCTCGCGGACATCCAGGAGGATCTCGTCAGGAAGCGCGGACGCAAGGAGCGCGACCTCCCGTATTCCGCCCAGATCCTCATGCGGCCGCGGGGCTGCTCCTTCGACGGGCGTTGGGCGGTCTTCGAGAAACGGCGCAATACCGAGCACACCGAGATCTCCCTCGTGCTCTTCGACATGGCCCGCTTCGTGCGGACCGAGTTCCTCCTGCCCTCGTTCGAGGCGCGCCAAAAGGCGGTGCGCGACCCGGGGGTGGACGGGCCCGCGATCCCTTCCAACGCCATGGAGCACCGGTTCGACCAGTCGGTGCTGGGGGTGGATACCGAGTTCGAATCCCCCACGGGCTCGATCTATCGCTTCAATTTGCAGAAGCAGATCGACCGCGTGAACCTGAAGGTCTGGCTCACCCTCCTCGCCGACCGGGGCGGCGTCGCCGGGCAACCGGATACGGAGCGGCGGCGCCTCCTCGCGGACTACGCGGTCATGACGCCCCGGGTATCGGTGGCGAGCGTCCCGTCGGTCTATGTCTTCCACGATGGCCACGCCGTGGCCGTTAAACTCCACCTGGTGAGGGTGGGGGAGGCCAATAAGCCCGTGGTGGAGGAGGAGGTGCTCTGCTTCGACGACACGCTCATCTCCCACGAGACGAACCTGGTCCTCTGGCGGAAATCGGGCTACGAACTCACCCCCGCCCAACGCAAGCATGTCTTCCTCACCCACCAGACCATGGATTGGGAACTGGGCTTCGTGGAGCGCCGCCGCTACCTCCTCGGCGGGGATTTCCGCGTGTCGACGAGCCTCGCGGGCGGGAAATGAACCCCCTCGCGAAATCCTTTTCCGGGCCCCCGGCGCCGCGGGTTATATAATAGGGCCCCCGGCCGAACCATGAAAAATGCCCGCTTTACGCCCCGCCGTCTTGTCGCCGCCCTGGTCCTTTGCACCGGAATGATGAGCCCGCTCCTCGCCGACCCTTGGCGCGCCCCGGCGGAGAGCTACTTCACCTACATCGAACGGCATTGGTGGGATTTCGGCTTCTACGTCGGACCCGGACTGTGGAGCAGCGGCGCCGAGAACGTCGGGCTTTCGGGGATGCAGGGCGGGCTCACCGCGCGTAAACGCGTGGGGGCCGGGCGGGTGGGGAGCATCATCGACCTCGGCTTCATGCGCTACGAGACGGGCGTGACGAACCTGAGCCATCTGTCCGTTTCCAGCGGCACCGGCAGCCTCTTCCTCCCGACCATGTTCACCTGGTCCCTTTTCGTCAACGCCGGGCGCTATACCCGCCAGATGGGCGCGGTGGCCCCCCTCTTCGGTCTGGGCGTGGCCATGCTCAACCATAGCGCGTATACGACCACGAACGAGGTGAGGAACGGGGCCGCGGCCTTCGGGCATCTGGGACTGGAACTCGTCGGGCTGCCGCCGACCATCGCCTTCCGCATCGGGTTGCGGCTGGGAGCCGAAGCCCTCGGGACGGCGGGGCAGGAACCCTTCTCGGCCATGGCCGCCGGGCTTTCCAAGCCCCTCTTCTTCTTCTGTTTCACCGCCGGTCTCGTGCTCTACCTGGGATGAACCCATTGCGTCCCGCCTGTTTCTTCGCCTGCCTCGTGGTCGGGTTGGCCGCGGAGACCTTCGCCCCCATCGACGACTCCACCTTCGGGCGCGAGGTGAAAAGCCATGTCACGGTGGGGCTCGGCTTCTCCTACGCGAAGGCGACCCATAACTGGTATGATCTCTCGCCCTTCGATCTCCTCGCCGCCCGGCTGCGCCTGCTCTCGGATGCCGGCGATTTCTCGCCTATCCTGCGAGGCGTCTACGCCGACTTGGAGTTCTCCTACGGTTCCATGCTCCTCGGTTCGAAGGCATGGACGCTGAGCCTGTGGAACCTGTTCGCCATCCACCTCGGCTTCTCCTTCCGCGATGGGCGCCGGGATAAGACCTTCTTCCCCTACGTGCAGATCGGAACCGGCTATAACGGGGGGACGACCCGCGCCCAAGGCGCGACGGTGAGTTACGATGGGGCCTTATTCTACCAGGTAAAGACCGGATTCGAGTGGGTCATCGGAGGTTTCCTCTCCATCGGGCCCGGGATCTCCCTCACCCAGTATCCCTTCGCTTATGCGCTCGTCCAAGACCCGCAGACTTCCATCGCCTTCCATGCGGATGTCCACCTGTATTTCCCATGAGGCCCCCGCGATGAAATGGACCCTTCGGGCGTTGGCATGCCTTGCGCTGCTGTCCAGCGCGGGGCAAGGCGCCCCGAGACCCTCGGTCCTCGAGGAGCCCCGGAGGGGCAATCCCTTGTGGCGCGGAAGCCCGACGCCCGCGCGGGAAGCCAAGCGCGGGGAGCAGATGGCCGACCGCGCCGCCCTCCTCATGAAAAATGGGGACTTGGAGGGCGCCGAAGACTGGGCCCGCCAGGCGCTCCTCGCCGATCCCGACGGGATCCACGGCTACCTCCTCCTCGGCGAGATCCTCGAGCGCCAAGAACGCCTTTATGAGGCGGAAGGCGAATATTCTGTGGCCCTGCTCAAGGCGCCGCGCAACCGGGAGCCTTTCGAGCGCCTCTTCGCCGTCTTCCTCTCCCAGGAAAAGTTCGCAGAAGCCCGCCGTGCCTTGGAGCGGGCGGAACCCCTCTTGGGAAGTTTTGCCAGCGCGCTCCTCGGCGGCATCCTCGAGGAGCGCATGGGGCGCCAGGATGCGGCCCTGCGCGCTTATACCCGCGCGGCGTGGCGCGTGAGAAGCGGGGCGACCCTCCTTCCCTACCTCGATGCCCACCTCGCCCTCGCCTCGCTCCAAGCCCGAATGGGCCGGGCGGATCGGGCCGTCCTCACGATCCTCGAAGCCAGGCAATGGACCCAGGCGAGGAAGGCGGAAGGGGCGAGCTGGCTCCTCACCCACCTGCGCGCCCCCGCCTCGAGTTTGGAGGCCCGGGAGGCGGAGTACCGATTCCTTGCCGGCGTCCAGGCCTTGACCAAGGCGATGGATGCTCCGGGCGCCAAAGACCAGGAAGTCGCCAAGAATCTCACCGATCTCGAGATCGCCACGCGGGCCAAACGAGCGGGCACGAACCCTGGGGCGGTTCCCGACCAGGGCATCCTGCTGGCATGGCTGCGGGGGCGATACGCGGAACGCTTTTCCACCGGCATCGCCCGCGCCATCTCCGGCCTCGAGTCGAACCTGATCTACGCGCCCGCCCACGCGGCTTCCTGGCGCCTGCTCGCGCGCCTGCAGATCATGGACCGCAAAGACCTCGCGGCCTGGAGCACCCTCGAGTCGGGGGAACGGCAATTTCCCGGCGACCTCGAGATGCTTCAATTGCGCGCGGGGTTGGCGCTGAAAACGGGAAATCCGTTGGCGCAGCGCGCGGCCCTGGAGCGCCTGGTGGCCCGTCAGCGGCTCCTCTCCACCGATGCCTCCGCCTCGGGCGCGGAGGATCGCGCCTCACGGGGGGCGAGGCTCCAAT
This sequence comes from Spirochaetota bacterium, assembly GCA_017302015.1. Classification (GTDB taxonomy): domain Bacteria; phylum Spirochaetota; class UBA12135; order COTS27; family JAFLEE01; genus JAFLEE01. The sequence continues at coordinate 20,317 of JAFLEE010000040.1, read as the reverse complement.
TGGCCGACCATTACTTCCGCTTCGGCCTGTATGAAAAAGCGACCCAACTCCTGTCGGACGAGGAACGGGAATCCTTCCCGAGTCTCTCCGCCCTGCGCGACCTTCAATTCGCGTTCCAGGGGCTAAGCGCCGCGCCGATCGAAGACCGGGTGACCTACCTCGTTTCGATCCGCAAGAAAGACCCCGCCCTCGTCGCCTGGGGCTTGGCGCGCCTGTACCGGGGAGCCCAACGCCTGGGCGAGGCTTCCCGCTTCCTGTCCGACGGGTTCGAGGCCTTGTGGGCGGCCTCCGAGCCGCCTCCGTTCATCCTCATGGAGAGCGCGACATGCCTCGACAGGGCGGAGCAACTCGGGCAGGCCACCTCTCCCGAGGTCGCGCGCCTCAAGGCGATCGTCAGCGCGCGTTACGGATCCATGACGAAATGCATGCTCATCGCACGGGTGCGGTCGGGGGAGGTCACGGAGGTCGCCAGCGTGGAGGCGAAAGCCGACGAAGGGAGCCTCAAGGCCATGGTCCGTCTTGCATGGATCACGGGAGACCCCGAAGCGGTCGCCAATCTCCCCCTGATTACCGCGCGACTCCTCGAGACGGGCGACCGCCTCACCCACCTCGCTTGGCACCTCTATCCCCGTTCGGTGCTTTGCCTCGCGACCTTGGACCAGGGAGACCTCATCCGCGCCCAAACGATCATGGACGAACTCCGCCGCGAGCGCAGCGACCACGCTTCCCAGGTCGAAAGTAACGCTTTCCGCCTCGATTTCGCCCTCCTGGAGGAACGCTTCGACCTTCGGCGGGCCATGAGTCTCGCTGTGGGCGGAAAACGGACGGGGGATTGGGAGAAGATCGCCTCCCTCCGGGGCCGTGCGGCGGGCTCCCCCTGGTTCCACGAGGCCCTCGCCGACGAACTTTTAGCCCGGGAGCGCCCCGGCCAAGCCCTGCGCGTCGCCCAGGCCGCGGCGAGATCCTTCCCCGAATCCAGCGGCCTCTTCTATCAGCTCGCACGGTGCCAGCTGGGGATGGAGAGCCCCGCCGCGGGCTTATCGGCCATCCGCTGGGCCCTTCGACTCCAACCCGAAGAGGCATCCTATTACGCCCTGGAGGCCCGCCTCCTCGCGCGGCAAAAGCGTTTCCCGGAGGCCGTCGCGAGCCTCAAAAAGGGCCTGCGAAGGTGCGGCGCCGACCTTCGCCTTCGGCAGGCCGAGGGCGAGGTGGCCTTTGCGATGGGCGATTTCCTTGCCGCCCTCGATCGGTTCAAGACCCTCACCCAGGAAGCTCCCGGTTCGGTGGAGACTTGGCAGAACGCGGGATTAAGCGCGCTCTACGCTGGCAAGAACGAAGAAGCCGCGTTCTTTTTCCAGCGGGCGCTCCTGCTTTTCCCGGACAGCGAAGCCTCCCGTTACCACCTCGCCCGGGCCCGCCTGCGCCTGGGCGATTGGAAGGCCGCCCGGGAGGAATTGGAGGCTTATCTCCTCGCGGTGCCCGGGGATCCGTGGGCCCTATGCGCCCTGGGCCATGTGCTGGAGCGCGGCCTGCCCCGGGCCGAACCCGCGGATTTCAAGGTCATCACCCGGACCGCCCGGACCTACTATACGGCCGCCATGGAGGGGAGCCGCTACTATTCGGTGCCCTATCGTTGGGCCGCTTCCCGCGTTTCGGCCCTCTCCAATTTCGATTTCGTACGGCGGCGCGAAGCCCTGGGCGCCCCGGTGCGTGGCGAGGGCTTGATCACCGGGGTCCATGGCGATGGTTTGGTGGTCGCCTTGGAGAATGGCCGCATCGAATCCTGGGACCTCCGCCGGTTCCAGCGGAAATGGTCCACCGCCCTCGATGCGCCCGCGTTATTCTCCCCCGTGGCCAACGGCCCCTATCTCACCGTGGCGACCACGACCGGGCGCATCTACTTCATGACCGAAGACGGGGTTCTGAAGGGCTTGGTGCGCCTCAAATCCAAGCCCGCCTTCCCCCCGGCCTTCCAGAACCCGTTCTTTCTCTTTCCCTGCGAACAGGGAACAATCGAAGTCATGCAGGATCGGCAGACCTTGGGCGCCCTGACTTTCGCCGCCGATTTGAGCACCCCGCCGGTACTCGATGGCACCCGGGTCTGGGTGGGCCTCTCCAACGGCACGCTGGTCTGCGCCGACCTCTTCTCCCGCAAGATCCTGCGGATGGTCAAACTGGGCGGGAACCCCGGCGGCCATTTGCGGGTGAAGGAAAACACGGTCTACGTCGGCTGCGATGACCACCGCTATTACGCCATCGATACCCGCACCGGCACGATCGATTACGCCTACCTCAACGAGAGCCCCGCCACGGCGTTCCAACGGCCCTATGGCTACCAGATGCTCTACGGCACCTTAGATGGCCGGGCCCGGCTGGTCGACGCGGTGGGACGTTTTTATTGGGAGTGGACCGCCGATGGGTCCTTCTCGGCGGCTCCTTGGGCCGACAATGAGGTGGCGCTCTTCCCCCTCGAAACGGGCGCGGTGAGCGCCGCGGGCGTCGCCGACGGGAAATGGCGTTGGACGGCGCGGCTCGACAGCCCCCCCGCAGCCTCCCCGGTCTATGTCGATAACGACCTCATGGCCGTGTGCACCCGCCGGGGCTACCTCTACCAGATCTACTTAAACGATGAGAACGGCGTCCCCGGCTTGCGCACCGGGACGCGCTTCGAGACACGCGACGCGCCGAAAACGGAGGCCCCCCCATGAACCGAATCCCCGCCCTGACGATCCTCGCCGCCGCCTTCCTCGCGGGCGGCTGCGCCACCACGCCCGACACCATCAACCCCAGCGGCACCGGGCCGTCGATCCAGACCGATACCCGTCCCGCCGCTCTCTTCTCCGAGAAGAAGATCGCCAGCATCACCGTCATGGGCTTCGACGGGAAGGGGGTGCAGACCTACCGGGGCGCCCTCGTCGATTACGTCGACCTGGCCCGCACCTTCACCGACGATCTGCTACGCTCCTTCTACGAAGGCGGGAAGATCCGGGTGAGCCTGGGCGAGGTGGTCGACACGGTGCAGGTCGCCGATAGCGTGGAGAAGCGGGTGGGGGACTTCAACATCAAGCGGAGCGAACTCGCCACCACCGTCACCTACAAGGCCTCGCCCTACCGCAAGGTCGACGCCGTGCTCTCCGGCCGCATCACCCGATTCTCCTCCGAGAATAATTACGACAAGAGTTACCTCGAGGTCTATTTCAAACTCACCGATCCCTACGACGGCACCGTCTATTGGATCAGCCGGATGCGCGGCACCTGGCGCAATGTCATCGATACCCTCACCGAGACCCTGGAGGCCGGGGCCTATACCGAAATCGGAACGCCCGCCGCCGTCGAGGCGACGCCGGCAGAGGGCGCGCCCAAGCCCGCGGCGACCAACGCCGCCCCGGCCCCCGCGAAACCGGCGGCGACGAAGAAAAAATAGGCCCGACGCCCCCGGGGATGCGCCCGGCCCGCGCCTCAGGGGATAATGGGACATGGCGTTCAGCATCAACGGGTCCCGTTTCCCCGAGGAATGGATCGTCGCGGAGCGCGAGGCCCTGGAGCGCCATTACCGCGAGCGCTTGGCCGAAGAGGAATACCTCGAGGTCGCGGCGACGATCCCGGTCCTGGCGCGGGAGAACGTGGTGGCCCGCATCCTCGTCGAGCAGGCCGCCTTCGAGGCCGACCCCGAGGTCGATTACCAGGAAGTCAAGGCCGAGTTCGAGCGGATGATCGCCCATTTCGGCGGCGAGGCCGCCTTCCACGACCGGTTCGAGAAGACCGAAGAAGACCACCAGGCCATCAAGGCGAATGTCGAGAAAAGCCTCAAGGTCGCCGCCTTCCTCGACGGGGTCTGCGGCGAGGTCGCCGTAGGCGAAGACGAGATCCAAGCCGAGCGGGAACGCCTCACCCGCGAAGGCCTGCGCCTCGAGGCCGCCGACCCAGCCGAATTGCGCTCGCGCCTCGAGGGCCTCGTGCGCGACCGAAAGAAAAACGCGATCCTCAAGGAATACAAGGCCCGGCTGCGCCGCGAGGCCAACGTGCGTTTCGACCTCAAATAAGCTCCCGAAGGTGAATCCCATGGAAGACTCCCCCCAAACCATCCCCCTCTGGCCCCAGGGCGTGCCTGGCGAGCACGATCCCGCCGACCTCCCCCGCATGACGATCTACCGCCCCCTGGTGCCGCTCTCGTGGCCCGTTCCCGGGGTGGTGATCTGCCCGGGGGGCGGCTACGCCGGACGGGCGGCCCACGAGGCGGCGCCCATCGCCGAGTGGTTTAACGGCCTGGGCCTCTGGGCCGCGGTGGTGCATTACCGGGTGAAGCCCTTCGGGTTCCCGGCGCCCTATGACGATGCTTGCCGCGCCATGCGCCTCGCGAGATCGATGGCCGAGGCCGAGGGCCTGCGCGCCGATCGCCTCGCCATCATGGGCTTCAGCGCCGGGGGGCACCTGGCCGCCACGGTGGCGGTGCAGCCCGAACTCCGCCGGGAACCCGCCGACGAACTCGCCTCCAAATTTAGCGCCCGCCCCGACGGCCTCATCCTTGCTTATCCGGTGCTGTCCTTCGTGGAGTGGGGGCATGAGGGGTCCCGCACGAACCTCTTGGGGCCGAACCCGTCCATCCCCCAGCGCTTCCAATTCTCCGCCGAACGGCAGGTCGACGCCCAGACCCCCCCGACCTTCCTCTTCCACACCGACAAAGACCCGGTGGTCCCCATGGAGAATTCGACCCGCTTCGCCGATGCCTGCCACGCCCACGGCGTGCCCGTGGAACTCCATGTCTTCCCGGGGGATCGCCACGGCGTGGGTTTGGCCGCGGATGACAAAAGGGTCGGCATGTGGACCGAACTCCTCAATGCCTGGCTGGAGGGGTTCGCCAAGTAGGCCCCCCCGGTCCGCCGCCCCTTAAAGTTGAGGCCGCCGGAAATGCCTTTTTTTCCTCCAGGAATTTGCCGGGGGAGCGGGGATGGCGTAAAATAAACCCAGATTGGGAATCTACTGGAGGACACCATGGGTTTCCCTGTCATGCGCGTATCACTTCTGATCCCGCTGGCTATTCTTCTCGCGACCGCGTTCGGCGCGCGACCTTACGACGACATCAGTTTCGACGACTGGATGCGCCGTCAGACCAATTATTTCGGGGGGGCCGCCCGGCCGCGCGAGATCGTGCAATGGGAGACCTACCAATTCCGCGCCTTGGCGGAGCACCTCGACAAGAAGTACGGGTGGGCCTACCACGATACGCTCAAGCTCGACGACCGCAACGATATCCCGGCCAAACTCGTCAACCATTATCGCGGCACCTTCCTGAAAAACAAGAAGGGAGAACTCGATTATTATTTCAAGAACGACGAGGTCTGGCTCTATTATTATCCCCGCGTCTTCGCCGGCGTGCTCCTCGTCTTCCGCGATGACGCCGCCGACGGCCTCCTCGTGAAGGGCACCGACAAAGACGGCCGCCTCGATGGCATCGGCTACATCGACGCGGCCGGCAATTTCCGCGAGCTCATCGCCGACTATTTCCCCGAATCGAAGAACTACGAGTTCACCCTCCCCGATGGGCGCCTGGGGAAGGCGAACGTGAATTGGTACCGCAAGGCCCTCGAAGAGACCGTGCGGGCCAATATCAGCGGCTGGTCCAAATGGTTCGACTTCGACGAGGCCCTCCCCGGCGGCCGTGAGCGCGGTTGGGCCCAAGAGGTCGGCATCAATCCCCGCACCGGCGTGGACGAGCGCCAATTGCGCCTCGACGTGGGCAAATAGCGCGCCGATCGACCGGAGGCTTTTTCAGGCCCGGTGCTCCCTTGAGTGGGGGCACCGGGCCTTTTTTTTTGGGTTTCGCGCCGTAAACGTTTCCGTTCCCAACGGTCGGGACCTATCACTACGGGCGCTCTACGGTTTATAATTCCGCACCATGAAAGCTGCCCAGATCCAGAAAACCGCCTTCGGCGGGGCGGACGCCATCGAGCTGAAGACCGAGGGCCTCCACCTGGTCGCCACCACCGCCTTCGGCCCCCGAATCGCCCATTTTTCCCGCCCGGGCGGAGCGAACCTCCTGTTTTGGGACGCCAAGGGCGAGCTCGGTCGCGGGGATTGGAAACTGCGCGGCGGCCACCGAACCTGGGTTGGCCGGCCCGGGGCGGATGAGAGCGAGGAAACTTACGCCCCCGATAATGGCGCGGTCGAGGTCCAATTGGCTGCCGATGGATTTACCCTCACCAGCGCCCGGGATCCCGCCACCCAAACCCGCCGCGGCTTCACCGTACGCGTCGTAGCCGAGGATCGCCTTTCCATCGAGCATTTCGTGGTGAACGATAGCGATATGCTCTATAGCGGTTTTTTATGGGCCCTGACCTGCTCCAAGCCCTCCCCGGAAACCCGCTACCATATCCCCCTTGGAAACGGCGGGCCCTGGGACACCTTCACCATGGTCCATTTCCGGAAATGGTCGACCCACGGGCAGGGCCATTTCGAGGACGACCAGTTCGCCGTGGGAAAAGACCTCCTCTCCGTCACGCCCCGGGGGAAGGAGACCAAGCGCATGCTGCGCGCCGAGCGCGGGATCTTCGCCATGGAAGACCGCGGCCGGGACGCCCTCTTCGCCAAGCGCGCCCCGCCCCAGAAGAACGCGCCCCACCCCTTGGCCTGCAATCTCGCCTGCTATGTCGGCCCCGATAATTTCATGGTCGAAATGGAGAGCATGGGCCCCGAAGCCCCCCTCGGGCCCTTCGAGCGTTTGTCCTGGAACGAGACCTGGGTGTTGCGTCCCTGGGCGGCGGTGCCCGACGCGCGCGGCCTCCTCGAGTTGTTTTGAGGAAATCCTCCCCACGGCATGAGTAATCCGTTCCTCGACCTGGGCCGGGAGCATACCAATGTCTTCTTCCTGACCCTGGTCTTCATTTTCCACCTCGATGGGGAGATCACCGAGCGCGAAAAGGAGATCCTCTCCAATTTCCTGCGCATGTCCGCGGCCTTCCCGGAGGAGGAGGGCGACGACGCCCTGGCCACGATCCTCGACTATCGTCCGCCCAATCTCCTCCAGGTGCTCGACTACCTGAAGGGCTTGCCCACCGACGAGGTGCGCTTCTTCTACCTCTTCCAGATCGCCGCGCTCACGGCCTACGACCAGATCAGCCCCCGCCAGGATAAGGCCCTGCGCACCCTCTCCCGGGAACTGAGGCTCGGCGAGCACCCGGGGCGCTTCCTCGACGACCTGTTCCTCAAGCGCAACCCCGAGAACCCCGACGTCCTCTTCATCGGCAATGACCCGCGCGCCTGCGACATCATGAAGTGCCGCGAGCAGGTTTCTGCGGCCGTGGTCCGGTGGAACGACTCCTACTACTTCTACGCCGACCGCAGCGAGGGCCTGGTGCGCTTCAACCAGCGGATCGTGCTCGACTACATGGTCCGCCGCGTGGAGTTCACCGACCGCCTCGAGATCAAGGGCGAGTACCTCACCTTCGCCGACCTGCTCTTCCGCTTCGAGCTCAAATCCGACCCCCAGGAGCGAACCTTCCATATCCTGCGGCGCAAGGGCTCGGAGCAGCAATTCCTCCTGTCGCCCGAGGCCAGCGCCGACGACCTGGGCACCGTCTCGGTGCGGGGCTGCCGCCTCACGCTGCGCAACCGCGACGGCGGGCGGGCCGTGGCCCTGGAGGGGGTGGAGGGGCCGGGCGACGAGACCGTCGGTTGCCTCGACAACCGCATCCTCATCGAGAACACCTACCTCTTCGACCTCTCCCAGCAGATCAAGGCCCTCATCCTCTCCGACTCCATCGGGGCCAAGATCGACCTCAAGCGGCGCATCACCGTGGGGAACCAGCCGGGCTGCGACGTCTACCTCGCCGACGGCGCCGGCGCGTGGCGGGTCTCGGTCTGGGAGAACCCGGACAAGGAATGGGTGCTCGACCTCACCGAGATGGGCCGCCCCGTCACCGTCGACGGCCAGGGCGCCCAAGAGGGACAGATCCTCAAGAGCGGGGCCGTCCTCGGGCTCCTGGGGCGCACGATCCTCTTCGAACCCGAAAACCACGGCCTGCGGCTGGTGGAGAATAAGATCCACCAGGTGCGCGTGGAGGGGCTGTCGGTGAAGGTGGGCCTGCTCAAGCTCGGCCTCCACGATATCCACCTCGAGAACACCGCCCGCGATTTCGTCTGCGTCATGGGCCCCTCCGGCTGCGGGAAGACCACGCTGCTGCGCACCATGGCCGGCTACCTCGAGCCCGAAGACCCCTCCCGCCTGCGCTTCAACGGGCATTCCCTGGCCGCCCATTTCGACCTGTTCAAGAACCACCTCGGCTACGTCACCCAGGAGGACGTGCTCATCGAGCGCCTCACCGTCTGGGAGAACATGCGCTATTACGGGCGCATCAAGGCGCCCCACCTCGACGAGGTGGAGCGCGAGCGGCGCATCGAGAAGGTGCTGCGCGAGGTGGGCCTCCTCGACAAGCGGGACGAGCCGGTGGGGAGCCCCGAGGAGAAGGTGCTCTCGGGGGGCGAGAAGCGCCGGCTCAACATCGCCCTGGAACTCATCGCCGATACCGACGTGCTCTTCCTCGACGAGCCCACCTCCGGGCTGTCCTCCTTCGATTCGCTCAAGATCATCCAGATGCTCGCCCACCTCTCCCAGATGGGCAAGATCATCTATGTGGTCATCCACCAGCCGAGCCCCGAACTCTACCACCACTTCACCCACCTGCTCCTGCTCGACCGGGGCGGCTACCAGGCCTATTTCGGGAAGACGGGCCGGGCCTTCGAGTATTTCGCCAAGTACGCCGTCGGACGGCCCCTGCGCACGCCCGACGACCTCTTGGAGGTCCTCGAGGCCGTGCGGCGCACCCCCGACGGGGAACTCATCTACGACGAGGACGAGCGCGGGCAACTCGTGCCGATGCGCGTGAAATCGCCGCGGCAATGGGCCGAGGAGTACCGCCAGCGCCGCGACGGCTACCACTCGGCGCTCACGGTCTCGGGGGAGGAGGAGGGGAGGCTCCCCGCCACGGTGCGCTACGGGCGCGAGGAGCGCCAAGTCCAGTTCTTGGCGCTCTTCATGCGCAATTGGAAGAATAAATTCCGCGACCGCTTCTCGGTCGCCTTCTCCCTCGCGCTGCCGGCGGTCCTCGCCCTGGCCATCGGCGTGGTCATGCGCTACAAGCCCCAGGTGGGGGCCTACGCCTACGCCCAGAACATCCACCTCCCGAAATTCCTTTTCCTGACGGTGATCATCTTCCTGTTCCTCGCGGTCTCCAACGCCATCAACGAGATCTTCAAGGACCAGATCTTCCTGGGGAAGGAGCGCCTCATCGCCTACGACAAGGGGCATTACCTGCTCTCCAAATTGGCCGTGCTGGCGTTCATGGCGCTCTACCAGATCCTCATCTACACCCTCCTCTCGTTCGCGGTCCTGGGGGTGCCGATCGTCCTGTTCCACGACGGGTCGCTCTACGCGCGGCTGTTCCTGATGTTCGTCGGCTTCTCCTTCGTCGGCTCGCTCTCGATGACGGCCCTCACCCTCTTCGTCTCCACCTACATCCGCTCTGAGAAGGCGGCGTTCCTGGCCGTGCCGCTGCTCATCGTGCCCCAGATCATCTTCGGGGGGATGTTCCTGAAGTACAACGAACTCAACGTGCTCTCGTTCTTCAACCCCAACCGGCCCGTGCCGCTGCTGTGCGACACGATCCACGCCCGGTGGATGTTCGAGGGGTCCCTCAACCTCTTCCGCTACGAGATCCCCGACAAGATCCCCGCCTTCCAGACCCCCTCCTTCGCCGCGCGCTTCGGCACCTTCAATAACCGCGAACTCGCCGATTATTTCTCGGCCTACAACCGGGCCTCCGGCCCGGACGAGGAACTCCGCGCCCGCCTCGACGCGGAGATGGAACGGCGTTTCCGCTCCTACATCGAGTTCCTCGGCCGCGTGGAAAGATGGGAAGTCTCGCCGGCCGCCATGGTCCGCCACGACCTCCAGGGGAGCGTGAATTTTTTCCCGTATTATCGGAAGATCTTCTATCCGTTCGTGCTGCCCACCCTCGTCTACAACCTCATCATCCTTCTCGGCCTCACGGGGGCCTTCCTGCTGCTTTCGCTGGCCCGCTTGCGCCTGCAGCATAGCGTCCGTCGCCGAAGATTCTGGGAGATCCTATGACCAACGAAGAAATCGCCGACGACCTCGTTCGGCGCTACCCGCCGCTTTCCGCCTGCCGCCAGGCCTGGCTCGACGCCATGGCGCTCCTGAAGCGCAGCTACGAGGGCGGCGGGAAACTCCTCACCTGCGGCAACGGCGGCAGCGCCTCCGACGCCGAGCATATCGTGGGCGAACTCCTCAAGGGCTTCCGCTCGAAGCGCCTCCTCGATCCGGCCTTCGCCGAGGCCCTGCGCAAACTCTACCCCGCCGACGCCGAGGCCATCCTGGCGCGCCTGGAATGGCCGCTGCCCGCGGTGGCCTTGACCTCCCACCTGGCCTTCACCACGGCTTTCGGGAACGACAACCAATGGGTGTACGCCTACGCCCAGCAACTCCTGGGTTTGGGCAAGGCCGGGGATGCGCTCCTCGCCATCTCCACCTCGGGGAACTCCAAGAACGTGGTGGCGGCGGCCCAGGTCGCCAAGGCCCGGGGCATCGCCACCATCGGCCTCACGGGGTCCAAGGGCGGACGTCTCGCCGAGATCTGCGACGTGACCGTCAAGGCCCCCGCCGACGCCGTCTACCTCATCCAAGAGTTCCACCTCCCCATCTACCACGCGATCTGCTTCGCCCTCGAGGAGCGCTTCTTCCCGGGCCAACGCCGGGACGCCTGACGTCTTGGAAACCCCCCTCTTCGTCCTCCAGGCCATCGCGCCCTTCGGGGTGCTCTTGGCCCTGGGCTTCTTCCTCGCCGCCCGCGGCATCACCGACGAGGGCTTCGCCCGGGTCGCCAACGCCCTCGTCTTCAATGTGGCCCTGCCGGCCCTCATCATCACCGAGTTCCTGAAGACCCCGTTCACCAAGGCGGTCGACCTTCCCCTCGTGGGGGTCGGGGTCGGCGTGACCTTGGCCATCACGGCGCTGGGCCTCGCGGTCTCCATGATCACGACCCGCAACCGGGAATCCCGTGGGCCCTTGGTCCAAGGCATGTTCCGGGCGAACCTCGTGGTGGTCGGCCTCCCGCTCATCCAGCGCGCCTTCCCCGAGGGCAGCCTGGGGATCGCCGTGGCGCTCACGGCGTTCCTCATGCCGCTCTATAACCTCCTCGCGGTCATCGTCCTCACCCTGCCCGGGGCCGGGGTGAGCCGCCAAGCCGTGCGGCAGGCCTTGGTCGCCTTGGCCACCAATCCCCTGATCCTCGCCACGATCGCCGGGGTGCTCCTCTCCCTCTACGCGCCGGGACGAACGCCCCTCTTCATCCTGAAGACGGGCGAAACCCTGGCGAGCCTGGCGTTCCCCCTGGCCATGATCGCCATGGGCGTCGATCTCCTGCGCCTACGGGAAAGGTCGGATTGGGGGAATACGATCCTCGCCACGGGGGTGAAACTCCTGGTCGTTCCGGCCGCGGCGGCGGCGGCCTGCTGGGGGTTCGGCATCCGCGATCTTCGCCTCGGGGTGCTGGTGGTGTTGGTGGCCTCGCCCACGGCGGTGGCGAGTTACGCCATGGCGCGCGGCATGGGGCAAGACGGCCGCCTCGCCGCATCCATCGTCGCCCTGTCGACCCTCGCCTCGGTGGCCACTTTGGCGGTCTGGATGACCTGGTTGCACCTGCGGGGGCTCGCGTGAAGGCCGCCGTCTCCACCAAGGGGGTCCCGTGGCGAAGACGGTGATCCTCGATTTCGACGGAACCTTGGCCGACTCCTTCGAGGTCGGCTACGAGCTCATCAACCGCTTCGCGCCGCGCTACGGTTACCGCCCCGTGACCCGGGAGGAGATCCCCGAGATGAAGATGCTCACCGCTTGGCAATGCTGCCGCCGCGTCGGCATCAAGGCGTGGAAGATCCCCCGCCTCGCCCGGCGCGTGCGCAAGGAACTCCGCGACGGCATCGAGCGCATCCCCGTGTTCCCGGGAATGCCCCAGGCGGTGGCCGAATTGGGGCGCCGGGGCTACCGCCTGGGCATCGTCACCAGCAACGCGCGCAAGAACGTGCTGCGCTTCCTCGAGAAGAACGACCTCAGCTCCCGCTTCGATTTCGTCCATAGCGACCGCTCGATCTTCGGGAAATGGAAGACCATGCAGAAAGTCGCGAAAAAATTCGAGCTGCGGGCGGGGGAATGCGTGGTCGTGGGCGACGAACTCCGGGATCTCGAGGCCGCCTGGCGCAATAACCTCGCCTTCGTGGGGGTCGCCTGGGGTTATAACGCAGGGGCCGTCCTGGCGCGGGAGGCCCAGGGGGCGGTCGTCGAGGCCCCCGCCGCGCTCCCCGACGCCGTGGACAGGGTTTTGGCCGAACTTGCACCGGGTCGCGATTGAAACTAAATTTAGGGCGGAGAAAACCATGTTGCGCTTCCTGATCCCCGTGTCGGCCATTGCGGCCTTGTTCCTGGCCTCGTGCACCACCGATTCCGGGGCCCGCGACGACCACAAGAAGAACGAGGCCAAATTACCCCCCGCCCAGCTCGCCTTCATCTCCATCAAGAACCAATTGGCCGGGGTCGATTGGAACAAGGCCATCGACGGCCAGAAACTCAAGCCCGTCCCCGGGCTCGTGGGCTTCCAGATCGGCCTCAAGGTGCCCAACCTGACCCTCGCCCTCTTCACGCGCAACGACCAGGCCGCCAAGGGGCTCACCCAAGACATCATCGACCTCTCCAAGGCCATCGACATCGACGACGAGGCCGTCCTCCTCCAGATCAAAGACCGGGCCACGCGCATCAACACCATGGTCCAGGATACCCGGGCCGACAATTACGGCGACCTGCTCTCCGAACTCGCCGGCATCGAGCAGATCATCAAGGTCTATTTCAAGTCCCGCGGGAACGACACCGTCATCCAGCAGGTGGTCTTCGGCACCTGGCTCGAGTTCCTCCACATCTCCCTCGGGGTCCAGCTCAACCAGAACTTGGCCGAGTCGCTGCCGGGCTTCTTCAGCCGCGCCGCCGAAATCTCCTATTTCCGGGAAAAATTCAAGAAGGCGGGCGTGGCCGACCCGGAACTCGAGTTCCTCAAGAAGAACGAGCCCTACCTCAACGCCCCCTCCGGCAAGACGCTCACCCGCGACCAGATGCTGGCCCTCGAGAAATCGGTGGGCGAACTCCGAGCACGCTACGGCGTGAAGTGAGGCACCCGACATGAAGCCGTTGCACCTCCGTTTCCTCCTCCCCGGCCTGCTCCTCCTCGTCGCGGCCTTCGCCAGCGAAGACGAGGCCGGCAAGCGCCTCGACGCCTTTTCCGCCGTGGTCGCCAAGAACTTCCCCGGCTATTATTTCGGCGATAAGGATTTCCGGCAGACCTTCTACGCCACCTCCGAGGATATCCTCACCTTCGAGGTCACGCTCTTCACCAAGGTGAATTACGTCCTCGTCTGCGCCACCGATAACGACATCGACAACCTGGATGTCGAGGGGAAATTCGGCTTCGATCCCCCCGCCGGCACCCCCGAGAAAGACACGCTCTTCCCGTTCTACATCTCGTTCCTCAAGAAGAACCAGTACGCCTTCTCCGTGCCGGTGACGGGCACCTATAAGTTCCTCTTCCGCCTCCAGCCCCGGCGCGACAATTCCCAGACCACGGCCTATATCGGCTGGACCCTGGCCTACGAACTCCCAAAGAAATAGACGGACCGCCGCCACGATGACCATCGCCGAAACCCAGGAGGCCCTCCTCGCGGAGTTCGCCTCCTGCGGCGACTGGGATGCCCGCTACCAGAAATTGATCCTCCTCGGCAAGGCCCTCCCCCCCATGCCCGAGGCGATGCGCATCGACGCGAACAAGATCAAGGGGTGCCAGGCCCAGGTCTGGCTCTTCCCCGAGTGGAAGGGGGGGCTCGTGTATTTCCACGCCGATAGCGACGCGCTCATCGTGAAGGGCATCGTGGCGCTCCTGGTGCGCATTTATAACGGCCAGGCGCCCGCGGCCATCCTCTCCGAGCCGCTGACCCTCATCGACAAACTCGAACTCACCCGCTACCTCACGCCCACCCGGGCCAACGGCCTCTCGGCCATGCTCAAGCAGCTCCGCCTCTTCGCCTACGCCCTCCAGGCCCGCCAGGCGCCGGCGTGAAGTGTGGTAAGATCAGCCATGGCTAGCAAGAAGCGGGGCGCCAAGGCCCCGGTGACCACCGTGAAATCGTCTGCGCCCCCGGGATGCCTCGACGAGATCCATATCGACGGGCTCCTCGTGCGCGCGATCCTGGGCCTCAACCCCGACGAGCGGGTAAAACGGCAAGACTTCCTCATCGACCTCACGCTCTACGCCGACCTCTCCCGCGCCTCCCGCAGCGACGAGATCCGCGACACCGTGGACTATAAATGGGTGAAAGAGGGGGCGCTCAAGATCGCCGAGACCAGCGCCTGCCGCCTCGTGGAACACCTGGCCCAGCGCCTGGCCGATTTCTGCCTCTCCCATCCCCGGGTGCTTCGGGTGCGGGTGCGGGTCGATAAGCCCGGGGCCCTGCGCTTCGCCCGCAACGTGGGTTTTGCCATCCTACGGGAAAAGGCGTATCATTAAGCCCATGGAAATCGCTTCCGAAGTCCGCCCCGGCATCCTGATCCTCGCCCCCGAGGGCGAAATCACCCTGGGCAATGCCGGCGAGGTCAATGAGTTCGTGACCCGCAAAATGGGCGATGCCTACCGAAAACTGGTCTTCGACCTCAAGAACGTCACCTATCTCGATAGTTCGGCCGTGGGAATGATCGTGGCCATCCATACGGGGCTCCAGGGGCCCGATGGGGGCGCCGTTCGCCTGTGCAATCTCTCCAGCGACGTCCTCGAGGTCTTCAAGGCCTCCAGCCTCGAGAGCTTCCTCAATATCGACCTCACCCTCGAAGAAAGCCTCGGCGCCCTAGCCTAAGCGCGTCGCGATTCAAAAGCCCACGCAGGTGGGATGGGTCGCCCCCGGTGGTTCAAGCTATTCTTGGGCAAGGGGAGCCTGGAAACTGCGGCCTCGCTCCCGGTCGTTCTCATCGGGACGCGCCTTTCAGATTTCCGAGAGCACCGCTTCGATCGCCCGCCAAATCCGGCCCAATTCCCCATCGGTGATGGCGTAGGGCGGCAGCACGTAGACGGTATTGCCGAGGGGGCGCAAAAGCACGCCCCGCTCCAGGAAGGCCTTTTCGAGGCAGTCGCGCACGGGGCTTAAGTAACCCCCCCGGGAGGCGCGGACCTCGAAGGCGAAGATGCAGCCGTGGTGGCGGGGGTTCGAGGCGGCTGGGTGGGCCGAGAGTTTGCGCGCCCAGCCGGCGAACGTGGCGGCCACGCGGCGCCGATCCTCGAGGCTCTCTTTCGCGAGGAGCAGGTCGAGGCTCGCGAGGGCGGCGGCGCAGGCGAGGGGATTGGCCGTGTAGGAATGGCCGTGCCAGAAAGCGCGGTCGGGCTCGGCCGAATCGAAGGCTCGGAAGATGCGCCTGGAGACCGCGGTCAGACCCATGGGAAGGAACCCCCCCGTGAGGCCCTTGGAGAGGCAGACGAGGTCGGGTTGGGGACGGACCTGCTGGGAGGCGAAGAGGGTGCCCGTACGGCCGAAACCCGTCATGACCTCGTCGGCGATGCAGGGGACCCCGGCGGTTCGGGCGAGTTCCAGGAGGGCGGCCAGGGAAGCGGGGGGATACATGCGCATGCCGGCGGAACCCTGGACGAGGGGTTCGTAGATGAACGCGGCGATTCGATCCCCGGCGAGGAGGCGCCGAAATTTCGCCAGGGCGGCCGCGAGCTTGTCCGGGGAAGGGAAGGGGAGCCGCTCCACCCGGAAGAGATGGCGGTCGAAGGGGGCGGAGAAGATTCCCCGGGCCCCCGCGGACATGGCCCCGAAGGTATCGCCGTGGTAAGCCCCGTCCAGGGCCACGAGGCTGCGGCGCGGGCGCCCCTGATTGTGCCAGTATTGGAGGGCGATCTTGATGGCGACTTCCACCGAGGTCGACCCGTCGTCCGAGAAAAAGACCCGTTCCATTGGCCCGGGGAGGATCCGGCAGAGCCGGTCGGCGAGGGTTTCCGCGGGCTCGTGGGTGAAGCCGGCGAAGATCACCTGCTCCAGTTTCCGCGCCTGGGCGGCGATGGCGCGGGCGAGGGACGGGTGGGCATGGCCGTGGAGGTTCACCCACCAAGAGGAGATGCCGTCGATGAGGACGCGCCCGGCGGCGAGGGTGAGGCGGGCGCCCTTGGCGCGGCGCACCGGCAGGGGCTCGCGGCGGGCGCGCACGGGGGTAAAGGGGTGCCAGACTCGGGAGTTCATGGGGGATTCCGGCTGAATTCTCCCATGGCAAAAGGACCCCTCGGATGCTAAATTTCCGGGATCTGCCCACGGACGCAATCGGGCGCGGCTTCCACGCCGCCGCCTAGGCGCGCCCCCGGTTCGGGCTCACAAGTCAGGTCCCCATGTCTTCTCCCGAAAGCGGCGTCCCCGAAAACCACGATTACGACTTCGTCGGCCTCGAGCCCAAATGGCAGGCCCGTTGGGAGGCCGAGAAGGCCTTCCGCACCCCCGACGACCCGGCCGAACTGAAGGCGAAGCCCAAGTACTATATCCTCGACATGTTCCCCTATCCCTCGGGCGCGGGGCTCCACGTCGGCCACCCCGAGGGCTACACGGCCACCGATATCCTGGCGCGGCTTAAGCGCATGCAGGGCTTCAACGTGCTCCATCCGATGGGTTGGGATGCCTTCGGCCTCCCCGCCGAGCGGGCCGCGGAACGCGAGAACCTCCATCCCAGCCTCATCACCAAGCGCAACGTCGATAATTTCCGCCGGCAGATCCGGCGCCTAGGCTTCTCCTACGATTGGGAACGGGAGGTCGACACCAGCGACCCCGCCTATTACCGGTGGACCCAGTGGATCTTCCTGAAACTCCACGAGCGCGGCCTCGCCTACTTGGCCGAGGTGCCCGTGAATTGGTGCCCGGCCCTGGGCACCGTGCTCGCCAACGAAGAGGTCAAAGACGGCGTCTATGTCGAAACCGGCGACCCGGTGGAACGTCGCACCATGACCCAGTGGATGCTGCGCATCACGGCCTATGCCGAGCGGCTCCTCGCCGACCTCGACGGCCTCGACTGGCCCGAGGGCATCAAGGAGATGCAGCGCCATTGGATCGGGAAGTCCGACGGCGCCGAGGTCCGCTTCGAGGTCGAGGGCGTGCCGGAGGGGTTCACGGTCTTCACCACCCGCCCCGACACCCTCTTCGGCTGCACCTATTGCGTGCTCGCCCCCGAGCATCCCCTGGTGCCGCGCCTGACCGCCCCGTCGGCGAAGGCCGCGGTCGAGGCCTACGTGCGGGAAGCCCGCGGCAAGAGCGATCTGGCCCGCACCGAACTCTCCAAGGAAAAGACCGGGGTCTTCTCCGGCGCCATGGCCACGAACCCGGCCACGGGAGAGAAGGTCCCCGTGTGGATCGCCGATTACGTGCTCACCGGCTACGGCACCGGGGCCATCATGGCCGTTCCGGCCCACGACGCCCGCGACTGGGAATTCGCCAAGCGCTACGGCCTCCCGATCCGGTCGGTGGTGGAACCGGCGACGGGGAAGGCCCCCGAGGGGAAGGCCTTCGAGGAAGAGGGCGTGGCGGTCCATTCAGGCTTGCTCGACGGGCTCCCGACGGCGAAGGCCAAGGAAACCATGGGCGCGTGGCTCGAGGAGAAGGGTCTCGGCAAGCGCCGTGTGCAGTACCGCCTGCGCGATTGGCTCTTCTCGCGCCAGCGATATTGGGGGGAACCGTTCCCCATCGTGCATTTGGCCGACAAGACCATGGCGGCCCTCCCGGTGGATTCCCTCCCCATCACCCTCCCCATGATCGACGAGTACAAGCCCACCGCCGACGGCCGGCCCCCGCTGGCCCGGGCCCCCGAGGCCTGGTCGGTGCGCACGCTCCCAGATGGGCGTCGCGGAACCATGGAGACCAACACCATGCCCCAATGGGCGGGCTCGTGCTGGTACTACCTTCGCTACATCGACCCGAAGAACGCCCGCGCCCCCTGGGCGAGCGAAGCCGAACAGTATTGGATGCCGGTGGACCTCTACGTCGGGGGCGTGGAGCACGCGGTGCTCCACCTGCTCTACGCCCGCTTCTGGCACAAGGTGCTCTTCGATTGCGGCCTCGTGCACACCCGGGAGCCGTTCCAGAAACTCTTCAACCAGGGCATGATCCTCGCCCATTCCTACCGCGACGCGCGGGGCAAGTACCTCCATCCCCACGAATGCGAGGAGCGCGGGGGCGCGTGGGTCGCCTCCAAGACCGGCGAGGCCGTGGAGCGGCAGATCGAGAAGATGTCGAAGAGCCGCTACAACGTGGTCAACCCCGACGACGTCATCGCCCAGTACGGCGCCGACAGCATGCGCCTCTACGAGATGTTCATGGGCCCCCTCGAGCAGGTGAAGCCGTGGCAGATGGACGGCGTCGAGGGCGTCTTCCGCTTCCTCGCCCGCGTCTGGCGCCTCGTCGTCGACCAGAAAACGGGGATGCTCCACGGGAAGATCACCCCCGCTCCGGCGTCGTCCGAGCCCGAATTGCGGAAGACCCTCCATAAGACGGTGAAGAAGGTGGGGGAAGACACGGTGGAGCTGCGGTTCAACACCGCCATCTCCCAGATGATGGTCTTCGTCAACGAGGCCACCTCCGCCAAGACCCTTCCCCGGGAGATCCTCGAATCCTTCCTGCGCGCGCTCTCCCCGTACGCCCCGCACCTCGCCGAGGAACTTTGGGAGCGCCTCGGGCACGCCACGCTCCTGTGCAAGGAGGCTTGGCCGGCCTTCGACCCCGCCCTCTGCGCGGAGGACCGGGCCACCATCGTGGTCCAGGTCAACGGCAAAGTCCGCGGTCGTTTCGAGGCCTTGAAGACCCTCGGGCAGGAGGAACTCCTGCGCATGGCCAAGGCCGATGCCGCCGTTCTCCCCTGGATCCAGGGGAAGAAGATCGTCAAGGAGATCGTGGTGCCGGGAAAATTGGTGAACCTGGTGGTGGCCGGATGAAATCCCCCGTCGCCAAGCGCATGGGGGCCATCGACGCCTCCGGAATACGGCGCATCTTCGACATGGCGGCGTCCATGAAGAGCCCCGTGAACTTGGGGATCGGGCAGCCCCATTTCGACGTGCCCGACCCGATCAAGGCGGAGATGCAGCGCCTCACCGCGGATGGTTTCAACGCCTATACCCCCACCCAGGGGGTGTCCGAACTCCTGGCGGCCCTCCGAGGCCAGATCCGCGACCAAAAAGGGCGGGAGCCCGAAGATCTCCTGGTCACCTCCGGCGTGTCCGGGGCCATCCTCCTCGCCTACGAGGCGATCTTCGATCCGGGCGACGAGTTCATCCTGCCCGACCCCTATTTCGTGATCTACCGGCATGCGGCCAAATTGGCCGAAGCCGTGCCCGTCCTCCTCGATACCTACCCCGATTTCCGCATCCGACGGGAGCGCCTCGAGGCGGCCATCACGCCGCGCACCAAGGCGATCGTGCTCAACTCGCCGGCCAATCCGACGGGGATGATCCTCACCCAAGGCGAGATCGACACGGTGATCGAAGTGGCCCGCCGCCACGATCTCTATATCCTTTGCGATGAGATCTATGAGATCTTCAACTACGTCGGCGGGGCTTATACGCCGGTGCCCTCCCCTTGGAAAGCCTACGAGAAGACGATCCTGCTCTCGGGCTTCTCCAAATCCTTCAGCATGACCGGGTGGCGGCTGGGCTACGCGGCCGGGCCGGCCCCCGTCCTGGCCGAGATGAAGAAACTCCAGCAGTACACCTTCGTCTGCGCCCCGAGCGTGGCCCAGAAGGCCGCCCTGGCCGGGTTCCACGAGGGGACCCAACAGATCCTGCGGGCCCACGTGGCCGACTACGCGAGGAAGCGCGATCTCGTCTATGAAGGGCTCCTCCCGGCATTCGGCGACAAGAATCTCGTGCGCAGCGAGGGGGCCTTCTACTTCTTCGTCCGTTCCCCCGACGGCGATGGCGACGCCTTCGTCGAGAGAGCCCTGGCCCGCGAAGTCCTTATCATCCCGGGCAGCGTCTTCTCCTCCCGATCCTCCCATTTCCGTCTCTCCTTCGCGGCGAGCGATGAAACGCTGCGCCGCGGCATCGATATCCTGTGCCAATTGGCGCGAGGCAAAGCACTATGAGCGAGAACGACCAGAGGCCCCCAACTCCGCCCAATGATCCCTCAGGCTCCGGCCCAGGCGGCGGACCGCGCCGCCGACGCCGCCGTCGTCGCCGCGGGGGACGGGGCCCCG
>JAFLEE010000004.1 GCA_017302015.1 Spirochaetota bacterium | reverse complement strand
GGACTCGAGCATGCACGGTGAGAGCATGTAGCAAACCCCACTCTTTTCGGGACCCGGGAGGGAGCGATCCGCGTCTCGCGCTTCGTTTGCCCGCGAACGAGCGGGCAAAAGGCGCGCTCGCCACGGATCGCTCCCTCCCTCCCAAAAACCCGGGGTCAAACGCTTCGCATTTGAAAGGGGGTGAGGAAGGACGATTAGGAGCGAATTCATTATCCCGCTATAAAAGGCCGCCGCTTCCGATTTGGGAGGGGCGGCCTTTTTCGTTTTGGGGTGGAATCTCTTTTTGTTTTTAATCATCCCCGGCGAATCGTTTGACTTCCAAACGGGGGAATCTTGGGTCGCTCGGGCGCCGCCTTAGAGATTCGCCTTGTCGTAGAGCAGGTAGGCTTGGAAACCGATGGGGCCTTGGGGTTTCACGAAATCATAGGTGAGGTACCCATAACCGTTGGTGCCCCATGTTTTCCCCCAAGAATTGATGAACTTGAAGGCCCGGCGGGTATCGTCGTACCCCATGAGGCAAAGCGCATGGCCCCCGAGGAGGCGGCCGGAACGAATGCTCTCATAGACGGGTTTCGACTTCGTGAGGACCATGAACTCTTGGTACACCCGGATGCCGATGACCAGGGCCCTCCCCGCCGCGAGGAGTTTTTTGATGGCCAAGGCATCGCTTTTCACCGTCGCCCAGCGGCTCGCCCGGTAGCGCCCCGCGCGGGAAAAGGAGGGGGCGTCGGGCTTCGTCTTGAAGTCATGGTCGCTGTAGGGGAATCGATCGAGGGTGTCGGCCCCCTTCTTCACGATCAGCGTCAAGGCATCCGAGATCAAGGCCCCTTGGTCTTCGCCCCCATTGACCTGGTTATAGACCCAAGCGGGCGAAAACTGGTGCGCCTTGACCGAGACGGACCAGGCTTCTTCCCGAAGCTCCTGGGAAGTCTTTAGGGCGTAGGCCGTGGCCCAACCGACGCAGGAACCCTGCGCCCCTTGATCGCCTACGGGGGGCATATTCGAGGAGAGGTCGAGGACCGAAGGAAGCGCCGAAGGCGCAGCGGCGTGGAGGAGGGCGACCTCGTCATCGGGCAGTTGGGCCGCTTCCACGAGGGCTGGATCCTCCTCTTTTGAACCTGATCGGAAAGAGTCCGCTATAAACGGGAACTCATTGTGCGTTTCCGCGGCGTTGGAAGCGCCCCATTGTGGTGAAACGGGATTCTCTAGGGAACAAGAAGTAATCGCGGCGATCGCGAGGATGGCGAGTAGGGTGCCAAAAGAATGGTTCATGGGTTGACTCCAATTAAATTGGAGCGCCCTTCATCTGTCGCGGAAAAATCATGCCCCGGGGGCGCCAGGATGGGGCATTGCCCGATCCCTCCAGGACGGTCGCGGGCGACAGGCGCCGGGTGCTTCCGGAATCCTTATACCCGCGGAAAGGGGAATCTGACGAAAAAAGGCGACGGGCGAAAAGTAAGAGGGGGGCGGCCTGTTGCACAATTTCAGAGATTGTTCCAGGTCGGCCCAACATTCAGAGAATGGGGGAATTTCCACGAGCCCTCCCCGCCCGTTACCTCCCCTCTTCGCTCCCGGGCCAAGTCCCCGCCGGGGGTACCTTCACCGAACTGCGCGGCCTGGGCAGGATGGGCATGGCCTCCCCGGATTGGATCGCACCGGCATCCGGCCTCTTTCCCTTCAAGTTTTCATTCCCGGGAAGTTCGATGCCGAGGAGTTTCGCGAGATCCTCCCCCCTCCCGCGGGCTGGACTGCCCTCCTTGAGGCGGAGATCCTTCCCCTCAAAGTCGATGAACCCGGGATCGCCGGCTTCGACCCATAGGCTCTTCTGGTCGATGCCCAGATCCTTCGCCAAATCGCGCGTTTTGGCCCATTCCGGCCGCTCGCCGCGGCGCACGAAGACGTTATGGTCCCCGCGCCAATTGGGCTGAAGGTCCCCGCCCGACCACCAGCGTTCGCACCAGAAGAGGTTATTGTGGATGAAGTAGTTCGGCGTGCCGATGCCCTGGACCTTGTTATAGGTGAGGGAAGAGGCGCTCGTGGAGGTGTTCTGGTACACATAGACCTTCGCCGGGTATTGGGGAACGAAGCATCGGAAATCTTCCCCATTGTCGATAAACAGATTGCGGTAGGCGTAGAGCGGCCCGACGCGCACGGTCTTGATACGGAAGGCGCAGCAGGTCTCTTCGATCCGGTTGTCGTTCCATCTCGCATCCTCTTCGGCGCCATTCGGCTCAAGGCCGTCATCCGCCACCCGGAAGACCCGGTTATGGTGCACCCGGAGGCCCGGGTTCTCGCCGACCCCGCCTCCGTCCTCGATGCCGTCCCAATGATCGTGGATGAAATTATCGTGGATCTCGTGGCCGCCGAGGGTCTTTCGGATCTCGATGCCGATGCGGTCGTAGAAGCCGCCGACCTTATGTGCGAGCCAATTATCCCACCAGCCCTTCATATGGGGGCTCGCGCCGGCGTAGGGATCCTGGGAAATCTCGTTGAATCGCAGGGTGCACCGGTCGGCTCCCATGCCGAGCCAGATCCCGTGGTCGGTGGTCTCGATGCGGCAATCCTCCACCACGCTCCCCAGCGAACCCTCGATGAAAACGCCCTGCCAACCGTTTCGAAGCGTCAGGCCCCGGACCACGCACCGGTCCACGCCCTGGATGGCGACGCAGGGCAGGCGCGGCGCCACCGTCATCCGCCGCGTGCGCGGATCGACGTTCCCTTGGATGCGCAGATAGAGTAGGCGCCGCTTCTCGCTGTAGAGGGCGAGGGCTTTCACCCCCTCCCAGGCGGAAGGGCCCACGCCCTTCACCATCAGGACCGGCCAGGCCCAATCGGCCGTGTAGACGTTCTCTGGCACCACGCCCAGCGCGGCTTTGTTCTTCCCTTTCTCGAGGACCTTGGCGACCGCTTCGGGATCCACCCGTTTTTCGTCGAGGATCGTGACGATCTTCCCGTCCAGGGTGACGGTGATCAGCGGCGTGGCGGAGGCGAGCTTGTAGACGCCGGGGCCGATCTCATCGGCCGCCGCCCAATCGAGGCTCATCGGGTCGCTGGCATCGAGGATCGCGCCCGGTTCGCCCTCCAAGGTCACGGGAAAATTCACCACCCCGCCCTGCTTGAAAACCACCCGTTCACGGTAGACGCCGGGGAGGAGGCGCACGGTGGTGCCTGCCGTGGCGCGGTCGAGGCCCTCCTGCACGCGGGCAAGGGGCGCTTCCCGCGTACCCGCCGCGCCGTCCTTCCCCCCGGGTGAAACGAAGAGCGTGGCGATCTTGGGGACGACGGGCACGGGCTCATGGAGGCGCGCATCGGCGAACGCGACCCGGGTTCCGGCATGCTCGATCGATTGGTAATGGCGGCACATGAACAGGACGGTCGCGGCCTCCCCGGAGGAAAAGGGGAGGCGCAAGTATTCCCAATTCGTTCCCGTATTCGCGGTGCCGGTGAACCGGCGGATCTCCTTCCCGGAGCCGTCCAGGAGTTTCACCATGAGGAGCGCGAGATCCTTGCGGCTGGCCCGCACGCGGACCTCCGCCACATAAGGGCTGTTCTTCTTGAACGACTTCACGCCCTGCTCGATGGAGCCGAAGAACTCCATGGGGCCCTGGATATCGACGACCAGGGCCGCCGGGGTGCCGGCGGGCCCGCCGTTCGCGTCCAGACGCCACGGCTGGGATTTGGCCGGGAACCCCCATTGGGCCGGGCCTCCCTTCTCATTCTTCACCGAGAAATCCCCGTTCTGGAGCAGGTTCACCGGTTCGGCCAAGGCGGAGAGGGCGAACAGGAAGGCGAAGGATGATGCGGCGAGCAGAATCGTTTTCATGGGAAATCCTCGGAATTATTTTGCCTTCAATCTCGATTGACCCATTGTCATTGAAGCCTCGGCCGCGAGACGCCACGGAATCGGATCGACCGGCGCCAGCGATTTCCACGGATCGATTCCTACGAACGCGGGGTTCCCATGCAGGCTTCAGGGGCGATGCGATCCACGAAAAGAAAATCCCGCCGTGAAGCGGGATTTTCGGGAGGAAACCGACGAGGGATGGGTTCCCCGCTCAGTGGCCCCCGCCGCTCATGGCCTTCACCAATTCTTCGGTGACCTTCTTGGCGTCGCCAAGGAGCATCATGGTGTTGTCGCGGTAGAAGAGGGGGTTGTCGATGCCGGCGTAGCCGCTGGCCATGGAGCGCTTCACGAAGAAGACCGTCTTCGCCTTCTCGACGTCGAGCACGGGCATGCCGAAGATCGGGCTCTTCGGGTCGTCCTTCGCCGAGGGGTTGGTGATGTCGTTGGCGCCGATGATGTAGGCCACGTCGGTCTGGGCGAAGTCGCGGTTGATCTCGTCGAGCTCCACCACGTCCTCGTAGGGCACGTTGGCCTCGGCCAGCAGCACGTTCATATGGCCGGGCATCCGGCCGGCCACCGGGTGGATGGCGTAGCGCACGCCCACGCCCTCTTTTTTGAGGGTGTCGGCGAGTTCGCGCACGACGTGCTGGGCCTGGGCGACGGCCATGCCGTAGCCGGGCACGATCACCACGCTGGAGGCGTTCTTGAGGATGAAGGCCGCGTCTTCGGCGCTGCCGATCTTCACCGGCTTCTTCTCGGCCGCGGGGCCGCTGGCGGCGGCCGCGCCGCCCCCGAAGCCGCCCAGGATCACGTTGAAGAGGGAGCGGTTCATGGCCTTGCACATCACGTAGGAGAGGATCGCGCCCGAGGAGCCCACCAGGGCCCCCGTGATGATGAGGAGGGGGTTATTGAGCGTGAAGCCGATGCCGCAGGCCGCCCACCCCGAGTAGGAGTTGAGCATCGAGATCACCACCGGCATGTCGGCGCCGCCGATGGGGATGATGAGGGTGAAGCCGAGGATGAACGAGGCCAGCGCGACGAGGATGAAGATCTTCTGGGCGGCGATGGCGTCGGCCGAGCCCACCATGGCGAACCAGGCCACGAGGGCGACGATGCCCAGCAGCAGGAGCAGGTTGAGCAGGTGCTGGCCCTTGAAGGTGATGGGGTCTCCCTTCATGATCCCCTGGAGTTTGGCGAAGGCGATGATGGAGCCGGTGAAGGTGATGGCGCCGATGGCCGTGCCCACCGACATCTCGACGATGCTCGAGACCTTGATCCCCGAGCCTTCGGCGATCTGGAAGACCTCGGGCTTGAAGAGGGCCGCCCCGGCGACCAGCACCGCGGCCAGGCCGACGAGGGAGTGGAAGGCCGCGATGAGTTGGGGAAGCGAGGTCATCTGGAGGCGCACCGAGATGAAGGTGCCGATGGCGCCGCCGACCAGCATGGCGGTGACCACCAGGGGCCAACCGAGATGGGAGAGCCAGAGGGTGGTCACCACGGCGATCACCATGCCGACGATGCCGAAGAGGTTGCCGCCGCGGGCGGACTCGGGCGACGAGAGGCCCTTGAGGGCCATGATGAAACAGACCGAGGCGATCAGGTAGAGGAGGGAGGAGAGATCGGGGCTCATGGTCAGACCTTCTTCGCGGGGGCGGGCGCCGCTTTGACTTTTTTCTTGAACTTGCCGAGCATGCGGCCGGTGATCACGAAGCCGCCGAAGATGTTGACCGAAGCCAGCATCACGGCGACGAAGCCGAGCACCTGGCTGACGGCCAGCGAGCCCAGGGAGAGCGCGCTGACGCCGGTGGCGATGATCGCCCCCACCACGATGACGCTCGAGATGGCGTTCGTCACGGCCATGAGCGGGGAATGGAGGGCGGGGGTCACCCGCCAGACGACGTAATAGCCGACGAAGACGGCCAGCACGAAGACCGTGAGGTTCGTGACGAGGTGGGAGGGGCCGCTCCCATGGACCAGCGGCGCGGCGGCCGCGGCGCCCTGGACGGCGACGCTCAGCAGGTTGGTGACGGGATCGGCCATCGGGGGACTCCTGGAGGGAGCCGGGGAACGCCTTCCTGGCGCCGGCTCGCGGGTGTCGGGTCTTCTTGACCCGGTTTTATTTCTTCTTCTTCGCCGCCGGCTTGGGGGCCGACTTGGCCGCGGGGCTCTCGGCGAGGGCCTTCTTCACGCCCTCGTGGATGACTTCGCCGCCATGGGTGATGACGCAACCCTTGAGGATGTCGTCCTCCAGGTTCCACTTGAAGGCCTTCGCATCCTTGTCCCAGAACTCCTCCACGAAGGCCGTGAAATTGCCCGAGAGCATGAGGCTGGCGTGGGCCGCCACGAGGCCCGGGAGGTTGAGGGTGCCCACGAGGCGCACGCCCCCGACTTCCACGGTCTTGCCGGGGACGGAGCCCTCGACGTTGCCGCCGGAATCCACCGCGAGGTCGACCACGACGGACCCGGCCTTCATGCCGGCCACCATCTCTTTGGTGACGATGCGCGGGGCGGGGCGGCCGAAGACCTGGGCGGTGGTGATGACCACATCGCACGCGGCGATCACGGCGGAGAGGCCGGCGCGCTGCTTGGCGAGTTGCTCTTCGGTGAGGGCCTTGGCGTAGCCGCCGGAGGTCTGGCCCGTCTCGCCGAGGTCGATCTCGACGAACTTGGCGCCCAGCGACATCACCTGCTCCTTCACCACGGGGCGCGTGTCGAAGGCCTCGACGCGGGCGCCGAGGCGGCGGGCGGTGGCGATGGCCTGAAGGCCCGCGACCCCGGCTCCGATGATGAGCACGCGCGCGGGCGGCAGGGTGCCGGCCGGCGTCATCATCATGGGGAAGACCCGGATGAGTTCGCGGCTGGCGAGGAGGACGGCGACATAGCCGGCGAGGTTGGCCTGGGAAGAGAGCACGTCCATGCGCTGGGCGCGGGTGGTCCGCGGGATCATCTCGAGGCTGATCGCCGAGACGCCGGCCGCGGCGAGTTTGGGCGCCGTGACGGGATCGCGGTAGGGATCGAGGAAGCTCAAGTGGATGGCGCCCTTGCGGATCTTGCCGATCTCGGCCGGCTCCGGCTTGCGGATGCGCAGGATGAGGTCGGAGGCGCCGAGGACTTTGGACCGGTCGACCAGCTTGGCCCCCGCCTTCTCATAGGCGGAATCGGGGGCGTGCACGTTCTCTCCCAGGCCCTTCTCGACCTGGATCTGGATACCGGGCAGTTTCAGGAGCCGGGCGACGGCATCGGGCAGCAGGGCGACGCGGGTTTCGCCGCCAGAAGCTTCCCGGGGTATGCCGATGAGCATGCGGAATCCTCCTCAAAGGGAATGGTGAAAATCGTCGACCGATCGGACCGCGGGCCCGCGATTCGGGAACGCGCAAAGAATTGATCTTCGGGGATGCCCCCGGGATCGTGGCCGATTTTAGCATCCCCCCGGAGCGCTTTGATTCCTTCGCCCGCCTCGGAACGGAGAAAAAGTGGAGGAAACCCCGCGATCCGATCGGGCGCGTAGGGCGAGCCGCTTAAAACGAAAAAAGAAAGGCTGAAATCGCTAGAATCCAACCGGTTGCACGGAAGCTAAATATCGGGTATCTTTCTTCAAGGCAACCGCTTGCACGAAAAAGCCCTGACCATCGACGATATCGCCCGCCTCGCCCGGGTCAATAAATCCACGGTGAGCCGGGTCATCAATAATACCCGGGGCGTTACCATTTCCGAGAAGACGCGCGCGCGGGTGCTGGCCATCATCGAGAAGACCGGTTTCCGCAAGCACGCCGTGGCCTCCCGGCTCAAATCGGGCTTCCGCGATATCGCGGTGGTCGTCGCCGAGCCCGAACCCGATCTGGTCTTCCATCCCATCTACCAGGAACTCCTCACCCGCCTGACGCTGGCCTTCGGCCGGCTCGGGAAGCACGTGGCCATCCACCACTACACCACCCAGGCCGAGGAGAACCTCCGCAATAATCTCGACGCCTCGCTCTACGCGGGCGTGGTCATCCTCGGATCCCATCCCTACCGCGCCTTCGACGCCGTGGCCGCCCACATCCCCACGCTTCGCATCTTCCACGACCATCCCTCCCCGCGCATGAGTTTTTTCCTCCAAGACCACGCCCAGGCCGCGGGGCTCTGCCTCTCCTTCCTGCGCGCGCGGGGCCTCCGCCGCATCCACGCCGTGTTCTACGCCCAAAGCCGGCTCCTGCGCGACCGCGAGGCGGCGATCCGGGCCGCCGCGGCCACGATGCCCGGCTTGGAACTCAACGCCATCCATCTGAAACGCACCGAGAGCCACGATCCCCTCGAGCCCGAAGTGCTCCACCGCTTGGCCGATGAAGCGAGGCTCCCCGACCTGGTGAAGGGCAAGCACGAGGTCTTCCTCCTCGCCGCCGACGCACTGGGGCTGTGGCAGTACTTCATCTCCCATGGCGTCCTCGCCCCCCGCGACACCTCGATCATGGCGTGGGACCGGCCCGTGTCCCACAAGCACCTGGCGCCGGGCCTCAGCGCGGTGGGCATCGATTACGAGGCCCTGGCCGATAAGGTCTGCGGGTTCTTCGAGAAGACGGAAATGAACGTCACCGAGCTCATCCCGAGCGTGCTCTACGAAGGCACGACGGTGGTGGGCGGCTAGGTTCCGGGGCCTTCCGCGCCATCCCAATCGAGGATGAACTCGATGACAAAGGCGGCGCTCCAGCCGAAACTCCGGGCGCCGGCGCCCTTGCCGCTGCGCGAATCGTAGTACTCGAAGATCGACTCCCCCTCGCGGTCGCACCCGTCGAGGAGCTGCTCCCGCATCGAATCGGCCAGGTCGCCGTGGCCGTAGCGCCGCAGGCCTTTGAGGGCGAAATAGGCGGCGTTGAGCCACGTCGGCCCCCGCCAATAATCCGACGAGGCGTACTCGGGGTGGTCGTAGGAAACCGTGGGCATCCCGGGGAAGAATCGGGCGGGATCGGCGGCGAGGTCGGCGACCCGGCGCGCCTGTTCCGCCGTCGCGATCCCGGCGTAGAGGGGCATGAAGGAAGCGGGCGAGTGGACATAGGTCGGCCGCTTCGAATCCTGGTTCACGTCGAAAAAGGAAGCGCCCCGGTCGCTCCAGAAGCGTTGCCGCACGAGGTCCCCCAAGTCCGCGCCACTCTTGCGCCACGCCGCGGCCTCCTCCTCCAACGAAAGGCGCCCCGCCATGCGGGCTAGCGCCCCATAGACCATCACCATATAGACATTCAAATCCACGGGCCAGAGGCGGGTGATGCCCAGGTCCCAGCGCACCGAGGTATCCCAGCCCGACTCGTACTTCGCTTCCACCTCCCGCCGGGCCTCGTCGCGGCAGAGGCTATCGTAGAAAAACAAGCCCTCCCGGGACCTTTCCGAGCGCCAGAAGGCCTCATAGCGCTTGAAGGCCGGATAGACCGCGGCGAGGAAAGCGTCATCGGCTTGGATCTCATCGATGCGCACGCACGCCCAAGGGAAGATCGGCGGCTTCCCGAAGCGGGTGACGGTGGTCCCGTTGGCGTAGACCACGTCGGGAAGTTGCCCCGTCTGCTGCTGGAAACGCAGGAAAAGCCGCACCTGCTCCCGGGCGAGCGCGGGATCCCAACGGGCCACCGTGCGGGCGTGGAAGGCCGCGTCCCAATTCCACACGCCCTGATAATGCCCCGGCGAAGGGGCGATGCCGCGATAGGGCGACCAGGGAAAATCGGTTCCGGGGGCCGGTTCCAGCAGGTTCCCCATCAGGGTCCGCTGGGCCCGCTCGAGCAGGCGTCCATCGCGGGCGCTGCGGCCCCGTTTCACCGAATCGAGCCAAGCGACGGCTTCCATATTGAATCTCCCCCGGGAGGCGCCTCGCTCGGGGGGGCGCTCCTGGATCCATCCCCGATTATCCCTTGGACAAGAGCCCGCGGCCGGCACGCGCATCCGCGCACGAACCGCCCGGGAAGCGGGGCTGGGATGCGTCGCCCGAAGATCAAATGAGATCGAACGATTCCGTTTTCTCGGATCCGGAAGCGTCCCTCCAAGACATCCGGTACTTCCCGCGGAAGCCCCGGAAGGAGACGATCCCCTGCCCATCGGCTTTGGCCGTGGTGCGCGTCATCCACTCCTCCTGGATCAATTCCCGCAGGGCGTGGAAGGCCGGCTTGGGCTCCATGTCCCGGGAGAAGAGGCCGGAGACGGAGGGCTCCCCCGGGGCGCCGCAATCATCCACGAGGTTCCACCAGGTGATCCCCATCATCGGCTTCACGCTGAACCAAAGCCGGTAGAGATTGCGGGCGATGACCGCTTGGATGGCCTGGCCCCGGGCGTCGTTCCCCGGCGCGGGGATCGTGATCTCGCTCAAGTGCAGCGGCTTCCCCGCGGTGGCGAGGCGCTCCATGGTTTCCCGCACCGACTCGGGGGATTGGGCCTCGCTGCGGCCTTCCGCGATCTCCACGCAGGTCTTCGGGTCGAAGAGGTGCATCTGCGCCCCCATCACATCCACCTTGCATCCCCGGGCGACCAGATCCTCGACCTGCCGGGGATAGCACGCGCCCAGGTTGTAATCGTTGATATTGAGGAGGACCCCCGCCGGGAAAGCCCGCTCGGCGACCTTGAACGACGCGTGGGTGTAATCCCCGGGCATGAGGCCGTAATGGCTCTTGCAGACCTTGTCCCCCGGGATCATGTTCCCCCGCTCGAAGTCGGTGGCGCTCTCGTTGGCGATATCCCAACTCTGGAGGCGGCCCCCGTAATGGTTCGCGATCTCCTCGATGCGCCGGGCCATCCGGTCGTTTAGTTCCCGGATGTACCCGGGGACCAGGTCCTCGATCTGGGCCGGCGTGAGGCCGGCGAAGGCGTCCGTGAACTGGGAATGATTGCCGGAATCCTTGAGGCATTCCTCCCGGTAGGGCGACGGCAGCTTGGCCACGAGCCAATCCGGCACCTGCCATTTGCGATTGCCCCAGGTGAGGGTATGCCCGTGGAGCCGGATGCCCTTCGCCTCGCAGAAGGCGACCACGGGATCGGTGGCGGGGCGGCGCCAATGGGGCTCGTTCTTGGGGTCCGGGGCCCGGTCCCAGTACTCGGCGCGGTCCCGCGCTTCCCCCGCGAACCGCGGCTTGCCCTCCTCCAATTCGAATTGCTTCCAATAGAAGGCGATGGTGGCCGAATTGAAGATCGTGCCGAAAAGTTCCTTATATTTGCGGTTGCGCTCCGGGCTCCCCAATTGGTCGAAATTGAAAATATGGGAGCCGAAGAAGAAGCCGTGGGAAAGCTGCTCGATGCGCACCTCGCTCCCCGGGGCGAGCTTTTCCGGCTTGAAGCGGCCGTCCGCTTTGCGGTTCTCCTCGATGTCGCGGTCGATGCGCGCCTGAACCTCGGGATTCCAGCGCTTCCAATACCCCTCGCTCATTTCCCGATTCAATTTCTGCCATTGGATGGAACCCATGATCGCCACGCTCCTTTTTGATTCAGCAATAGTATAGATATGGATCCGCTCTTTTCTATGATTTCCTAATAATTCAGGATAAATTCTTAGTTCTTTCCACGAAAATGCGTTGATAATTCAGTATTGCTGAATTTAAGGAGAACAGCTTGGCCTATCAAACCGTGAAATCGGTGAAAAAAGCCATGGGAATTCTCGAACTCCTCATGGAGCAGACGGCGGAAAACGGCGTCCTTACCCTTTCCGAAATCGCCCGGGCGACCCGCCTGCTCCCGGCGACCGCGAGGAACCTCCTGCGCACCCTCGAAGAATGCGGCTATGCGCGCCGCGTCGGACACGGGCGTTACGAAGAGGGCGAGCGCTGCAACCGACTCTTCCGCGTCGAGGGGGTCATGAAACGCCTGGCGGAGCTCGCCTCCCCGATCCTCGGTAAGGCCGTGGAGGAACTCGGCGAAAGCCTCCTCTTGGCGACGCTCATGCGGGGCCGGCGGGTTGAACTCCTGCGCTGCCAGGCCAAGGACGACCGGCTCGTCGACCCCCACTGGGCGGCCAACGCCCACCCCTGGCCGATGCGCACCACGCGGGTGCTCCTGGCCTGGTCCACCGAGGAGCAATTGGGCGAGTTCCTGGGCCTAAACGGCTATCCCCCCGCGGCCCATTGGCCGGAGTGCGAGGGGTCCCCCGAGGAACTTCGCCGCCAATTGCGCAAGATCCGCCGGGAAGGCGGCTGCGTCGACCGCCAGGGGGGCTTCATGGCCATCGCCGTCCCGATCCTAAGCGGCGGCGTCCAGATCATCGGCTCCCTGGGTTGCTACGCGCCCGTCGCCCGCACCGACAAGGCGCGGGCCATGGGCCTCTTCCGGATGCTCCACGAATGCGCGCTCCAGGTCCAGGGGGAACTCGACCGGCCGCGGGAGGCGCGGGCCGGGGCGGAACGCGGCTGAAGGCGGCGCTATTTCACGATCACGTACGGGCAGCGGTATTCCCGCGAGCCCATGCGCTTGTCCCGGGCGAAGCCCTGGAAGAGCACATCCACCGCCTGGAGGATGGTCGGATCGCCCTTCACCCGGAAGGGGCCCTTGCGGTCCAGGAGCGTGCGGTCGCGCACGTTGGTCTCGACGAGGGCGGAGCAGAGGCTGCGGAGCGAGAAGAAGAGGTCCTCCATGGGCATGCCGCGCTCGAAGCGCAGCGACTCGACGAACGGGTGGGTGATCGCCAGGGGCTTCTGGAGGCTTTCGGGGAAGTAGAGGTCCCAGTTCCACAGGGCGCCCCAGGTCTCGGGGCCGCCGCCGCTTTCGCGCTTGGAGCGCTCGGCGTTCTCCTCCATCTCGTTCCACAATTCGAAGGCCACGCGGCGCGGGTCGAGTTCGGTCTTGTCCTTCGCCAGGCCGTCGCTGACGAAATACCGCAGGTGCCCCGCCTCGATGAAGTCGACCCCGAAGCAGAGCTCCAGGAACTCGAGGATGCTCTTGAAATAGGCCCCGCTCTGCACCGGCTGGCAGAAATAGAGCGGGAAATGCAGGCCCTGGTTGCGCGGGTGCGTCTTGATCCACAGGATGGTGAGGATCTCCTCGAGGGTGCCCACGCCGCCGGGGACCATGAGGCCGGCGCGGCTCATGCGCACGAAGGCCTCGAGGCGCTTCTCGATGTCGGGGAAGACGATGAGGTGGTCGATATAATCGTTGCAGGGCTCGCCCGAGATGATGCCGTCTTCGGTGATGCCGATGAACTTGCGCGGCAGGTGCATCATGGTCGAGCCGCGCAGCGCGCCCTTGAAGGGGTCTTCCATCGAGCCGGGGCCGCTCCCGGTGACCCCCTCGAGGCCGAGGAGCCCCATGCCGAAGCCCAGGCGCTTGTGGTGCACCGACTCTTCGTGGGGGATGTGGTGGCCGCCCTGGATCATCACGCGTCCGTAGGGGTTGTTCGCGTAGTCGAGCGGGGTGAGGAGGCCGGCGTTGCGCACGAAATTGAAGACGTGCTCGGTGATGGCCTCGCTCGAGGCCCCCTCCATCGGCACCAGGCGCGAGAAGAGGAGGTCGCGGATGCCCGCCATGATCTGGAGTTCCTTCTGGCGGATGAGGCGCCCGTTGACGAGCTTGGTCTCGGGGACGCCCTTGATCACCACGCGCAGGGTCGAACGGCGGCCCCGGAGTTCGAGGTCGAAATTGGGGTCGTGGGTCTCGAGGTAGCCGCCGCGGCGCGCCAGGAGGATGCCCTCCACGATGCGGACCAGCTTGGCGCGGTATTCGGTGCGGAACGCCTTCTCGGCCTCGGCGATGAGGTGGGGCGGGAAATGGTCGTCCAGGTCGAACTCGACGTTGCTGAAGCTCATGGCAGGGTTCCTGTTTTCTTGAATTGCTCCAGGGCCGCCTGGTAATCGGCGCGCTTCGAGAGGGCGAGGGCCTTGTCGAGGGCCCAGAAGGCGCGGCTGCGCTCCCCGTTGGCCAAGTAGGCCTTGGCGGCGAGGTAGAGCACGGCGGGGATGCGCTCGTAGGAGAAGCGGATGGCGTTCTGGATGACGTCGAGGGCCTTGAGCTTGGAGACGCCGCTATTATTATTGTCGGGGTCGAGGTAGTACTCGGTGAGGCCCATGAACACCCAGGGATTCTCGCTGGCGAGGCCGAGGGCGGCCTTGAGGGCCGTGTAGGCGTTCACGTAGGAGCGCTTGGCCGATTTGCCCAGGCCCGCCTTGGCGTTTCGCGAGCCCTCGAGGCGGTGCAGGCGCGCCTGGTCGAGCCAATACCACAGGTCCTTCTCGCCGGATTTCGCGATGCGCTTCTGGGAATCGCTCTCGAGTCTCCAGAGGGCCTCGGCGCCGCCGAAGCGCTGGGGGTAGAGGCGCGCGAAGCGGATGAAGAGGCGCTCGTAGCCCGCGTCGCGCTCCCGGCGCTCGGCCGCGGAGAGGAAATTCCACGCCACATCGGGGAGGTCGAGGCCCATGGCGATGGAGGCCATGCCGCGGTTTAGGCCGGGGTGGCCGGGGGCGGCCTTGAGGGCCTCGAGCCCCCGGGCGAAGATCCCCTCGAGGTTCGATACCGGATCCTCAAAACCATCTCGCTCGCGCAGCCGGCTGCGCTCGGCCACGAGGTCGAGCTCGAGACGGATGGCCGGGAGGAAGAGCCCATCGCTGGAAAGGGCTTTGCCCGCGTCGGCCAAGGCCCCGTTGCTGCCCTCGAGCCGGTCGGCGAGCCGATCCCGGGTGGCTTCCACGGTCTTGAGGACCGCCGCGTACCGGTCGGGTTGACGGAACGCGGCGGGGCAGACTTCCTTCGGGCCCGGACGCCCGGGGTGCAGCGCTACGCCGACGGCTTGGCTGAGATCCCCCACCAGATCGAGGAGTTCCCCGGGATACTCGGCGGTATTGGTGAAGACCGCGCGGCGGCCTCCCTCGGCCGCGTCGCGCAATTCGCTCACGACGATGAGCCGGTCGCCTTCGAGGCGGAAAGACCCCGTCAGCAGCCATGCGCCCGGGGCGAAGCTGCGCAGGGCGGGAAGGAGTTCGGCCGCCCAGCTCTTCTTGCGGTAGCCCGTGGTGAAATCGCAGCCGAGGGATTGCAGGGTGAACTTCAGCCCCTCGGCCCCGTGGGTCTCGTAGCCCGCGGCGGCGAGCCCCTCGGCGGTGAATTGGCCGAGGGCCAGGGAGAGTTCGGTGTTCGCCTTCCCGTCTTTCGCTTCGCCGTCGAAGGGCGGCACGTAGATTTCCTGGGCCGCCAGGAAGCGCGGGGCCAGCAGGCTTCCCCAAACGAGGCAGGTGAGGAAGGAGGAACGGGGGGACATGTCGGGAGCCAAATCATATAATGCCGCGCCCCCGGGATGAGGGCTTTTGGGAAGCGCCCTTCCCGGAAGGGGCGGAGCGCGCAAATCAAACGGGACGCCCGCCGGGGGAAAGCCCTCCCCCAAGTCCGCCTCGTAGTACAATCCGGGGATGATCCCCCCCGAGTTCCGCGTCGGCCATATTTGCGGCCGTTGCGGCACCCTCTTCCAAACTCCCGTGGCCGCCTGCAGCCGTTGCGGCGCCGCCGATATCCGCCCCTTCTACGACTACTACATGATCCTCGGCGTCGCCCCCGGGGCCGACGAGGGCGCGCTGAAATCGGCCTACAAGAAATTGTCCCTCAAGTACCACCCCGACGTGAATCCCCAGGGGAAAGACATGTTCCTGCTGGTCAGCG
Source organism: Spirochaetota bacterium (assembly GCA_017302015.1). Lineage (GTDB taxonomy): Bacteria > Spirochaetota > UBA12135 > COTS27 > JAFLEE01 > JAFLEE01. The sequence goes on along the minus strand of JAFLEE010000004.1, from coordinate 120,525 downwards.
AAGCGTTCCAGGCGCTAAAGGACCCTTCCAAGAGCCGGCCCTACGCCGAGCGATTGGCCGCCGCCCGGGCGGGGCGCTTCGCCGGGGAATCCCCCGCCGCCCAAGGCGCCTGGGGAACCCAGGCCGACGATTTCGGCTTCACCTGGAGCTGGCGCACCCCCAGCCAAGAAGAGACGGAGCGGATGTACCGCGAGTTCCACCGCATCCACCGCATGAGCCAGATCTCCAGCCGGCTCACCGCCGTCCTCGCCGCCATCCTCGGGGGGCTCTTCGCCTCCTGGTCCTTCGCGGGGGTGGTGCCCGCGTTCCTCCTCGGCTTCGTCATCGGCCGCCTCAATCCCGGGTGGGCGCCTGGCCTGGTGCGCCTCATGAACCTCGTGACCCTCGCCGCGGCGGCGTTCGCCTTCTATATCCTCCTGCGCCTCAAGCTCCTCATCGCGGTGCCCGTGCTGTTGCTCGGCGCCTGGTTCTTCTTCGCCACCTTGCGGCGTTGGGGCCGAGAATTGGGGCGTTCATGAGTTCCCGCCGATCGGCGGCGCGGTGGCCCTAAACGCGCCGGGGCCGCGGCGGCTCCATTCCCTCCTTTCGTTCTATCTCCCCGCCGCCCTCGGGCTCGCCGCGGGCGCCTTCGCCTTCAGCCGCGGGTTCCGGCTGCCGGTCCCGTTCCCGATGGCCCTCTTCCCCATCCTGCTGGTCCTCCCCGCGCTTCTCCTATGGAAGAAACGGACGTGGAAGTGGCGCCTCCTCGGCGGCGCCCTCGTCTTCGCCATCGGCCTCGCCTTCGTCCCGGGGCGGGCCGTCGACCGGGAAGCCATCCTGAAATCCCGCTGGCCCGCCGGAACGAACCAGGTTTGCGGGTGGGTCCAGCAGGTGGAACCGCCCCGCCGGGGGCATTTCCGTTTCCGCCTGCGCCTCGCCGATGAGACGGGCGGCGCTTGGCGGGCCGAGCCCTGGCAGGCCCAGGTGGAGATCGACCAGAAGCCCGAAGGCCTCCGCATCGGCGACCGGGTGCGACTGACCGGGAATATCGCTTCGGTCCTCGATCTGCCCCAGGGCGGCTACCGCTCCTGGCTCGTGGAGAACGACGTCGCGTTCCGGGTATCGCTGCGAGCCACGAATGCCCTCGCGTTCGTGGAGCGCCAGGGTGGCGCCCTGCCCGCCTGGGCTTCCCCCGTTTTTTCCCGGGCGCTCCATGAGCGCATCACCACGGGCATGAAGGAAAAGTTCGACCGCTACATCGGTTCCCCGGCCTCCGCGCTCTCCTTCGGCCTCGTCACCGGCATCAAGAGCGAACTCCCCGAAGAGATCGTCGACGATTTCCGCCGAACGGGCACGCTCCACGTGCTGGCCGTCTCGGGCAGCCACGCGGTGATCCTCGCCGCCATGTTCTACGCCCTGTTCCGTTTTTTCGGCCTCTCCCGGGCCTGGTCGATGGGGCTGCTGCTCTTCGGCGTGTTCCCGCCCTACCTCTTCCTCACCATGTTCCAGGTCTCCATCGTGCGCACCTGGCTCATGGCCGCCGCCCTCTGGGCGCTCGCGCGGGCCGGCCGCGCGGTGGAGGGCGCGACCGTCCTCGCCTTTTCGTTCCTCGCCATCGCCTGGATCGACCCCAACCAACTCCTCGCCGTCTCCTTCCAACTCAGCTTCGCCGCCGTCCTCGGCATGGGCCTCGCCCTCGATGTGGCGAAGATCCGGGGGTGGACGCACCCCATCTCCGTCTATCTAGCGGTCTCCACCGGGGCCCAACTCTTCACCCTGCCATTCCTGGCCTTCCATTTCGGCTACGTCAATTATTTCTCCCTGTTCTACAACACGCTCATCATCTTCCTGGTGCCCCTCTCGCTCGTCTACTCGATCCTCCTGTGGATGAGCCCGGTGGCCTGGCTTTCCGTCCCCCTCGGAAGCACCCTCCAACTGGTCAACCATGCGACCTACCAGGCCATCCACCTCACGCGCAGGGATTTCTCCTTCTTCTCCACCTCGCTCCAGGGCCGGTTGCTGCCGGCGCTGCTGCTCTTCACCGGGATCGTCGCGCTCACGGTCTGGCTGCGGCGCCTGCCCCCGGTGGCGAAACCAGGCGAATTCGACTGATTTCCGCCTCGGGGACCGCGCGAGGCGGGGAGTCTGGATTCCCTCCCGGCCAAAATCGGGCCTAAACCTTCCCCCCTAAACGCACGATAATGATAAGTAAGGTACACCGCCCCCCCATGCCATTCACCCTCACCGGTGCCCTCTTGATGGACGGAAGCCAAGCTCCCGCCCAAGGCCTTCTGGCCGTACAGGGGGAGAAGATGGACCCCGCCCCCGCCAGATCCCTGGGCCTCCAGGTGGAAATCCCCGATGGGGTCGTCTTCCCCGGGCTGATCAACGCCTGCGATAGCTTGCTGGGCTCCGTTTTGCCCCGATTCGGGAGGGGCCCCTACGCCTCCCGCCAAGCTTGGGAAGAAGAACTGAAGGGGAGCCGGGCGTGGGATGAACTGCAGAAATTAAGCCCCGAAGACCGAATTCTCCTCGGCCTCTACCGCCAGATCCTCTCGGGGGTCACCACGGTCTTCGACCCCGATTGGAAGGTCGCCTCCCTCTTGGCCCCCGATTGGCGCCCCATCCGCATCATCGAGCATTTCGTGAGGGGCCACGCCTTCTTCCCCGCCATGCCCCTGGAAGGCGACGATTTCAGCCGCCTGTGGAAGAAGGCCGCGGACGAAAAAGCGCCCTTCGTGGTGCCCGTCGAGGAGGGCACGGCCAAGGAAGTCACCCAAGACGTGGACTATCTCCACCGCCGCAAGGCGTTGGGAAAACGCACCGTCCTCCTCCACGGCGTGGGTTGCGGGCCCAAGAACATCGAGCAATGCGGCCATAGCTCGAGCCACCTCGTCTTCTGCCCCTCCAGCGAGAAATTCCTCTACGGCCGCACGGCCGATGTTCCCGCCTTCCTCAAGAAGGGGGTCTCGGTCTCCCTGGGAAGCGATGCGCCCTTGGCCGGCGGCCAGGCGCTCCTCGAAGAATTGAAATCGGCCCGTGATCTGGCCCGATTCGATTGGAAAAAGGGCCTCGACGCCCGGGAACTCGTCGGCATGGTCACCACCGCGCCGGCCAAGGCCTTCGGCCTCGCCAAGCTCGCCGGACGGCTCGCCAAGGGCGCCCCGGCCGACATCACGGTCGTGGCCCGGAAAAAAAACGCGGATGGCTGGACCTCCCTCGTGGAGGCCCATGTCAACGACCTGCACCTCGTCGTCGCCCAAGGGAAGCCCCTCCTGGCCAAGGAGCGCTACTCGGCCCTGGTGAAGAATTCCGGCGTTCCGGGGCAGAAAGTTTCGATCCACGGCGAGAAATATTGGCTCGCCGGCAAGCCCCTCGACCTCAAAAAACGCGTAGAAGCCGCGCTGGGCGCCCCCCCGGCATGGCGTTTCTTCCCGGTCGGGGTATAATGTACCGCGATGCCCCAAGCCCGCACCTATAAAAAGGGTTCCATCATCTACTTCGACGGGGAAGCGAAGAATAATTTCGCCTTCCTGCTCAAGTCCGGCGTGTGCTCGCGCATCAAGCTCTCCCCCGAGAGCGTGCAGCCCGAGCGCAGCCGCCTGGTGGTGGGCGAGTTCTTCGGCATCAAGGCCGCCTTGGGCGTGCTGCCCCGCGACGAGACGATCCAGGTCGACGCCGATTCCGTGGTCTTCATCTTCACCCCGAAAGAGTTCGAGGACGTCATCAAGAAGAACCTGAGCATCATCTTCAAGATGCTGCGCGCCTTCTCCAACGAGCTCCGCCGCATCCACACCTCGATCGAAAGTTTCCTCCACACCGACGGCGACGCCGAATCCAACGACCCGGCCGCGCGCCTCCTCGCGATCGGCAATTATTATTTCAATTCCAAGCAGTACAAGCCCGCCCGCTACGCCTTCGAGAAGTACCTGGAGCACTACGCCGACGCCTCCGGGGTCTCCGAGGCCAAGGACCAACTCGAGACCATCCGCCAGGTGCTCGAGAACCGCGGGGAAGAGGAATCCGGCGAGGCCCCGGCCGCCGCGGAGGCCGAAGCCCCCGAGACCGAGAGCGCCCCGGCCTACGCCGATGATTCCGGCGAGACCCCGATGGACGAACCGCCGCCCTCCAAGCCCGCCCCGGCCTCCTTCCAACTCTTCGAGACCAAGGAAAGCTACGACGTGGAGAAGGGCGACCAGACCATCCACAAGGCCTGGGGCGAGATCGCCTTCATCTTCGCCAAGAAAGAGTGGGCCAAGGCCGACGCCGCCATCGCCCGGGTCGTCGACGCCCTCAAGGGCCAGACCCCGGCGGGCTCCCTCTTCGAGAAGCTCTTCCTCGCCCGCGCGCGGCTGAAGTTCTACCTGAAGGATTACGAGGCCTGCACCTCGCTGGCCAAGGAATTCGTGAAGAATTACAAGGGATCCCGCTGGACCTGGCACGCCATGGTCTGCATCGGCGAATGCTACCGGGCGCAAGACCAGCTCGACCACGCCAAGGCCGTCTACGGCAAGATCGCCGCGTCGGCCACCGACGAAGACCTCAAGGCCAAGGCCAGCGAGCGCCTGGCCGAGATGGAGGGGTAAGACCATGGCCGACCCCATGTTCGAGAAATTCGGCGTCGTCAAGAAGCGCGGCCAGATCGTCTTCTGCGAGAACGAGCCGGGCCACACCCTTTTCTTCATCCAGAGCGGCAGCGTGCGCATCACCAAGATCGTCTCGAACAAGGAGAAGACCCTCGCGGTGCTCCCCACCGGCGAGATCTTCGGCGAGATGTCCATCCTCGAGTCGGCCCCCCGCTCGGCCACGGCGATCATCGAAGAAGACGCCCGCATGCTTGAGCTCGACAAGGACAGCTTCAACCAGCTCGTCACCGCCCAGCCCGCCATCGCCCTGAAGCTCCTTCGCATCTTCGCCCAGCGCATCAGCGACCAGAAGCGCAAGATCAAGATCATCGCCCTGCCCGACGCCGAGGCCCGCATCATGGACGTCTTCATCATGCTCGCCGAAAAGAAGAACCTCGACGTCGAGGCCACCCGCGAGTACGTCTTCGACATCGACGCGCCGGAAGTCTCCAACTGGTGCGGCCTGGCCCAGAGCGACGGCGCCAAGAGCCTGGCCAACCTCGAGAAGGCGGGCCGCCTCACGGTCATGGGGAAGCAGATCAAGGTCGCCAACCTCTACCAGATGAGCCGCACCGTGGCCAATAAGCGCCAGAGCCTCGAACGGGGCCACGGCTAGAGATCGTGCGCGAGGCCCTCGAGAAGATCGCCCACAAGTACGAAGTCCTCAACGCCCGGCTGGCGGAGGGCTCGCTGGCCTCCCAGCGCGAGGAGTACGTGAAGACCGTGCGCGAGGTGCAGGCCCTCGAGCCCCTCATCGCCGCCTGGAAGGAACTGCGCGCCTGCCAGGACCGCCAGGCCCAGGCCAACGGCCTCGTGGCCTCCGGCGACCCCGATCTCAAGGCCATGGCCGAGGAGGAACTCGCCGCGGAAAAGGTCCGGGAAGCCGCGCTCACCGAGGAGATCCGCGGCCTCATGCTCCCCCGCGACCCCCGCGACGACCGGAACGTCATCCTCGAGATCCGCGCCGGGACCGGCGGCGACGAGGCCTCGCTCTTCGTCGGCGACCTCTTCCGCATGTACTCCCGCTTCGCCGACCAGCGCGGCTGGAAGATGGAACCCATGTCCATGAGCGAGGGCACCGCCGGCGGCTTCAAGGAGATCGCCTGCCTCGTCGCCGGGCAGGGCGCCTACGGGTGCCTGAAATTCGAGTCCGGCACCCACCGGGTGCAGCGCGTGCCCGAGACCGAAGCCAACGGGCGCATCCACACCTCCGCCGTGACCGTCGCCGTGCTCCCCGAGGTGGAGGAGAGCGAGGTGGTCGTGAAGGAGGACGAACTCAAGATCGACACCTACCGTTCCGGCGGGGCCGGCGGGCAGCACGTCAATAAGACCGAATCGGCCATCCGCATCACCCACCTCCCCACCGGCCTCGTCGTCACCTGCCAAGACGAGCGCAGCCAGCACAAGAACCGGGCCAAGGCCATGAAGCTCCTGCGCGCGCGCCTCGGCGAAGCCCAGCGCCAGGCCGCCGCCGACGCCCACGCCGCCGACCGAAAATCGCAGGTGGGCACCGGCGACCGCAGCGAGCGCCAGCGCACCTATAATTTCCCCCAGAACCGGCTCACCGACCACCGGGTCAACCTCACGCTCCATAGCCTCGATCGAATCATGGAAGGAGACCTCGGGGACGTGCTCGAGGCGCTGCGCCTCAAGGACCGCCAAGAACGCATGGCCGAGTTCGGCAGCGGCCCGGCCTAGGCCTTGGCCCGAGCCAACGCGGGCGCCAAGCTCGCGTCCCTCTGCCTGCCCCCGAAGGGCGCCCGCGCCACCCGTGGCGATGCCTTCCACCTCGCCAGCGGTGTTCTGGGTATTCCTCGTCCCCGCCTCCTCCTCGAAGAGCCCCGGGTTTCCCCCGCTCGTCTCGCGCGCCTTCGCTCCCTGTTGCGACGGCTTTGGAAAGGGGAGCCCCTCGCCTACCTGATCGGCTCCCAACCCTTCCTCGACTGGGAGTTCCGCGTCGACCCGCGGGTGCTCATTCCCCGCCCGGAGACCGAAGAACTCGTCGAACTCGTCCTGGCCAAGGCCCGATGGAAGGGGGGCCTTCGGGTTCTCGACCTCGGCACAGGCAGCGGCTGCATTGCGGTGGCCCTGGCGGCCCGATGCCCCGGCCTCCGCCTCGTGGCGGTGGACAAATCGCCGGGAGCGCTCACCGTCGCCCGCGCCAACGCCCGGAGGATCCTAGGGAAGGGGCACTCCATCCGCTTCCTCGCCATGGACTTCCTGGAGGACGCGGCCCGTCGCCGCCGCTTCGGGGGGGCCTTCGACCTCATCGTCTCGAACCCCCCCTACGTCGGCCTCGCGGAACGGGGGGAGATGGACCTTTCCGTGAGGCGCTACGAGCCGAAAATGGCCCTCTTTTCGGGGCGCGACGGGCTTGATTTCATCCGTCGACTCTCCGAAATTCTACCGGAGGCCCTCTCGGAAAGGGGCGAATTTTTCCTGGAAATCGGCCATCGACAGGGGGAGCGGGTCGCCGCCCTGATGCCGAAAACGTCGGATTTTCACTATAGTATAATTCAGGACATGCGCGGGATCGGGCGATTTTTCCACGGACGCAGGGCCTGAAAACCATAAGGACGCACCATGGAAATCCCCCTTCGACACCTCGAACGGCTCTTCGCCAAGACCCAGATCCAGAAGGTGTTTTTCGACCTCACCGACCTGTCCCAGGCCAACGCCTATTCGATGCAGGCCTCGGGCATCGATTTCCAGCCCCACCTCGACAAGGCCTACCTCGATAAACTGAAAGCCAAGGGCGTGCAGAAGGTGAGCATCTGCGCCAACCGAGACGTCATGGCCCACCTGCGCCAACTCTTCCCCTCCGAGTACGTCCAGCCCCAGTTCGAAGACAACCTGCCCAACCTCCAGAAGCGCCTCGAACTCATCGAGAAGATGAACAAGGTCTCGAAGAAGCGGCGCGAACTGCTGCTGAAAGAGGAGATCATCGCCCGCGACACCCAGGAGCGCGAGCGCGTCTTCCTCAAATCCGACACCCCCATCAACGACCTGTTCTTCAAGAAGATCGCCACCCGGCCCGACGCCGCCGAGCGCATCCAGGTCTCCTACAACGAGGAGGGCATCCTCGTCTTCGTCTCGAATCCGGTGGAGAACGTGAAGCTGCGCATCGACATCGCGGCGCTCGTCTCCATGTCGAACTTCCCCGTGACCATCCAGGAGACCTCCTCCCAGGCCATCGACGCCTTCCTCACCAAGCGCCCGCGCCTGGTGGTGCTCACCCAACTCGAGAAGGCGTGGGAATCCAAGGAAGTCTTCCTAGGCTGCTACAAGCACGATCCCTTCTTCCATTACCTCGTCTACAACGAGTCGCCCTCGGGGAAGCGCGAAGAGGAGCTCAACCGCATCCTGAGCCTCTACAACGACGACTACCAGACCAAGTACGACGCCTTCACCATGGACAAGGCCCGCAACAAGCCCATCCTCGACAACGAGCAGAAGGCGCCCATTCTCGCGCGCATCGAGCAGCTGCGGCAGAACTTCAACCGCAAGAACTTCATCGAGATGCAGTTCTACCTCTACCGCCTCGGCACGCGCTTCAACGTGACCACCCTCGAGAACATCCTCTCCAAGATCACGGTCACGGGCTGACCGGGGAGCCCCCATGCACCTGCGCGAGCTTCTCACGAGCGTCCAGGGCCAGGCCTCCCGCGCCGCGGCGCGGGAGGAGAAGGCCACCGTCGAGACCCTCTCGTTCGTCGCCTTCCGCGTCGGGTCGCGGGAGTACGCCATCGACATCGACGAGGCGCGCGAGATAATCAAGATCCAGAAGATCAGTCTCGTGCCCAACGCCCCGCATTGGCTGCGCGGGGTGACCAACCTGCGCGGCGAGATCATCCCGATCATCGAGATCGGCGCCCGGTTCCAACCCGGCGCCCCGGCGGCCCCCGCGGCCGACGGCAAAACCCCCAGCCAGCGCCTCAAGGACCGCAGCGCCGTGGTCTCCCGCGTCGACCAGACGGTCTTCGCCCTCCTGGTCGACGAGATCAAGGGCACCCTGCGGGTGCCCGCCGACCACGTCTCCCGCCGGCCCGAACTGCTCAAATCGATCGGCAACGAGTTCGTGCAGGCCCTCATCCACCGCGAACCGGCCCCGGGCGCCACGGGCGAGAGCCTGCTGCTGGTGCTGAACCTCGACAAGGTCTCTCGCCTCGATCGCGATACCCGCGACTGAACCGCCCGGCCGTCGCCGCCTCCGGGAACCGCCAACGCCCGGGCCCTTCCATCCGATAATCCCAGCTTCAGGAAACTCCCATGGCCAAACCCACCCCCGATGATTACCGCGCGATCACCGAACAGGAGATCGCCACCGTCCTCGCCGAAGACCTCGATTTCAAGGGCACGCTGCGATTCAAGACCTCCCTCATGATCAAGGGCGGGTTCGAGGGGGAAGTGGTGAGCGAGGGGCTCCTCTACCTCGGGCCCAACGCCCGCATCAAGGCGAATATCCGCACCGCCACGCTCATCAGCCACGGGAAGGTCGAAGGGAACGTCGAGGCGACGAAGGGCGTGTTCCTCTGCAAGGGCTCCTCCCACGCCGGCGACCTCAAGACCCCCAACCTCCTCATCGAAAGCGGGGCCGTCTTCAACGGGCAATGCGCCATGCCCGAGGCCGCCGAGGCCCATCCCGTCGGCGCGCCGAAGAAACCCTGAGGCGACCGCGGCTTTGTCGGCGTCGTTTCTCAGGCCCTTTTCCCTCTCGATCCTTCTTTCGGCGCTCGCCCTGCGGCCCCAAGGGGCCCCGCCCCTCGCGCGCGCGGAGGCGGCTTGGCAGCGGTATACGGCCCTGTCCAACACGGCCCAACTCTGCGATTATCTCGCCCGTGAAAGCGATGCGGCCGCCCAACGGCATCTGGTGCGCCTCGTCCGCTCCAATCTCGGCGCGGCGACCCCGGTCGACGCCCTCGCCCGCAGCCTCGCCCAGGCCGGCCAGCAGGGGATCCTCCTCGACACCCTGTTCGCCCCGCGGGCCGACGGCTCGCTCCCCTTCGACCGCCGCGCCTACCTGCCCTTCTATTTCGACGCCCTGGCGACCCGCGGAGAATGGGAGGCCCTTGAGCGGGAACTGCTCGAGGAGTTCTCGCGACCGGAGGCCCCGGCCGAGGCGGCCCTCGACGCCCTGGAACGGGTGGGACGGCGCAAGCAAGCCGCGCGCCTCGACGGGCTCCTGGCCGAGCGCGCGAAACTCGCGCGCACGAACCTCGCGGCCTGCGAAAACATCTCCATGGCCCGGGCCTGGCTCTCGTGGAGCGCCGAAGACCTCCGCCAGATGGCGGCGCGTTTGTCGGAACTCCGCCCCGTCGGCGAGGCGCCGCCCGATTCCCTGCGTTTCCGCCTGGCCGGAGACCTGGAACTCATGCTCACCGACCTCTACCGCGGGGGGCGGGACCGCGACTTCCGCGACCTCGTGCGCCGCTTCGGCCAGTACGGCTTCACCGAGAACCTGGCCGACCTCGACCGCAAGGCCCGTCGACGCCTGGGCGAACCCCTGCCGTCGGATCCCCGCGAACCCCTCGAGACCCTCTTCCTCGAGGGCGCCTTCCCGCGCATCGCCAGCGAGATCCGGGCCTCGACGAAGCCGCTCTATCTGATGGGGCTCCTCGCCGCGGGGCAGGTCGATGCGGTGCGGAAAAAAAGCGCGCGCCTCGAGGACCGCGCTTTTTGGGAGTTCGCCGCTCGCTGCTTCGCCCATGAGAGCGACGCAGTGGCCCGGGCCTTGGCCGCCCCTGATTTTGGCGTCGGGGATGAACGCCTTCTCGCCATCCGAGCCGCCCTGAAGCCGGCGCTCGCCGATGCCCGAAGCGTGCCGTTCTTCATCGCGTTCCAGAAATTGGCCTGGTCCTGGAATACCAACGCCGAAACCTATTTCCTGAAGGAGCGCGCCCACCTCGCCCCGAGCCTCTCCGACTTCGCCATCCTTGAGACGTTGGGGATGTGGATGCATCGCGACGACGCCGCGGCCGTCGATCGGTGGGCCGCCGCATGCGATCCCCTCTTGGCCTCCGCGTCCGCCCGGGAGAGCCTTCAATACCTCTGGGGCCGCCACCTTTACGGGCGCGACCGGGCCCGGTGCAAACAAGTTCTCAGTTTATTGCTCCTGAACCGGCCCCAGACGGTCTACCGTTGGGAGATCGTGAGATTGCTCCGGGATTAGGCCGTGAAGACCGGATTTGACCGGCCCGAGACCGAAGCCAAATCAGGTGTCGACGCCTTTTGTCTCATTTTCACGCCACCTCAGGGGGTGGGCGAAAAAACGGTATGAAACGTCCAAAGCTGCCCAAGCTCCTGTTTTAACAGAATTCCCCTTTCTTTTTTCCCCTCCTCACGCTCTAAAACCTGAGAAATCGCTTGAATTCGGGTCCCCTGGGCAAGCAAAAAAATGCTCCTTAAGTTGAAGAGATAGATTGACAAGATGGCTCCGAATAGGTAGACTTCACGCAATCTACTAAGGAGGTTTCAGTAAATATGAAACATCTCATCACCCTTGTCGTGGGCGTTGCCCTGCTCGGCCTCGTCACCAGCTGTGCCAAGTGCACCGCCTCTTCTGGTTGCAGCGCGGCCGGAGCGGCTGTCGCGGACGGGATCAATAAGACGGGCGACACGATTCTCTTTACTGCGAAGGACCTCTGCGGACTCGCGGGCGTCGCCCAAACTCTTTACGGCGCTTCCTGCACGATCGCTTGGAAATGAGTATTTGAAGCCTCGGGACTCCCGAGGCTTCAAATAGAAAAGGGGAGCTTCGGCTCCCCTTTTTTTTTGCCGTATTCCCGACGAAAGAGCCAATGGGCGGGGCCCGGATCCCCCCTTTAGCGTAGGAGGGGCTTGAGGCGATTTGTAAAATCAGACGGGTAGAGAAGCTCGGGAAACCCGTCCCGATTCGTGCGATAGGAAAGGGCGACCCATGCCTGCCTGGAATCGGGCACCGAGAGGAGGAGCCCCCGCCTCACGACCCCCGGGGTATTCCGCGGGCTCCGCGCATCGGATTCGGCGATGGCCGTCGCGCCGAAAATTCCGCCGATCCCATCGATGACCGCGAACATGACGCTGCGCGTGTTGGGGACTCCCCAGATGGCCATGCGCTGGGGCTGGTAACCCGGAAGGAGGTCTGGAAAGAGAAGGACCGAGGGGGTCAGCGGGGTTTTCCCCGTCACCCGCTTGAGTCCGGCATTCTTGATCGTGGACGCCAATTCTTCATACTGAACCTGGATCGATTGGCGCAGGCGATCGCGGGTTTGGCGCTCCGCAAGCGCGAGGAGGGTTTCGCGGGATTGGCGGAGGGACAGGACTTCCTCGGGCGAAAGGGGGCGAAGCCAGGATCCGAAATCCAGCGCGAAACGGGCCTGCAAGCCCGGGATTTCCGTAGGAAGCGCCGACGCCGACCCGCGGTTCGATCCGGGATCGGGTTGCAAGCTCAGGACGATCCGGGGGGCCAGTTTCGAAAAGGCGACGGGGGTCGATCGGAGCAGCGCCTCGACTGCGATAGAATCCTCCAACCATTTGGCCGCCAAAGATCCCCACTCCTCCGGTTCATTGAAGTAGCAAATTTCGGTGAGCACGCGCAAGTCGACCTTTTCGCCATCCTTCGACGCGATGCCGAGGTCGAAATCGGCCTTGAGACCCGGGAGGCCCGAGATCACTTCCTTCAAGCGCGCGAAATCGTTCGGGGGGTACCCCTGGGCCCAAGTGGGGATCGTCGCGCTTGGCTGGCAAGCGGTGAGGAGAAACAACAACATCGGGGGCGCAGCCCAAGCGAGCGTATTCATAGGTCGAACTCTAGCGTGAAACCTGTCAAGCCACAAAATCGGGCCCTCCCGCCCAAACGCCCAAAAAATCGGGAGCGCATGGGGCCGGAGGGGTTCCCTTTCCCGCGCTTTTTTCTTATCTTCTTCTATGGAAAAATACCCCGTGGCCGACCCTAAAGACGAACTCCCCTCCCATCTGCGGCACATCAATAAGCGGGATGACGAGACCCAGCGCCTCGTCAAGAAGATGCGCGCCGACCTGCCGGAAGAGGCGCCGGCCAAGCGTCGGGGCGTCCTCACGGCCTCGGAGGACCGCTCGGGCCTCCCCTACCAGCGCGAGATCGAGGCGTTCCTCGCGCGCCTCGAGCAGCCCTGGGTGAGTTACGGGGCCTCCCGCAAGCAATTCCTGAAGACCCAACTCTCCCAAGCCCGGCGCAAGGAGCCCGCGAGCGTCCCGGAGATCCTCAAGAAGGAGAACGCCCTCCTCGACGAGGCGGAGCGCGAGTGGCGCGAGATCGACCAGGCGCGCAAGAAGGCCTCGCGCAAGCCCTCCCTCGACGAGAAGGCGGGGCTCATGGAGCGGCTCCGCTGGTGGTGGTACCGCTTCCGCCACAAGGGCTGGTTCGAGAACGGGCGCCCCTCCGGCCTGCTCTTCGACCATTTCGCGCTCCATGTGAAGGGCTGGGCGGCCGAGTTCATCCCCGTGGTGAGCTTCGTCACCGACCAGCTCTATAACCGCGACTTCTTCATCTCCGAGGCGCGCAGTTCCTCCAATGCCAAGGCCTACAATCTCCTCACCCTCCTCTCCCGCGACCAGATGGGCCGCGCCATGGCCAAGGTCACCTCCGTCGACGCCTCCAGCGCCCAACTCAACGAGAAGATCCGCGAACTCGACGATTTCGCCCGCATCTACCTGCTCATCGCCCTCGACGAATCCGCCCCCGCCCTCATCCTGAGCACGGTCAAGGATATCCAGTCCCGCGTCGCGAACCCCGCGTCGCTCCATCCCTCCAGCCAGGCCCTCCTCACGATGCCGGTGGGAGAGTTCGAGAAGGCCAGCCGCGCGCTCCTGCAATTCCTCGAGGGCGACCGCCAAGCCCACGGCACGCTCCCCCGGCTTCTGGCCATCTACTCCCATCTCTTCGAGCGCCAAATCGAGGCCGAGGAACTCGGCGCCTTCCTCGAATTGGGCGACGGGGTTCCGGTCCGCCACAAGCAGCTCACCCCCGCGGCCCGCGGCGTCAACGACAAGCTCTGGCGCGAACTGAAGGCCGAACAGCGCCGCCTGGAGGACCAGGAGCGGCAATACGGCGCCCTCGACGCCGAACTGGAGTTCGCCGAGCGCCTCATCCAGAACCAGCTCCAGGAAGCCACCAACCGCGACCATAAACTCTTCGACGAAGACCCGTTCTCCTGGTTCAACCACCATATCCTCTTCTTCCTGGTGATCTACGAAGACTTGATCTCCGGGCGACAGCGCGTGACCCTCATGGAGGGCGGCGGCGCCGGCCAGCCCCTTTTGGCCCAACTCCCCCCCGAGTCGGTCAAGAGCCTCGCCGCCTTCCCCATCAAGCAGGACCTCCTGGGCAAGTTCAAGAAGCCCGAGAACCTGGACGCGGGCGAATTCCGCCGCCTCATCTTCGACGAACAGAGCGAGCCCGGGAAGGCGAACCAGAAGTCGGTGGAATACGTGCGCAAGCTCAACGGCCGCATCGCCCTGCACTTCGCCCACCTCTTCGAGAAGGAGATCTACCGGCTGCGCGACAACGAGTTCGACCGCTTGGGCATGCACCTCGACCTCGAGAACCTGAAAAGCCGCGTGGTGCCCTGCTTCGCCGCCGACCGCAGCGCCCCCGCCGCCGAGGGCGGCGCGCCCTCCCCGATAAGCCTCCAATTCCACGACAAGTTCGGGAAGCCGGTGGTCTACGAACCCGATACGCTCTTCGCGCTCCTCAAACTGGGGAAGGCGCTCCTCACCTACATCGCCTGGGAGCTCCATGATCCCCAACTCGTCACCCGCCTCGAGTCGCGGGCGGCCATCGGGGCTCACAAGGGCGAGATCGACGAGCAACTCAAACTGCTCGAAGATCCCGACCAGGCCGGCGCCGAGGCGCCGACTCTGGGCGAGGGGTGAGGCGCACCCTGTCGGTCGCCTGTTGCGGCCTCGTGGCGCGGCGACCGATGTGTGGCTTCCTGACACCCTGTCGGTCGCCTGTTGCGGCCTCGTGACACGGCGACCAATGTGTGGCTTCCTGCCACCCTGTCGGTCGCCTGTTGCGGCCTCGTGGCGCGGCGACCGATGAGTGGCTTCCTGACACCCTGTCGGTCGCCTGATTGCGCCCTCGTGGCGCGGCGACCGATGAGTGGCCTCCTGCCACCCTGTCGGTCGGTCTATCGTCGATGGAGGCATCGTTTATCATTCCGACGAGTTCTGCGAGACCGGAACCCCTCTTTACGGTAGCTCATCAAGACAAGGAAGGATCCCGGACAAGCCGGGATGACAGTGTGACGGCATGCGGGCGGCCGTGCCCGTCTCGGTTCAGGGGACGGGCACGAGGGCGTAGTTTCGCGCCACAGGGCGCGCCGCGGCCCGCGCCGCCTCCCAACTGGTTTCAATGGCGCGGCGCCAGGCCCCGCCGTTCGTGCGCTGCTGGAGGTAGACGGGGACGTAGGCGGCGTAACGGGCCCGTGTCTCAGAGGTCGCCAGATACTTGTCCGCCGCCGGGAGATCATCCGGATCGACCCCGGCGCGTAGCATGAGCCCCTCCACGAGCATCGCGTCGCGTCGTTTACCTTCGGCTTCGCGTGCCGGCTTGAGGAGGTCGACGGCGGCGCGCGCCTGACGCGCCTGGGGCGTGTCGAGTGCGGAGAGATCGACCCCTGCCCCCCATTCCTGGGCGGTAAGCGTGGCGATACCAAGGCCATCGATGGAGAGGCGGTGGCGCCCCGCCGGCAACCCCCCCACGGCGAGGCGCTCCCGGCCCAATGCCTCCTGGAAGGGAAGCACGCGAAGCGCTTGGCGCGCGGAAGGTTCGATGGGAAAGGGCAAGGAGCGGGCCGACATGCGGAAGGTGAGGCCCGCCGCATCGACGGCGAGGGCCGCGACCTCGCACCGCTCGAGCCGGGTGACGCGGCCCCGAGCGGCATCGATCTCGACCAGGGAGACCGTCCCCTCGACCTTTTGGGAGAGGAGGAAGGCCGCGGCCAGGACCAAGGACCCGGCGTCGTTGGGATGGACTCGGTCGGGGGTGAGGGTGTAGGCCGGCGTTTTGTCCTGTTCGAAGCGGAGCAGGCTTTGGAGGGGGGCGTGCAGGTCGATGAAGCTCGCCCGATTCGACAGGGCGCATTGCCGCACTTCGGCGGACATGCGCTCGAGCGTCCCGTTTTTACCGACCAGGGCCCGGGAAGGCAGGGCCGGGTTCTCATCGTAGGGGGACGGGCCGACCAGGGTGACTCGCGCCCCCCCGGGGGAGGAGGCCTTCCATGCGGCCTCCATGAGGCCCCAAAGAGCGCTCAGGTTCGTGCGGAAGGCGAGGACGAGGCCCTCGCGATAGCGGGCGAGGGCCTCGGGGGGCGTGGTGGCCGCGTAGGGCGGGCCATACTCGCTATCGTTCATGCCGAGCATGACGACGGCGACCGTCGGATGGGCCGGGGCGATATCGCGAGAGAACCGGCGCAGCACGTTCGGGACGCTATCCCCCCCGATCCCGCGGTTTTCAAATCGGATCGTTCGCTCCGGATATCGCGTGAGGTAGAAGTCGGCCAGGTAATGGTGCCATTTCCCCCGGTGGGTGATGCTGTCGCCGATGAAGCAGACGGCGTCGCCGTCGGCGAAAAGCGCGGGGGCAGCCGATGCGTCGAGCAGGAACCTAAGGTCGAACGGGACGAGGCGGCTCCAATCGACGGGCAGTAGGGAGGCGCGAAGCGACGGCGTCGCACCGGAGGGCGTCGGGCTCGCGGGCTCGAGCACCGCCTCCACGGAAGCCGAATCGGAAATCGCCTTGGCCCCGAGCCCCTCGGGGGCGTAGTAGATCAGGTCGAACACCTTCTGGGAAGGGGATCGCCACGCCACCTCGCACGAGGAGCGCAGGTACCATTTGCCCCCCGCGCGGGAGCCGAGGCGGAAGGTCCAGCGCCCCAGGGCGTTGGAAACCGCGAGTTGTGAGAGGGGGACCTGCCCGATGCGATTTGTAGGGTCGAGCCTCAGCGTGGTTTTCCCATCGAGCACCGCGTCCACCCCCATAAAAAGGGGCTTGGCGAGGAATAGGTCGATCACGCCGTTCTGGAGGTCGGGGCGGGCGGGAAGCGCGTATTCCCATTCCAGGCGAAACCCGTTGGGCTCCCAGCCCGTGCGGAAAGCGTAGCGGCCCAGGGGCCCCTCGGTGCGCAGCGTCAAGCGGTCTCGGTTGGTTTCGGGAAGCCATTCTTCGTCACCGCCGGGGAAGAGATTCTTCCACTTGGAGTCGGCGAGGTAGAAGTCGACGCGTTCGAAAATCCGCGCTTCCCCGCGTTCCAACCATCCGGAGCAGCCATCCAGGCTGGCCTTCCACGGGCCGTATTCGAGGAGCGCGGCGGGGAGGGTCCGGGCGAGGGCGAGGAGGAACAGGCATACGGCGAAGGCGCTTGGAGCGAACGCGCTTGCGCGCCGGATCAGAGGACGCAAAGGACGAACGACTCGTCTCATGCTACTCCACTGATGTGAGCGCGATGAGACCGACTTTCACTCCCGGGTCCGCCGGCTCCCATTTGAGTTCCACGGAGGTGATCGCCACATTGGGAAGGGGATTGACCCATTCCCAGGCCTGGAGATTCACGGGCTCGCCCTCGCGCGTGGCGCCTTCCCAGGCGAGGAGCGAATCCCACGCGTGGGCGTAATGGAAGGTGCCCCAGGCATTCTTGCGCGGGGTTTTTGAGAGCCAGTGGGCGGCATTGCGGTGGGTGACCATCAGGTTGGTGACGCTCCCGTCGGCTCGTTTGACGCGATAGGTGGCGTAATGGCGGGCGCCGATGGCCAAATCCTCGACCATTAGGGCGTGAAGGAAGACCAGGCTCTTGGCCTTGCGTCCAAGGGCGATCGGGCCGGTGGGCTGGAGGTCTTTCCCGACCACCGCGGCCTTCGTCCCGATGCGGAAACGGGAGCCGAAGAAAGTCTGCTCGCCCGCGGGGAGCAAAGCCAGGTCGTGGCGGGTCCCTTGCCCGAACCAGGCGGTCTCATCGCCCGTGAGCATTTTCTGGGCGGCGGCGCCGAGATCCACCGGGATCTGTTTCGCGCCGATCGCGCGGGAGGGCCGGTTCTGGGGGAGCAGGGTCGCGGCCAGCACGGCGTCGGGGTCCCAGCCCAGCCCCTCGACGTCGGGCTGGGCGAGGTTCCACCCGTGGGTAACGCCAAGGACCGAATTGGCGCCGGGCGCGCGGGGGCCGAGGAAGCCCCAGTCGGTGGTGAGGATGCCGAGTTGGCGGATGGCGCCGATGGAGCGGGCGGTGGCCGTATTGTTCAGGGCGAGGTGCCAAGGGCAGCCGATGACGGGGTAGCCCGCATCCGAAAAATGCTTGAAAGAGGGATAGTCTCGGGTCGCGCCATAGTGCCAGTCGGTGATGACGACGTCTTTCTGGATCTTCCCAACGGCGGGGTGCACGACGTGGCCGCCGAATTGGGCGTTGGCGCTATTCGCCTCGGTCACGCCCAATGGCACCCAGCGCTTGTTCTCGAGGAGGAAATCGCCCCAGATCATCGTGCCGATTTTCCGCTCGCGCAGCCAGTCGGCGATGCGGTTGACGTCGCTGGCGAAGAGTTCATGGGCGGGGACGGCTTTACAGGCGGGGCAGAGCGCCATGTCGAAGATCTCGTCATGCCCGATATGGACGCGCGTGCATCCCGTGGCCGCGACCAGTTCCTGGAGCAGGTCGAAGAAGAGGGCGTAGGTCTCGGGGCGATTGGGGCACCAGGCGGATTCGCCGCGCTTTTTCGCCCAATCGGGGTTCTCGGCGATCTCGGGATGGGTTTTCAGGAGGTCTTGGACCTTGCCATAGGAGAAGACGGCCGGGATGAACTCGATCCCAAGCGCCCGGGCCTCCTTCGCCGCCGCCGCGAGGTCGGAGAGCGGGCGGGCCTTCGGGCCGGCGATCTCGGGGTGGGACTTCCACTGCAGGTGGTACCACCGGATTTCGGCGACCACGGCGTTGGCGTGGAAGCGGGAATAGGTGTCGCGAACAAGGCGGCGAAAATCATCCGTGCCGACGATGGAGCCCGCGCCCTCGAGATAGAACCCGCGGAAGGCCAGGTCGGGGGAATCGAGGATCTCGACGGAGGGGGCTTCGAGGCCCGAGGCGCCGTTTCGAATCAATTGGCGCAGCGATTGGACGCCGTGGACGAGGCCGGCCAGATCGGCGCCCACCACCACGATAGCGCCCGGTTTCACCGAGAGGGCGTAGGATTCTTTTTTTCCGGCGAGGCCGCCGAGGTCGAGCCCGGCGCCCCTAGCCGCCGCGAGGGCGGCCGCATCGCCGACGAGCCCGAGAAGGACCCCCGACGCGGGGGGCGCGCCCACGCGTTCCACGTGGACGCCCCGTGCGGCCAGGTCTTCGGAGAGGAGGGAGAAGGGGCCCTCCTGGGCGGCCATCACGGGCACCCCGGCGCGGAACGGGAAGGCGCCCTTCCCCGTGGCCATTTTTTTGGGGAGTGGAATCACGGTGGGGACGCGGGGATCGGTGCGGTCTTCGTTGAGGAACGCGGCTTGTTTGGCCGCCGCGGTGGCGAGGGCGGGCAGTTCCGAATTCTTCGCTGGGGCGATGGGGCTCCCGTAGCGTTGATTGAGCGCGCGGAAATAATCGGCGGCGCGGTTATCCCCGCGTTTCTGGAGCACGGCGATCGCCCCCGGTTTCGGGGTGAACTCGATGTCGACCGCCAGTTTCAGTTTCATCCCCTCGGGGGGCATCCCCTCCTTTTGATAGAGGAGGCTGAAGGTCTGCTTCTGGGGCGGCCCCCATTTCCGGTCGCAGACGGAGCGCAGTTTCCATTTGACGCCGTGGTCGGCGGTGAGGACGAAGCGCCAATCGCCGAGCGCGGTGCGCAGTGTGAGATCCTCCGCCTCGAGGGTATCGAACCTGTTGGTGTCGAGCACGAGATCGCTTTGCCCCGGGCGCTTGACCGTCGCTTGGCCGAAGAGGTCCTTGGAAAGGAACACATCCCACACGGCGATGGAGGCCACGTCGCTGGGGGCGAAGACCGCCTCGAGTTCCATGCGCGCCCCGTTGCTGCGGGCCACGTAGCGGTGGGTGGCGACATTGCTGAGCGAGTCTTTGAGGAGCAGGTCGAGGACCGGGCCCTTCTTCTCGAACTTGGACGTGGCGCCCTTCCGCGGGAAGAGGTTCGCCCATTGAGCCGTCGCCGTGTAGAAGTCGGCGGCCACCACCACCACTTCGGGGCCGATATGGACGGCGGCCGATTCGACCATCGCCTCGACGGTGGTCATGCCCGCTTCGACGAAGGCCGGGAAGGCGGGGGCGACGAAGAGCAGGGCGAGGAGGGGCGCGATACGAAGGGGGTGGTTCGGACGGGGGTGGGGCGTTCGATGGTGCATGGTCGGCTCCCGGTTGTGGCGTGGGGAATCCCTATTATAGACCGGGCGAGGAAGGGCGACTTCTTCGTTCTTCGCGGGGCTTTGGTGTTCTTCGCGGGGGTCGCGGGTGCGGTTGCGTCTTTGCAAAATGGTCACCGACCGTTTAGAATCAGTCGGCCGGCGAATCGCAAGGAAGGGGCCAAGGGGGTGTGACGATGGCCCGGCTCGAAGCGGACGAATCAAACGGCGCGGTCGATCTGCCCCTTTCGGGGGGGCCGCCGCTCCTCTTCTCCCCGCTCCTCGACCGGGTGGCCGACGCCACGGGGGCCGTCATCAATTTCGAAGACGTCGCGGGCATCACCCACCGCCTGGGGGAACTGCGCCTGCGACCAGACCAGTACATCCACCACGGCCCCTATTGCCTCCATGCCAAGCAGCACGGCCACGCGGCCATCTGCTCGCGCAACAAGGAGCGGTCCAAAGAGATCGCGCGGGGCCGCGTGGAACCTTTCGGGGGCTGCTGCCCCATGGGGGTATGGGATCTCGCGTGGCCGGTGCGCGATGGGCAAGAGCTCGCGGGCATCCTCTACGGGGGCTCCTGGCAAGCGGAGGCCCCCTTGGCGAGCATCCGGGGTCGGAGCTTCCCCGGGAAGCCGCTCCCCACCCACCGCCCCGAGAAGGAGGCCGCGCTGCGCCGCTGGCTCGCCTTCCTCGCCTCCTACCTGGAGCTCGCGCTCCTTCGGGCGCGGCAAGCCGGGGAATGGCCCGGGAAAAAACGGCCCGCCGCCTGGTACGTCTCGGCCACCCTCGACGCCATCCGCGCCGGCTATACCGGAGAATTATCCCTCGCTTCCGTCGCGGGGCTCTTGGGGGTCAACGCGCACCATCTCGGTCAAATCCTTAAGCGGGAACGGAAACGCTCGTTCCGCAGCCTCCTCCTCGAACAGCGGCTTTCGGCCGCGAAAGAATTGCTCCTCCAGAAGGTCCCGGTGAACCAGGTGGCGGCCGCCTGCGGGTTCACGGACCCGAATTATTTCAGCGCGACCTTCGCCCGAAGCACGGGGACCTCCCCGAAGCGCTGGGGGAGACGGTAACGGCGGAGGCCGCACCCGCCCTAGCGCTCGAGGGTTTCCCCGATCAGGCGCCCGTTGGAGAAGACGCCGACGTACTTGTGGAGGTTCGGGTACTTGAACCGGAAGCAGGCGGTGAGCCGCCCGTGGTCGTACTCCTGGTAGGCGTTCGTGTAGTCGCCCTCGAAGAACGTCACCTTCCATTTGAGGTCGGCATTGGAATAGGAGGCCCGCTCCTTGAGAACTCCCGAGGGGTCGTACTGCTCGGCGAGGCCGTGGGGGAACCCGTTGGGATCGAAGTTTTGGGATGATTTAAGGAGGCCGTTGAAATAGTAGTAGCGCGCCTCGCCCACGATGCGGTGATCGTCGAAGACCAGGTGGGATTGGAGTTCGCCGTTCTCCCAATAGCTCGTCCAGGGGCCTTCCACCCGGCCGTTCTCCACCGTGATGAGTTCCCGGATCTTCCCGTTCCTGAAAAAGAGCGTCTTCACCCCGGTGGGGTGGCGCCAGATTTTCAGCCTCTCGGAGGGCGTATAGACCGTTACCCGGTCGTTGGTGGAGACCGCGGTGAACTCGAGGTTCCCCATTTCGTCGTAGGTCCGCAGCTCGCGCACGGCGCCGCCGGTCCGGGGAACGAGGCGCCCCGTCTCCCGCACGCCGCCGCTTAAGTAATAGGCGGTGACGTCATTCACCCGCCGCTCGGGGCCGATGCTCTGGGTCGAGCGCATATAGCGGAATCCGACCGGGGTGAACTCTTGGGTGACGAGATTGGAGACCCGGCCCCGAGATTCGGCGACGGTCGCCTGGCAGAGGGCCCCGTTGCTGTATTGATTGGCGTAGAGGAGCGACCGTTCGATGACGCAGGCCGGTGCCATCGCCACGGCGAGGATCATCGGGGCGAGCGCCCTGACCGCGCGGGGCGAGAAGCGGGCGCCAGGGGTCCGAATGACCCGGAGAAAACGGGGGATGGGATGCACGGGAGGATTATAACCGGACTTCCGCCATCGGGCGCGAAGCCGGACTCCCGAATTTCTGGCAGAAAGCGTGCAACCCGATGGGCTGCTGTCCCTAAAACCGTCGATTCCCGCGTGTGGGCGTTCTCAGGCGTCCGCCTCCCGCGCATCCGACAAGTCCACTTCGAGATTTCCGCCGCGTTCCCGTACGGGGAAAACCCGGACTCGCATCCCTTCTGGGCCACGCACGGCGCGGCCATCGGAGAGGGCGAAGGTCCACCCGTGGCCCGGGCAGCGCACCGCCTCGCCCACGAGCTCGCCGCCGGAGAGGCCGAAGCGCTCGTGGGGGCAGCGGTCGTCCATGGCGAACCACGAGCCAGCGTGGCGAAAGACGGCCACGCGTGCCTGTCCGAAGCGGAAGACCCGCCCGCCCTCTTCATCGGCCCGCCAGGCACCGGCGGGACAGACGGGTACCCAGCCGCTCACCGCGCGAGCGGGGCCTCCGCCCGCGTTCGGGGGACCACGAGGGGGTATTCCCGGTCCGTTGCGTTCCCGCGCACGTCGTAGGCGATAGTATTGAAGGTCGCGCTCTCCCCGGTGCGGTTGATTTCGCTGCCGTGGATGACGAGGGCCCCGAAGAAGATCACATCCCCGGGTTCGTAGGGAACGGGGATCGCCTCGTAGGCGTTCGGGTCGCGGCTTAAGCCGATGCTGAACGATTTTACGTCGGTGAAATGGGTGTGGGGGATGAACCCGCCCCGGTGGCTCCCGGGGACGTACTTGAGGCACCCGTTCTCGGCGGTCTGGGGATCCACCGCGAAGGCGCAATTGACCTGCACCGGGGCCACGCTGACCTGGTGCCAATAACTGAAATCCTGGTGCCAGGGGAAATACCCGTTGGTGCGGGGCGCCTTCATGAGGGCCTTCGAGTGGAACATGACGATCTGGGCGTCCGGCCCCATGAGTTGGGGAAGCAGGTCCGCGATCCGGTCGGAGTGGATGATGCGCCGGGTGCTCGGCGAGACGATTTCTGTTCCCATGAGTTGTTCGATGCGGGGGGCCGCTTCGGGGTCGAGATGGGGTTCCCAAGAGCAGTTCGTACCGGGGCCCCAGGGCGATTTCCCCGTCCGCCCCTCCGCTTCATAGGCGATCTCGTGGGCGCCGGCCAATTCCTCCTTCACCCCGCGCACCCAGTCCAGGGGCAAGAGGTCCTTCACCACCAGGTAGCCGTCGTGATGGAATTGTTCGATCTGTTGGGTGCTGAGCTTCATCGGGTTGTCCTGGTTCCCCAACCGGGTCGGGCCGGAAGGAACGCTGATTAGAATGTGTCTAATTTTCCGATTCAGGGTATATAGGGGTTGGTGAATCATATACAAAATCTTGCACTTTGGCCCTCCCGAGATTCGGGATCCCCGCCTCCCGGGCCTATTCTCGCCGGGCATTTCGTGCGCAATCGCGACTACGCCTGCCAGCGCCGCCACGGGGCGCGGGATTGGCTCCTGGCCTTTACCAAACGGGGCGCAGGCCTTTTCGTGGTCGACGGGAAGCCCATCCAGGCCATCAAAAATCGCATCATTATCCTTCCCCCCGGGCGCCCACACCAATACCGGAGCGAAAGCGAGGCGTGGGATTTCTACTGGGTCCACTTCCTCCCCGATGCCCAGTGGCGCGAATGGGCCGAGGGCCTCGTCGGTCTTTCCCGCATCGACCTCTCCACGCCCGGGGTGGCCCAGCGCCTCGAACAGGCATTCATAAGGCTGCTCCTCGACCAGGACCGGGAAGGGCCGGTCTCGCGCGGCCTTAGTCAGGCCTCCCTCGCAGAAATCCTTCTCCTCACCCTCCGCGAAAGCGGCTGGGAGCAGCGGGGAGAGCCCGATGCCCGCTTCGATCAAGTGCTTGAAGCCCTCTCGGCGGATCTGGGCGCAAAACTATCCCTCGCCCGGCTCTCCGTGGGCATGGGGCTCTCCGTCTCCGGTTTCAGCCATTGGTTTCGGGAGAAGGCCGGGATCTCCCCGATACGCTACCGCCAACGCCTGCGCCTGCGCAAGGCCGCGGAACTTCTTTCACGGACGAAGGCCTCGTTTACCGAGATCGCCTCCGAATTGGGCTTCCACTCGCTCTTCCATTTTTCCAACCAGTTCAAGGCCTGGTACGGCGTTCGTCCGCGGGACTGGCGGAAGCGGGAACCCGCGTCGTCGGACGAGACGGGCGGACCGCCTACTCCATCTTGAATGAAACGAGGGAGTTCCAGGCGTTTACGGTATTCCCGTGACCGATGAAGCGCACAACCCCCGCCTCCCGGGGGGCGAAACGGTAGGTCTCCGGCTCCAGGGTCTCCCCCGAACTCTCGCCGCGAAAGGCGTCTACCCAGCGCGTCCCATCGAGGGAAGTTTGAATCTCGAAACGGGCCTTTCGCGCGTTGCCATTGGCCCACGCGATGGCGACGGCGGCGATGGGGCGCGGCCGCAGCAGGATGAAGGTGAGGGTGACCCCGTCGCCGGACCCGGCCCAGTAGGCGTTCCCCTTGGGCCCCGTCATCCCGCGTTCCAAGAGCGCGAAGAGTTCCTGCGGATCTCCTTCCGTACTCGCCTCGATGGCGATGACGCGGAAGGAGTCCTTACAAGCCCGCTTCGTAAGGAGCACGCTCCCCGTCTCCGCCTCTCGGGCGAGGGAACGCCCCGCGAGGGCGGCCAAGGAATGGTCCGCGACGAAGAGCGCCCCGTCTTTCTCGACGATGGCCTGCGGGAGTGTAAGCACGGCCCCCTCAATTTGGATGTCGCGCGAGCCGGCGCGGAAGGTCATCCGTTCCCCTTGGTAGCTGATACGGAGTTCTCCGCCGCGCGACTCGGTCTCGGCGCCGAGTTCCCGAAGGAGCGGCTCGGCTTGGAGGCTCCAGACGACGCCTTCCCTGCGTACGGGGACGTTCTTGAGGATCTTCCCGTCGAGGATCGCCTTACCCGCCGACTCGTTGGTGAGCGGCGCGACCTCCAGGCCCTCTTCGGAGGGCAGCGGGGGGGCGCCCTCCTTCCGACCGGGCTTCACGAGGTAATTCCCCGGGGGGGCTTTCCAAAAGATCGTCCCCGACCCGGCGAGCACTTCGGCGTTCCAGGCGGGCCGCCCGCCCATCGCGGCTACGACCCATGGCCCGCTCTTCAGGTCGCATAGAAGCACCTGCCATTGCTTTCCCTTCGCGGAAGGAGCCCCCTCCGGCACGGCCACGGTGATGGGGGCCTCGACATTCCCTTCGCTCGCCGAGAGACCCACGATGCGGTCGGCGAGGACGAAAAATTGGAGGGGCGACTCCCGGCGGAACTCCAAAGGCAGCGGCGCCAGGCCGTCATCCATCACTTGGAGGACGTTCAGGAAGACATCCTCGCGGCTTTCTCGCCTGGGCGAAAGGAGGGTCCTCCAACCCGTGGAAGCGGGCCCGGGCCGGGGCGGCTGATATTTCACCCCAAGCACCGAATTCGCCTCATCGCCGCCGAGAAAATGGGTCTCGAGGTTCCCGGCTTCGGGAAGGAGGGTTTTTAGGGCGAGGAGGCCCGAGAGGCCGCGCCCCTGGCCGTGGACCATGATTTGTCCGTCGACCGTCTCGGGCTTGGCGTAGGAGTTTAG
This sequence comes from Spirochaetota bacterium, assembly GCA_017302015.1. Classification (GTDB taxonomy): domain Bacteria; phylum Spirochaetota; class UBA12135; order COTS27; family JAFLEE01; genus JAFLEE01. Next base: position 94,967 of record JAFLEE010000004.1, on the reverse strand, counting down.
TTGCCAGGTCTTTCGAAAGGAAGGGTCGGCGCTGGAGACGCGGTCGAGCACGATGAGCGCGGCGGGGCGCCCCTGGAGCCCCAGGTTCAGTTCGACGAAACGCCGCGTATGGGCGGAGACCTTATTGGAGTAGGAAGCCGCGAGGTCGACCTTGAGTTGGGCGAAGGAGGGTCGACGCGGCGAGGGACCGAAGCCCGAAGCCAAGACACCCCCATTGGACCAGGCCCCGCTCCCCAGCGCCGGGAGGTTCGGGGGGCATCCCGCCACGAAGCGCTGGCCCCCGTCGATCTTATAGGGGCCCGCATCCTCCTTCGGGTCGACCACCAGGAGGGTATTGTGGGCGACGGACCGCTTATTGAAGTTCATATCGTAGGGCGTGCCGTAATAGCCGTAGAGGCCCAGGTCGGCGGCGAGCAGGCCCCGGTAATAGATCTGGAAACTGCCCGCATCGGCGTGCTGGTGGTTATTGAAATGGATCCCCGCGCCCTTCATCAACACCACCGCATCGGGGGAGGAAGCGCCGGGATTCCATCCGGTATGGACGAGTTGGTTCCCGTGGGGCGGCCCGAAGGAGCGCGCCAGGGGGAGGCTCGCGAGGGAGGGTGCGGCTTCCAGGGACGGATCATTTAGGAGCAGGAAGAGCAGGGGATTCCAGGCCCCCACCCCGGCGGGGTATTCGCGCTCGTACTCCCCTTTCAGCACCCCGTCGGCTCCCCAGGTATACGCGAGGAAAAAGGTGAAATCGAGGAGCTTGGATTTGCCCCCGAGGAAATTATCCCCGTCGGCCAGGATATCCCCGTCGGGCGTCAGCAGGTAGATCCAAAAATAGGGTACTTGGGCGAGGTCCTTCGAAAAGATGTCCCGACCCGCCATGCGCCGGAATAGCCAGGCCGCGTACAGGTTCCAACCGAAGCGGTACTGCCCGTAGGCCGAGCCCTGGTTATGCCAGCCCGAGCGGTATTCCCAATCGTGCATCGGGACCATCTCTTCGAGGATGCGATAGGCGCAGAGTCGGTAGGGTTCGTCGTCCTCCCCCCAGAGGGCGATGCCCATGGAGAGCAGATCGCGGGAGACCTGGGCCTCCCCGCCATGGCCGTTAACCACGATCTGCTTGAAGGGGGGCCAACCGATCTCCATCTCCTGGGCGAGGCGAAGCAGATGTTCGTGGTATATGACGCGATCCTCCGCCGTGGCGAGGGCGTGGCACCAATCGTAGACGAGGGAAGCGGTATAGATGACGAGGCCGATCTTGCGGCAGATATCGAGTTGGTTCCCGAACTCCACCCGCTCCAGATAGCGGCGCATCGTCGCGAGCGCCTCCCGCCCCGCAGCTTCGTTCCCCTCCATCACCCACAGGAAGGCCTTCTTTTCCACCGCGGCGAGCAGCATCGGATTCTCGCCCACGAGATCGGCCCGCTTTGGGTCGAACAAAAAAGGAAGGAGCGCCTCCTTCCGGAGCTTTTCCCAAACCGGGGCGTTTTGCCCGCGTGTGAGGCGCGCCTTCACCAGGGGGATCGATTCGCGGCTTAAGAGCACCCGCGGCCGCTCGGTCGGGGGTGTGATCCCGGGTTTCCAGGCGGCGACTTCGGGAGGAATGGGCGGCGGGATGAATGGGACCGCCTCGACGGCGTCGAGCCGTTGCCCTTCCGAAAGCCAGAATCGCAGGAGGTGTTCCCCCGCTCCCAGGCGCATTTTTTGGATCTCTTCCCGGCATTGGGCGGGGTTTTTCCAGGGCGAGACCGCGACGCGCTTTCGGGGGGGATCCCCATCCACCGAAACCATCATGTAATAGAAGGCTTCCTTCGGCGCGGCCGAGGTGGCGTAAAGAACCCAGGTCGCCGGCCTCGCCGTCGTGAAGCGCAGGCTGAGATCGGGGGGCCCTTCCGCAGAATCCAACCCCGATTTCTGTCCCTCGGCGAGGGCCACCCCCGTCGCGCCGGCCCTGCTTGCCCGCCCGGGCTGGAGCGTGCCCTCCCCCGGGCGCAAATGGATGGCCTTTAGCGGCGCCTCCTTCCCGGGGGCGAAATGGAGGCGGCAGACGAGGAAACCAGGCTCGCGGGTCCAGAGTCGCATCCGGTGCTTCCCCGCGGCGAGTTCCAGGGGGGGGAGTTCCACCTCTCCCCAGGCGCCCAGCGGCGTGAGGCCCCCATAGGCCACCGCGCGGTCATCGATGGCCCAATAGAACGAATCGGCGCCCGAATGGGGCCCCATGCCGCCGAGCACCGGAATCCAAGCGCCGGCGGATTCGATGACGAAATCGAAGAAGAGCTCGCACGGGTCGCCCGACGCGGGGGCCTGTTTCATCCGGGCGGGCCCTCCCAGTTTCGCGGCCTTGCCCTGGGGCGCCTCCACGAGGCTCCGGTTTCCAGTTTCGGTTCCGGCGAGATCGGCCGCGATGGGCGCCGTCGGCAAGGGGGCCGCAAAGGCGCCCAGAAAAGCGCACACCAGGATCAGGAACGCTTTCACGCGGCCGCCGCCTTCGTCCTCATTCCCCCCGGCCCGTGTCCTGGTAATAGCGCCTCAAGAACGCGTTATCCACCAGCGCCAGGGGGATCTTCTTCCCGGCCCCGCGCAAGGCATCGATTTGGCGTTGGCGCTGGGCCGCCTCCCGGTAGCGCGCGTCCAGTTTGGCATCCCGAGCGACGGCCTTCCCGATCTCCTCGTCGATCTTCCCGGACATCTCCGCGACGGCCTGATCGGGGGTGAGCACCCCGCTCATGAGCGCATCCCACGCGCGCCGCTCGTACTGCTGGTAGGCGGTGTAGTGGATGAAAGGACTATACTCGCTTCCGATGCCGATGGCGGTGAAACGATCCGCCACCATGGCGTGGGGGCCCCACTCGTTCGTCCAGGCCGGGGGATGGGTATAGGCGCGCTCCTTGCGGAACTCGGGGAGCGGGGGCATCTGGTCGACGATCTCCGTCATCCACCGGTTATGCTCGGGGCTTAGGAGGAACAGCATGAAATAACAGGAGAGGTCCTTGTGCTTGCCGCCGGCCGCGAGGGCCACCCCGTAGGTACGCGTGATGCAATTGGGGTAGCCGCCGTGGGGGCTCTCCACCGCGACGAGGTTCATGAGAGGCTTGAGCTCGCGCAACCGGATATAGACGTGGCGGGCGGTGAAGGTCATGGCCCAATAGCCGCGGTGGAAGAGCCCGGTGCTCCCGCCCCAATTCCCGGCGCTGCCCGAGGCGTCCTGCACCATGGAGTCCATATCCGCCGCGCTGGGAAGCAGCCGATCCTCGCGGATCCACCGCTGGATGCGCGCCAAAAGCTCGCGATGGCGGGGATCGCCCAGGCGGCTCGCGGTGCAGGTCTCGTTGAGCACCGAAAGACCCAGGGAGCGGCGCAGGGTTTCCCGGTCGACGTTCTCGGCGAAGAATTTCCTCAATTTCGGCTTCCCTGGATTGGCCTTGGCGACCCACTCCCGCCCGAGGGCCTCGAACTCGTCGATCGTCCAGCGCGAGGCGGGGGGCTTCATCCCCAGGCGCTCGAAGGCCTCGCGATTGATGAAGAAGAGGCTCGTGCCCGCGTTGACCGAGTAGGCAAGACGCTTGCCATCGCGGAAGAGATCGTTGGAAACCTGGGGATCGAAGCTGACGCCGGGAACGGGGAGGTCCCTCATGCGGGGGCCCAGGTCGTCCAGCATCCCGATCTTGTCGTAGTACTGGAAATCCCACGAGAACCCGCTGATGAGGTCGGGGCTCACCCCCGAGACGCTCTGCACGATCACCTTCGACGAGGAGGTATTATAGGTGTCGATGCGCAAGTCCATGTCCGGATAGCCATTCCTCTTGAGCCAGGCCCGGAACATCCCCGGGGTCGGCACCCGGCTCGGCGTGAGCATGGTGCTCCAGTAAATGACGGGCACCCCCGTCTCGGCCGCGGAAGGCGCGCGCCGCAGAACGACGGCCTGGGAAAAAACAATGAGGCACGCCAATATGGCGAGGAAGAGGGTTTTCATCGGGGAAACTCCTTGGGCCGCTCGGGAATTCTATGCTTTTCCCGAGCCGACGCAAGGGGAAAAAAGCCCCCTTTAGTGGAGAAAAGGACCTTCCAAAGAAGAAGGGCCCATCCCGGCCGCCGTATATCTGGTCCGTTGTTTGGATCCTGGCAGGACGGAAGGTGGACAAATACGGAGCCGGGAAACTTCCGACTCGAGTGCGATCAAGTCACCTCGTGGGGCATCCCCCGACGGGGGACGGTCTCCACCCAACGGCCCTTCGGGTAGGCCTTTTCCAGGATCGATTTGAGGGCGGCCTTGAGCGCGGGGCCCATCCCCCCGGTGCGCTGGGGCAGCATGAGAAAGCCGATCTCATAATCGCCCAGTCGGGTTCCCGAACCGTAGGTGGTCAGGCCGTCGGCGAACGGGCTATTCTCCAGGACGAGCCGGGGAACGAGACCCAGGCCGAGTCCGAGATGGGCGAGGGCGAGGATAGCCTCGTTCCCTGAAGTCTCCGCGGCGAGGGTCGGCTTCTGGCGGATGCGGCGGGTCCACTGGTCGAATCGTTCCCGCGCCAGGCCACGGGCGGGGAGGATGAGCGGGTTCGCCAGAAGCCGCTCCGGTTCGGCCGGCGCCTGGGCGTCTTTCCGAGTTTTGGCGCCACCCAGCGAACCGTAGGCGCCTCCCCGGGAAGCCACGAAGACGAGGGGCGTGCGTTCCACGAGGAAGGCCTCGGTGCCCGCATAGCCCCCGCGGGGCAGGGCCCCCAGGGCCAGATCGGCCCGGCCCTCCTTCAGCGCGAAGCGGGCGTCATCGGGATCGCCCGTGAGCACCGAGAGGATGAGGCCGGGATGCCCCCGCCTCAAGGCATCGGCGAAGGGCGGAAGGATGGAATAGCAGGCGGTCACCGAGGCATACACGCGCAGGGTGCCGGTGAAACTTCCGCGAGAGCTCGCCAAGGCGAGGCCCATGGCATCCCGGCGGCCCAAGCTCTCCTCGGCGAAGGCCAGGAATTCACGGCCGGCCTCGGTGAGGGCGACGCCCCGGGTGTCGCGCTCGAAGAGTCGAACCCCCGCTTCCTTCTCCAAACCCGCCACCATCCGGCTCACCGCCGAGGGGCTCCGGTGGAGCATCCCGGCGGCGCGGCCGAAATGCAGGCATCGGGCGAGGGTGGAAAAAGCCCTAAGTTGCTCGAAATCCATTTTAACTATTGCGATTATCGCATCAGAGTAATGCAAATAAATCACTTTACGCAATACGCCGTAGGGAGTACACTTCGTCCACTTAGAGGTCCCCATGAACTACTTCAATTCCCTCCCGCTGCGCGAACAACTCAAAGCCCTCGGCGTCTGCCGCTTCATGGATCGCAGCGAGTTCTCCGACGGCGTCAACGCGCTCAAGGGCAAGAAGATCGTCATCATCGGCGCCGGCGCCCAGGGCCTCCACCAGGGGCTCAATATGCGCGACTCGGGCCTCGACGTGGCCTACACCCTGCGCAAGGAAGCCATCGCGGAAAAGCGCGCCTCCTGGAAGAACACCACCGAGAACGGCTTCAAGGTCGGCACCTACGAAGAGATGATCCCCGGGGCCGACGTGGTGTGCAACCTCACTCCCGACAAGCAGCATACGGGCGTGATCAACGCCATCATGCCCCTCATGAAGAAGGGCGCCACGGTGTGCTATTCCCACGGCTTCAACATGGTCGAAGAGGGCATGCAGATCCGCAAAGACCTCACCGTCATCATGATGGCGCCCAAGGGCCCCGGCTCCGAGGTGCGCGAGGAGTACAAGCGCGGCTTTGGCATCCCGACCCTCATCGCCGTCCACCCCGAGAACGATCCCGAGGGCAAGGGCGCCGCGCAGGCGAAGGCCCTGGCCGTGGCCACCGGCGGCAGCCGCGCCGGCGTGCTCTGGTCGAGCTTCGTCGCCGAGGTGAAGAGCGACCTCATGGGCGAGCAGACCATCCTCTGCGGCATGCTGCAGACCGGGAGCCTCCTCTGCTTCGACAAGATGGTCGAGAAGGGCATCGACAAGGGCTACGCGTCCCGCTTCATCCAGTACGGCTGGGAGACGATCACCGAGGCCCTCAAGTTCGGCGGCATCACCCTCATGATGGACCGCCTGCCCAACCACGCCAAGCTCCGCGCCGAGGAACTCGCCGCCGAACTGAAGGAGATCCTCGCCCCCCTCTACCGCAAGCACCAGGACGACATCCTCTCCGGCGAGTTCAGCCGCACCATGATGGAAGACTGGAAGAACAACGACCGCAACCTGCTCGCCTGGCGCGAGGCCACCGGCAAGACGCCCTTCGAGCAGACGGCCGCCCAGGCCGCCGCCATCCCCGAGCAGGAGTACTTCGACCACGGCATCCTCATGGCCGCCATGGTGAAGGCCGGGGTGGAACTGGCCTTCGAGTGCATGACCGACGCCGGCATGAAGCCCGAGTCCGCCTATTACGAGAGCCTGCACGAGACCCCGCTCATCGCCAACCTCATCGCCCGCAAGAAGCTCTACGAGATGAACAAGGTGATCTCCGACACCGCCGAGTACGGCTGCTACCTGTTCGACAACGCGGCGCGCCCCATGCTCGCCGCCTTCATGAAGAAGATCGACACCGACGTCATCGGCAAGGGCCTGGGCGCCGCGCCCGCCAAGATCGACAACGCCCGCTTAAACCGCGTCAACGAGGCCACGCGCAACCACCCCGTGGAGAAGATCGGCAAGGTGCTGCGGGGCTACATGACGGCGATGAAAGCCATCGTCTGAGCCCGGGGGGCCCCGGAGACGCCCATCGAAGACCCCCTCTTCAGCCTGTTCACCATCCCCGATAGCGCCGAATCGGTCGCGCTGTTCCAGAACCATTTCCAGCGGATCCCGGGGAAGATCGCGTTCCGGGAACGCACGCGCCGCCTCGGTATCTACCCGATCTGCTACCGGCCCCGGGAGGTCGGGGGCGAAGCGCCCCACGTCCACGATTTCCTCGAATTATTCCTGGTGATTTCCGGGAAGGCGGAGCACCAAAGCGGGGGGCGGTCCCTCCCCGTCGTGCGCGGCGACATCGTCTTCAACGATAACGTCGAGCCCCACTACTTCCGCGGGGCGAGCCGCGATTTCGAGGTCCTCACCCTCTGCTTCCTGCCCTCCGCCCTGGGCTATAGCGACGCCCTGCTCAACGATCGGGCGACCATGGACTATTACGCGCTCCTCGTCCCGTTCACCCCGGGCGGGGGCGAACCCCTGCGCCTGCACCCGAGCGACCGCGTCTTCCGCAAGGCCGCTTTCCTCGCGTTCCACCTCATGGAACTCTTCTTCCGGGAAGAAGCCCCGCCGCCCGGCCCATTGGGCGATGCCTTGCGGCTCTTCCTCGGGGTCCTCGTGGGCGAAGCCCACCATCGCCGGATTCCGGGAGAAGGGCCGGTCCCCTTCAAGGAAGTGCTGGATCTCCTGCGGGCCCGCTACCGCGAAAAGATCACCCTCGAGCAACTCGCCACCAAGTACCGCATGGCCCCGACGCGCTTTTCGGGGCGTTTCAACCGCCTCACGGGGCGGACCCTACCGCGCTTCATCAACGAACTTCGGACCCTCGAGGCCGAACGGCTTTTGAGGGAAACCGCGCTGCCGGTGCGGCGGATCGCCTTCGAGGTGGGGTACGAGAACGTCACCCACTTCAACGCGGTCTTCAAGCGCCTGCGCGGGAAAGCCCCGCGGGCCCTCCGTCTCGCCTCGCGTTGAAACGCGCGACGAGATCCTCCGGCGCGCCAAAATCGGGAACCCGTGACGGGAGTCGAGGGCGCGGCCGGCCAAGCCCACTGAATTCCGCGCGGTTTCCGGGCGGCCCGCGCGTCGATTGCCTCCGGTCGCGGAACCCGAACGCCGACATCCAGCCGCGGATGCAGACCAATCCCTCACATCGCCGTGAAGCGTTCCTGCATCCCCAATGCGCCGGCGACCGCCTGGTGGGTGAGCCGCCCCCGGTGGGTATTGACCCCCGAACGGATCGCCGGGGAGAGTTCGGCCGCCTTCTCGAGGCCGTGCTTGGCGATGAGGAGGCCATAGCGGTTGGTGACGCTCGTGAGCGCCTGGGTGGAGCTGAGGGCGACGACGCCGGGCATGTTCGCGACGCAATAATGGACGATACCGTCGACGAGGAAGATCGGGTCGGAATGGAAGGTGGGTCGGGTGGTCTCGCAGCACCCCCCCTGGTCCACGGCCACGTCGACGATGACGGCCCCCTTCTTCATGAGGCCCAGGTGCTCCCTTCGGATGAGCTTCGGCGCGGCCGCGCCGGGGAGGAGCACGGACCCGATGACGAGGTCGGCCTCGGAGAGGGCCGATTCGATGTTCGCCTCGGTGGAGTAGAGCGTGGTGATCGAACTGCCGAAGATATCGTCGAGGTAGGCCAAACGCGTCGCCGAGACGTCGAGGAGCGTCACCTCGGCCCCGAGCCCCACGGCGATCTTGCAGGCGTTGGTGCCCACGACCCCGCCGCCGAGGATGGCGATCTTTCCCCGCTGGATCCCCGGCACGCCGCCGAGGAGGATGCCCCGGCCCCCGAAGGGCTTTTCCAGGTACTTGGCCCCCTCCTGAACCGCCAACCGGCCGGCGATCTCCGACATGGGCTTCAGGAGCGGCAGCGAGCGATCGGCCTCCATGACGGTTTCATAGGCGATGGCGCTCACTTTCTTGCGCAGGAGGACCTCGGCGAGTTTGGGATTGGCGGCGAGGTGCAAGTAGGTGTAGAGCAGGAGCCCTTCCCGAAGCAGCTCGTATTCCTCCGGAAGCGGCTCCTTCACCTTGACGATCATGTCGGCCTCGCCGAAGATCTGGGCCCGGGATTTGGGGACGCACCCCGCCTTCTCATAGGCGGCGTCCGAGAATCCGGACCCCTCCCCCGCATCGGGTTCAAACCATACCGTATGCCCCGCCGCCAGGTATTCCCGGGCGCTGGCTGGGGTCAATCCCACACGGTATTCATCCTTTTTGATTTCTTTGAGGACGGCGATTTTCATCATGACTCCATCGCGGCGAAGCCGCAATGGAGTCATTATAATGCTAAAAACGAAAAATATCAATCAAATATTATGATAACCTCATATATTTATCAATTTATTACTGTATATCCAATATATTTACCTTTTTTTTCATCTTTTCGCAATATACAGTTTCCAAAGAACTCCCTGCTGAAAGGAAACTAATCCAACGTCAGGAAAGTCGAATTAGTTCCAGATGACCGCTTCGACGCTCGGGGGAAGAACTCTGCGGCCTCCCTCCACGATCCATTCGGAGCCAGGGTTCAGCGCTTGAATACCTCCCGCGCGAAATATTCCTCTTCCCTTTCCACGGCTTCCTGCCAGGAGAAACCGTAGATCTCGGCGAAGACGGTGTCGTAATTCCCGTGGTCCCGCTCCCACGACATGGCCTCCATGAATTGCTTCCAAAAATGGATGCCATAGGTCGTGATGAGGAAGTGGGCCATCGCGTAGCTTTGGGCGTAGAACACGCTGGCCTCTCCTCCATCCAGCACCATCGCCGATGGAAGGCGCGCGACCCGGTCCCAAGAAAGCAGCCGTTTCAGTTTGACCGCTCCTTCGAAGCAAAGCATCCAGGCCTTCTGTTCCCTCGCGCTCCTTTGGTCGAGGCCGACCTCCACATGGACGGCGCTGCCCTCCTCCATCCATAAGGGCAAATGACGGCCTCCCGCGCGGTACTCCTCGAGGAGGAAATGGGCGTATTCATGGAGGAGCACCTTGGCGAATTCAACGCCATGCTGATAGCGGTCGCCTCCCGGGTTGGCATACTTCTTCACGCTCGGCGGCCAGGGCACGATCCTCCCGTCGACCTCGTAGCCCCCCGGGATCCAATTCAGCCGTCCCCGTTGCCGCACCAGGGGGCCCAGAAATTGGGCGAGGTTGGGGCACAGATAAACGGCGGGGCGTACCTGCCGGTACTGCGACAAGCGCGACTCCGCGAGGTCGGTCAACGACCGCAACAAGAGCGGGTCCAGGCCATCGACGAAATCGGCATCCTCCGCGGTGAAGTAGAAGTCGAAGCCGGCGATCGACCGGATGCCCGCCTTACCGGAGGGGGCGCCGTGAACCGGGGGGAAAGCCGGTAAAGGTTGGGGATCCACGACCACGTCGCCGAAGTTGATCGGACCAAGCCGGTAGGACTCGCCGAGGAACTTCAGATACTGTTCATATTCGTAATCTTCCGGCAGGTCCAGCATCACCCGGGCGAACGCCTCCGGAACGATGGTGGGAAAGTAATTGAAGACCGTGAAATGGACCGCCCAGATCAGCCCCGCGATCCCGGTGGCGATGTTTAACCCTTTCCGCAGCCGCCCGGGTGGCCCCCGGCGCGTTTGCGCATAATCCCGAGCGACTTCACCGGTGATGGCGCGGGGACGTTCAACGATTTTTTCGGCGGCCCGGCTCGAAAGGCCGAGCACCTCGCGCATTCGAGCGAGTTTTTCGGGATGATCCTTTTCTTTTTCGAAGAAAGCGCGGTAGATGACCTCGTTTTCCAGGGCGTCCGCCCGCCGATCCGAGAAACCCCCAACGAACCGATGGATCACCTGGGCCGCCACCAGGCCGATGAGTGCGGCGGTGAGGCAGAGGGTGACAAGGAGGGAGAGGGTCATCGACTTGGTAGGATCTTATACGGCGCAGCAGGCCGGACTCCCGCCGACCGCATCGGCGCCCAGGGGTGCGGGAGGATCGCCCGGTAGCCCCTACTTCGCCTTGCCGGTCTTCTGGTAATACACCCGCAGGAAGGGATTGTCGACGAGGGCCAGGGGCAGCGACTTCCCCGAAGCCTTCATCGCATCGATCTCTTGCTGGCGCTTGACGGCCTCGAGGTAGCGGACCTTCACTTCGGGCCGGCGTCCCAGGTGCTCGTTGATGGCGTCGCGGATGATCGTCTCCTGCTGGAGGAGCATCTCTTCGGCGGTGATGAGGCCGCTCATGAAGCCCTGGCTGACCTTGCCCACGCGCGGGCCGTAGATGCCGGGGATGGCGTAGGGGGTCGTTTCCTCGGGCACGGCGGTGGTGAGGATGAGGCGGGAGAGGTCGCGGTTGAAATCCCACTCATTGGGGTACTTGGCGGGCTTGAGGTAGGCTTCGGTCTTGAGGAAGGCCATATTCGGCGGCTCGCCGTCGGCGTCGGCGATGATCTTCAGGTTGTAATCGTCGCTGGCCAACCATTTCATGAAGATCTTTGCCTGGGCCTTGCGTTTGCTTCCCTTATAGACGGCGTTGAACTTCCCCCCGGCGACGCTGTTGAGGAACCCGCCGTCGGGATGGGCCACGCAGCGGTAGTTCACATCGGTCGACATGAAGCGGGTGGTGCAGAAATGCCACCGGCCGATGTTCATCATGGCGAAGAAGCCGCGGTGGAGGAGCGCGCTCGTGCCGCCGTAATTGTCGCCCTCCTGCGTGAAACTATCCATGTCGGCCTGGGAGGGGAGGATGCGGTCTTCGTAGATCCATTTTCGCTGGAGCTTCAGGATCGCGGCGTAGCGGGGATCGTTGAAGGCGGGGGCCGTCATGGTCTCGTTGAACATGGGCACGCCGACCGAGTTGCGCATGACCGTGGTGTTCACCGCCATGGCGAAAAATCGCCGCAGGCGCGGCTTGTCGGCGTTGGCCTTCTCGACGTACTGCTTGCCCAAGCGCTCGAACTCCTCGAAACTCCACCGGTCGGGGGGGAAGGGAAGGCCGAGTTTGGTGAAGGCGTTGGCGTTGACGCAATAGGGGCCCGAAGTGCCCGAATTGGCGGGGAGGGCGACGACCCGGCCCTCGTTGATCATCCACTGGTATCCTGCGAAAAGGTCGTTGGTGGAGACGCCCAGATCCTTGATCCACGGGGTGAGGTCTTCCAGGATGCCGATCTCATCGAGGTAGCGGATCTGGGTCGCGAAGCACTGGATGATGTCGCCCGCCGTGCCGGTCACGCCCTGGAGGATGACTTTCTGGAGGCTATTATTGGCCGGATCGATGCGGAAATCCATGGGAGGCTGATGGGTTTCCTTCATCCATTCGAGGAAGCGCTGGTACTGCCCCCGGCGGTAGGTGGACCCATCGGCGACCCAATAGACCACGGGGCCCTGGCTCCCGATGGCGCCCGAGGCGCGGTATTGGATGTACTGGCTGAACATGATGAGCAGCGCGAGCAGGGCGAGGAAAAAATTCTTCATGGCGGGCGTCCTGGGGAAGAAAATGGGGGAAACTTCGCGATTCGGGCCCTCTCGGAAACCCGCCGGCAACTATATAACTCGGCCCGGTAAATTTCAAACCAACCGCGGCCTCGGCGGGAGCCGCCTTCCTTGACAAAAATGGGGGAGCTCGCCATACTTACCGTAGCTAAGGTATTTCCCGATCACGCGTCGATCCCGCATGTCCCACGCCAAGTTCCCCCTCCTCAAGCAAAAAATCCTCGCCGATCTCGCCCGTCGCGGGCTGGGCGCCGACCAGACGATGCCCACCGAAGCCCATTACGCGGGGGCCTTCAAGACCACGGCCAAGACGGTGCGCCGCGCGCTTCGGGAACTCGCCGCCGAAGGCCTCCTCTCCCACGCCCGGGGCCGCCGCAGCGTGCTCAAGCGCGAGGCGGGGTGGGACCGCCGCCTCCCATTCCTCGTCGCCGGGGCCTCCGCCGCGGTGGGGGGCATCTTCGGCCGCATCGTCGCCGGCATGCGGGAAGCGGCGAGCGCCGAGGGCCTCGAATTGGTGCTCCGCGAGAACGACGAGAACCCCGAACGAATCCGCGCCGATGTCGATGAACTCATCCAAAGCGGTGCCCGCACCTTCCTCTATGCCCCCATGGGCGATCACGGCCCCGCCTCGCGCGCGGTCGATGCCTGGCTCTTCGAGCGCACGCGGCGGGCGAAGGTCCGCCTCATCACCGTCGACCGGCGCCTCCATGGCGTGCCCGGGGTCCCCGCCAGCCATGTCGCTTGCGATAACCTGGCTGGCGGAAGGCGGGCCGCCGCCGAACTCGCCCGGGCCGATGGCCGGCGCTACTGGTGGGCGATGGTCGGCGGACGGGAGACCTCCGCCAGCGACGCCCGCGTCGAGGGATTCCGGGCGGGTCTCAAAGCCGCCGGACGCCCCGCTCCCCGGGGGCTGGTGCTCGGTCCCCGGATGAACGCCAAAGCGTTCCTGAAGGCCCTCCAATCCAACGAACCCCAAGGCCTCTTCATCCTGGCCGATTTCGTCGCCCTCCATTTCATGGCGTTCCTGAGGGCGTACGGCATGGGCAGCCTCCCGGCCGCCCGACTGGGGCTCATCACCTTCGACGACCTGGAGGTTTCCCGCGCCTTCGGTCTGGCCGCCCTCGATCAACCCTTGGCCGAGATCGGGTCCCGCGCCGTACGCCTCGCCGCAGGATTCTTGAGGAATCCCGCCGCCCCCGACGAGGAGATCCTCCTTCCCCCCACCCTCGTGGAACGCCCGAGTTATTAAATCCCCCCGACCAAGATCAGGAGTGCTCCCGTGGAACGAAATCGCCTCGCGCGCGTCGGCCTCCCAATCCTGGCCCTGCTCGCAGCATTCCTCCAGGGAGCGGACCTCCCGTCCAAGGAAGCTGACGCGTTCACCGGAGCCCAGGCCTCCTGCCTCCTCGACCGCGACCCCGCCCTCCCCCAAGGAGTGGAGCACCAGGCGAAGAACGGCGAATCCCAGAACGCCTTTGTCGAGCGCGCCGGGCGCAAGGCTTGGCGCGAGATGAAGATGATGTATTTCCTCGTCAAAGAGGGCGCCCTGAAGGCGGGCAAGGCTCCCCTGGTCCGTTTCGAAGTGGACTATTTCGACGAGGGCCAAGGCGTCGTCGCCCTCAAGTACGATTCCAGCGACCGGAATGTGGGGAGCGGCGATCGCCTGGGGGTTTGGAAAACCAAGCGCGCCTTCACCCTCACCGGGAGCGGCGCCTGGAAGACCGCCCGCTTCAAGATCCCCGACGCCTATTTCGCCGGCCGCTGCAATGGCGGCGATTTTCGCTTCGAGAGCAAGGCGGGGCTGACCCTCGCGAAGCTCCGCCTCACCGCCGCGGATGCGGCCTCCCAGGCGGCGAACCAAGTAGCGCTTTCGAACGCCCCCCCGGCCCCCAAGACCGAAGCCTTTACCCTCTCCCTCGACGAGGTCTGGGCGAAGGCGAAACGCTTCGACGGCCCCGTCGCCACCGGCTCCGATCCTTCCACCCTGACGGGCAAGGTGATGTGCGGCTACCAGGGCTGGCAGGGCGTCCCGGGGGATGGCAGCGGCCTCGGTTGGGTGCATTGGGCGGAGCGCGGGACCTTCGAACCGGGGGATTGCCACGTCGACTATTGGCCCGACCTCTCGGAGGCCGACGCCGACGAAAAAATCCCCACGCCCTTCCGCCGCGCCGACGGCAGCGTCGCCCACGTGTTCACCGCCATGAACCCCAAGACCGTCGACCGGCATTTCCGGTGGATGGAGACCCACGGCATCGACGGGGTCTTCCTCCAGCGCTTCGCCACGGGCATCAAGAACCCGGGGCGGACCTTCAAGAACAATACGGTGCTCGAGCACGTGCGCTCGGGGGCCAACGCCCATGGCCGCACCTGGGCCCTGATGTACGACCTCTCCGGGGCCCGGGATACCCAGGCCCTCTTGGACGATTTCAAGCGCCTCGTCGACCGGGAGGGGCTTGGAAAAGACCCGAGGGACAAGGCCTACCAGCGCCACAAGGGCAAGCCCGTCCTCGCCCTCTGGGGCCTCTTCGCCGACCGCGAATACTGCCTTGATGCCTTCGAAAAAATGATGGATCTCGCCCAACGCGATCCCGTCTACGGCGGGTTCGCCATCAAACTCGGCACCGAGAACGGGTGGCGCTCGGGCACGAAGCCCAACCACGACCGCGTGCGGGCGCTCTGCGCGCGGGCGGACATCATCTCGCCCTGGACCGTGGGCCGCTATGGCGGCCTCGAGCAGGCGGAACTCTTCATCCGCCACGTGCAGATCCCCGACCTGGCGTGGTGCGCGGAAAGGAAGAAGGATTATATGCCCGTCATCTTCCCGGGGTTCAGCTGGGCGAATATGAACGATGGAACGCGCCCCCTCGACCAGATTCCCCGCCTGCAGGGCCGATTCTTCTGGCGCCAGGCCGCGGTGGCCCGCGAGTGCGGGGCGAGCATGCTCTACGTGGCCATGTTCGACGAGATCGACGAAGGCACGGCCATCTATAAGGTCGACAACGATCCGCCGGTTTGCCCCGACGAGACCACCCGGTTCCTCACCTACCAGGGGCTTCCCAACGACCATTATCTCTGGCTCGCCGGCCAGGCGAAGAAATTATTGGATGGAAGCCTCGCGCCACAGCCCCTTCCCCCGGCGCGCCCGGGCTTTCCCGTCGCCTACCGACCGCTCTATTCGAACCAACTCCCCTCGAACTTGAGGGAACTGTCCGCCGTCTTTTCGGACCCCCCGGCGTTCCGGGGTCTGGTCGCCCAAGCCAAGGGTTCGGAAATCGCCAACGAGCCATGCGTGCGCGCGGGACGCCCGGGATGGCTCCTGAAGCCGGTGGAGGCCCCGGAAAAAATGCGGAAATTCTACCTCAAACTGGAGCACGAAGCCTTTTGCGGGAAGGAGGCGCCGCCGGTGTCATTGGAGCTCGACCTCTATTCCCCCACGCCCGCCGGGATCAAAGTGGTCTACGATTCCCGGGACTTCTCGATCGACGCCCATGGAACGTCCCCGGGAGCCTGGAAAGTGGCCGAAACCTTCCGCCTCGAAGGGAGCGGCGCCTGGACGACCCACCGCTTCGAGATACGCGATGGCCTCTTCATCGGACGCTGCAACGGAAACGATCTCCGGGTCGAAGTGGATCCGGGGGCGGATGTGGTGATCGGGGCGATCCGCCTAAAAAGGCTCGACTAGGGAGTACAAAAAAAACTCCAACGGCGTCAGCGCTTTCGCGCCGGGCGGGAGACCATCCCCGCGCGCCGTTGGAGGCGGTGGTCTGATGGGACTGCCATAAGCTTCCCGTCGTTCTCGAGGGAGGGCCTTCTGGCAACGAGGGTCTGGCTTATCGCTCAGCCACCTCACCGGTCATCCATAAGCGTTGGTTCATATGTTGATCACCTCCTTTTTGTGTAACCTAATAATGCATTTCCAGGACGCGTTCGTCAAGAAAAAAATTTAGGATCCCCCCCGCCGTTTATTTTGCACCTCCAAGCCGGAAAGCAAGCCCTCTGACCGCCCCGCAGGGATGCGACAATCGCCCCGGGGGGCGCCATGGGCCTGAAAGTCGTCGCTTTTCCCTTCCTGTTCGTCGCCGCGATCTCGGCCCAAGCGCTAGGTCCTTCGGCCTTTATCCCGGCGGAGCGCGGCCCGATCCCCTCGGGCTGGGAAGCTCGGCCCGCCCCGAACGGCCGCACCACGGCTCTCACCCTGGGCATCTTGGACGGCCGCCCCGTCGTCCACCTAAAAGATGAGGACCCCAAGGAGGGCGTGGGGATGGGGCGCTGGGTCGCCGTCCTCCCGGGGCACCGCTACCGCCAATCCGTCTCGGTCAAGGGCGGCGGTCTCGCCCTTTTCTTCAATTGGTACGATGCGAAACGGGGCTTCCTGGCCCCGGAGCGCGTGAAGGGGCTTTCCGGCAACCCCGATGGATTCCGGACCCAAGCCTTCGAGGAATTGGCCCCCAGCAACGCCGCTTGGTGCCTCGCGTGGCTCTATTCCTCCACGGGGAATAGGGGGGAAGCTTGGATCGGTGGTTGGCAAATGGATGACCTGGGGCTCCCCCCCGAACCGGCGAAAACCGCGGGCCCCGCGGCCTTCCTTCCGCCGGTCCCCGCGCCCACGGCCCGGCAATTCCTCGCTTCCGTGAAGGATGTCCACCCCCGCCTCATGCTCACCCCGTCCCGGCTCGCGCGAATCCGCGAGCTGCTGAAGACCGACCGGGTCGCGGCGGGTTGGTGGGATAAAACCCGCCAGGGGGCCGATCGCCTCCTCGCCGAACCGGCGGCCCGTTACGAGATCCCCGATGGACTCCGTCTTCTGGAGACCAGCAAGAAGGTCGAGCGGCGGATGATCGCCCTGGGCCTCGCCTGGCGAATCACCGGGGAGGCGCGCTACGTCGACCGCGCGGCCGCGGAACTTCGGGCCGTCTGCGCCTTCCCCGATTGGAACCCGCGGCATTTCCTCGATACCGCGGAGATGGCGCTGGCGGTGGCCATCGGCTATGACTGGTGCTACGATGGCCTCTCCGCAGCCGACCGAACGCTCGCCGCCGAATCGATCGTCCGCTTGGGCCTCGACCCGGGGATCAAGGCCCTCGAGGAGGGGAAGGCCTTTTGGGCCCGGGCGAACAATAATTGGAACGTCATCTGCAACGGGGGCCTCTCCGTGGCCGCCCTCGCCGTGGCCCCGAGCCATCCCGCGGCCGCCGCCCGCATCCTCCCCGCCGCCTTCTCGAATGTGCAGTGGATGCTCCCCCAGTTCGAGCCCGACGGGGCCTGGTTCGAGGGCACGGGCTATTGGTGGGGCACGGTGAAGTACACCATCGATTATGCCGCATCCTTGGAATCCGCCTGCGGGAGCGATTTCGGCCTGCTCTCGGGCGGCGCCTTTCCCGGCTTCTGGAAGACGGGGGCCTTCCCGACCTTCCTCGTCTCCCCGTCACGCCGCAGTTTCAACTATTCGGACAGCGGGGAAAAGCCCCCCTCCCTCCCCGAACTCTTCTGGCTCGCCGCCAAGACGGGGCAAGCGCTCTACCAGGATTACGCCCTCACGTACGCATCCGCCACCGCGGACGAGCTTCTTTTCTACGAGCCGATGAAGGCCGATGGCCGCCCGCTCCCCCTCGACCGCCATTTCCGCGGCGTCGAGGTCGCGACGCTGCGGGGATCCTGGGCCGACCCCCTCGCCGCCTTCGTCGGCCTCAAGGCCGGGGATAATCGGGCCCCCCATGGCCACCTCGACCTGGGCAGCGTGATCCTCGAGGCCCTCGGCGAGCGATGGGCCATCGACATCGAGGGGGAGAATTACAACGCCCCCGGCGTCTTCGGCGCCGACCGATGGAAATACTACCGGCTCAAGACCGAGGGCCACAATACCCTCTCGATCGACCCCGCCCGCCACGACGGCGGAAACCAGGATCCCGGGGCCAAAGCCTCCATCACCCGCCTCGAAACCTCCCCCGATGAGGCCTTCGTGGTCGCCGACCTCTCCCGCGTCTGGCCCGCCGTCGACAGGGCGAAGCGGGGGGCGCGGCTCATCGATGGGCGCAAGCGCATCCTCCTGAGGGATGAGGTCGAATTGTCCGAGCCCGTTCCCGTGTGGTGGTTCCTCCACACCCGCGCGGCGATCGCGCTCTCCGCGGACGGCCGCGAGGCGACGCTCTCTTCCGCGGGCCGGCGTTTCCACCTCCAAGCGCTCGAGAAAGACGCCGTCTTTTCCGTCCGCGACGCGCGGCCCTTCCCCGAGTCGCCGCAGCTGAAGCAAAGCCAGAACTCCGGCGTGCGGAAATTGGCGCTCAACCCGGCCCCGTCTCGGCGGATCACCCTCACCGTGCTCTGCACCCCGCTCGCCGAGGGCGAAACCCCCGGTCCCCTCCCCCCCGGCCTGGATCAAAATATCGATGCCTGGGCCCTGGTGGACCGGCGAGACCTCGATTTGGCCGGACTCCAAGTGGATGGCAAGGAACTCCCCGGGTTTTCGCCGCTCAAGTTCGAATATCGGGTCCAATGGGAAGGGGGCATCCCCCCCGTGGTGACGGCGCGGGCGAAGCATCCCGCCACCGCGATCTCGCTGGCCCAAGCGACCGCGGTCCCGGGCACCGCGCGCATCACCGCGAGAAACGGCGCGCGCCTCCTGGAAACCCTGGTGCGGTTCGCCGGCAAGCCCGTCGACCCCATGGAGTTCCCGAAGGAGGGCCGCATCCCCGTCGTCAGGGCCGTCGCGAGTTCCAGCGACGAGAACCTCGCCTCCGGGGCGGTAGACGGTGATCTGAACACCCGCTGGTCCGCCGAAGGCGCGGGCCAAACCCTGACCTGCGAGTTCGCCGCGATGGAACGGCTCGACCGCGTCGTGGCCATCTTCTTCAAGGGCGGCGAACGCAGCACCTCTTTCGAGATCGCGGTCTCCCTGGACGGCAAGGCCTGGGAGAAGGTCCTCGCCGCCCGAAGCCGGGGCGCGGCCCAGGGCGCCGAGATCTTTCCCTTGGGGAAGCCCGCCGCCGCCCGCTTCGTCCGCTTCACCGGCCTCGGCAATAGCGTGAACGCTTGGAATAGCGTGGTGGAATTGGCCTTTCTGCGGCCGTAGGGAACGGGGGCACGCCATGGTCGACGGAAAAAAACTGATCCTCCTGGTGGAGGACGAACCGGCCCTCGCCCAGACGCAGGCCCTCACCCTCGAGGCCTACGGCTTCGCCGTGCTCGCCTCCACCTCCGGCGAAGAGGCCCTCGAAACCGTCCGCCGCCGCGCCGAGATCGACCTCGTGCTCATGGACATCAACCTGGGGCCGGGCATGGACGGTACCCGCGCCGCCGAACGCATCCTCGCCGAGCGGGAGCTTCCCCTCATCTTCGTCTCCTCCCATACCGCCCGCGAGATCGTGGCCAAGACCGAGGGCATCACCTCCTACGGCTACATCGTGAAGAACTCGGGCGAGACCGTGTTCATCGCATCGATCAAGATGGCCTTCCGCCTCCACGAGTCGCGGCGGAAGGAGTCCGAGAGCAGCGCCCGCTACCGCGCCCTCGTCGAGACGCTCCACGATGTCGTCTTCTCCCTCGACCCCGCGGGGAAACTCACCTACCTCTCCCCCGCCCTCTCGCGCATCGCGGGGCTGCGGCCCGAAGACCATCTCGGCCATGATCTCGCGGAGCTCCTCGATCCCGGGTGCGCCGCGGCATGGGCCTCCCAATGGGCGCGGGCTCTCGAAGCGGGGGAGAGCGCGGGGGAGTTCTTCCTCACCGCCGCCGACGGTACGGTCAAATGGCTGCGTATCGCCCTCCAGAGGGTGGAAGAGGGCCGCTCTCTTTCGGGCTTCCGTGGCGTGATGTCGGACATCACCGCCAGCCGCCAGATCGAGCACCTCCTACAGGTCAGCCACGACCTCGCCGTAGAACTCAACTCCTGCGCCGACTTGAAGCTCGGCCTCGAGGCCGTCCTGCGCGCGGTGGTCCAACTGGAGGCCGTGGACGCCTGCGGGATCTACCTCGCCGACGCCGAATCGAAATCGATCTCGATGGCCGTGCACCGGGGCCTCTCCCCGGCGTTCGCCGCGCGGGTCTCCCATTTCGACGCCCACGCCCCCACGGCGCGCCTCGTGCTTTCCGGGCGGCCCTGGTACGGCAATTACGGGAACCTCCTGACGGAGGACGACGAGGTGCGCGCGCGCGAAGGCCTGCGGGCCCTCGCCGTCATCCCGGTCATGAGCCAGGGCAAACTCATCGCGGCCCTCTACCTCGCCTCGCGCCGCTTCGACGCCTTCCCCCCCGGCATCCGCCACGCCGTCGAGACGATCTCCTTCCAGGTCGGCGGGGCGCTCCTGCGATTGCGCACCAGCGACGCCCTGCGCGAGACGGAAGCCATCTTTTCCCAATTCCTCGAGCATAGCCCCATCTACGTCTTCTTCAAGGACGAGAACGCCCGGCCGATCCGCCTGAGCCGGAATTACGAGGGCCTCCTGGGCCGGCCCCTCGCCGAGATCCTCGGGAAATCCATGGAGGAACTCTTCCCCGGGGAACTCTCCAAATCGATGGTGGCCGACGACCTGCGGGTGATCCGCGAAGGGAACCTGATCTCGGTGGACGAGGCCTTCGCCGACCGCTCCTACACCACCCTCAAATTCCCCATCGACCTGCCGGGGAAACCGCGGTTCCTGGCGGGCTTCACCATGGACGTCACCCGCAGCCGGCGCGCCGAGGAAGCCCTCGAGGCGGCGGTGCGCGAGAAGACCCTGCTCCTCCAGGAGGTCCACCATCGGATCAAGAACAATATCGCCTCCATCGAAAGCTTCCTCGTGCTCCAGGCGCGCACCAGCCGCAACCCCGAAGCCCTCTCCTCCCTCCAGGACGCCATCGCCCGGGTGCGCAGCATGCGGGTGCTCTACGAGAGCTTGCTTCTCTCGGAGGGCCATTCCTCGGTCTCGAGCCGGGCGTATTTCTCCGGCCTCCTCGAAACGGTCACCTCCCTTTTCCCCAACCGCGACCGCGTGGCGGTCACGGGGGAGATCGCCGATTTCACGATCCAATCGAAGAACCTGGTGCCCGCCGGGATCATCGTCAACGAACTCATCACCAACGCCATGAAGTACGCCTTCATCGGGCGGGATTCGGGGAGTTTGCGCCTGGCGGTCTCCCTCGACGGCGAGCGCGTCCACCTGCGGGTGGAGGATGACGGGGTCGGGCTCCCGGCGGACGACGGCGGAGAGCGCCGCAAGGGCTTCGGGCACCGCCTGGTGGACATGCTGGTCAAGCAGATCGGGGGGACCTTCGAGATCCACAGCGGCGCGGGTACCCGCTGCGAGCTCACCTTCACGCTCTAGCGCGAACGCTTCCCGGCTCCGTTCAGGTTGGATCCGATGGGCCGAAAAGGGCGCCTGCGATCGTGGCGAAAGGAACACCGGTCGTTTCACGGGTTCGTCCCGCTATGGTTCCGTTCTAAACGGGCCAAAACTCGATGCGCCCATGGGACATTCGACGCGAGAAGGTGAGAAGCGCGGTTACCTCCCTCCCGATTCCGGATCAGGTGGGGAGGCGGCGCCCCGGTGGGCAGCGCGTGGATCGGTCACGCGGCCCGAAAACACCTCGAGTTTACGGGTTTGTCGACGTTCCGCCGAGCGAGGGTCGTCGAGAATAGGGGACGACCCCTTCGGGCCCGCGCCGCTCCCCGGGTTCCGGCCAGGGCCGGTCTCCTAACGGTCCATGATCCCCGGCGTCCCGCTGAGGATGGGCAACGCTTTGCCCTCCCGGTCGAAAAAGGCGTTGGCGCCGCCATACCATTTCGTTCGGATCCACGCGGGTTCCCAGGCGAATACGCCCCGTCCGAGGCCATGCGGTGCTTGCCGCACCAAGGCCACCACCGCCTTCCAATACGCCGCTTGGCCCTCGGGCGTGATGGGGAATTCGAGGTTCCGTTTTTCGTTCTCCTTCGAAAATCGCTCCGGCTCACTCCATGGGTATGCGGTCTCCACCACCACGATGGGTTTGCGGTAACGGGTCGCGGCCAATGCGAGGGTCTTTTCCAGGGCGGACAGCGTGCCGTGCCACCAGGGGTAAAAACTGAGGCCCATCACGTCCCAGGATACCTTCGCGGCCTCGAGTTCGTCGTAGAACCAACCCACGGTTTCCGCCTTCCCTCCCTTGTCGATATGGATCATGATGGCCGGCTTGGCGAAGTTGGGGCCCGGGTCGACCCCGCGGATCGCGGCCTTGAGGTAGCGGCAGAAACGCTCCCAGCCTTCTCGGCTATCGTTCCTTCCCGTTGGCCAAAGCATCCCGGGCGTGATTTCATTCCCCACCTGCACCATGTCCGGTACCGAATCGTTGGAGGCGAAGGCCCGTAGCACCCCGCGGGTGTATGCCTCCACCGTCTTCTCCATTTCCGCTTCGGGGAGGGTTCGCCAGGCGGCGGGGGTCTCCTGACGGCCGGGGTCGGCCCACGTATCCGAGTAGTGCAGGTCCAGGAGCAATTTCCCGCCGGCGTTCTTCACCCGGCGCCCGTAGCGAAGCGCGAAGGGAAGATCCTGGATGGCCCCGCCTTCGGAGGCTGGCTTCACGAACAGTCGGATGCGGAACCATGTCCACCCGTGCTCCACGAACAAGGCCATGGCATCGCGGGGTTTCCCCGAGGCCTCCTTGAAGACGACCCCCTGCTTTTCCATGGGCTCGAGCATGGATAGGTCGGCTCCCAAGGCGAAGGAAGGCGGCGCCTCGCCGAACGCCCCGAGGGAAAGCGCCATGGAAGCCCCCAATGCCCCCGCGATTCCCGCACGAAATACGGACGAGATCGCCGGCATCTCAGCCCTCCATCCTGCGGGTACTCCCGCGTTCGACCATCTTCCCGGCGAGGGCGATGGTATTCGGGGTCACCGCCTGCCCCCCGTGGCGCGCGGCGATCCGCTCGACGCAGGCGCCGATGATCGCCGGGAAATCGAGGTCGAGGGTGGTGAGGGCGGGCCACAGGAAGGCCGCGGAGGCCACCCCATCCTGCCCGATGACGCCCATCTCCCCGGGCACCGCCACCTTGCTATCGTGGAGCGCCGCGAGCACGGCCGCCGCGGTGAAATCGTTATGGGTGAAGATCGCTTCGGGCCGGTTCTTCTCCCGCACCAATTTCCGGACTTCGTCGTAGGCCAAGGCCTGCTGGTCGTTCCCGGGGATGATCCATTCCCGGCGGAACGCCAGCCCCGCGGCGGCCGAAAAACGTTCCAGGCAAACTTCCCGGCTGCCCGCTTCCTTCGCGTCACGACGGCCGATCATCCCGAGGCTTCGGTACTTCCGCGCCGCGAGGAAATCCACGAGCGTCTTCATGTTGGCCGGGTGGTCGAGCCCCACCACCGAGGCCCCGTGGGCCGCGAGGCGATGGCCCTCGAAGGCCACCAGGGGCAATTTCCGTTCGGCGAGGAAATCCGCCTGCTCCAGGGAGATGCCCTCGCCCGTGCTGAAGAAGGCGCCGAAGCGCTGCTGGGCGGCCATGCCCACGATGTCGGCGCCCGATTGCCCCGTCACCAGCACCCCGTGGAGCCCCCGCTCCTGCAGGCCGGTGAGGAGGCCCGTGAGGAATTGGGTGTAGAACTCGTTGCTGATGCGCCCGATGGCCACCGCGACGTAGGGGTTTTTCTTCTTGCGCAGCAGATCGATGAAGAAGGGCGTGGCGTAATGGTGGGTCTTGACGATCCCCTCGATGCGCTCCCGCACCCCGGCGCTCAGGCGCTCATGGCGCCCCTGGAGAAAATTATAGACCGAACGCCGGGAAACCTTCGCGAGTCGGGCGATCTGAACTTGGGTGAGGGCCGCTCCGCCCGGGCGGGAGGGCTTTTTGAGTCCCATATGGGACTATTATGGAATTGTAGCCGGGGGTGTGTCAAGGCGGCCCGGCGCGCCGAACGACCCGCGCGGTGTTCGGATGATCGGCCGCATTTCAAACGGGGCACCATGAAGCATCCAGGATGCTTCATGCCTCCGCGCGACGGCGCAGGCGAATCCGAAACCGCTATCTCCAGACCGCGACGAGGCCCCCGAATCCGGCGTAGGTCACGAGGTAGAGCACGTTATTGAGCACGAGGAGCACCGGTTTGCGCCCCTCGAATTGGGAATTGAACCCCTGGGTCACGGCGAAGGCGAGGCAAAGCACCACGCCCACGAGGGCGCCGGAAGCGAAGTCCGTCGCCTTCACGCTGTGGACGATGACTTGTAAACCGTAGGAGAGGAGGAATGTGGCGAGAACGGCCCCCCCCATGAGGCGGGGCAGCTGCTTTTTATCCTCTTCCGACATCGTCGTCTTGGAAGGATCCATCCCCACCGCCTTCTGCCACACCTTGAACCAGGGCACCGCGGGGGAATAGTAGATCCAACTGAGGAAAAAATTGACGACCGCCACGGTCAACAGGGGGAGGACGGAGACGCTGAAATCGAGCATGGATGTTCCTCTCGCGTGGCGTTCTGTTCGGCATCCTTCTGCCACGCCCGCATGGGAGCCTTCCGGGCTCCACTACGCCTATAGGCTAATCCCGATGGTCGATGAAGGCAAATCCGCGCGCGTGTCGGGCGGGGAAGCCTTGGAAGCCCGGGGATCAGGGGGCGTTTGCCCGGTGGAGGATGCGGGGAGGCGTGGGTTCTTGCGGCTCGGTCGTTCCTGCGGACGCGATGGGGGCAGGGGGCGGGCCATCCCGCTTCCCCCCGCAGACGTGCCGCCGAATGGCCTGCCCGCCCCCGAATCCCGCCGTCGGGCCGCTTGCGGGTCGAGGCGCTCCACTTCGCTGACGTTGAGGATCCACGTGCCGAACTCGACGTCCACCCGGGCGCGCATGCGGTAGGGGGCCAGGGTCTCGAGGCGCTTGCCGTACTTCTCGTAGACCGCGGGGAAGAGCACGCACTCGAGCACGCCCGTCTCGTCCTCCCAGGTGACGAACTTCATGAGGTCGTCGTGCTTGGTCTGCACGGTCTTGGTGGTGATGAGGACCCCGGCGACGGTGATCGTGCGCCCGGCGTGGCGGGCGACCTCGCGAGCCAGCACGCGGCCGGGTAGGTCGAAGAATTTCCCCCAGAAAGCCATGGGGTGCACGGAAAGGATGAACCCGAAGGCCGAGAGTTCGGCGAGGATCCGATCGGCGGGGGTCGGCTCCTGGAAGGCCGGGCCGCGGGTGAGCGATTCCAAGGAGGCGCTTTCCGCCGCGAGTTGGCCCCCGAGCCCGCGCATCGCGTCGAGGCGCGCCGCCGCGTAGAGGAGGCGGGGCACGTGGGGCCCCTCCAACCGCTCGAAGCAGCCGGCGCGGATGAGGGTGCGCGTGTCGGCGAGGGAGATCCCGGTGCGCGCCATGAATTCGGCGAGGCCCGTGAACGCCCCGTCTTTGCGCCGGGCCTCCAGCAGGCGGTCGATGGCGGCCCCCGGGAGGTCCTTGATCGCCATGAAGCCGGCGTACAGGTCGCGGCGGCGCCCGAAATACCCGCGGCGCGAGAGGTTCACGTCGGGGGCGTGCACCGCGAGCCCCATGCGCCGCGCCTCGGCGAGGTAGGCGCTGGGGCCGTAGAAGCCGCCCTGGTTGGTGAGCACCCCGGCCATGAACTCGGCCGGGTGGTGCACCTTCAGCCAGCAGGCCTTGAAGCTGAGCTGGGCGTAGCTGGCGCTATGGGGCTTGCAGAACGAGTAGCCGCTGAAGGACTCGATCATGTCCCAGATCTTCGCGATGGTCTCCTGCGGGATGCCCCGATTCGCCATGTTCCCCCGCAGTTTCGCCTGGAGTTCGGCCTTGCGCTTCTCCTTGCGCGGGTTGCCGATGACCTTGCGGAGTTCCTCCCCCTCGCCCACGGTGAAATCGGCCACCCGCACGGCGACCTTCGAGATGTCCTCCTGGTAGACCATGATGCCGTAGGTCTCCTGGAGGATCTCGCCCATCTCGGGGAGCAGCGGCGTCCAGGGCTCGCCCTTGAGGCGGCGGATGTAGTCGTTGATGAAGTCGTTGGCGGCGGGGCGGATGATCGAGGAGTGGATGACGAGGTGCTCGTAGTCGCCCACCCCCGTCTTCTTCTGGAGCTGGCGCATGGCCGGCGACTCGACGTAGAACACGCCGATGGTCTCGCCCAGGGCCAGGGCGCGTTGGGTCGCCCCGTCTTGGAGCGGGTCGAGGTGCTCGTAGGGGATCTTGAGCCCCTCGTTCTCCTCCAAATCGCGCAGGGCGTCGCGCACCACGGCGAGGGAGCGGTTGCCCAAGAGATCGATCTTCACCAGGCCGAAATCCTCCGTCTGGTCCTTCTCCCACTGGATGGCGGGGAAGCCCTTGGCCGAGCGGTAGACGGGGGCGTAGTAGGAGACCGCCTTGGGCACCACGATCGTCCCCCCGCAATGCAGCCCGAGGAAGCGCGGCAGGCCGCTTAAGCGCACCGCCAGGCGCACCACCTTCTTCCAGGTCTCGCTGGCGTCGGCCCCCAATTTGTTCTCGCTCACGTCGATGAACTCGTCCTTGGCCTTGTCGTAATAGGTCGAGATGTGCCGGGTGAGGGCCATGATCTCGCTCTCGGGCACGCCGTGGATCTTGGCCACCTCGTGGAGCGCGCTCTTGACCGAGTAGCGGATATGGTTGCTCACCCGGGCGCACTTGGCCCCGTGGGCGTCGAAGACGTACTGGGTGACCTTGTCCTTCTCGTCCCAGGCGAAGTCGATGTCGATGTCGGGGGGGTCGGGGCGGGCCTCGTTGAGGAAGCGCTCGAAGTAGAGGCGGTGGGCGAGGGGGTCGACGTGGGTGATGAAGAGGAGGTAGGAGACGATGGAGGCCGCCGCGCTCCCGCGCCCGCAGGTGTACATCCCCCCGTGGCGCACGATATCCTCCACCACCAGGAAATAATCGCAGAAGCCCTTCTTGCGGATGATCTCGAGTTCGTGGGCCAGGCGCTCCCGCACGGCGGGGGTGAGGGCGCCGTAGCGCCTCGGCGCGTTCTCCAGGCACTTGGCGCGCAGGCGGTCGTAGCTGTCGCCGTCGAGTTTCGGGAAATAGAGTTGGCCCAGGGGGAACGGGAACTGGGCGGCCTCGGCGATGCGCCCCGCGTTGGAGAGCGCGTCGGGCATGGGGGCGAAGCGCTCGGCGAGGCCCGCCACGACGGCGCGGTCGGGGAAGAAGGCGTCGGGCGACTGGAGTTCGCCCGGGGAAAGATCCCAGACGTTCTTGGCCCGGTGGATGGCGCAGAGGGTGCGATGGGTCTCGAAATCGGCCCGGTCCCGGAAATAGGAGGGGGAAAGGAGCACCGGGGGGATGGCGTTGGCCTTGGCGAAACGGTAGGCATCGCCGTAGCCCGGCTTCTGGGCGTGGATCTCCGCGAAATAGCCCGGGTGGCGGGGCGCGAGGAGGGCGCGCTCGGCGGTGATGACGTAGCAGGCCTCGGGGGGATGGTGGGCGAGTTCCGCCCCCAATTGGAAGCCCGCCTCGAGGTGGATGCGCGAGATGAGGTGGGAGATGCGGGCGTAGCCCCGCATCGACCGGGCGATGAGGAGGGCCTCGACCCCCCCCTGCTTGAGCCGGGCGGCGACCAGGGGCTTGAGCCCCGCCGCCTGGCAGGCCTGGAGGACATTGACGAGGCCCGCGAAACTATTGGTATCGGCCACCGACAGGTAGGCCTGGCCGGCGGCCTTGGCCAGGGCGGCCAGTTCGGAGGGCCGCAGCGTTCCCTCGCCCAGGGAGTACATGGAGTGGGTTTCGAGGGGGACGAAGGACTGCATGGGCGCGGGATCTCACCCGGGTTCGAAGCCCAGGCGGAGCACGCTTCGGCCCCAGCGCGCGCGCACCTGGTCGAAGGCCCGCACGATGCGGTCTTCCCGCCCGTCGTCGGCCATGAGCGAGAGTTGGCGCGCCGGGGGGCGCAGATCGCGCAAGACCAGCACCGCCTTCACCGCGTAGATGCGCCGCGTGAGGGCCTCGTCGAGGACGGGCCGCACCTCGAGTCGAAGCCCCCGCTCGTGGAACCCGGGGACCTTAAGCCGCTTCTCGAAGCGGGCCGAGCGCCCGTCGCCGTAGGCCACCTCGAGGTCGAAGCGGTGGGCGAAGGCGCCCTCGAGGCGCAATTTGCGGGCCGCCTCGACCAGGGCGAGATCGAGGGCGAGGCGCGAGGCCTCCCGGTCGTGGACGCCCAGGGGGATCTCGACCTCCACCGACCGCTCGAAGCGGTAGGGCACGAGGTCTTCGATGAGGCGCCCGGTGACCGCCCGGTGGGCCAGGGCCCCCTCTTCGCCCCAAAGCAGGCGCAGATCGCCTTCGCCGTAGGCCGCCAATTCGCCCAGGGTCTGGTGGCCGTACTCGCCCCGCATGGAGAGGCGGGTGGCCGCCCCCAGGCCCGGCAGCCACGGGATGGGCATGGCGTGGAGGAAAGCGAGGCCGCATCCCCCCCACACCTCGAACGCCCCCTGGAGGGGCGCCGCCCGGGCGGCCAGGAAGGCGAGGAGTTTGGTCTCGGCGATGCCCACGCGGCCCGTAGAGTCGAAGACTCTACGGACTTCGGAGAGGATCGCCCCGGCCGACGACAGGGGGCGGCCCATGAGGCTCTGCGTGCCCTTCATGTCGAGGTAGTACTCCCCCGCCCGGGGGCTCGCCACCACGGGGGAGTAGCGGTCGAGGTGGACGATGAGTTCTTCGGAGGCGCGGCGCAGGGCGTGGGCGTCGACCGGCACGATCTCGGGGCGCAAACCCGGGGGCAGGCGGTCGAGGAGCATGTTCTTCCAGACGCCGCGGCCCCGGAGTTCGGGGGAGACGTCGAGCACCCGCCGCCGCCCCCCGTCGCCCGTGGCCACCACGAAGGGCCGACCCTTGAGGTCGGGCCGGGCCCGCAAGGCCGCCTCGCTGGGGAAATGGGGCAGGCTCAGGAAGAAGACGAGGGGGGCGCCCATCTCAGATGCGCCGGCGGATGAGCCCCAGGCAGACCCCCACGATGCGCAGATCTTCGATGGCGGCGACGCGGATGGGCTTGAGGTCGGGGTTGAAGGGGATGAGTTCGACGCAGTCGGGATGGAAGAAGATCTGCTTGAGCGTCATGGCCCCCCCGACCCCCGCCACCACCGTCTGGCGGTTCTCGGCCGTGGCCTGGCGGCGCAGGAGCACGTAGTCGCCGTCGAAGATGCCCTTGTCTTTCATGGAATCGCCCCGCACCTGGAGGAACCCGCAATCGGCGTGGGGCGGGACCATCCACTCGGGGGCGTCGATGAGTTCTCCCATCGCCTCGTGCCCCTCGGTCAGCGGCCCGGCGTGCACCACGCCCCAGAGCGGCAGGCTGACGGCCCCGCGGCGATGCTCCTCGACGAGGCGGATGGACCGCTTGGACCCCGACGGGCCCGTGAGGATGAGCCCCTTCTTGCGCAGGCGCTCCACGTACTTGGTGACCATGTTCACCGCGCCCCACCCCATGGCCCGCCGTAGTTCGTCGAAGGTCGGCGATTCGCCCTCTCCCTTGAGTGCGCGGCGGATGAGATCGAGGAAGCGTTTTTCGACGGGGGTGAGTTTGGGCATGCTTTCGCGCCGCGGGGCCCCGGCGAATTCGAGCGGGCCCATGCGTGGGTGTATATTTAGGTGTATATTTTCGACCGGACCTCGGGAACTGTCAAGTCAAATATTGTCCGCCAAGCGGCCTGATTCGGGGGCCGTCGCCGCGGGAGGCCCGGGAGCTCTCAGGCCGTCAGAACGCCGCCCACCGCCTCGATGCAATCCGGGGCGTCGTGGGCGAGGCGGTTGACCAGGGGGCGCACGAACCAAGACTGCATGCGAGCCGGGTCGAGCATCTTGAGGAGGGGAAAGACTTCGGCCACCGGCGTCCGCGCATCGAGCCAGGCTTCCCAGGATGGGGGATCCAGGATCACCGGCATGCGGTCATGGCCCACCTGGAGCATGAGGGCATTGGGCTCGGTGGTGATGATGAAGGCCGTCGGCCGGGGCGCCCCATCGGGGAGTTCCCCGGGGCCGCCGCCCTTCGCGGAGGCGTCGGTGGGGCGGTCTTCGCCGCGGCCCATGGCGGGGGCGGCGTCCCCTTCCTGCGGGGGGGCCTCGAAGGAAAAGGTGAGTTGGCTCGATTCCGGCTTGGCCTTGCGGACTTTCGGCGCCGCCGGGGAAGGCTTCACATCGTCCCATAAGCCGGCGAAGGCCATGAAGCCGCGGTCCCGAAGCGTCGTATAGAACGGTAGGCTGAGGCCGTCCTTCTCCACGAACTCGTAATACCCGTCGGCCACGAAGAGGCAGCGCTTGCCGGCGCGCAAAAGCGGCGAGAAGAAGCGGCTTTCAAGCAGGTGGTCGGCCCGGGAATTGATGAGGGTTGTTTTGCCCCAGGGAGGTTTGAACCCCCATTGGAGGTCTTGGTAGACGCGCTTTCCCCCGCGGGAAAGCACGACCCCGGCGCTCTGCATGGGCCCGATATTCCAGCGCGGGATCGGCTCGCTGGCGAACTCTTCGACATAGAAGAACTCGGTGATCTCCTGTTTGTTTCGGGTCCGGGAGTATCGTCCACACATCTCGCGAACTCCCTTGCGAGGCCCCCGCCTATTTCCGGGCCCCCGCGAAGGCCTCGGCGAGGATTTTCTGGGGGACGGGGATGGCGTAGTCTTTCGCCGGGCCCTTGGCGCAGTGGCCCAGGCGATCGAGGAGGGTGAGTTTCACCCCGTCGGCGCCGCTTTTCTTGTCGGAGAGCATGGCCGAGTAGAGCGCCGGGAAACCCATGGCCCTCGGCACCGAGACCGGGAGGCCGTAGGAGCGCAGGCGTTCCTTGATCGTATCCCGCGCGGCGGGGGCGAGCAGGCCCATGCGCACCGAGACGTCGGCCTCGATGGCCATGCCGATGGAGACGCACAGGCCGTGGGAAAGCCGGTAGCGGGAGAGGAGCTCGATGGCGTGGCCCGCGGTATGGCCGAAATTGAGGGTGCGCCGCAGGCCGCCCGTTTCGCGCTCGTCCTTCCCGACGACGTCTCGCTTGATGGCGAGGGACTCCCGGATGACGGGAAGGAGCGCGGCGGGATCCCCCCCCAGGATCGCTTCGCGGTCCTTCGCCAGGCGCCGGTCGAGGGACGGGCTCATGATGAACCCGTACTTGAGGATCTCGCCGAACCCCTGGAGGAATTCGGCGGGCGGGAGGGTCTTTAGGAAATCGATGGAGAGGTAGACGGCCTCTGGCTGCCAGAAGGCCCCCACGAGATTCTTGCCGAACGGGGTGTCGACGCCGGTCTTCCCGCCCACGCTGGAATCGACCATGGCGAGCAGCGAGGTGGGGACCTGCACAAAAGAGACGCCGCGCAGGTAGGTCGCCGCGGTGAAGCCCACGAGGTCACCGACCACCCCGCCGCCCAGGGCGATGAGCAGGCAGCCGCGGTCGTACTTGCGCTCGAGGAGGGCGTCTTCGATCTTCTCCTTCACGCCCCGCGTCTTGGACCGCTCCCCGGCGGGGAGGATGAGGAGGTCCATCTCGCGGCCCGCGTCCGCGAAGGCCCCGTGGAGGGCGTCCTGGTAGGCGCCGGCGAGGTGGCTGTCGGTGATGACGGCGATCTTGCGGTTGGCGAACCGCTCGAGGATGCCGCGGAAAACGTCGGCCGCGGGCTCTTCGCCGAGGTGGATGGGGTAGGCCTTGGAGGCCGTGCGCACCTGGAGCGCGCCGCGTCGGAAGGGCCCCATGCTAATTGCGCGTGACCGAATTGATGATGACGTTGATGTCGATCTGGCCGATGTCGGTATGGAAGGAGACCATGATGATCTCGGTGCCCCGCTCCTCAGCGAGCACCATGTGCTCCCCCAGGATGAGGGTGGGCGTGGTGAGGTCGAGGCCGTCGCCCGCCTTGCCCATGTTCGTGATGGCCTTGCCGCAGACGACGTTGCCGAACTCCTTGAGCGTGGCGATGAAGATATCGTTCACCTCGCTGTGGAACTCGTCGTTGAACTTCGTCGTCAGGCGGAACCCGGTGTCGCGGTCCATGTCGAAGATGACCTTCCCGGTGGTGGTGCCGGTGATGCCCACCAGCACGGCCACGCCCTTGAACGGGGCCGTATTGGCCTTCACCTCCACCGCGCCCTTGCGGCTGTCGATATTGAGGTAATTCTTGAGGATATCCCACATCGACATGGTGAAGGCGTTGATGTATTCCAGGTTCATGGCGAATTGGATTATGGACCGGCGCTTTTTTCAAAGCTCCCGGGCCCCGGAAAATTCACGCCGGGGATTCGGTCCTCAAGGCCCTTGGAATTCTTCCGAAACTCTCTATAGCGGGGAAAATCCTTCCCCCCCCCGTCTGGAGCATCCCTCATGGAAGAAAATCCCTCCCTTTACCTCCTCTCCCTCACCCGGGGGCGCCTGGTCGCCGTCGGTGTCTCGGTTTTCTGCCTTTTCGCCCTCTTTTTCTTCCTCGGCCTAGCCGTGGGGATCAAATCGGGGGATGGCGCCAAGCCGGGCTTCGCCGCGGCCGCCAGCAATGCCCTCCCGGATGGCGCCGCCGAAATGAGCCTGGCGGAGGCCAGCGAGCCCGAACTCCAGGGGCGGAAAGACGGCGCTCCCGAGCGGCCGCTTCCCTTTACGCGAAGCCAGAGCGCGACCAAGACTCCCGCAGCCAAAGGCGCCGATAGCACCTCCTCCCGGGTCTTGCTCGCCCTCGATAATCCGGAACCCGCGGCGAGAAAACCCCAATTGCCGCGGGCCGCGGATCCGGCCTCGACCGTTTCCAAAACCTCCCCGGGCGACCATTTCTACCTCCAACTCATCTCCACCTCCGATAAGGCGAAAGCCGAGAAGATGGTGGTTTCCCTGAACCAGAAGAACTTCAAATCCTACTGGCGCCAGAAGAACGAGGTGGGCAGCAAGACCCTCTACATGGTCCGCGTGGGGCCCTATGAGAACCGCTCCAAGGCCATGAACGATCTGGCGGCCTTCCGCGACAAGGGCTATAGGGACTCCTACATGGTGATCCTGCGCAGCGGGAAACTCGACGCGCCCGTGGCACCGTCCTCGCTGAATACGGCCTCGCGCTAACCCCCGTCACGCAAACACCGCGGCCGTCCCCCCGAACGCGGCGGTCGCGCGTTCGGGATCTCGGCGCCATTCTCCTTCCGAGATGGACACCGGCCTCCCCTCGGCGATGGACTGGACCACTTTGAAACTGATGTAGGCCGCCCGGGCCGCTTTGGCGAGGCCGTTAGGGGCTTCCCCGTTCCCGCGGATGGCATCGGCCAAGAGATCGATCTCCCGGGCCTGCCCCTTGTCCTGCTTCGGAAGCGCCACGACCCGCTTCCCCCCGTCCCCGAAGCCGTGGATTTCCATCTCCTTGAAATCCGCGATGTGGATCGCCTTGCCCGCGCAGTAGATCTCCGTCGACTCTTTCGGGAAGGCGCCGCACCCCGCGCTGGCGATGAGCGTCGTGCCCACGGAGCCATCGGCGAAGGTCAGGGTGACCGCCCCGCTATCGGCCACCTTCACGATCTCGGAATTGAGGAAGGTCCCCCCCGCGGCGTAGACCGATACGGGCGGGGCGGGCACCAATTCGCAAAGCAGGTCGAAGATATGGCAGCCCTCGCCGACGAAGCGCCCCCCGCCCAATTTGGGATCGTGGGTCCAGAGGTGCTCGGGGAAGGGCGCCTGCAGCCGGTGGTAGATCAAGCGCTTGTTTTCCAGGCCCGAGAGTAGGTCCTTGGCTTGGGCGAGGAGCGGGGCCAGGCCCCGGTTATAGCCCACGGTGTAATGAACGCCCGCTTCTTTGACGGCCTCGGCGACGCTGCGGCACTCCGAAGCATCGAGCCCCATGGGTTTTTCGCAGAGGATATGCTTGCCCGCCTTCGCCGCCCGGATCGAGAGGGAGGCGTGGGAATCATGGCGGGTGGTGATGAACACCAATTCCACCCCCGGATCCCCGAGGAGCCGGTCGAGTTCGTTTGTCGCGTAGACCGCTCCCGTGCTGCGCGCTACTTCCTCCGCCGCTTGGAGGTTCAGATCCATGGCCGCATGGATGCGGAACTTCGGGTTCGCCAACAGGTTGGGGATGTGCACGGCTTTCGCGAAGCCTCCGCAACCGATGAGACCGACTTGGATGGGTTTTGGCATGGGGATCTCCTTGTTCGGGGCCGAAGGCGGCTTCCGTTCCATTCTAGGCAGACCCGCGGCGATCCTCCATTCACGGGATTGACCTATTGATGGCGGGGAACGATTTCAGTCCCCTTTTAAGGGCGCCGCCTTCATAAATCCATGGAACCTCGAAGCGTGGGAAGGCCCCCGCTCAGCGGTCCCGAAAGGTAGACATCGACCGCCCATTTGCCGGAATGCCCCGTGGATGCCACGATTCCCCATGGCCCATTCCGTCCGCGTGCTCTTCCTCTCCCGGTCGAATAACCAGGTCGACCTTTCCGCCCCGGCCCACGTCCACGATTTCCACCAATTCCTCTACCTCTTCAAGGGCTCCTGCCGGGCGACCCTGGACGGCGTGGCCCTCGAAGCCTCCCGGGGCACTTGGATCACCATCGCCCCGGGCGTGCGCCATAGCCTCGCCTTCCCATCCCCCGAGAAGGCGGCTTGCGACGTCTTCCAACTCAAGGCCCGCTTCGACCAGGGGTGGGCCGGGCGCTTCCCCGTGTCTCCCCTCGCCAAGGTCGTCGAACACCGAAAACGCTTCGAGGGGGCGCTCCACGAACTCTTGTGGGCCAGGCGGCGACCGGAACTCGACCTCCACCGGGCCGCCGAGGGGCTCCTGGGCTGGGTCGCCCTCCTCCTCTCCCATACGCCCGACGAACAAGGGCCACGGCGGCCCGAAGACGAACGCCTGCGCCGCGTGCTCGCTTGGCTCGACCAGCACGAGGGTCCGACCCCCGAGATCCGCGAATTGGCCCGCCAGGCGGGCCTCCATCCCAGTTATTTCACCCGGCTCTTTCGGGCGCGCACCGGGTTCTCGCCCAGCGAATGGATCATCCGTCGGCGCCTCGAGTACGCCCATAGCCTGGTGGTGTTCTCATCGGCGAAACTCAACGAGATCGCCCAACTCAGCGGCTACCGCAATTACCACCATTTCTTCAACCAATTCAGCCGCCAATACGGAAAAAGCCCCTCCCAGATCCGCGAAGAACGCGACCAGGCATCCTGAAACCGGGCGCGATGGCCACGAAAGCCCATCGCCCCGCCCCCGCAGGGAGCCCGTCAGCGTCCCACCGGCTCGCCCGCGAGGGAAAGCCCCGCGATCAGAACCGGTAGGCGAGTTCCAATTGGACGGGCGCGAGTTGGTTCTGGAACGTGAACTCGCGGTTGGAATCCCCGATATAGAAGGGAAGGCGCAGGCTCACGGTGAAATAATCGATGGGGGAATAGGTCGCCGAAAAGCTGAGCAGTCCCGACCAGTCGGACCAGTTCGCCACCCCGGTGAGGGAGAGCGTCGTCGTCTTGTTGAAGAGTTCGCTCCGCGTCAGGTAGGCGGCGGTGTACCATTGGCCGTGCTCCATGCTGCGAAGGAAGCCGCCGTATTGGAAGAGGGGCTGGAGGTTCGACTCGGAGAGCCCGCCGCTATTGGTGTAGCCCTCGCCGTTATAGTACCCCTCGAAGCCGAACATCCATTTGTTTTCGCGCCCGAACGATTTGCTCACCCCGATACAGGCCTTGAGATAATCGTTGGAGAGACGGTAGACCTGGGGTAGGACGAGGTTCGTCTGGAGCCAAGGGATGAAGTTCGTCGTCACGTTCGCCGTTTTGAGCAGATCGTTCTGGCCTTCGAGGGCGTACATGGCCTCTCCATAGAAATTCCACCCCCGGGCGCCGACGGAAAAGTCCGCTCCCCATACCGGGAGACGGTAAGGCCGACCCAAATAGGAGACGGCGAGTTCCAGCGGCCCGACGCGGCCTTCGGCCTTGACCGACACGGCGTATTTCTTGAAATCCGGCGTGCTTCCCAGGTTCAGGAAGGAATAGAGGTTGAAATAGGTCTTGTAGGGGATGTGGAGCCGCAATCCGTAGGTGCCTTCGCGCAGGAGATCCCGGTTCACCACGTTAAACTTTTCGATATTGATGAGGTCCGTCGGTTGCCAAAAATAGCCCCGGCCCCAGGTGAGCACCTGCTTGCCGAGGCGCCAATAGAGAACCTGGCCGATATTGAAATCGGCGAAAAACTCCTTCATCGAAAGGAGAAGATTATTGGAGGAAATATTCGTGTTCCAAACTTGGACGTAATTGGTGATGACGATATTTGTGTAGACAGGTGTTGAAAACACCCCGTTTTCCGTACTTCCTATTAAGACCTGGTTCGTTTGCGCCTTCCACTCCCATTTCGGCTGCATCGTCGCCTTATCGGGGAGCCCCGTGGGGGAATATGCCAGGCTCATCTCGGTGAACACCTTGAACCCGGATGCGACGCGAACCTCGAGGTTGAGGTCGCCCTGCATATAGGCCTGCACCGTATTGCTTTCCCATTGATAGGTTTGGTTCTCCCAGGGCCGGCGGATGCCCCAATTGGCCCAGGCGTGGAGATTCCCGCCGAACTTCACCTGCGGGTAGACATTGGAGACGAGGCCGCCGCCGTTGGTGCGGATATCCACCTCGATCTTATTGGAGCCGCCGAACATCTCGGCTTCGCTCATATTGAGGAGGCCGGCATCGGCCGCGCTGAGGTTCGCGGTCGCCGTCGCCAAGAGCAAGGCGACCAGGGAGGCTTTCAGGGAAAGTTTCATGGCGGAGCCCCTCGGGATCGACGCGGTCACTGGGAGAATTCTTCGAGTTTCGCCTTCGTGAAGAGCCGTGGATCGATGGGGCTCGTATCGACGCCCGAGATCTCCATGGCGGATTGGTTTCCCTTTTCGAACTCGTCCCGGGTGACCATCTTAAGGGGGAAATAGCGGCCGAGGATCGTCTGGTAGGCGAGATAATATTGGCTCACCATGAGCGTCATATTGCCGGAATAATTGGCCACTTTCAGGGGCAGATAGGTGTCTTTCGTCATCCAGATGATTTGCCGCGGATAAGTCACATCATCCACCTTGGCGATGATCTCGAGGCGGTAAACCGGCCTACTACCCAGCATCTCCTCGGTGAGGGCCTCGCGGCCGTTGGTCATGACGGCGCGGTAGAGGTCGGCCATCTTGCGCTTCTCGAAGTCGCCGCCCTTCATGTCGGTGCCGCTGATGCTCTCGTCGCGGTTGATGTGCTGGAAACTGCGGGTATTGCGACGGTAGACCCACATATTATCGCCCACGCGCAGGTAGCCGTTGCCCTTCTCGGCGTCGGGCGCCGTCATGAGGATGAGGAACGAATCGTCGGAGTCGCGGCGGTAATAGCGCGATTCGAGCTTGCGCGGGGCCTGGCCGCTGCGCTGCTGGATGATGCTGACCTGGGCGGTGATGTCGCTGCCCATCTTCTGCATGAGGTCGAGCTTCTTGAGGAGGAACTCGGCGTTCACCGTCTCGGCGGCGGCCGTGGCGGCGAGGAGGAGGGATGCGAAGAGGGCGGTGAGGACGGTTTTCATCGGGGGCTCCTGTGGGGGTCAACTGGCGGTGTGGCGGAGGGCTTCGGCCGGGTGCAGGTTGGCCGCGCGCCGGGCGGGGAAGAAGGCGGTGATGGCCGTGATGGCTAGGATGAGCGAGAGATTGACGATCACGTTCAGGGGGCGGACCATGAAGTGGAGGTGCCCGTTGTCGAGGAGCATGCTGAAGATCCCGGTGCTGGGGATATGGATGAGGCCGCCGAGCCCCATGAGGATGAGGCCGACGACGAGGCCCGCGACGCAGGCGAAAAACGAGAGCGAGACCGTCTCGAAGAGGAAGAGCAGCCGCACTTCGCGGCGGTCCATGCCCATGCTGCGCACCGTGCCGATCTCCCGGGTGCGCTCGCGGATCGTCATGCGCAGCGCGTTCACCACGCCGATGACGATGATGAAGAACATGATGAGCACGCCGCTATAGGCGATGGTGTTGAGCACCTGCTCGAGCTTCAGCACGAACGACTCGCTCTCCTTGAGGGTGCGCACGTCGACGGCCTCGCCCTTCCATTTGGTGGACGAGAGGCGGGTGAGTTTGGCCCTCTGGGCGTCGAAGGTCTTGGTGCGCGGCAGGAGCGTCCATTCCGGCACGAACGCGTCGGCCAGGGGGTGGTTCGAGGCCTGCAGTTCCGCCGCCTTCTTCTGGTGCTCGGCCGGGATCCCGTCGTAGTAGTACTTGTGGTGGAGGTCGGCCCCGTAGACCGCACTGCGGGCGGGCAAGACTCCCTTGGGCTGGTAGACCCCGCCCACGGTGAAGTTCAGGTCGCGCATCCCGGCGTACTTGGTCTGGTAGCGGAAGGTGGCGGGGCTCCCCACCGAGAGGCCGTTCTCGCGGGCCAGGGCCTCGGAGATCCAGAGGGCGTTGCTGAGGCCGTTCGGATCCCCCGAAACGAGCGCGATGCGCTGGAGGAGGTTCGAACGCGACTCGTCCCGGATCGGGGCCAGGGCGAACGTTTCCTGGGAGCGCCCGGCGAATTGCCCCTCGAGGATCGCCGCGCTGGGCCGCAGCGCCTCATGGATCGCGTTGGCGTAGCGCTCGGCCTTGCTCGTATCGCGCAGCATCACCTGGAGGCCCGGGGTCTCCCAGGGCTGGTAGCCGAGGTCTTTCTTCAGGTCGCGCTCGTCGACGTAGACCGTCATGTTCATGAAGAAGCTGCTGTCCTTGAAGATGCAGCCGACCTTATAACTGCGGGCCTCGTAGGCGCCCCGGATCTTGGTGAAGCGAACGTTGATGCTGTCGCCCACCTTGACGTTCAGTTTCTTCGCTTTTTCCTCGAAGATGCCGCAGGTCCCCGCGTTGGTGAGTGCCCAAAGGTCGTTCCCCGGGGCGGCCACGATGTTGTAGTCGAGGAAGCCCTTCTCGTAGGAATCGACGTTGCTCACGGGCACCCCGATGACGATGAGGGTGTAGGCCTTGCCGTTGCCGATGACCCGGGAGAACACCCCTAGGTTGTCCCGGATCTCGGTGTGGTCGGGGGCGCCGTTGGAGATGATGGCGGCGATGCGGGCCCGGTCGCGGATCATGGCGGCCTTCACGGTGGTGCGCTCGCTGATGGCGACCTCCATATGGCCGGCCATGAGGGCGAAGACCTTGTTGAGCATGAGGTCCGAGAGGCCGGCGGCGAAACCCCCGACGATGACGAGCACCATCATGCCGAAACCGATGGCCGTGCCCAGCAGGATGGAGCGGCGCTTCTGGCGCAGGAGATTGCGCACGGAGAGGCTCGAGACCAGGCGCAATTTCCCCTCGCGGGTGGTCTGGATCACGTCCCACGCGATGACGCCGAGGGTGATGAGCACGAAAAGCCCCGCGAGGGATCCGAGCACCGACAGGAGCGCGAGGACGACGGGATTCATGGAGGGCATGGGTTTCTCCGGGGCGCTAGTCGCGGCTGACGGCGTCGAGCGGGGTGATGCTTTGGGCGAGGCGGGCGGGGTAGATGACCGAGAGGAGGGTCACCAGCGTCAGGAGAATGCCGCCCTGCACGAAGTCCTTGAGGCCCATGAGCGGATTGAAGACGTTGCCCCCGAACACGAGTACCAGGAGGCCCGGCGTGCTCTGGATCTGGGCCGCGGCGAGGATCTTCACGATCACGGCCCCCACGACCATGCCGATCCCCCCGAAGAAGACGGCCAAGAGGAAGGTCTCGGTGAGCAGCATCTCGCCGAGGAACCCCCGTTGGGCCCCCACGGCGCGCATCATCCCGAGTTCGCTGGAACGCTCCATGGTCGCCATGGCCAGGGTGTTCACGATGACGATGCCCGCGACGAAGAAGACGAAGCCCACGAAAACGAAGAGGGCGATGCGGATGACCGAGGCCATGTTCGCCAGCGTGCCCGCCGCCTTGCGCCAATCGATGACCTTGGCCTTGAGGTTCTTCTCCTTGAAGGCCTTGGTCAAGCGGCCGCGGACTTCCTCCGCCTGGCGGCGGTCCTTGAGCCTCAGGGCCAGGATCTCCGTGCCCCCGCGGTCGTAGTCGACGGCCTTCACGGCCGGCTTCTTGACCATGAGCGATTTCACGTCGCCCAGGACCGCGCCGGCGCCCGAGACGTTCTCGGAGAACGAGGCGAAGAGGGCGTTCTCGTCCATGTTGAGCATCGCGTTCTCGGAGGCGCTCAATTTCACCTCTTCGTCGCCGAGGGTGTAGTTCATCCCCTGCCGGTAGGACTGGATGTCGATGAGGTCGAATCCCTGCCCCCCGAACTCGATGCGCTGGTTGCTGTAGATGCCGATGATCGGCACCCGGATGTCGAGGGTGGCCTTCTTGTCGCTGATGCCCACGATGATGAGGTCGGTGGAGATGATGACCGACGCCAGATTCGAACCGGCCTCTGGGGGCAGGTAATTCGTGAAGGCGTACGGGTCGTCAACGGGGGAGAAGATCGAGCCGTAGGTCTTGAACAGGCGGTCGGCGGTGGTGTGGTGGAGGAGGATCCCGCTCTCCCCCGGCCTCAGGCCGCGGCCCTTGACGATGGCCACGTTGGAGAACATCTCGAGGTAGCGCTCGTACTGCACGCCCAAGGGCACCACGAACGGCGGTTGCCCCGAGGCCGAATCGGCCTGGATGACCGCCATGAACATGCCGAAATCCATCGGCAGGAATTTCATGATGCCGGGGTCGTTGGTGACGACGTCGCGCACCTTCTCGAAGTCGGGGATGAGGTCGGCGGACTTCCCCATATTGCCCAAGAGGGCCCAGGCCTCGTCGGTCGATTGGGCGATGACCATGAGGTCGCCGAGCAGGCCGTCGACGAGGGTCTTCTGCAGCCCCTTGTCCATGCCGGTGATCGTCGCGTTCCCCACGGTCATGACGACCGTGCCCGTGAGGAGGATGATGCCGATGATGAGGCTCTTGC
This sequence comes from Spirochaetota bacterium, assembly GCA_017302015.1. Taxonomy (GTDB): domain Bacteria; phylum Spirochaetota; class UBA12135; order COTS27; family JAFLEE01; genus JAFLEE01. The sequence continues at coordinate 54,038 of JAFLEE010000004.1, read as the reverse complement.
CGCGGTGCAGCCAGATGTTGCGCCAGGCGATCTTGAACAGCAGCGCCGTATGGGTGAGGAAGGCGCGGCCGGACGCCGGCCCCCCCGCGGTTTCGCTCTTCATGGCCTTACCCCCGGCTCGTCAGGAGCCCGTCGTGGATCTCGACGATGCGCCGCGCGTACTGCAGCACCCCGGCGTCGTGGGTGGAGAAGATGAAGGTCGTCTGGCGGCGCTCGTTCATCTCCTTCATCGCCTCGAGGATCGACTTGCCCGTCACCGAATCGAGGTTGGCCGTCGGCTCGTCGGCGAGGATGATCTCGGGGTCGGTGACCAGGGCCCGGGCGATGGCTACCCGCTGGCGCTGCCCGCCGGAGAGCTCGTTGGGCCGGTGGTGCACGTAGGGGCGCAGCCCGACGGCGTCGATGAGCTCCATCGTCTTGCGGCGCCGCTCGGCGGGCGTGCGGTCCTTCAGCAGCAGCAGGGGGAACTCGACGTTCTCGATGACGTTGAACACCGGGATGAGGTTGAAGGTCTGGAAGATGAACCCGATCTTGGTGAGGCGCAGCCGGGTCATGTTCTTGTCGGTCTCGCGGGTGACGTCCTTCCCGTCGAGGAGGACGCTGCCGCCGGTGGCGTTGTCGATGAGCCCGATGATGTTGAGCAGCGTGGTCTTGCCGCTGCCCGAGGGCCCCTTGATCGACATGAACTCGCCCTTGCCGATCTCGAGGTCGATGCCGCGCAGCGCCGGCACCTTGACCTTGCCGAGCCAATAGTCCTTGGTCACGCCGCTCAAGTGAAGGATGGGGTTGCTCATTTTTTTCTCTCCCGCTGCCATTGCGCCAGCATTTCCGGCATTTTTTTTCTCATGAATTCGTAGAGTTCGAGGAACTCGTGGAGGTGGTGCGTGTCGGTCCGCTTTTCCTTCTCGAGGATCGCCAGGGCCTTGGCGAGGATCTTGCGGAACGACATCATGTCGTGGATCTGCCGCGTCACGATGTCCTCGAACGTCCCCACCTTGAGGGTGAGGTAATCGCGGCGGTCGCCGCTGACGCCCACGCGCTTGATGAACCCCCCGTTGAGGAGGAGTTTGGACATGGTGGAGATGCTCGCCTTGCTGGCCCCCAGGGCCTGGCCCATCTGGTCGAGGGACTGGGTGGGCGGGTCGCAGATGAGCAGGTGCCCCAGGATGCGCCCGGCCATGCGGGGCATGCCGGTCTTCTCGAAGGTGAGCCCCATCTCCTCGATGAACTCGGAGGCTTCCGCGGTGACCGCGGGCGAACGGGGGGCCGGCTTCTTTTTAATCATTCTATACGTTCAAAAGTTTCTGAACGTATATTATTTCATGAAAGAGAGAATGTCAAGCGGTGCGAACCACCAGGGCCTCGTGGAGGCGCACCCGCGGGATTTCCACCGTCAGGCGCCCCGGCGCCTTCCCCACGCCCGCCTTGAATTTCCACGCCATTTTCCCGCCCTCCAGGGCCAGGGCCACTTCTTTCGGCCGCCGCTCCAGCGCCATCTTCACGGCCACCGGCCCCACGGGGAAGACCTCATCGATCGCCCCGCTTTGGGGGAGGTTCGGAATTCCGGATCCCCGGTGGATGAAGTGCACGATCCGCTCCTTCGCGCGCCGCCGCAGGACGACATCGACGGCCACCGGGGCCGAGGCCCGGATCGCCCAATCGATCTTCAGGGCCTCCATGGCCTGCGCGATAAACTCGCGCACGAAGGGATACCGGTTGGCGTGGAAGTATTTGAAGACATCGAAGGGGACGTAGACCACGCAGCCTTTCCCGACCTGGTGGACCACGGCCGCGGGATAGGGGGTGAGATCTGAATCGGGGAAGGGCGTCCGGCAGAAGAAGCACAGGGCCTTCCCCCCCGAGGGCTCCAAGAGGCGGATTTGGCGGCTCCAGACGGGGCCCACATCCGCCCCGCCCGACACGCACCAATGGGACGTCTTCGAGGGGAACCCCTCGCTCGGGGTTTCGCCGCCGTCCACGTCGACGAGGCCATCGCCGTCGGCCCCGAGGAAGGCCGCGCCGAATTTGGCGAAGGCCTGGGCGCCGCTGACGAGGAGCCCCCCGCCCGCCTCCACGTAGTCCTTTAGTTTCCCCGCCATCTCCCCGGAGAGGTTCCACTGCTCGGGGACCACGACCGCGGGGAAATCGGAGAGCCGGGGCCGCAGCGCCCACTCGTCGAGCACGTCGACCCCGTAGGATTTCTCCAGCAGCGAGAACACCGCCCCGCGCACCCCGGCGGTGTCGTTGCCCGCGTGGAGGTTGCGGCCGACGACGCTGCGGTAATGGTGCTCGGAATGGAGCACGGCCACCTGGGGGATCGTTTCGGTCTGCCCGCAGACCTTCCGGCGCGCCTTGACGAACTCGGCCACCTCGCCGATGCGCCGGGACCTCCAGGGGATGAGCCGCCCGTCGCGCACGTACTGGGTCGCCTCGTACACCTGCACGTGCCCGCCCAGGGCCAGGGAGACGGCGGCCTCCTGCATGAGCATCTGGGCCGGCTTCACCACCCAGGGCTGGGTCTCGAGGTTCGCGAACCCGCCGGTGCAATAGAAGTTCCAGAGCATGAGGTCCCACGGCTTGCCGCGGGTGGAGATGAAGCGCGCCTCGCAGCGGCTGGAATCCATGCCGAAGACCCAGGTATTGTCCCCGCTGATCCAGTCGGTCGGGGCCGTGGGCTCGCCCGGGTCGCCGAAGGTCTGGATCCAGTTCGAGCACACCTTCACCCCGGGTTTGTGCCGGTGCACCGCGTCGCAATATTTCGTGACGTAGGCGTCGAAACTCTCCCGGTGGAATTTCATCCAGGCGGGCCAATGGGCCTCCGTCGTCTCCACCGGCGGCTCGGCGATGCCGGTGTTTTCCGCGAACGCCGCCCTGCACTGGGGGCAATAGCAGGGGTCCACGCCCCAGAGGTCGCCATCCACCCAAAAGCCGTCCACCCCGTAGCGGTCGATGAGTTCGAGCAGCTGGGGGATGAGGAGTTCGTCTAGATAGGCCGACCGCGGGCACATGCGGTGCATCTCGGGGGCCTTCTTCACCCAAGGGCCCTGCACCACCCTCCATTCGGGGTGGAGTTCGCCCGCCGCGTGGTCGATGATGCCCGAGTAATGGCAATGGAGCGGTAGTTTGAGGCGGTGGGTCGCGGCCCTCCAGGCCTCCATCATGTCTTTATGGATGTGCTCGTTGACCGTCGCGTGGGGCACCCGGCTGCGCCAACCGGTGACCCCGGGGTGGCCCTTGCAATCGGTCTGCGCCCAATCGCACTTCATCGCCTTCAGGTTGAGGACGAGATCCTCCACCGAGAGCTTCTCCCCGATATGCCGATCCTCCACGCTCACGTGCATGTCGTAATGCACGCCGAAGGTACGGCGTTCGCCGTACCAGCCGTCTTTCTTCGCCACGGGAGCCTCCGGTCGGGGGATGGATCGTGGATGGATTATAGGACAAACCCGTCCACCGGGGAGCCTACCCCCGGCCGGGGATCAGGGTTGGAAACATTCCGCCAGGAAGCCCTTGAAGTGGGCCCACGAACGCCTATCCGCGCTCGCGTCATAGAGGGCCATGCCGGGCCGATTGGCGCTCTTCTGGGTGAAGGCGTGCACGGCCCCCCCGTAGGAAACCTGCTGCCAATCCACCTTCGCCTCCCGAAGTTCCCGCTGGAAGGCCGCCAGATCTTCCGCTTTCACCGCCGGATCGTCCGCGCCGTGGAGCACCAGCACCTTGGCCTTGATGTTCTTGCCGTCGGCGGGCGCGGGGCTATCGAGGCCGCCATGGAACGAGACGACCCCGGCGAGGTCGGCCCCGCTGCGGGCCAATTCCAGCACCGTCGTGCCGCCGAAGCAGTAGCCGATGGCCACGATCTTCTTCGCGTCGACGCGCGCATCGGCCTTCAATTGGGCCAGCCCGGCGTTGACCCGCTCGCGAAGCAGCGCCCGGTCGGCCTTGTACTTCCCCGCCTGGGCCCCCGCCTCCTTGGGGTCGGCGGGCCTGACGCCCTTTCCGTAGATGTCGGCGGCGAAGGCCACATATCCGTCGGCGGCCAAGCGGCGGATCACTTCTTGGACGTGTTCGTCGATCCCCATCCACGCGTGGACCACGAGGATCCCCGGACGCTTTCCGGCCTTGGCGCCGTCGAGGGCGAGAAGGCCTTCGCCCACGGCCTTATCTTTTCCGATGGGATAGGCGAGGGTCTTGACGCTGACCTCGGCGGGGAGGGCTAGGGGAAGGGCGAAGAGCAAGGGGATTAGAAGTCGTTTCATGTTGAACCTCATTCCCTAAAAACTAGCGGGATTCCTGTCCGCGGGCAAGGGCGGTTCCCGGCCCGGCTCCCCCGGCGCGCTCATCGAGCTTTTCTCGTCGACGGATGGCCGGCGCCGTCTCACCAAAGGCTTCGGTGGGCCGTCGGCGGCCGCCCGTCTTTCTTGCGGAAGAGGCGGCTAAAATAAAGTTCGTCGGTGAACCCGCAGGCGTGGGCGACCTCCTTCACCGGCATCCCCGACTCCAGGAGTTCTCGGGCCCGTTCCAGGCGCAAACGGATGAGGTATTGCTTGGGCGTGGCCCCGTAGCGGCGGGCGAAGAGTCGAGAAGTATACGGGGAATCCCAGGCCGCCTTGGAGAGGGCCCGCTTCAAGGCGTCGTCGCGGTGAAACCCCTCCCGAAGCGCCTCTTCCACGGCCTGGAGAACGCGGGTCTCGGGGGACACCGTCCGGTCCGCCACCCAAGCGGCCCCCAGAAAATCCAAGAGCATGGGAAGGAAGAGGGCTTGGCGCTGGACCCCCCGATTCCCCGCCTGCGACATCTCGGCCATGCGCTGGGTCCAGACCTCATACCATTCCCGGTGGGGGAGCGCGGCATCAAAGGAGAAATCCAAGAGCGAGATGAGGTCTTCCCTTCCCCAAAGCCGCAGGTCGAAATGCTGGGCGAACACCCGAAATCGCCCCTTGGAGGTATGGCGCGCCGAAAGAGTCTGCCCTCCCCGCACCAGGCAAGCCCGCCCCGGCGAGAGGAGGGCGGTTTCTTTCCCGCACCGGAACTCGGCCTCGCCGTCGAGACAGTAGAAGAAATCGTGGTCGGAGAAGAAGCGCGACTCGATGCTCCAATCCGGCGACACCGGCCCAAAGAAAACCCCCGGGGCGAGTTTCAAGTCGAGGGCGCCGCCGTCCAAACGGCTTAAGAGGGAAGGCATGGGGGATTTTGCCATCGGGATCGGGAACGCTTTCGCGTTTTATCCATGGGAATTCCCCCCTCGTCCATGGCCGTCCTGCCTCCCGAGGCCGATCCTTTTGGGGAGGATCGGGGCGCCCGGATGACTTCCGTCGCGACCCCAGAGATTCTTTATGGAGGGACCATGAGCATCATGCACCAGGTGATGGCCGGCCATCGCGACCTGGCGATCCACCGGGAACAGACCGCCAGCCGGGAGGAGTACCTCGAGATCATGGGCTTCAAGCGCCCGGGAACGGCGCTCTTCAAGGAAATTTTCGGGCCCCTCGTCGGCCTGCGGGACGAGTGGCGGGCCCAAGGCGCCACGGCCGACGAGCTCTCGTGGAAGGCCTTCCGCTTCCGCCAGGCCTGCACCTTCGGCCTGCCCATCCAAACCGGTTGGCGGGGGCCGGACGAAAGTTCGCTCATCGAAGAATCCCCCGACCATCTCCTCTTCCGGGACGAACGCGGGACCCTCTCCAAGATCTTCAAGAAGAGCAGCACGCTCCCCCTCCCCCTGGAGCATCCGGTGGAAGACCGCGCAGGCTGGGAAAAATTGAAGGCGCGCTACGCCGACCATCCCGACCGCACCGCCCGCCTCGTCCCCGCCGAGGTGGAGGCGCAACGCCGCCAGGGGCGCGTCATCACCGCGGGCATCCCCGGGGCCTTCGACGAGGTGCGCCTCCTCTGCGGGGACGAACTCGCCGCCGTCCTCCCCTACGAGGATCCCGCGCTCCTCGGCGAGATGCTCGAGACGATCTTCGATACCGCCTACGCCGTCATCGACCGGGCCACCGCCCGCTCCCCCATCGACATGCTCGTCGTCCACGAAGACATGGCGGGGAAGGGCGGCCCCATGTGGGGACCGAAGCAGGTCGATGCGTTCCTCCGTCCCCAGTACCGCCGCCTCTGGGACCTGGCGCGCGGCAGGGGGGCCCGGCTTTTTTTCATCGACAGCGACGGCGATTGCCGGCCCATCCTGAAGCCGCTGATCGAGGCGGGGATCAACCTCTTCTCCCCCTGCGAACCGGCCGCGGGAATGGACGTGGCCGCCCTGCGCAAGGAGTACGGCACGGCCCTGGCCTTCGAGGGCGGCATCGATAAATACGCGATCATGAAGGACTTCGGCGCCATCGACCGGGAACTGGAGGCCAAATTGCCCCCCCTCATCCGAAGCGGCGGTTTCACCATCGGCCTCGACCATCGCGTGCCCGCCGGAACCCCCCTGGCCAATTACCGCCACTATGTGGCGCGGGTCTGGGAGCTCCTCGAGCGGGAGGGCGCGGTCTAGGGGGCCCGATCGCGAGCTTCCGCCTCCACCGGCATCACCCCCTGCGCCGTCTCCTCCCCCCTTAAAATCTTGGCCAATTGGGAGGCCGTCCAGGGAGTCCACCCGAAGGTATAGAGGGTGCGGGATACCGCGAGGTCGCCCTTCTCCCACGGGAGCCCCGTGAGAACGAGGACCGCTTCGCCCTGGGCCGCCAAGAGGGAGCGCGCCAGAGCGGCGGCCCAGGGGGCCCGCTCGTCCTGTTGGTACACCACGCATAACCAGGGGGCCTCCCGGGCGCGGCGAAGGAGCCCGTCGAAGTCGGCCGGGGAAGGCTCGGTCGCGATCACAGCCCCTTGGCAGCCCACGGCCTCGATCAGGCCCCTGGCTTGGGGGATTTCCACCACGAGCCCCCGGTCCCCCCGCAGGTCGAAGCCGCGATTCCCAAGGGCGGCGATGGACCGGCGGGAGACCGTCTCGCTCAGGCGCCTTCCTTCCTCCCAATCCCGGGAGGAGAGGGGGGTGGACGGGGGGCGGCGGTGGGCCTGGCGGAACTTCCAGGCGAGGATGCGCTCGGCGGCCCTCGCCACGATCGCCCGAAAGTCGACGTCTTTACGGGCCATTTCCACGAGCCCCGCGTGGAGTTCCATAAGCCGCTGGGGCGAGTCGGGCACCAGGGCGAAATCCGCCCCCGCCGCGAGGGCCTCGCGCACCGCCTCGGCCGGTTCCCGGTGCCGTGCGATGGCCCCCATCACCATGGAATCGGTGATGAGGAGCCCGTCGAAGAACATCTGCTGGCGCAGGAGGCCGTGGAGGATATGGGCCGAGAGGGTCGCCGGCCGACCCGACTCCGGCTCCAATTCCCGGTAGAAGACGTGGGCCGAGAGGAAGGCCTCGCACCCCGACCTCATGGCCGCGAGGAAGGGCACGAGGTCCCGGGTGATGAGGGTGGCCCGCTCGTCCCGCACATCGGGCAGGTCGAGGTGGGAATCCTGGGAGGCTCCGCCGTGGCCCGGGAAATGCTTGGCGGCGCTGGCCACGCCCCCCGATGCCATGGCGCGCACCCAGAGTTCCCCCCAGCGCGCTACCGCCCGTGGCCGGTCGCCGAAGGCGCGGATCCCGAGGACGGATGAACTCTTCGGGCCGATGACGTCCAAGACGGGGGCCAGGTCCAAGTCGATCCCCGCGCCGCGGATCTCCCGGGCCATGGTGGCCACCAGGGCGGTGAAGAGCGCCTCGTCGCCGCACGCCGCCATGGCCATGGGCGAGGGATAGGGCAGGAAACCCCGCTTCGAGGTGAGCCGCGAGATCGGCCCCCCTTCCTGGTCGATGGCGAAGACCGGCGCCGGCATCTGGCGATTGGAGCACCAGGCCTTCAGTTCGCCCGTAAGCCTGAATAGCCCCAGCGGGGAATCGATGTTGTAGTCGAAGAGCAGCACTCCCCCGGGTCGGACCGTTTCCATGAGGGAGCGCATGCCGTCCCCCAAGCGCGTGCCCACCACATCGATCATGAGCACCTGCCCGCAGAGATCCTCCACGTCCATCCGGTCGAGGGCGGCGCGCAAGGCCAACTCGGCCTTGAAATCCATGCGCACTGGGTCGAGGAGGGGAAGGCCGGGGGTGGCCCGAAGCGCCGGGAGCCGGGGCGCGGCGAACGCGGAGGCCAACCCGAGGCAAGCCAGGAATAAGGAGGGAAGAAATCTCATGGGATGGGAACGAGTTTTACCATCGGCTCCCCGGTTGCACCCGCGGGGATTCCCCGATACTTTGGGATGGATTCTCCTAAAATTCTTTTGTTCGAATCAGATCCCGCGATGTTAAAATTGCTCCAATAGCAAGGAGTTATTTATGCCTTACTTGGCCCGTTTCCTCCTCCTCCCCCTTTTCGCCATCGCCCTTCTGCCAGCCCAGGCGTTGGTCCCCAAGGATCTCCCCGCGGCCCTCAACGCCAAGGTGGGCAAACTCGCCATCGGCGGGATGCGGGTCAACGGCCAAAACACGATCACCTCCCTGCCCCCGGCGCTCTCCGATAAGACCTGCATCCTCGTCGACCGCGGGGAGGGATCCAAGGCGGCCCCGGCCTGGTCGTTCCGCCTCGAAGCCGATGCCCGGGTTTGGATCTCGGTGCACCGGCGCGGCAGCGTGAAGCTCCCCGCCGAGTGGCAGAAAAGCGCCCTCACCCTGGGATGGAAGAACCCCAATGGGGGCGATTACGTCGACGACCTGTATTCCCGCGTGTTTCCGAAGGGACTGGTTTCCATCCCCGGCCATGACGGCAATGATGGCAACGGCTTTTTCGGGCTCCCCCACCTCGTGATCCTCGAGGCTCCCGGTGCAGCCGCGGCGCCCGCTCCCCAAGCCGGCCCCGCCAAGGCCGAAGGCACCCCCCTGGTGGCCATCAAGCCCGGCGCCGAAGCCGCCACGGTCGGCTTTGTGAGCACCCGCCTCAGCAAGGCCACGACCCGCACCGCAGAAGGGCTTTCCTTCACGGTCCTTCCCCCTTCCCTCCTCGGACTAAGCGCCGTGTCGGTGAAGCGCGGGGATCGCGCCAAACCCGGAGTTGCCTATTCGTTCACTGTGGAGCAAGAGGTCATGGTTTTCCTGTTCGTCCATGACCGCGGCAAGGCGAACCCGGGCCCCGAATGGGAGAAGACCCCCCAGACCGCCACCTGGACCACGGATGGAACCTTCACCCAATCCGACTTCATCTACCGCCGCCGTTTCCCAAAAGGCCTTGTCAATATCCCCGCCCATGGCGGCATGGATGCCTCGGGCGTCTATGGGTTGCCCCATTTCGCCGTGATCGAAGCGGCTCCCGCCCGCTAGGGGGCCGATCCCCACGAGCGGTGCCCCGCGCGGGGCGTCAGGAGATCCCGAACTTCTTCATCTTCTTCCACAGGGCCACCGTCGAGATGCCCAATTCCCGGGCGGTGCGGGCCCGGTGGCCGCCGTTTTTGGAAAGGAGGGCGGATAACTCGCCCGCGGTGATGGCGAGGCGCCCCGTGGATTTCTTCCATGAGCCGCCGGCTTCCGGGGTTCCGTTCCCCACAAGCGGCGAGATCTTCAAACGAAGCCCATCGCAAAGCCCCTCCCGGGAGGCGGCTTCCCGGATCTCATGTGGAAAATCGGCCAGGTCGATGAGGTCGCGGTCGCAGACGACGAAGGCGTGCTCGAGGCAATTCTCGACCTCGCGCACGTTCCCCGGCCAGCAGTACGAAAGGAGCACGCGCCGGGCCGCCTCCGTGAACCCCCGGATGCTCTTTCCGGTGCGCCCGTTGAGGCGGCGCACGAAATGCTCCGTGAGGAGAATGACGTCGCCCGGCCTTTCGCGCAGCGGGGGGACGGGTACGGGGATGACGTTGAGCCGGTAGTAGAGGTCTTCGCGAAAAGTACCCTGGCGCACCAGGGAGCGCAGATCGCGATTGGTGGCCACCAGGAGGCGCAGGTCGATCTTCCGCTCCCGATGCTCGCCCACCCGGGTGACCGTGCGTTCCTGCAGCACCCGAAGGAGGCGCACCTGCAGGAGCGGGCTGATCTCCCCCACCTCATCCAAAAAGAGCGTTCCCCCTTCTGCGGCCTCGAAGTATCCCGCCTTGTCGCGCAAGGCCCCGGTGAAGGCGCCCTTGGCGTGGCCGAAAAGTTCGCTCTCCAGGAGGGTCTCGGAGAGGGCCGCGCAATTGACCCTCAGGAAGGGTTTCCCCCGGCGGCGCGAAAGGTGGTGGATGGCCGCGGCCACCAATTCCTTCCCCGTGCCCGTCTCCCCTTGGATGAGGGCCGTGGCGTCGCTCTCGGCCGTGAGTTCGATGAGGCGGGCGAGGTCGCGCATGGGCGCGCTGCGGCCCACCAGGCCCCAGGCGCCCTCCGCGCTCTTCCCCTCCAACTCGCTCGCCACCAATTGGTCGCAGGAGACCGTGCGGGAAAGGTCGGAGAGGGCGGCGATGACCCAGGCGTCTTCCCGCTCGACCAGGCGTACGCTGAGGAAGACCAGGCGATAGGCCCCTTCCTTCGTCTTGAGCTCGGCGTTTTTTTGGACGAGGCCGCCCTCGAGATTTTGCAGGCAATCGGCCAAGGACAAGCGCTTCTCGCGCTCCCCCGGATTGTGGAAGACGAGTTCCTGCCAGGATTTGCCCTGCATCTCGGATCTCGAGAAGCCCGAGATCGCCTCCAGGGCCGGGTTCCATTCGCAGATGCGGAATTTCTTGTCGAGGGTGAACACCCCGAAGGGGAGGATTTCGCTGTCTAAACCGGCCATGGTTGATGATACCAAGTTAATGGTTTCGTTAATAGGGACGGTTTCTCTCCCGCTTCATGTTACAAGTTCATCGCCGTATGCGTCCCGCCTTCCTCCAACCATGCCCCCGGAGATGGTTCCTTCCGTGAAAATTCTCGCCGCCACCGGTTGGTCCTTCGATGGGAGTCTCTGGGATCCCCTCGCTTCACGCCTGGCCCCCCATGGGCTCCAAGCGATCGATCCACTGGATGCCGCGAATGAAATCCCCCGGCATTCCGCCCTTGGGGAGCCCTTTTTGCTTTTGGGGTTTTCCCTGGGCGCCTTCTGCCTCTATCCCCATTTGTCCTCGCCCGGGGTCGCCGGCGGCGTCTTTTGCGGGCTTGCCCAGACCTTCATCCGGTCCCCCGCCAATCCCAGCGGAGCCCCTCGGGAGACGATCGTAGAAATGAAAAGAGATCTGGGCCGCGACGGGCAGGCCGTCCTCACCGAGTTCCGCAGGCGCTGCTTCAAACCCCTGCCCGTGCCCTCCCCCTTCCCGGCGGAAACGCCGCAGACTCATCGACTTTCCGGGGCCCTCGACCTTCTGCTCGCCGCGGATCTGGGCGGGAAGGCGCCCCCCGTGCCCGTCCATCTCGTGCAGGGCACCCTTGACCGGATCCTCCCCGTGGAGGGCGCCCGCGCCTTTTCCCGCGCGACCTCCTGCATCCTCCACGAAATTCGGGGCGCCGGCCATGCCCTGCCGCTTTCCCATGTGGACGAACTCGCCCAAATCATCCGAGGGGCCCTGGCGGGTCTTCCATGAATAAGGCCCGCATCGCGCGCCAATTCGGCCGGGCGGCCCGAAGCTATGCGAAAGCCTCGGAGATCCAACGCAAGGCCGGCGAAGCCCTCCTCAATCTACTCCCGAAGGATTTCGCCCCCCGGGGCGTCCTCGACCTCGGCTGCGGCGACGGGGAGCACAGCGCCGGCATGCGCGCGCGCTGGCCGCAGTGCGCCCTGACAGCGGTGGATCTCGCCGAGGGCATGCTCGCGGCGGCCAAGGCGAATACCGGCCTCCAAAACGCGACCTTCCTTCAGGAAGATATGGACGACCCGGCTTGGTGGGCCACGGACCGCTGGGATCTCGTCTACTCGAACATGGCCCTCCAATGGAGCGCCGATGGGGCCGCCGTCGCCGCTCGCGTGCGCGAAAGCCTGCGCGCCGGGGGCTATTTCGCCCTCGGGGCCTTCCTCGAAGGCACCTGCCAAGAACTCGTTTCCGTCTTCGGGGCCTGCGGGGTTCGGCTCCTTCCCCGGCCCGGGTTCCGAGCGGGAGCGACCCTATTGGATTGGATCGCCTCGGCGCGCCTCTCCCAGGTATTCTGCGCGGAGCATCGGGAGGTGGAGCGCTTCCCCGCCCTCCTCCCCCTCCTGGGGAAACTCCGCGATCTCGGGGCCATCACCGGGATGGAGGGCCACCTCACTCCGGGCCTGGTGCGCAAACTCGAAACGCGCTGGAAGGAACTTTTTCCCGATCCCCTCGGGCTTCCCCTCACCTGGCATTTCGGCCTTTATCTCTCCAGGCGGCTCCTCCCATGAACGCCCTTCGGATCTTCCTTTCGGGAACGGATACGGGCATCGGAAAGACCTGGATTTCCGCCCGGCTCCTCGCCATGGCGCCCGGGCCGCGGAAGGCCTATCTGAAGCCCGTGCAAACCGGCGTCGATGGGGGGGATGACGACGCGGCCTGGGTCGCAAGCCGCGTCCCCGGGGTCGAAGCCCGGGCGATCCTGCGCTTCGGAAAACCCCTCGCGCCCCTTTTCGCGGCGAGGGCCGAAGGGGCCGTTCTCGACGCCGCTTCCCTCACCGATCGTTGCCGCAAGGCCATCCCCGAGTCGGGGGATCTCGTCATCGAAGGCGCGGGGGGGCTTCTCGTGCCCATCACCGAGGAATGGACCATGGCGGATTTGGCCCGCGCGCTGGAACTCCCCCTCGTGCTCGTGGCCCGCGCGGGCCTGGGCACCCTCAACCACACCCTCTTGAGCCTCGAGGCCGCCTCTAATCGGAAGCTCCCCGTCGCGGCCGTGATCCTCAATCCCGGGCCCGACCCGGTGGATCTTTCCCTCGCCCGGGAAAATCGCGACTACCTCGCCGCCAAAACAGTCGCGCCGGTCTTCCTCTGGGAAGAGGCGATGGCAGCGGCCTTTCTTCGGTCTATTCTAATGGGCCGCTAGAATCATTCTTTTGCCGCTTGACGGGAGGCGATTCCTTTCTCGCGGGCCAATGGTATTTAGATTCATTTTAAAAAACATAATGGGGCATCATTCTTGCTTTGTCGGGGCCAAAGTACAATTCAGCCCCATGAAACATCAGATCCTTTCCTTGGTTTGCCTCTTCGTGTTCGCCCTCGCGGCGCCATCTTCCCCCGCGTTTACCGATGCGTTTAACCGGGGGGAAACCCTCTGGATGTCGGGGGACCATACGAACTCGGTGAAGGCCTTCCGCCAAGCCCTAGCGGTCGAGCCCTCCAGCGCGCTCACCCGGGCCCTCATCTGCCGCGGACTCTTCGAGATCGGCGAGCTCCTCCCCGAGAAGGCCCGAAAAGAAAAACTCGAACTCTATGAAGAGATGATCCGCCTCGCCGACGAGGGCGTGCGCATCGATTCCCGAAGCGGCGAGTGCTATTTCATGCGCGCCCTGGGCATGGGCCGCCGCGCCACGATCAAGGGCATCCTCAATAGCCTGCGCACCGCCCGGCCCATGGAGCAGGATTGGCTCAAATCCCTCAGCTGCCCCATGAGTTATACCTCGCCCAACGGCATGAAATCCCGGGCCGAGGCGCAGCACGCCCTCGGGCTCTTCTACCGCCTCTGCCCCGACGCCTCCATCCTCCAATGGCTCTTCGGGGTGAAGGGCGACCTCAATAAGGCCATCCAATATTCGCGCATGGCCGCCCAAACCCAGCCCGACCAGGTCGAAGTCATCCTCGAACTCGGCGTCGTCCTCGTGGCCCAGGGGCTCGAGACGAAGAACCGCGCCCTCGTCGAGGAGGGCCGCGCGGTCATGACCCGGGTCACCACCATGGCCATCACGAAGAAGACCGATGAAATCGACAAGGGCCACGCGCGCATGCTGCTGGCCCACCCCGAGCTCTGCCGCGATTACGACCGCCAGGGGCAGCAGGAGCGGGACATCAAGCAGGCCAAGATCGCGGGCGCCCGGTAGGCCCGCGCCGCCTTATTTCTTGTAGAGTCGCCGGGGCCCGAAGAGCCCCTCGTAATCGGCCGCCGGGGCCCAGCCGTGGCTATGGCTCATGCGCACGCGCATCATGCGGGCCCGGTCGAGGAAGGGTTTGATCAGGAGGATCGAACCGGCCTGTTTCCAGAGGGGCAGGCCCCAGGGGCTGGGCCAAGGCGTCCACCACCGGTTATTCACCCCGAAATGCCGGGTGGCGAGCACGAGATGGGCCCCGAGTTTCCAGTGCTTGAGGATGTAGGACGGAACCTTCATGGGTGCTAGCGTTCGGCGCTCGCCCTATTTCTTGGCCACATACCAGATCTTGGCGGCGATCTTTTTCTTCCCGAGGCTCCGCTCGAAATGCAGGAACTCGAGGGTCACCGAAGCGCCTCCCTTGAACCAGCCTTTTTTCGAGAGTTCATCGCCGAGGGCCTTCACCAGGCTATCGTCGACCCAGTTCAAGTAGGCCTTCGCGGACCCGAAGGCGTTCACGTCCAAGGCGCCCGTATAGGCCACGTTCACCTGGATCTGCTGCATCACCCGTTGGGAGAGGGCTTCGGGGATCTCATAATCGGAGGCGGCCTCCGCGAACACGGGGGAGAGGCTGCGGTATTCCGGCTCGGCGTCGCCGATGCGGCCCTTATTGATGATGGCATAGCCGTCGGAGGTCTTCTGGACCTCGGTGCCGCCCAGATAAAGGAGTTGCCGCTTCAGGTCGAGGAGGGCGGCCCGCTTGGCCGCCTCGGTGGACTGGAGCGACCCCTGGTAGCGCGACGGATCGCCCAGTCCGTACCCGCGGACGGTGACCGTAGCCGCCCCCACCCAAGCGGTGGCGAGAAAGCCGGCGAGGAGGACGAACCAGAGGCTATTTCGGGGACTCATGCCCCCATTATAGCCCGGGGATTCTTCGGTGCAAAAGGGCGCCCGACATGAAAAAATTGCCCATCATGATCGAAACCATCAAACAAGGCATCGACCTTGTCCTCCACATCGACCGGCACCTGGCCACCCTCCTGGCCCATTTCGGGTCCAGCACCTACCTCATCCTCTTCCTCATCGTCTTCTGCGAAACGGGCCTCGTCATCACCCCGTTCCTCCCCGGCGATTCCCTGCTTTTCGCCACGGGGGCGGTCGCGTCGCTTTCCCAACCGGCCGCCGCGGGGGCCTCTCTTTCTCCCGTCACGAACGCGGTGTCGGGAGCGATCGCCCAAGCCCCGCAAGCCGTGAAGGCCCTCCTCAATGTCCATCTGGTCGCCCTCGTCTTCTTCCTCGCCGCCGCCATCGGCGACACCACGAATTATTGGATCGGCCGCTGGTTCGGCCATCGCCTCTCGGCGAGCCGCTTCGTGCGCAAGGATTACCTCGCCCGGGCCCACGCTTTCTACGCCAAACACGGTGGCAAGACGGTCTTTTTCGCCCGCTTCATGCCGATCCTGCGCACCTTCGCCCCCTTCGTCGCCGGCATCTCCGAGATGCCCTACCCGCGCTTCCTCACCTTCAGCCTGGTGGGCAGCGCCATTTGGGTGCCGGCCTTCGTCTACGCCGGCTATTTCTTCGGGAATCTCCCCATCGTGAAGCGCAATTTCACCCTCATCGTGCTGGCGATCATCTTCATCTCGTTCATCCCCGCCGCTTCCGAGGCGTTCAAGGCCTGGCGCGATGGCCGGCGGCAAAAGGCGGCCTAACCCCATGAGCAAAAAGCACGCCCTCCTCTCCGTCTCCGACAAGTCCGGCATCGTCGAGTTCGCGCGGGGCCTCGTCTCTTGCGGCTACGAACTGCTCTCCACCGGCGGCACCTCCAGGGCGCTCAAGGACGCGGGCCTCGCGGTACGCGATATCTCGGACTATACCGGGTTCCCCGAGATGATGGACGGGCGGGTGAAGACGCTCCACCCCAAGGTCCACGGCGGCCTCCTCATGGTCCGCGGCAATAAGAAGCACGAAACGGCGGCCACCGCCCACGGCATCGAGCCCATCGACCTCGTCTGCGTCAACCTCTACCCCTTCGAGCAGACCGTGGCCAAGTTGGGTTGCACGCTCGAGGAAGCCGTCGAGAACATCGATATCGGCGGGCCGTCCATGCTGCGGAGCGCGGCCAAGAATTACCGCTTCGTCACGGTGGTCACCGATCCGATCGATTACCCCCGGGTGCTCGCTGAACTGAAGGAAAAGGGCGAGACCACCTTGGCCCTCCGCGAAGACCTCGCCCTGAAGGTGTTCGCCCTCACCAGCCGCTACGACGGCGCGATCCACGGTTGGCTCTCCGAAACGCTGCGCAGCCAGGCGGCCGTCCACCTCAGCTACCACGACGGAGAGGAACTCCGCTACGGCGAGAACCCCCACCAGCGCGCCTGGGTCTACCCGACCGGCGAGGCGCCCAGCGTGCCGGCCGGACGCCTCCTCCACGGCAAGGCGATGTCCTACAACAATTACCTCGATGCCGACGCCAGCTTCCAGACGGCGATGGAGTTCGCGGGCGAGGCCGCGGCCGTCGTCGTCAAGCACGGCAACCCGTGCGGCATCGCCACGGGCGCCACGCTCCTCGAGGCGCTCGAGAAGGCCTGGGAGGGCGACATCGTCTCCTCCTACGGTTCCGTCATCACCCTCACCCATCCGGTGGACCTCGCCACGGCCTCGTTCCTCAAGGGCAAGTTCGTGGAGGTGCTCATCGCGCCGTCCTTCCTCGAGGATGCCCTCGCCTTCCTCAAGGCCAAGAGCAAGGACCTCCGCCTCATCGAGACCGGGCCCCTGGACGCCGCCGAAGAGGGCCGCGCGGGGGTCGAATACCGCTTCGTGCGCGGCGCGCTTTTGGCCCAATCCCCCGACGATACCGTCCTCGAGAAGCTCGAACCGGTGACCCGGGCGCGCCTGAGCGACGCGGACGAGCCCTTGGCGCGCTTCGCCTATAAGGCCGTCAAGCACGTGAAATCCAACGCCATCGTCATCGCGCACGCCTACAAGCCCGGCGGCTTCATGGTCCTCGGCATGGGGGCGGGCCAGCCCAACCGCGTGGATTCCATCCGCAAGCTCGCCCGCGCCAAGGCCGAGGAGAACCTCACCCGGCTCTACGGCGGCGACCCCGCGAAATACCTGGGCGAGTCCATCCTCGCCAGCGACGCCTTCTTCCCGTTCGCCGACAATATCGAGATCGCCCACGAGCTGGGGATCCGCAAGATCGTCCAGCCCGGCGGGAGCCTCAAGGACCCGGAAGTCATCGCCGCGTGCGACCGCTACGGCATCGCCATGGCCTTCACGGGGGTCCGGCATTTCCGCCACTGAGCATCCCCTCCTGCGCCTGCTGCGACGCGGAGCCCTGCTCCTGGCCCTCGCCGCGCCCGCGGCCGGCGCGGAAGCCCTGCGCATCCCCGCAAGCGATGCGGAGCGCGCCTGGGCAGAAGCCGAGGCGAATTTCATCGTCGACGCGGTGGCTTCCAACGATTTCAAGACGGCCTTCGGGCGCTCCGATCGCCTCACCGCCCGTTTCCCCGACGCCCCCCACGGGTACATGATGTCGGTCTTCGCCCGGGCCATCTACGTCAATTGCTACCGCACCAAGACCCAACGCCTCCAGATCTTCCAGGACACCAAGCGCGTGGAGGAGACGACGACGCGCCTTTTGAAGCTTTTCCCCGAGGACAAGAACCTCAAGTTCTACCTCGGCGGCGCCCTCGGCTACCGCGGCATGCTCGAGATGACGGAGGGGAATTATTTCTCCGCCCTCTCCACCGGCCTCAAGGCCGTCGACGCCCTCCAGGACGCGGTGAAGACCGAACCCCCGGTGATGGACGCCTATTTCGGCCTGGCGATCTTCCATTTCACCCGCTATGTGTATTCGAAAATCCTCCCCTGGCTCGCCGCCGGGCGCGATGACCAGGCGCGCGCCTACCAGTACCTCGACCTTGTCCTCGCCCACGGCAATTTCTGCCGGCATGAGGCCCTTTTCCGCTCCTTCATCTTCGCCATGGTCGACCGGAAATGGGACGGCCTCGAGGCGCGCATGCTCTCCGCCAAGCGCCGGTTCCCCGAGAACATCTACCTGCGCTACCGCCTCCTGGATTATTACACCACCCGCGAGCAATGGGTTTCGGTGATCCCCCTGGCCCGGGATACCCACCAACTCCTCACCCGCGAACCCGGGGCCGGGGTTTCGGCGTTCTTCCTGGTCAACGCCCACCTCGCCAACGCCCTGGCCAGAAGCGGCGAGCGGGCGCAGGCCGAAGAACTCATCCGCCGGATGGAGGGGGACCAGGAGAACCTCGAGCCCTGGGTCGACAATCCCCGCATGCTCGAGCTCCTGCGCCGCGCCCGCGACGTGGTGCGCCGCACCCGATAGCGACGGATGCGGCCTAGGCGGGCCCCCGCCGGGGACCTTCCAGGCTTTGGCGTTCCCACAGATCCACGCCGATGCAGGCCGCGAGGCGTCGTCCATCCTGCTCCAGGGTGGAGGCGGAGAAGTAATAGCCGCGGCTTTCGCCCGCCTTGGTCAGCACCCGGCATTCCGCCCCGGCGCTCCCCTTCTCGAAGGCCGTCATCAGCATCGCCCGGAAAGGCTCCCGATCTTCGGGGTGGATGAAGGCCGAGACCTCATGGCGGGCGAGTTCCGCGGCCCCGTGGCCGAGCGCGTGGGTCCAAGTGCGGTTCCACTGGTAGAGGTAGCCGGACGGATCGCAGACCACGAAGATTCCCGGGATCGTATTGACCAGCGCTTCGGTGAAGCGCTTCTCCTGGAGGACCTCGTTCTCCGCCTGCTTGCGGGCGGTGATATCCTGGAACATGGAGGCCATGTGGCCGGGCGCGATGCGGAAGGCGTGGAACTCGAAAATCCCCCGGGAATGTTCTTCGCGGTACTCGAGTTGCCGGGTGGACCAGTACTCCCCGGTGCGCGCCGCCTGGCGGAAACGCTCGGGGAGTTCGGTGCCCTTGAGCCCCGGGAAAGCCTGCTCCAGGGTCTGTCCGATGCGGTCCGTGAGGTCCGAGCCTAAGAGTCGGGCGGCGGCGGGGTTGAAGCCGGTGAAGAGGAGGCGCCCATCCTCTTCCAGGCGCCAGAACTGGAGGCCGAGCGGGCTCGCCTCCACGATCGCCCGGAATCGTTTCTCGCTCTCGGCGAGGGCCGATTCGGTCTCCCGGCGCTCCGTGATGTCCTGGATCTGGCAGACGAGCACGGAGGGCGATCCCCCCTCGTCCCGCGCCATGGCGATCATCCATTGCGCCCAGAGGGGGCGCCCGTCGCGGCGCAGGAACCGCTTCTCCGAGCGGATGAACATGATCTCGCCGTGGAGGAGACGCCGGATGTTCTCGAGCCCGGAGGCGCGGTCTTCCGGCACGGTGATGTCGATGAAGTGCCGCCCCTCCAATTCCCCCTCGGGGTAGTCGAGGATCTCCGAGAGGCGGTGGTTGGCCCGGAGCAGGCGCCCATCGGTGGAGAGGAGCGCCATCCCCACCGGACTGAAATCGAAGGCGGTCTGGAAGCGGCCCTCGCTCTCGGAGAGGGCCTGCTCCACCTCGCGCCGCCGCGTCACGTCCTGGGCGAACAGGAACACGGCCACCACCTGCTCGCCGCGGCGCACCGGATTGAGGCGGCAGGACCACTGGGAATCTCCGGGGCCTTGGCACTCCACCTCGGCGGCCAGGGCGCTGTGGAAGACATGGCCGAGGAGCCCCTGGACCACCTCGGCGCTTGCGGGCGGGAGGAAATCGCCCAGGAGCCGGCCCGTCAGGGCGCCGCGCTCCTCCCCCGCGATCCCGCGGTTGATGAACAGGATGCGCCCCGCCTGGTCGAGGGAGATCACATGGTCCGGGATGTCGGAGAGCAGGCCGAACCAACGCTCCTCCGTTTCGCGCAGGGCCGTCTGCATCCGCCGCGAGGAGGTGAGGTCGGTGACGGAGAGGAGCACCCCGCTGAGGGAACCTTCGCCATCGCGTTGGGGCAGGATGTTGAGGAGAAGCCAGGCGGTTTCGCCCTTGGGCCGTGTCGCGTATCGCACCAGGCGGTCGCAGACCGGCTCCCCCGATTCGAGCACGAGGCGCACGGGATGGCGCGCCGGATCGATGGGCGTACCGTCCTCCCAGGAGAGCGGCAATTCGAGGAAGGCGCCCGCCACGGCGGCCTGCTCCTCGCCGAGGCCGAAGAGTTGGAGGGCTTTCCGGTTCCAGACGCGGGCCGTCCCCCGGGCGTCCATGAGGATGATCGCGATGTCGAGCTCCCCGATGAGGGCGCGCATCTTCGCCTCGCGGTGGCTCCTCGCCTGCTCGGAACGCTTGCGCTCCTCGATATCGACGAGCACCCCCATGATCCGCTCGGCGCGTGCGCCGCCCGGGCGCAGGGCCCGGCCGCGCGTTTCCACCCAGCCCATGGAACCGTCGGGGCGCAGCAAGCGGAACTCGCATTGGAACAGCACGGTCAGGCCATCGAGGCAATCGGCGATGGCGCGCTCCATGGCCTCCCGATCCCCGGGGAGGATGCGTTCCATGAAACGCTCGTAGGTCGTCGGGGGGGCCTCCAAGCCCGGCGTCGAACGGTTATTCGACCACGAGAGGACCCCCGTGGCCAGGTCCCATTCCCAGGTCACCACGTCGGCCGCGCTGATGGCGAGCTCCAATTGGGACCGGCTCGCCGCCAGGTGGCGCTCGGTTTCCAGCCGCTCCTGCCACTCCCGCCGCACCCGATTCCAGGTGCGCTCCAGGGAGAGCACGGTATACCCGGTCAAGAGCGCCGTGGCGAAAAGGTAGATCGTGTAGGCGACCCAATCGTTGATCGATTGCACGAAGGGCTCGCGCCCTGGCAGGGGCGCAGCGAAGACGAAGACATAGAGCCCGAGACCGCTGGCCCCCGCCGCCAGGAGCACCGCCCAGATGGGATGGAAGAGGAGCGAGGTGATCGTGACCACGACGATGAACCCCGTGAAGGCGAGCGGGAGGCTCCCCCGGTTCAGCACGGCGACGGTCAGGACCGCCAGGAGCGTCATGATGCAGAGCGCGCCGGCCCGGCGGATATAGCCCTGGCGAAAAAGCAGGTAGGCCACGGCGTTGAACACCAGGGCGCAGCAGACGTAGACCGCGCGGATTTCCCGCTGGTCCTTGAAAAACGGGATGAAGAGGGCATACCCGATGAGGCACGCCATCGTCACGAGGAGGATCACCCTCAGGATGCGCACCTGCCGGCCGGGTTCCTCCCCCTTCGTCGCGGGGACCGCAAGGATCTCTCGAAAGAATTCGAACAGGGCTTTTTTCAAGCGGCTCCCCCCCGACCCGGGCTGAGGCTTCCCTATTGTCGGGGATTATCCCGGCTTTTTCAAACGCGCACCCCGCCTCAGACCGGCTCCACGAGCCAGCGCGCCGGATCGATTTCATGGGCCGGGAGGGGCTTAGAATAGAAGAATCCCTGGGCCTGGTCGCATTTGAGAGCCTGGAGCGTGCGGGAGGTCTCCTCATCCTCCACCCCCTCGGCCACCACCTGGAGGCCGAGAATATGGGCCAATTGCACGGTGGCGGCGACCACGGCCGCATGGCGCACGCTCTCGCGCATCTGACGCACGAAGGAGAGGTCGATCTTGAGGGCATGGACCGGAAGCCGGGTGAGGTAGGAGAGCGTGGAGTGCCCGGTGCCGAAATCATCGATGGACAGGCGCACGCCCAGGAGCGCGAGGCGCTCGAGGACCGCCTGGGCCCGTTCGGGGTCCTCCATGATGGCGCTCTCGGTGATTTCTAGTTCCAGTTCGCCGGGGTCCATTCCGTAGCGGGCCATCAAGCCCGATACCTGTTCGGGAAGGCGCTCATCGAGGAGGTTCCTCACGGAGAGATTGACCGCGAGGTGGGCATGGTGCCCGCCTTGCCGCCATTCCCGCCATTGCGACATGGCGCGCTCGAGCACCTCGAGGGTCAGGGGAGCGATGAGATTCCCGATCTCCGCCAGGGGGATGAACTCGGCCGGGGACACGAGGCCCAGGCGGGGGTGGGACCAGCGCGAGAGCACCTCGAACCCCGCCACCGTGCAGCCGGGAAAACGGATCTTCGGCTGGAAATGGAGGACGAGTTCGTGGTTTCGTATGCCCGCGCCCAAGTCGGAGAGCAGGGCCAGGCGCCGGGGGGAGTCCCGGTCCAATCCGCTCTCGTAACGGCAGGCCCCGATCCCCTTAAGCCGCGCGTGATGGAGCGCCACGTCCGCGGCCCGAAGGAGGCTCCAGGCATCGCCGGCGTGGTCCGGGGCGCGCGCGAGGCCCATGGAAACCTCCATCTCGAGGTTCAGGTCCGACAGGCGGATGGGCTGGCGAAGGCTGGCGGCGATCACGGCGGCGATCTCGTCTTCCCGGGCCGGGTCGAGGCGCTCCAGCAGGAAGGCGAACTCGTCCCCCGCCAAGCGGGCCAACATCGCCTGGTGCACCAGCGCCATCTCCTTCAGCCGCCGCGCCACCTCCCGCAGCAGCCGGTCGCCATTGCCATGCCCGAGGGTGTCGTTGATCTCGCGGAAACGAAGCAGATCGAGGGTGAGCAGCGTCACCGGCGTGCCCGAGGCGAGTCGCTCTTCGAGGGCGGTCGTGAGGCTTTGGCGGTTGTGGATCCCGGTGAGCGGATCGTAGTGGGCGTGGTATTCCAGGCGTTCGAGGGTCTCCTTTCGTTCGGTGACGTCTTTTAGGATGTAGATGCGGGATCGGGGCGATCCGTCCGGGGCGTGCGTCAGCGTGATGGAGGCCTGGACCCACAAGGTCGAACCGTCGTGGCGCCGAAGCGACTTTTCCCACTCCACCGACGGGGTTTCCTTCGCCTGGAGCCGCGAAAGCGCGGCTTGGTCTTGGCCCTTTTTGTCGGGAAGGATCCATTCGGACAATTCCCGCCCGCGGAGTTCGTCCTGGGGGATCCCCAGCATCCCGGCGAAGCAACGGTTAAAGAACAGGATGCGACCGGCGAGGTCGGTTTCGACGATGCCGACGGCGGCCTGTTCGAAGAGGCTGCGTAGTCGCTCGCCGCTCTCGAAGAGCCCCGCCGCGGCGGCCTTCCGCTCGGTGATGTCCGTCCCCACACCGGCGAGGTGCACCTGGGACCCCCGACGCAGGAGGAATTTCGAAACCAGGAAATCTCGGATCCCGAGGGGGGTGCGCAGGCGCTCCTCAACCACCACCGGCTCCCCGGTCTCCCGGACGCGGTCTTCGCTGGCCCGCAGGGCGGTGGCGGTTTCCTCGCCGAAGAGCTCGCGGTCTTCCCGACCCTGCCAAAACTCGGGGCCCCAACCCATGAGTTGCTCGAGGGAGGCGCTGGCGAAGACGAGGCGATGGGAGGCGTTCTTGATGAAGACGATGGCGGGGCTATGGCGGATGAACTCGCCGAGGTGCTGCTCGGCCTCCTGCAGGGCCGACTCCGCCTGGCGGCTCAGCGTGAGGTCGCGGGCGATGATGAGGACGGTGCCGACGAGCCCCTCCCGGCGCACGGGGCTCAGCCGGGCCGCATAGGGGTCGATCTCGGTGCGCCGCATGCGGAGGCCCAATTCGATCTCGCACGAGAGCCCGCGCTCGAACACCCGCTCCAGGGTGGCCCGAAGAAGCGCGCGGGACTCCGGCGCCGCGAGTTCGGAGAGGGTATGGCCGAGGACCCGCCGCCGCAGCGCGGGCTCGACCCGGTTGAAGAAGAGGATGCGCCCCTCCCGGTCGCACAAGAGGATCTCCTCGGGGACGCGGGTCACCACCTCCATCCACCGCTCCTCGGTCTCCTTCAGGGCCGCCTCGGTGCGGCGCAGGGAGGTGATATCGGCGAGGTGGGCCAGGGCCCCGGTCGGGCGGCCCTCCCCGTCGAGCTGGGGGGTGAGGTGGAAGAGGATCCAGGCGAAATCCCGTTCACGGGGCTTCCACACGCTCACCACCACCCCCGAGACCGCCCCGCCTTCGTGGAGGGATCGGCGCACGGATTCCCCGAAGTTCGGAATTTCGATCCCGTTCTCGTCCAAACACCGCCAGGATTGGGGGAGCGGATCTTGGCCGGCCAATTCCCGCAACGTGAGCCCCAGAAGCATCAAGGCCCGCGGGTTGGCGTGGACGACCGCCCCGTCGGCTTCGAACTCCACGACGCCGGCGGCGAGGTCGGTGACCATGCTGCGGAAACGCTCTTCGCTCAGGCGCAGGCGCTCCTCGACTTTCCGGCGCTCCGTCGTATCCACGAGGGTTCCCATGATGCGCGCAACCTGGCCCGGGGCCTCGTGGAGAAGTCGCCCGCGCAGTTCGACCCACGCGAACCCCCGGCCCCCCCATCCCAATTGGATCTCGAGGCGGAACGCCTGCTCGGGGCGTTCCAGGGCCCCGCGGAAGCCGTCCTCCAAGGCGAGGCGGTCCTCGGGCCGGACCAAGGACAGGAAATCAGCGTAGGCCGCCGGAAGCGCGCGGCCGAGGGAGGTGAGGATCTTCTCGGTCCCCGCCGACCAGACGATCGTGGCCTCCGAGGGGGTGTACTCCCAGGTGGCCACATGGGCGCCTTCGAGGGCGAGTTTGAGGCGGGATTCCACGGCCAGGAGCTTCTCCAAGGACTGGTTGCGTTCGGTGAGCGCAGCGTGCGCCTCTTCCCGGGCGCGACGTACGAGGACCGCGCTATAGCTGATGATCCCGGTGATGAAAAGAAAAACCAGGTTGATGAGGAGGTAGGGATAGATCGTGGCCGGGGAATCATGGCGCAGGGGCGGCGGGAAGAGGACAAACACCAGCCCGAGGAGCGCCATGAGGACGCTGGCGGTGCCGGCCCCCTTCGCGCCGTAGAGCAAGCCGGCGCAGACGATGAGCCCCGAGCCGCCGAGCACATAGGAGAGCGAAACGATCCCGCCATAGGTTTGGGTTCCCGTGGCGACAAAGACGAGGAGCGCGGTGAGGAGCCCGAAAGAGGCGGCGTGGAGCCGCCCCGCTTTGGCGAGGGAATAGAAGAGCAGGAAAGCCCCTCCCATGCCGATCGCCCGATAGAAATCGGTCCCGAAGGCCGGGGCGCGGCGCACGAGGATGGCCAGGATCGGCAGCATCACCAGGAGGAAAATGCCCAGGGTGAAGTGCAGCAGTCGGGCCTGGCGATTGCGTTCGGGATCCCCCATATCTTTGACGCCGAAAAGGCGCCAAAAAAGGCGCTTCATGGCGCCCAGCCCAACCGGGTCTCCTTCACGGCCCACCCGTTGTCACGGGCGAGGCCGGCGAGAAGGTCGCGGAGTCCCGCCTCGCAGGCGCTTCTGACCGCGGGTTCTTCCCGCCACGCCGCGCCGATGGAGGCCAGGCGATCGGTGAGGCCCTCGAGGATCTTCCGGGCCTCCCGCTCCTCGTTGATCCACAAGCTTTTCTCGAGGATGAGCACGCGGGCGCGGTTGATGACCGGCTTCTTCACTCGTAGCGGCCCCCCCGCGAACGTGAGGACCCCCGTAGCGGGATCGAAATGCACGCGCGCCCGGTCGCACCGGAAATCGAAATAATAGTCGAAGGTGAGGTTGGCATCCACGCGGATGAGGGCCGAGGCTCTCACCCATTTGGCGAGGAGGTCGCGGGTGACGGTCTCCTCGAATCCGGCCTGGTCCGTACGGCTCGCCACGACCCATTGGCCCCGGGGTTCGAGTCGCACCGGGAGCACCGTGACCGGCGCCCGCGCGCTT
This sequence comes from Spirochaetota bacterium, assembly GCA_017302015.1. Taxonomy (GTDB): domain Bacteria; phylum Spirochaetota; class UBA12135; order COTS27; family JAFLEE01; genus JAFLEE01. The sequence continues at coordinate 28,523 of JAFLEE010000004.1, read as the reverse complement.
CGGCAACCCGCGAGGAGCAGGAGGGGGAGAACGGCGGCCCATGGATTCATGGTCAAAAGGCGGAGGGGAGGCGGCGTTTCATCGCGGCCCAATTCACCGGGATGGGCTTATCTACGACGGTGGTTTGAGCCGCCGCCGCTTCGGCGCCCTTGATGCGCGCCTCGGTCTCTGGATGCACATCGACCCATTTTAAAAGAGCTTCTTCCGGGCCTTGAAGCGCCTGGATCTTGCGGAAAAAGGCCGCCAAATGGGCCGGGCTCAACCGGGCCCGGCGCAGCGTTTCGACGGCGTAGGCATCGGCATCGGCCTCGACGCTCTTGCCGTAATGGATCGCCGTGACCTGTTGGATGAGGTCGCCGGCCTGCCCCCCGTTGCCTCCGGAAATCACGGCCATGAGGACGGCCACCCCCACCTGTTGGGCCAGCGCCCGAACGCTGTCGCGGTGGGAGACATGGCCGACCTCATGGGCGAGCACGGCCGCCAATTCCTCCGGGCGATCGCAGATCGACAACAGGCCGGAATACACCACGATCACCCCACCGGGGAAGGTGAACGCATTGGCTTCCCGGTTCTTGACCACCACGACGCGCACCGTAAACGGCACGCCGACGGCGCCTTCCAGCACCCTGCGTTTGACCGCGCCCACGGCGTTCGTGACCGTGGCATCGGTGATCAGGCCCGGATCGTGGAGGATGGCCTTCTCGAGGCTTAAACCGAGTTGTCGTTCGAGGTCGAGGGCGAGGGCCCCCACCGGCTTGCCGAAGGGGACCTTCTTGGGAACGAGGAACCAAACCGCCAGGAAGACGACGGCGGCGAGGGCGATCAGGATGAGACCGTCGCGCAGGTACCCCCTCAGTCTCGGTTCCATCCTCAAAGCCCCGGGGGCGGGCGATTGACGACCGCCGCGGCCGCCAAGGGCCCCGCCGATGGGCCGTAGTACTTGTCGAAAGCCATGCGCCCGAAGACGAACTGGTAGTAGACGAGGCCCTTATTGGCCTTCACCGCCCCGACCACCCCGCTGACCATGTAGGCGATATTGAACACCACGATCACCGCCGTACCGGCGAAGAACGCCGGGGTCCACCGACCCGTCACGAGGGCCACGATCACCCAGGCCAACCAACCCGAATTGAGGAGGCTGGTGAAGAAATTCGCCTGTAAATTCTGCCAGGCATGGAAGGCCACGAACCGGCTTTTTCGGCGGTTGACCCCCCAAAAGATCCAGGAAGCGATGAAATTGAGCCAGGGAAGCGGCAGCCCGAGGAGGAAATACGAGGCGAACATCATGAGATAGGAACTCATGGCGTTCTCGCGTTCCTGCGGGGTGAGCTCGTTGGGCTGGGGCAGGGGGTAGGGGCCGTGCTCTGCTTCGGGTTCGGTCATGTCGGTCTCCGGAGTCGGGATTAAAAAAAAAGCCCCCGTCGGGGACGGGGGCCTCGGGTTCGCGGGAACGCCCGGCCTTAGTCGGCCTTGCCGGAGGTCGGCGGGGTATCGGAGAGGAGGAGTTGGGAGAAGAAGGTGATGCGGGTCGTGAAGCGATAGAAGCTATAGGCGTAATTCCACATGCCTTCGGGATAGGTACCAGCAAACAGGATCGTCCAGAAGGAAATTCCATGGACAAAAATGAACCCAATTGCTTTAAAGATGCCAAGGAAAAAGTGGGGGATGAGGAAGAAAGCGCCAAAGATGAGTTTCAGGCGCGACCAGGAGCCGGGATAGGCCAGGTCGATCTTCACCAGCGATTCGGAGCCCTTCTTGGTGGTCAGGTTCATCAGGTAGGCCTGGAGTTGGGCGCTGGTGATCGCCACGCCCTTGGAATACTCCCACCAACCCTGCGGATATTTCCCCGTGAAGAGGATGGTGAAGCAGGCGAGGAACATATAGATGCTGGCGAGGATGCTCTTAAAGAAGAGGACGATCGAATCGGGCAGGGCGATCAGGAACCCGAAGATAAGTTGGACCCGGCTGGCGCTGGCTTCGCGCGTCAAGGAGATCGAAACGGGATAGCTCATGCAAGACTCCTGTAAAGAGGGATTTGGTCCACGAAGTTTAAACAGATGCGTTGAATTTTACAACCACCCCCCCAAAATTCTCCCAAACCGTCAAAGGATCTCCAAAAATGCAAAAAAGCCTCCTCTTTAGCAATTTTCATACCTAGTTTATCCGAGATTCATCCTTTGGCCGGTTTCCTGCTAAGAAACGGTCCACCCGTGGAGACAAGATCCTGAAGATTTAGGCCGCCATGGCAGCGGGAAAACGCCACTTTTGACAACACTATAGAGAGAATTCTATAATGCCTTCTCTTTACTACCCGAACCGGAAACCCCTTGAAAACCATACCCAAATCCATTCTTTTCCTGGTCTTCGCGGTATGCCTCATCTGCACCCAGGGCCTAGGCGCTTGGATCATCAAAGTCGGCGATCAGGAATACGCCACCCGCGAGTTTCAAGACTACATTAACCTGCTTCGCGCCCAGGGCGGCAGTGAACAGGTAAAATTGGCGTTACGGGATGTTGAGGATCTCAATATCTTTCTGCAACAATTCATCGACCGAAAAGCCGTTCTCTATGCCGCCTCGAAGGCCGGGTACACCAAGAAAAATGAAGGCCTCAACAAGGCGTGGGAGCAGCAGAAAGAGCAGCTCTTCCTCCAATTTTTCCTCACCTGGCAGATCCAGCAGGTCATCGGAACCCCCCAGGTGAAGGAAGAAGACCTGAAGGGCTTCTACACCCGCGATATCTCCAAGGGCCAGGGAAAGCCCTGGGAAGCCCTCGCCGACCAGGAAAAACTGCAGGTGCAGCAGGCCTACATGCAGATGCGCATGAAAAAAGACTACCAGGACCGCCTTGAAAAGAAATATAAGGTGACCCGCTCCCCGAAAAACGACGATTTCTACGTGGCCCAGGTCGAAGGCACCAAGATCAAACTGAGCGAAATCGACGACACCGTCGGCCAGGAACTCGCCGCCCGCGGCGTGAGCAAAGACGTGGTCGCCAAGCAGAATCCCGCCATGCTCGACCAGTTCCGCAAGGAAATCCGTGAGACCCGGATTCTGTTGAATTTGGTCAAAACCGAAATGGCAAACTTGAAATTCACCTCCTCCCCCACCGGCGTGCTCGCTGAGGCCTTTCTTTGGGAGTCGTTCCTCCTAGACCGTTACCTCGATGGCGAATTCAAGAGCAAGATCCAGGTCTCCGACAAGGAACGGGACGAAGAGTTCAACCGCAATAAAGAGCAACTCAAGAACCAGCCCTACGACCAGGTCAAAAACACCCTCGAAACCTTCATCCGCGAACGGAAATTCCAACAGCGCTACCCCGTGTTCGTGTCCGAAAAGAAGGAAGAAATTCAGGTCCGCCGCAACCGCGACGAACTTTCCAAGATCCAATGATGCAATTGTCTCCGCGACGATCCGATAATAGAATAGAAGTAGAGGGATTTCCCAACATGAAGCACCTGACACGCTTTTCCATCGTGATGGTCCTGCTCACGGCCACGGCCCTGTTCGCAGAGCAACCCCGATTCCGCAATATCGTGACCATGCCCTGGTTCACGTTCGACAAGGGCGCCGACTGGCGCTTCGAGGCCTCCCGGGGGGTCAAGGTGACCAACGGCACCACCAACGTGACGATGCGCGTGGTGGCCAAATCGCCCACGACCATGGCGAGCCAAAGCAGCAATTCCCTCCACATCGGCGCGGCCTTCTACGCCCGCGGGCATAATTGGGTCGATGCGATCCCCGTCAAGGAACAGGCCCCCTTCGAGGGCGTCGTCCAGAGCGTCGACATCTGGGCGTGGGGCGGCAATTACGATTGGACGCTCGAAGTCCGCCTCAAAGACATGAACGACGTGGAATACACCCTCCCCATGGGCAGCCTGCGCTACCTCGGCTGGCAGAACCTGAACCTCGATATCCCCACCGCCATCCCCCAATCCACCCACCTGGTGGGCGGCATCAAGGGCCTTTCGGTGCTGAAGTTCCGCATGACCTCCATGCCCAGCGAACGCCCCGAGCGCTTCAATTGCTTCCTCAACACCTTCAAGGTGATCACCGACACCTTCAAGCCCAATTACGACGGCGCCGAACTCGAGCGCATGCTGGTGGAGGAAAGCAAGGGCAATTCCTCCGGCAATAAATAAGGATCAGGGGACGTCATGAAAAAGAGCATCATCCTTTCCGCGTTCTTGGCCCTCGTGGCCCTGGCGCTTTTCGTCGCCGCCCAGGAAACCAAGCCCGCCGCCTCCGGCAAGAAGGGCGAGTCCGGCTCCATCTCGAGCAATTTCCTCGTCGAGAACTTCGAGGACGCCGGCGCCTGGCAGGGCTCCATGCCCATCGACTTCGGCGTCATCCGCGTCATCCGCCGCGAAGGCGCGCCCCGCGAACTCAAGCAGGAAAGCAGCAACGCCAACCGCTATGTCCTCGGCGCCCGGGTGAATTATTTTAAATCCGGCCCGACCTGGTTCGCGCTGATCCCCCCCCGCGAAATCCAGATCCCCGGCGTGACCAAGTCGATCTCGATCTGGGTCTCCGGGCGCAATTACAACCACGTCCTCAAGGCGGTGGTGAAGGATTTCTACGGCGAGATCCGCTACGCCACCTTCGGCAAGATGAACTTCCCCGGCTGGAACAAGATGACGGCCCAGGTCTCCCCGTTCATCCAGCAGGACAATTTCAAGATGAACCCGATCTGGCGCCCCCGGGGCCTCAAGGTCAAGGCCATGCTCGTGGAATGCGCCATGGAAGAGACCACCGGGGAATATTTCCTCTACCTCGACAATATGAGCGCCATCAGCGAAATGTTCGCCGAAGAGAACGTCGACCCCGACGATATCGTCGACGACTGGTGAACCCCGCTTCCGGGTCACCGACGCCAAGCCCGGGGAAACCCGGGCTTTTTCGTTCCCGAGTACCGAGATGGCCAAAAGCCGAAACCTGATCCTCGCCGAGTACCTCCTGTTCCGGGCGGTCCTCCTGCCCGTGCGGCTCCTGCCGCGGCGCGCATGGCGTCTCGCCGGGAACTTCCTGGCCGCCATCGCCTGGGCGCTCATCGGCTCGGCGCGGCGCACCGCCCTCGACAACCTCGACTTGGCGTTCGGCGCCAGCGTGTCGCCCGTCCAAAAACGGTGCATCGCCCGGCGGTCCTTCGACGAACTCGGCCTCACCGCGGTGGAATTGGCGAACTGGCACCGGGTGACGGGCGCCCAACTCCTGCGCCTCACCGACTCGCCCAATGGCGCCGGATTCCAGGAGAGCCTGGCCAAAGGGAAGGGCCTGGTGGTTTGCTGCCCCCATTATTCCAATTGGGAGTGGATGGCGGGCTACGTCGCCTCCCTCGGCTACCCACTCAACGCCGTGATACGTCCCCTCGACAATCCGCTCCTCGATGCCCACCTCTCCGCGGCACGGCGCTCCAAGAAGGTGCGCATCCTCGCCCGCAAAACGAGCGTGCGGCCGGTCATGGAGGCCCTGCGGCGAAACGAGATCGTCGGCCTCATGGCCGACCAGAACGCGGCCGTGGGCGGGGCGTTCATCCCCTTCTTCGGGCTCGAGGCCAGCACGATGCGCGGCCCGGTCTATTTCGCCGCCGCCTGCGGGTCCCCCGTGCGGGTCGCCTGGGAGCGACGCACCGCCGGCGGCCGCCACGAACTCTTCCTCTCAGAAGAAATACCCCTCACGGGCGACGAGCGACGCGATCTGGCGGCGATCCACGGTCGCTTCGAAGAGCTCATCCGCCGCGATCCGGCGCCCTGGATGTGGGTCCACCCGCGCTGGCGCAAACGCCCCCCGGGAGAGAGCGGGTTTTATCCCGGAACCTGGACGTGATGCAAGACGTGATACGATTTGACGCCCGCCCGAGGTGAACCCATGATCAAGACCGCGCCCTCGATCCTCTCCAGCGATTTCAGCCGCTTCGGCGAAGAGATCGCCCGCCTCGACCGGAGTTCCTGCGATTATATCCACGTCGACGTCATGGACGGCCACTTCGTCCCCAACCTCACCTTCGGCGCGCCGGTGGTCAAGGCGATGCGCCCCTTCGCGAAGAAAGTCTTCGACGTGCACCTCATGATGGACCAGCCAGAGAAATACCTCGCCGATTTCCGGGAGGCCGGTGCGGATATCATCGGCATCCACCGGGAGATCCGCGCCGACCTCAAGGACGTGCTCGCCCGCATCCGCGCCCTCGGCGCGCGCGCTAGTCTGACCTTCAATCCGGACACCCCGGTCGACGGGATCGAAGAGTTTCTGCCACTGGTAGACCAGGTGCTCCTCATGTCGGTTCACCCGGGTTTCGGCGGCCAATCGTTCATCCCCGCCGCCCTCGATAAGGGCTACCGCGTGCGCCAGGCCATCCGCAAGGGGGGTCACCCCGTCGACCTCGAGATCGACGGCGGAATCAATGCGGAGACCGCGCGCCTGGCCAGGGAGGCCGGCTTTAACGTGCTGGTCGCGGGCTCCTGGCTCTACAAGCACCCCGATTTCGAGGCCGGCCTGGCGAGCCTGCGCGGATGAACGCCCCCCGCGGCGCAGCCCTCCTCCAGGAGGCCACCCTGACGCCGGTGGACGCCGGGTCCTTCGCCCTGTGGTGGCTCGGCCAACACGGGTTCCTCATCAAAGCCGGGGGCCAGCTCATCTGTCTCGACGCCTACCTTTCCCCCAATCCCCGCCGACTGGTTCCCCCCGCCTTCTCGCCCCAGGAAGCCACGGGCATCGACCTCGTCATCGGGACCCACGACCACTGCGACCACATCGACCGCGGCGCATGGCCCCTTCTCGCCCAAGCATCCCCCGGCGCCCGCTTCGCCGTCCCCGGAATGCTGAAGGAGAAGATCTCCCGGGAGACAGATGTCCCCCTCCACCGATTCGTCGAACTCGACGAGGGGGTCCGCGTCGACCTGGGAGGCCTCCAAATCACCCCGATCGCTTCGGCCCACGAATTCCTCGATCAAGACCCTCGAACCGGTCGATTCCCCCACCTCGGGGTCGTCCTGGAGGCGGGAGGCTGCGCGATCTACCACTCCGGGGATTGCTGCCTCTATGCCGGGCTCGAGGCGAAACTTAAAAAGTGGGATTTCTCCGCCGTTTTATTGCCCATCAATGGCCGGTCCGGTGGCCAACTTCGCCGGGGCATCATCGGAAATATGACCTACCAGGAAGCCGTGGACCTCGCGGGATCCTTGGGGGCAAAAATTGCCGTACCGACCCATTTCGACATGTTCGAGGGCAATACCGGGGATCCCGAGGCATTCCTCGATTATCTGGCCGTCAAATACCCCACCGTCATGGGAAAAAGGCCCGTGCACGGGGAATGGATGCGAATCCCCCCTCCTTAAGCGGCAAATCATCGCTGTTTTCCCGGGAGCCCTTTAAATTGTCCTGAAAAACGGCTTTTCTTACCGATGATCGACAAAAATAAATAATTTTGTGCCATCGTTGGCATATCTAAGAATATTGACTATACTATAAGGGTCGATCCGAGGGGAGCGACAGATTTTCACTACAGGAGATTTTCCATGAAAAAGCGCTATGTCATCGTCGGAACCGGGGGCCGCTCGCGCATGTTCCACGAGGCGATCAGTTCGACCTTCAAGGACGCCTGCGAACTCGTGGGGCTCTGCGATATCAACGGGGTTCGCATGGACCTCGCCAACCGCTGGGCCCAGGAGAAATTCGGCCAAAAGCCGGTGCCCACCCACAAGCCCGGCGAGTTCGACGCCATGGTGAAGAAACTGAAGCCCGATGTCGTGGTGGTGACCTGCCTCGACCGCCTCCACCACCACTACATCATCCGGGCCATGGAACTCGGCTGCGACGTCATCAGCGAGAAGCCGATGACCGTCGACGACGAAAAGGCCCGCGAGATCATCCAGGCCAAGAAGCGCACCGGGCGCAATTTGACGGTGACCTTCAACTACCGCTACAGCCCGCGCAATACCAAGGTCAAGGAACTCATCCACAGCGGCGCCATCGGGGACGTGGTGAGCGTGCACTTCGAATGGATGCTCGATACCGCCCACGGCGCCGATTATTTCCGCCGCTGGCACCGCGACAAGCGCAATAGCGGCGGTCTCCTGGTCCACAAATCCACCCACCATTTCGACCTCGTCAATTGGTGGATCGACAGCGTGCCCGAGGAGGTGTTCGCCTGGGGCCGCCTGGCGTTCTACGGCCGCGAGAATGCCGAGCGCCGCGGGGTGAGCGAGTTCTACCAGAGGGTCAAGGGCAGCGCGGTCGCCGCGAAGGATCCCTTCGCCCTCAATATCGAGGACCCGGCGACCAAGGAGATGTACCTCGACGCCGAGAAGGACGACGGCTACCAGCGCGACCAGAGCGTCTTCGGCGACGGGATCAATATCGAGGACACGATGAGCGTGCTGGTGAAGTACCGAAACCGCGCCGTGCTCACCTATTCCCTCAACGCCTTCTGCCCCTGGGAAGGCTACCGGGTCATGTTCAACGGCACCAAGGGCCGCATCGAGATGGATATCGTGGAGCGCCCCTTCCTCATCCCGAAGGGGGCGGATCCGGCGGACCCGAGTTACGCCGACAAGGGCGAAGGCGAGAAGCAGGTCATCCGCCTCCAGCGCCTCTGGCAGAAGGCCGAAAACATCACCTGGGAAGAGGGCCAGGGCGGCCATGGCGGCGGCGACGGGCGGATGCTCAAGGAGATCTTCGAGGGCGCCAACCCCGCCGACCCCCTTCGCACGGCCGCCAACCATGTCGACGGCCTCAAATCGATCATCGTGGGGATCGCGGGGAACCATTCCCTAAACCGCGGCCTCCCGGTGCGCGTGAAGGATCTCGTCGACATCGACCAAGCGTGATCGGCGCCCCCCCGGAAACGCGGCGTTCAAACCGCTTTTTCGGGGGACTTTTTCACTCGGCCGGTGGTTCCCCAATTCTCGATGCTCAAACGGGTCAAGATTCGCCTAATTTAGAGGAGACCGTTTCCTTTCCATCCAGTCGATCCATGAAATCCAGGTATAAAAGAAGGGTCGGCGTGTAATAGGGGGCGCAATCGGTGAAGAGTCCCGTGTTCGGATTCATCTCCTGGGTGAACGGCAAGGGACTCTCGGCGACGGCACGGACCCAGATTTCCATGAATTTCCGGAAATCTTCTTTTTTGCCGTAGAATTCCATCCACAGGCACGCCCTGAGGGCCGTGAGGGCCTGGCTCTGTCCGCCCCACGAGTTCTTCGGGTAACGGCGATCGTGGTTCGGATCGGAGAGGGACAAGGAGGGGAACGGGTAGGGCGCGGCGAATTCGTTCGGGTCCTTGAAGTAGCGCTGGTAGATCCGCTCGAAACGCGCGGGTTCGACGACGCGATTGGCGAAAAGCCGGGTGATGTGCTCGCTTCGAAACTTGCGCCATACCCCCCGGGCATCGACGTCGTAGAAGAACCCGTCCGCGTCGTCCCAACAATGCCTTAATAGATTTTCGCGGGTCTCCTCCGCGAGGTCCAGCCAGCGCTGGGCCTCGGCGGGAAGCCCCAAGGCCCCCGCCATTTCCGCCAGGGCCGTCCGCCCCCCGTAGAGCATCGCCGAAAGATCGGGCGCTCCTACGGGCATCCAGGGGATATCGGGCATGTTAACGGCATCGTTCCCGGGGCAAGCGCGGGGGATGCCGTCGGCGTTCACCCGCGGGCTATTATCGTGGCCCGTGTCATATTCGCAATACATCTCGACGAGGCCCCTTCGGCCGTGGTCGCGGTGCGCGACGAACCACGCATCGTAGCGCGCATAGGCATCATAGGCACGTTTCAAGAAGGCTTCTTGGCCGGCCACCTGTGCAACCTGCCAGGCGGTGAGCGCCGGCGCGATCACCGCCTGGACGTGCCCGTAGCCGATGTCGATCGACCCCGTCTGGGGACGGCGGACATAGGCGGGCAGGAGCCCGTCTCCGCGTTGGTGCTCGAAGAAGATCTCATGCCCGGCCACCGCGACCTCGGGGTCGATCGCAGCGTAGAAGACGTTATCGAGATTGTGCTCCAACCAGATTCCGGGATAACCCTGCCCGCAGGTGAGCACCGGTCTCGAGAATTGGGGGAGGCGCCAAACGTTTTTCGGCAATTCGCGTTTGGCCTCGAGGTAACGTTCCCGGGCGCGGGGAGTATCCCAATTCCGTTCCATGAAGCGGTCTCCTGAGCTCGCGCGGGGCGGGGAGGGGCGCGGGGCGAAACCCGTGCCAATCCCTTATATCATTCCCGGAAGTTTCCCTCGAATCCCGCGTGAAATCAGTGGATCGGCCCACATTTTCGCCCCCGGAAGCTTCCGTTCCCGGCTCCCCCGTTATAAACTATCCGTCCCATGGCGGAAACCCGACTACGTGTGCTGGTGATCGGCTGCGGCATCGCCGGGCTCACCGCGGCCATCCATGCCTGGCGACGGGGCCACCAGGTGACGGTCGTGACCAAGACCGACGATCCGGCCGAAAGCAACTCCTCCTACGCCCAGGGTGGCATCGTCTACCGGGGCCACGAGGACAGCCCGGAACTCCTCGTGAAAGACATCCTGGAGGCCAGCGACGGGATGGCCCTCCCCGAAGCGGCCCGTATCGTCGCCGAAGAGGGGCCCGAGGCCCTCCAGGAAGTGCTCCTCGACTGGGCCAAGGTGCCCTTCGAACGCGACCGGGCGGGCGACCTTCAATTCGGCGAGGAGGCGGCCCATTCCCGCCGGCGCATCCTCTACAGCGCCGACCAGACGGGACGGGCCATCACCCGCGCGCTCCTCGCCTTCCTCAAAAAAAAGACGGAAATCCGGCTCCTCCCCAACGAGGTCGCGGTCGAGATCATCACGGCCCCCCACCATTCCCGCAATCCGCTGGATGTCTACCGCCGCCCATTCTGCCTCGGGGCCTACCTCCACCACACCCGCGACCAGAAGGTTCGCGCAGTCTTCGCCGACCGCGTGGTGCTCGCCACCGGGGGCATCGGGCAGATGTTCCGCCACACCACCAACCCCGAGGGCGCCACGGGCGACGGCGTGGCGCTGGCCTGGCGCGCCGGTTGCCGCGTGGTCAATATGGAATACACCCAATTCCACCCGACCACGCTCGCGATGCCGGGCAGCGGTAATTTCCTCATCAGCGAGGCGGTGCGCGGGGAGGGGGCGATCCTCCTCAACCATGCCGGGAAGGACTTCACCAAGGCCTACGATCGCCGGGGCTCGCTGGCGCCCCGCGACACGGTCAGCCGCGCGATCTTCACCGAACTCGAGCGCACGGGACGCGAACACGTCCTGCTCTCCCTTGATCGCATCTCCCCCGCGACCATCCGCAAGCGCTTCCCCACGATCCTGCGCAAATGCCTCGAGTTCAAGATCGACATCACGCGGGAAGCCATCCCCGTCACCCCCGCCTTCCATTTTTCCTGCGGCGGCGTGCTCACCGATATGGACGGGCAAACCACCCTCCCCAATCTCTACGCGGTGGGGGAGTGCGCCTGCACCGGCCTGCACGGCGCCAATCGCCTGGCTTCCACCTCGCTCCTGGAAGGGGTGGTGTTCGGCCGCCGCGTCGCCGCCCACCTGTGCCGCTCCGATTTCCTCGCGCGACCCTTCGAGAAATCGATCCAAGGCTGGGAAGACCACGGCCTCCATTCCTCCCACGATCCGATCCTCGTCCGCCAAGATTGGATGACGCTCAAGAACACGATGTGGAACTACGTGGGCATCCTGCGCACCCGCAGCCGCATGAAGCGCGCCCTCGAAACCCTCAAGGACCTCAAGAACCAGGTGGATCATTTCTACTGGAACGTGAAGGTCCACCGTGAGATGCTCGAATTGCGGAATGCGATCCAGGCCGCCCTCCTCATCACCAATAGCGCCCTGAAAAATCGCGTCTCCCGAGGCTGCCATACCGTGCTTCGGGAACGATCCTGAGCCCGCCGTGAGGCCGAGTCACCTGATTTTATGGCTCTTCTTTCTCGGGGCCCTGCAGGCAGCTCCCGCCAAGGCGGCGCCTTCGTCCACGGCGCTGACCGTCTTTACCAACTCGGCTCCCCGCGCCTCCTTGGCGAACCCCGGAAGCAACCGGATTGAGGCCACCGGTTCCTCGAACGCCGCGTCCACCAATCAGGCCATCCGCTGGTTTACGAACGGGATGATCATCTCGGAAGTTCCCTTCGACCGCTTGGCCGAGAAGGGGGTCTGGTTTTTTGAAAATCTATCGATTCCTGTGGTCACCAATCTCCCGGTAGAACCCGGCCCGCTTCTCTGGGCGCTGGCGAAAAATGGGGACGGTCCGGTTCTTTTATCCCTCGCGGCGGCCCTCAACTTGGCGCCCCCGACGGCCACCAACACAAATACCTACGAAGACCTCCGGCGCCGCATCCTGGAGCGCCTCGCGCCCCAAGCCCCTCCCCGGGCGAGTTTCGGCGCCACGCCCCTGGGGGATGGGGGCATCGCGGGCGCAACGGTGCTGCGCCGCGCCGACGTCCTGGAATCCGTCGAGGTGACCGTGGGCGGGCACAAGGAAAACCTCATCCGTGTCCGGGGCCAGGTCGAAGCCCTGGTGGGGGGGGTCACCCTCAGCGCTTCCGCCGTGACCCTCAATACCGAGACGCGGGACCTGGTCGCCGAAGGCGATGTGCGCCTCGTCAGCCAGGGGATGACCCTCCGTGGAGATCGCCTGTGGATCAATCTCAGCAACCAACAAGGCGCCTTTTTCGGGGCCAGCGGCGCCATCGAAGGCTTCCAATTCAAGGGGGAAATCTTCAAGATCAACGGCCCCTCCCAATTCTCCGTCGAACGGGCCCAGATCACCGTCGAGACCAACGCGCGCCCCCATTTTTTCATCCAGGTCGGCCACCTCATCAATCCTCGCCGCGACGCCTATTATGTCAGCGACATCTCGTTTTTCGTCCATAACGCGCCCTTCTTCTGGTTCCCGTTCGTCTTCCAGGATCCCCTCAGCACGAGCATCACGCTCGCCACCGGCCATACGGCGCGGGAGGGCTACTATCTCCTCAACAGCGCCGGCGTTCGGGTACCCGGATTGGGGGAAATCGCGGTCAAGGTCAATTTTTTCGAGAAACTCGGATCCTACGCCAGTCTGGCGAACGCCGGGGGTTCCGCCGCCGTCCAGTACCGGGTGGCCATGGCCGGAGCGATGTACTACGATAACGCGTATATCAACGATTACGCGCCCACCCTGGTCAACACCTCCTTCATCGGGGACCAGTACAGCCGCACTCCCCGTTTCCGGGGGAAATTCGATTCCACGCTCGGCCTCAACCTCATGGATCCTTCCCTCGCCGCCAAGGGCGTCTCCAGCCGCTTGGAGGGGAATTTCTACATCACCTCCGATCCCTTTTTCAGCGACAACCTGGAACGTTCGCTCCCCTCGCTGGACGTGCTCAGCGTCCTACGAGACCAGGTGATCGAGGGGCGCTATGTACCCGTGGCCAGCGATAACCGGAAACTGAACCTCTCCTACACGCTCTCGGCGCCCAATGTGAGCGTCTCGTTCGGGGCCCTTTGGGGGTACCTCAACGCCGAGAACCTCTCCGTGCTGAACCCCTACGACCCGAAGCGATGGGAGACCCACCTCTCCACCATCCAATTGCCCGACATCCAATTCCGCCTTTCCGGCGCCATCGATCCGCCGTCGACCAACCACGGGAAGCGACCGGCGCTCAATATCGGCTACGCGTTCAGCGCCGGGTACACGCTCATCGACTATTACAATACCTCCAACTTCCAGTTCCAATTTCACAACAATACGTTCAACGCCAGCGTTTCCCTTTCGCGGCCGATCACGGTCACCCAAACGCCCGGCGGCAAAGAACTCAAGGCCCTCGACTTTAGCCTGACGCCCAGCGTCAACCTCAACCTGAAAAAAGTTTGGGGCGGGGAGGAACTCGGCTTCGATTACCGCAGCGCGAACGAGTTGAACACGCGGCTCAACCTCGTCCTCGGGACCGGGCTGGTCTTCAATTTCCCCTCCGCTTCGGTGAAGTCCCTCTGGAATAATTCCTGGGACTACCGCAGCATGCTGCCGGTGGCCACCCTCGGGTTCAATTGGGCCTTCCAAGCCTACGGCCCCATCAACGAATCCGTGGTGACCCCGACCTTCACCAATGTGCTCTCCCACGGCGCGAGCGCCAGTTTTTCCTTGAGCCAAAAGGGGTACGGGCTGTTTTACGTCCCGTACCTCGATTTCGGCCACCAATTCAACTTGGGGCTCAATTACGACCTCCTGGAGAATCTGAGCGCCTCCGGGGGGACCAACGTGTCCCTGTGGAGCCCGGAACGCGTCTCGAGTTTCGACGGGAATTACCTCGCTGACCTCAGCTGGAAGAATCTGCTCAAATTGACCTGGTCCCTCCCCATTTCGTTCTTCGATCGCGGGACCAAATCCTTCCTCGGCCAGATCCGCAACCAGGTCTGGAGCCTGGGATTCAATTGGTCCCCGACCACCAACCGGGCCGGCCGCCTTTTCCGGTTCGGAAATATCCAGGCGACCCTCGGTTGGAGCGTCTTTTCGGAACTGGCCACCCAAACCCAGGATTCTTTGACCATCAAATTCGCCATGAGCGCCACGCTGTTCCGTTGGCTCGACCTGAGTTTCAGCCTGGATTCCGCCAATAATCTCTACGCGTGGCAGTACCTCCCCGAAAAGGCGGCCGCTTTCGGCGTCCCGTCCATCAACTTCTTCGACGATCTCCTTGACAGCGCGGGGTTTCGGGGCCAGGAAGGCCTACAGCGGGGCCACATCAAAATGAATAGCGTCCGTATCGCCGCCACCCACGATCTTGAGAGTTGGCTGCTGAGCCTGACCTATGAGATCATCCCGGTGCCCCTGGCCAATACCGGAGCCGTGAGGGGGTATTATTTCGACCAGAGGGTTTCTTTCGACATCAACCTCAAGCCCGAATACCGTCCCAAGGGCTTCAACACCTCCATTCCCGCTTGGCGGGAGAATTTCATCCCGCCCGTGCTCCGCCAACAGGGCCAGCAAACCCGCTGAACGTCGTGCTACAATTTGGCCATGAAACGAATCATGGTCGCCGGCGGAGCGGGATTCATCGGCAGCAATCTCTGTGCGCGCCTCCTGGGCGAAGGCCACCACGTGACGGTGGTCGACAACCTCCACACGGGACGCGAGAAGAACCTCGCGCCTTTGTTCGCCGATGCGGCCGCCGGAGGCCGCCTCGAGTTCGTGCGCCATGACATCGAGGAACCCCTGCGTCTCCCCTGCGAGCGCATCTATCACTTCGCCTGCCCGGCCTCCCCGCCCCACTACCAGGCCGATCCTGTCAAGACGTTCCGCACGGCGGTCATCGGGACGATGAACCTCCTCGAACTCGCGAAGGCCAACGGGGCCCGCCTCCTCATCGCCTCGACGTCCGAGGTCTATGGCGATCCCTTGGAGCACCCCCAGAAAGAGACCTACTGGGGGCACGTCAACCCCATCGGCATCCGCGCCTGCTACGACGAGGGGAAACGGGGCGCCGAGACCCTCGCCATGGATTACCACCGCGGCCGCGGCGTTGATCTGAGGATCATCCGGATCTTCAATACCTACGGCCCCAACATGCGCCCGGATGACGGGCGGGTGGTCTCCAACCTCATCTGCCAAGCGATCTCCAACCAAGACCTCACGCTCTTCGGGGACGGCAAGCAGACGCGTTCCTTCTGCTTCGTCGACGACCTGGTGGACGGCATCGTGCGCATGATGGAGAATACCCGCCCATTTATCGGCCCCGTGAACCTCGGGAACCCGGGCGAGTTCACCATGATCGAACTCGCGCAGAAGGTACTGGCCCTCACCGGTTCGTCCTCCCGGATCGTCTGGAAGCCCCTCCCCCAGGACGACCCGAAGATGCGCCGACCCGACATCTCCCTGGCGCGGAAGGAACTCAGTTGGGAACCCCGCATTCCCCTAGACGAGGGCCTCCGCCGCACCATTCCATACTTCAAGGCCGCGCTCGCCAACCCCGCCTGAAACCCTTCCCCAACGCCGAGGAAACCCGGATTTTCCGGCTTGTCCTCGTGTGCCGGAAGGGGTATCTTCACCACGGGAGCCTAAACGGATTCCCCCACTCCCCCGATGCCAAATAGTAGCGCCGTGAAATCGAAAAAAGACCGTAGCCCGGAAGCCGGGATGCTCGTCGTTCATAACGCCCACGAGCACAACCTGAAAAACATTTCCCTCGAGATCCCGCGGCACGTACTCGCCGTGATCACCGGTATTTCCGGCTCGGGGAAATCCTCCCTCGCCTTCGATACCATCTTCAAGGAAGGCCAACGCCGCTACCTCGCGAGCCTCTCCGCCTACGCACGCCAGTTCATGGGGCGCATGGAGCGCCCCTCCGTCGACCTCATCGAGGGCCTCTCCCCCACCATCTGCATCGACCAGAAGACCGCGGGACGCAATCCACGCTCCACCGTGGGCACCGTGACCGAAGTCTGGGACTTCATGCGGCTCCTCTACGCGCGACTCGGCGTGCCCCATTGCCCGAAGGGCCACGGCCCCATCCAGGGACAGAACGCGGAATCCATCACTGACCACATCCTGCGGGATTATCTGGGGGAGGCGGTGCTCGTGATGGCCCCCGTCGTCCGGGAACGCAAGGGCGAGTACCGGAAGGAACTCGAGGAAATCGAAGCCAAGGGATTCCTACGCGTGCGCGTCGATGGCACGGTCCACCGCCTCGATGACGAGGAATCGAGGAAGAAGATGCTCCTCGGGCGCTACGAGAAGCACACGATCGAGGTGGTCATCGACCGCCTCAAATTGCAGCCCGATAGCCGCGGCCGCCTCGACGATGCCGTGCACAAGGCGCTGTCGCTCTCCCAGGGGATCGTGTCGGTCGCCCTCCACGAGCGTGAAGAGGAAGCCCCGGAAGGGGGAGCTCCTCAGGAGGCGGAAGGCCGCAGCCGCAAAACGAAGAGCAAGATGCTCCTTCAATCCGACCGGGACCAGAAAATCCGCTATCGCCTCTTCGGCACCGCGCGCAGTTGCGCCACATGCGGCTTTTCGGTCCCCGAACTCGAACCCCGGCTCTTCTCCTTCAACGTTCCCCAGGGCGCGTGCCCCTCCTGCGACGGCCTCGGCATCAAGCAGGAGTTCGACGAAGCCCGGATGGTCCGCGACGAGCACGCCCCCATTTTCGACGGGGCGCTCGCCGTACTCAACCCCGAGGGGCACGTGCTCTTCATGGGCTCGGGCCGCGCGGAGATCACGCGGATCCTCAAAAAATGGAAGGCGGACCCGAAAACCCCCTGGAAGAAATTGCCGAAGCCCCTGCGCGACCGCCTTTTCACCGGGAAGGGTCGGGAAAAGGACGGCGAGACTTTTTCCATCGTGGAGACCCTCCAATGGCTCTACGAGAAGTACAATATCGGGCTCCTAGAGCGCTACATGCGCATCTACGATTGCCCCGAATGCGGGGGCAAGCGGCTGAACGCCGTCTCGCGGAACGTCCTTTTCCAGGGACACAAAATTTCCGACTTGGCCGACCGTCAGATCGTCAAACTACTGTCCTGGTTCAACGCCCTCTCGTTCCCGGAGAACCAGAAGCCCATCGCCGATCCGATCCTGCGCGAGATCCGGGAACGCTTGGGATTCCTCGTCAACGTGGGCCTCGATTACCTCACCCTCTCGCGGCGCGCTAATACCCTCTCCGGGGGGGAAGCCCAGCGCATCCGCCTCGCCAGCCAGGTCGGCAGCGGCTTGGAAGGCTGCCTCTATATCCTCGATGAGCCCTCCATCGGTCTGCACCAAAGCGACAATAAAAAACTCATCCGAACCCTGCGCACCCTGCGTGATCGGGGCAATACGGTCCATGTCATCGAGCATGACGAGGAAACCATGCTCTCCGCCGACCATCTCGTCGACATCGGCCCTGCCGCGGGCGTACACGGCGGTCAGGTCGTCTTCAACGGCCCTCCGGCCCTCCTGCTCACCGATGGGCCGAACCGGGGCAATGGGGCAAAGGCGAAGGGATCGCAAGGGAGACCGGTCACCTCCATCACCCGGGAATACCTCGTCGGGGAACGCCTTATTCCATTGCCGGATGCGCGTCGAAAGGCCCGGGACGGGAAATACCTCTCGGTGGTGAAGGCCAGCAAAAATAACCTCAAGGAGGTGAGCGTCGATTTTCCCATCGGCGTCTTTACCTGCGTCACCGGCGTCTCCGGTTCCGGCAAAAGCAGCCTGGTATTGGATATCCTCCGCAACGGCCTGGTCGACCTGTTGGAAGACCGCAGCTCTCCCTGGGACCTCCGGGGTCTCGAGCACATCGACAAGGTGATCGAACTCGACCAACGCCCGATCGGGCGCACGCCGCGCAGCAACCCGGCCACCTACACGGGGCTCATGGATTTCATCCGCGACCTCTTTTCCCAAGTTCCCGAAAGCCGCGTGCGGGGCTACGAGAAGGGCCGCTTCTCCTTCAACGTCAAGGGCGGCCGCTGCGAAGAATGCGGCGGAGGCGGGGTCAATGTGGTCGACATGCAGCTCTTCGGCGACGCCGAGGTGGTCTGCGAAACGTGCGACGGCAAGCGCTTCAACGCGGCCACCCTCGATATCCACTATAAAGGCAAGAACATCCACCAAGTCCTCGACCTCACATGCGAGGAGGCCCTCGCCTTTTTCCAGGACATCCCCAAACTCCAGCGCGTCTTGAAGCTCCTCAACGATCTCGGCATGGGCTACGTGAAGATCGGCCAGCCCTCGACCACGCTCTCCGGCGGAGAGGCCCAAAGGATCAAGATCGCCTCCGAACTGGGGAAGCGGGCCACCGGACGGACGGTCTACGTGCTGGACGAGCCCACCACCGGCCTCCATTTCGACGATATCCGGAAGCTCCTCGAGGCGCTCCAATCCCTGGTCGACCAGGGGAATACCGTGGTGGTCATCGAGCACAATCTCGACGTGATCAAGAGCGCAGATCACCTCATCGAACTCGGCCCCGGCGGGGGGGAATCCGGCGGCCGCGTGTTGGCGGAATGCACCCCCGAAAAACTGGCCCGGGGAAACAGCCCCACCGGCCTCGAGCTCAAGGTCCACCTCGAACGCCACCAGCGGCGCCTGGCCGGCCATTATCGCGGCGCGCGCGCCAAAGAACTGCTGCGGGAACTCTCCGACCATTCGGAAGCGAGCGCGCCCATCGCCTCCACCGACCCCGATTTCGTACCGGGCACCATCCGCCTCCGGGGAGTCCGCAAGCACAACCTGAAGCACATCGACCTCGACCTCCCCAAGAATAAGTTGATCACCGTCACGGGGCTTTCCGGCTCCGGCAAGACCTCCCTCGCCTTCGAGACGATCTTCCAGGAGGGCCAACGCAAATACGTCGAGAGCCTCTCCACCTACGCTCGACGTTTCCTCGGCCGCATCCCCCGCGCCGAGGCCGAGAAGGTCACCGGCTTGTCTCCGACCATCGCCGTCGACCAGAAGGTGGGCAGCCGCAACCCCCGCTCCACGCTCGCCACCCAGACCGAGATTTTCGACAGCCTGCGCGTGCTCTGGAGCGCCATCGGGATCCTCCACGATCCCTCCACGGGCCAGCCCCTCACCCGCCACCCGCCCCCGGAGCTCGCCTCGCATCTCCTCCGATCCAGGGGAGACGAAACGCTCCTTTTCCTCGCCCCGCTCTACGATTCCACGAGCACTCATCCCTCCATCCTCGATTCGCCCGAACGCATCCCCCCCTATCTCTCCGCCCTCCGGGAGAAGGGCTATCTGCGCGTCGAGATCGACGGAACCCTGTTCCGCCTGGACGAGGAGGGCCTCGCCGAGAAGATCAAGGATCGGCTCCCCAAGATCAAGCGCTTCTTCCTCGCCCTCGACCGGATCACCCTCGGCGAATCCCAGCGGGCGCGCCTCATGGAGATGGCCGAACGCGGCTACGATCTCGGCGAGGGCATCCTCTACGCCCGGGACGAACGCGGCAAACTCCAGGGGTACTCGGAGCATTGGACTTCCTTCGACAGCGATTTCCATTTCACCGACGAACTCACCCCGAGGCATTTCTCCTTCAACCACCACCTCGGCGCCTGCCCGCGCTGCCAGGGCATCGGCCTCGCCCGCGCCCTCTCCGAGGAGAAGTTCATCGCCAACCCCGACGAACCGCTTTTGCGCGGGGCCATCTACCGGGACCTCTCCGGCTTCTTCACCCGCCGGGGGCAATTCTACGGCGGCCTCCTCAAGCGCGCCGCCCGCCGGCAGAATATCGACATCTGGTCCACGCCGTGGAAACTCCTCGACCACCGCGAACGGCAATTCCTCCTCTACGGGGAGAAGGCGGACCACGACGCCTACCAGGCGGGCGGCAAATGGGCCTGGCGCGGCCTCTCGGCCATCGTCGAGGATATGTTCGCCAAATCCGAATCCGAGCGGTGGGCCCCCGCCTTCGTCCACGTCGTGGACCTCGCCCTCTGCCCCGAATGCAAGGGCGGGCGCCTCTCCCCCGCCATCCTCTCGGTGCGCGTCGGCGGCCGCGCCATCCATGAGGTCTCCGCCATGACCGTGCAGGAGGCCCATGACTTCTTCAGGGGCTTCGACAAGACGGTCTCCGCCCGCGACCGTTCCCTCGTCGGCGAGGTGCTCGAGGAACTCGATTTCCGCCTCACCCACCTGCTCTACCTCGGCCTCCATTACCTGACCCTCGACCGGACGATGGGCAGCCTCTCCGGCGGCGAGACCCAACGGGTGCGCCTCTCCACCCAAATCGGGAACAAATTGAAGGACGTGATCTACGTCCTCGACGAGCCGACGATCGGCCTCCATGAGCATGAAACGGAGAAACTCCTCGAGGCCATCCGGGCGCTGCGCGACCGGGGCAATACGGTGCTCATGGTGGAGCACGACGCCCGGATGATCCAGAACTCGGATTGGGTCGTCGACCTCGGCCCGGGCGCCGGCTCCAAGGGCGGGGAGGTCATGTATTCGGGCCCCTTCGACGGGGCCGCCATGGCCAAGACGAGTTTCCACCGCTTTCTCGGCGCCGGCGGCCAGACGCGGGCCCATTGGCGGGAGCGCCTCGACGGGGAAAAACTGGCCCGGGGCCCCCAATTGCTCCTCAACGGCATCACCCAGAACAATCTGCGTCAACTCGACCTGCGCCTGCCCGTGGGCGCCTTCATCGGCATCAGCGGGGTCTCCGGCTCCGGGAAGAGTTCCTTCATGGATTGGTTCGCCCCGCGCGTCCAGGCCCTCGTCGGTCGTCGCAGCCGCCTTTCCCGCGACTCGGAACTCGCCTTCAGCGAGAACGGCAAAGTACGCACGACCCTCCCCTTCGTGAAGGTCGACCACGTCGACCAATCCCCCGTCACCCTGAGCATGCGCTCCACCGCGGCCAGCTATATCGAGATCTGGGATCCCGTGCGCCACCTGTTCTCGCGCACCCGGGACGCCAAACTGCGGGGGTTCGATATCGGGAGCTTCTCCTTCAATACGCCCCGGGGCCGCTGCCCGGCCTGCGAGGGCGCCGGCGTCCTCGAGATCGAGATGCACTTCATCTCCGATGTCCAGGTCGTCTGCGATACCTGCGGGGGCAAACGATTCCGCAAGGAGATCCTCGGCGTCCACTATAAGGGGAAGACGATCGCCGACGTGCTCGCCATGACCTTCCAGGAGGCCTACGATTTCTTCGACGGGCAGGACCGCATCCGGGAGCGGGTGAAGTTCCTCCTCGACGCGGGCCTGGGCTACCTCCAACTCGGCCTCAACACCAATTACCTCTCGGGCGGGGAACTCCAGCGCCTGAAGCTCGCTAAGGAGATCTCCGCCGGCGATCAGCGCACCGATATCCTCTACCTCCTGGATGAGCCCTCCACCGGCCTCCACCTCGCCGATACCGAGATGCTGGTGCGCATCCTCGACCGCCTCGTCAAGCAGGGCAACACCGTGATCGTCATCGAGCATAACCGGGAGTTCCTCCGGAATTGCGATTGGATCGTCGATCTGGGGCCCGAAGGTGGGAGCGGAGGGGGCCAATTGGTGGCGGCCGGCACCCCGGAACAGGTTAAGGCGGCCCGCCAGGGGCATACCTGGAAATTCCTCTAAAACCCGGCCGTTTTGACGGGAATCCCGCCTTGATTTAAACTTGGGCCGGGAGCCCCCGATGCCTGAAATCGCCCGCCTCATCCTCGACGGAAAAACCTACGAACTTCCGGTGCTCACCGGAACGGAGGGGGAGAAGGCCGTCGATATCCGTAGACTGCGCGAGGAAAGCGGCTACATCACCCTCGATGACGGCTACGGGAACACCGGCTCCTGCCAAAGCGCCATCACGTTCATCGACGGCGACCAGGGCATCCTGCGCTACCGCGGCTATGATATCCAGGAACTGGCCGAGCATTCCACCTTCATCGAGACCGCCTGGCTCCTCATCTACGGCGAACTCCCGACGGTCGAGCAGGCCGAAGGCTTCTCCGCCCTGCTCACCGAGCAGGCCATGCTCCACACCGATACTCTCCACCACTTCGAGGGCTTCCCCGAGCACGCCCCCCCCATGGCGATCCTTTCCGCCATGCTCAACGTGATGGCCTGCCAGCACCCCGAACTCCTCAAGATCGAGAACGAGGCCCAACTCCTCATGGGCTCGGCCAAGATCATCTCCAAAGTGCGCACCATCGCCGCCTTCGCCTACCGGAAATCCAAGGGCCTCCCTTTCAACGATCCGCATCCCGACTACAAGTACTGCGGCAATTTCCTCCACATGATGTTCTCGATTCCGTACCACCACTACGAAGTGCACCCCGACATCGAGCGCGCCCTCAACCTCTTCATGATCCTCCACGCCGACCACGAACAGAACTGCTCCACCTCCACCGTCCGCATCGTGGGAAGCGCCCGCACCAACCTGTTCACCTCCGTCTCGGCGGGGGTCTGCGCCCTCTGGGGGCCGCTGCACGGCGGGGCGAACGTCGAGGTCGTCCAGATGCTCGATGAGATCGTCAAAACCGGGAAGAACCCCCGCGAGTTCATCGAACGGGCCAAGGATAAAAGTTCCGGCTTCAAACTCTCCGGCTTCGGCCACCGGGTCTATAAGAACTTCGATCCCCGGGCCCGCATCCTGAAGGCCTCGGTGGAGAAAGTGCTCAAGATCGTGGGGATCCGCGACAAATCCCTCGAGGTCGCCATGCAGATGGAGGATCTGGCCCTGAAGGATCCCTACTTCATCGAGCGCAAACTCTACCCCAATGTGGATTTCTACAGCGGCATCCTCCTCCGGGCCATCGGCATTCCCGCGGATATGTTCACCGTGATGTTCGCCATCGGCCGAACCCCGGGTTGGATCTCGAATTGGAAGGAACTCCTGGATCAGGGCGGCCGCATCAATCGGCCCAGGCAAATCTATACCGGAAAGACACTGCGACCCTACGTGGGCCGGGAGGACCGCTAGGAGCGCCTCAAATCCGATGCGATTCGTTGGAATCGCCACCCTCGGGTCGCTGCGACGGGCTTTTTACACGCCCCAAGGCGCCGCGACGGGCGATGCCATCGCGCAGGGGCGCAGATCAGGTCATTCCCTTGGGCGTCAGGGGTCACACCACCGATTCAGTGGTTTCTTCCGCTCGAAGGTCTCGAATTTTATGGAGGAGGTTCGCGTGGATTTTGGCCACCTCCCGTGGATCCAACTGGATGCGCGCACCGATCTGGGCGAAATCGAGCCCCTCGTGATAGTAGAGGAGGAGCACGTTCCGCTCCCACTGGCTTAAATGATCCACCCAGTCCTCCAGGACCAGAGTCGGAGATTTTTCCGGCCGCCAAACGGAATCGCGAATTCCATCCTCAAAATGGGACAGGGGGTTCTTCACCGAATTCCGCAAATCCCGGAAATACTCGGCGATCAACCACCCAAAAATGCCGAAATAAGATCCGGTCACCTGTAGGCCGACCCGGAGCCTGAGGGGAATCTTCATCTTTTCGAAGTATAGGCCATTTCCCCCCCGACTGCCCATAAAAAACCCATGAAAATTCCCATTTTTCCGCCTTTTCGGGGTATCCAGGGATACAGAGGTACCCATGCTTATCCACGGAATTTGCCTAAACCATCCCGACATCATTTCCGACATCCGGGGCCACCGTGCGGTCGAATTCCACGTCCGCGGTGCCGAAGGCCGCACCCACCCGGTCCGGGCCGACCGTCAATTGGGCGAGTTTTGCCGCCGTTTTCTCTCTCCGGGCAGCCGGGTCGTCGTTTTGGGGGTTCCCGTGCACGGGGGCCTGGATGCCCGGGAAGTACGCTGTATTTGACAAAAATCCTTCGGGATTCAAAATTCAGGTTGGAATGCCGATACTGAAAGGAGAAAAACTGGGGTTTGCCCTCAGAAGCGGAGGCCTGATTGCAGGGATGGCTCTGGCCCACGGGCTTTGGACGGGATCCGAAACGATCCGCGCCCGATTGCCTTTCAAGCCGGAACACGCGCGTGACAAGGAAGTGACAGTCCTGGGGCCGGTGCGGCACCCCGGAATCTACGCCCTCCAGGCGCACGATTCCGTGGCAGACCTCATACGGCGCGCAGGCGGAGCGGAGCCCCCCCGGCGGACCAAAGCCGTCGCGGACGACGCCCGTGCTGCAGAGGTCGCCGCAAACGGCCGCTTGGAGACACTTCCCTGGCTCGACGAAACCAGGTGGCACGATGGCAGACAAAAAGAGCGCAAGCTCCCCCGATCGCCCCGATATCAACCCTGACGACGAGAACGTCACCTTGACGGAGGGAGAACTCGACAACCTCTTCGGGGGCGCCGAGGTCTCCGAGGTTTCGTTGGAGAGTCCGGTGGATGACGACCTCCCCTCGCTCGACGAGCCCGAGGGCGACGGGCAACCCCAAGAAGACGCCCTCTCCGATTCCCTCCCGGAACTCCCCTCCCTCGACCTCGATGAAGACTTGGACATCGACGGAGCCGAAGACGAGCCCGAACTCCCGTCCCTCGACGATGGGCTGGAACCCGCCGCAGACCTCGATTCCGAGAGCGCCATCGAAAGCCGCCTCGAAGACGAGATCCCCGAAGATCTCCCGACCCCCGAGGAAGTCAAGGATATCGAACTCCCCGACCTTTCTTCCGACCCGGCCGATGCCGCAGAAACCCAGGTCGGGGTCCTCGAAAACGCCGACCCCGCCGACGAACTCCCCACCCTAGACGATATGGACCTCCCCGACCTTTCACCGAACCCGGCGGAAAAGGGCGCCGAAGACTTGGAAGAGGTCGAAATCCTCGACGAAGGGAAACCCGGCGCGGGGGGCGAGGAAGACGAAACCATCGCCCTCTCCAATTCCGAACTCGACAATATCCTCTCCGACGTCGACGAAACCCAGGTGCTCGAATTGGGCGGCCCCGAAGGCGATGACGAGGTCGTCAGCGTCTCCGGCGAGGAACTCGATTCGATCACCCAAGACCTCGAGCCCGTTCCCCCGGAAGACGAAGAACCGGCGGCCCCGACCGAAAAGGACGTCATGGCCGACTCCATGAACTTCGAGGCCGAAATCATGGAGGATGCCCAGGTTCAGATCGCGAAATTGGACGACGAGGCCGATTCCGAGGCCGATGAGGCGCTCGAACCCCTCCCCGACGACCTGCCGTCCCTCGATGACGGCCTCCCGTCCGAACCCGCCTCAGAGGGCGAATCGTCGGCCGATGCCCCTCCTGCGCTCGAGGAGCCTTCCACCGCCCCGGAAACGGCCTTCGATGAGATCCACGCCATCCCCGCGCCGCCCGACCTGCCCGAGAACGACGCCATTCCCGAAGAGACCCTCGAGGCGATCGATCTCGATGAGGTCCATCAGGCCACCCGGCCTCCCGAGACCCCGATCCTCGAAGCCCCCGTCGAGGGTTGGGACGGCCGCATCACGGCGCAGGAACTCCGCGAGGCCGAAGCGAAAAGCCCCACCAAACCCTCCAGCGTGCCCGCCCAGCGCGCCCCGCGCGCCCCGCGTGTGGAAGACCGCGAACTCTACGACCTGCTGAAGTACCTCGATACGCTCCTCGAGAAACTCCCCGAAGAGAGCATCCGAGAGTTCGCCGAAAGCCGCTATTACGACCGTTATATCGCCCTGGTGAATCGACTGGGGATTTGACATGGGCCTGCACCATAAGTCGCGGGACTACCTCTTCCGGGAATTCGTTAAGCGCAATTACCGCGATTCCAAGGGCACCGTCCAAAAAGCCCTGCTTTCCATCCGGCCCGACGAGATCGCGGCGATGAAAGAGGGCATCGAAACCCAAGCCGCGCGTATCCTCGACCTCCTCGCCCACCTCCGGGAAGCATTCACTACCCGTAAGGCCGCGGAAACCGGCGCGCTAGAACTCCTGCGGCGCACGAGCGGCGGCAATCGCGGAGCGCTCTACCTCTTTTCGGACAAGAAACTCGCGCGCCTCCGCACAGGGGTCGGTTCGATCCGCGCCCTGCCCAAGACCGTTTCCGTCGATCCCGATCTCCTTCCGCCCTTCTCCTCCGACGCCCAGGCCGTGTTGCCCATCCCTCCCGATTCCCCCCTCGCCCATGATCTGCGCAGGCAGCGCCTCCTCGGATCGGCGGCGGTCATCGCACGAAAGCGCAAGCCCTCCGCACTCGTATTTTGGAACCAAACGGGCGCCCAAGCCGACGCCACGCCGCTCCTCATCCTCGAAATTCTGGCGCTCCACCGCGGTGATCGGGCGCTTCCCCCGGAACCTGTGAAGGCCGCTCCCCGTAAGGCAAAGAGCGCCCGCAAAACGCAAACGAAAAAGAAGCCCGCCAAGGCCAAGAAACGAATCCTCCCCGAGGGAATCCTCGAGACCTCGGTCGCCACGCCCCCGACCCAAGTCGGCGCGCCTCCTGAGGCCCCTGACGCAACCTAGGCTCCCCGAAGGCCTGGGCGGTCGAACCCCCGCCTTCGATTGCCTCTCCTTCCGCCGAGGGGTATAATAGCCCATGTCGGTGGCAGGTGGTCCGTCCCGGACCGGTGCCCCCGCCGCCCATCCTCCGAGGCCTATGCTTTCATCTATCCGCCGGTTCTTCCACCGTATTTTCGGAAACTCCCCCAAACAACGCCGCGCCGACCTCGAGCGCGAAGCCGCGATCCTGGCCTTCAAGGCCCAGATGGTCGCCCGGCTCAACGGGGGCGAAAACGCCCCGGCGCCCGTGAAGCGCCACGCGTCCGCGCGACCGAGCCACCCCCATGAGGGCCCCAAAGGCCGGCCCGACCACCATCCCCGCCGCGCAGAAGCTCACCGCGCCGAGCGGCCGCGTCACGACGCCCCCCGGCCCGAACGCCCCCGGGAAGAACCCAGGCGCGGCCAAGGCGAGGCCGTCCTGCCCGAACTCCTCGAACTCTTCAAGCCCAAGAAGATCGACCTCCCCGAAGAGAGCGAACCGCGGGTGCCGTTCACCGACATGCCCATCGACCCCGAAATCCAGTCCGTCCTGAAGGACCTCGGTTTCGTCGTCGCCACCCCCGTCCAGAAGGCGTGCATCCCGCCCGCCCTCGAGAAACGAAACCTGATGGTTTCGGCCATGACGGGATCGGGTAAGACCCTCGGCTTCGTCATCCCCATGATCCAACGCCTCCGCCGCGGCGAGATCCACCAGGCCCTCATCCTCTCCCCGACCCGCGAGATCGCCATCCAGACCCACAAGGCCATGGAGCCCTTCTTCGCCAACGTCGGCCTCACGGCCGGCCTCGTCATCGGGGGCACCGACATGAGCCTCCAGAAGCAGGCCCTGCGGCAGTACCCGCCGATCCTGGTCGCCACGCCCGGGCGCCTCTGCGACATGATCGGGCAGGGCCTGGTCTGGCTCAATTACACCGACTACGTGGTCCTCGATGAGGCCGACCGCATGCTCGACATGGGGTTCGAAGAAGAACTCCTCAAGATCCACAAGGAACTCCCCGGCACACAGCAGACGCTCCTCTTCACGGCCACGCTCATGCCCGAGGTGATCCGCGTCGCCGAGAAGTACGCCAAGGACTACCTGAAACTCGTCGTCGGCAAGGAACTCTCCCCCGCCGATACCATCAGCCATTTCGTCGTCCCCGTGGCGCCCGGCCGGAAGCTCGAGGCCCTCGTCTCTGTGCTTCGCATGCACCAGGGCAAAACCATCGTCTTCTTCAACACCATCAAGGACGTCATCCACTTCTCCACCGAATTGCGCAAGTACGGCCTCATGGAATGCACGGGCATCCACTCCGGCAAGACCCAGGAACAGCGAAACAGGGCCATCTCCGACCTGCGCGAAGGGCGCCTCAAAACCCTCCTGGGCACCGATGTCGCCGCCCGGGGGATCGATATCCCCCAGGTCGAACTCGTGGTCAATTACGATCTCCCCAATAACCCCGAGGAATACATCCACCGCATCGGCCGAACCGGCCGCGCCGGCTACACGGGTACCGCCCTCTCGTTCCTCGGCCCCCGCGATTTGGCGCTTCTCGAGGGCGTCGAATCCGTGCTCAAGCACGCCATCCCCCGCGAAACCCGGTTCCCGTTCGCGATGAAAGACGGCGAGGACCGCCGCGAAGAGCGCCCCTCCCACGATCACGGCCCCCGCGGCGGCGATCGGCACCGCCCCCAAGGCGGCGGGCGTGGCC